>NZ_JBVIHH010000008.1:0-338680 GCF_055570395.1 Streptomyces sp. NPDC031210
CATTTCGAACCCGGAAGCTAAGCCTTTCAGCGCCGATGGTACTGCAGGGGGGACCCTGTGGGAGAGTAGGACGCCGCCGAACAATTTTTGTGAAAGCCCCGTGGGAACTTCGGTTCCCGCGGGGCTTTTTCGCGTTCCCGGAAAGGAAACGGGAATTCGCCGGCCGGCGGCCTCCGGTGCTGGGATGCTGAGCCGATGGGGTACCTGATCAGAGCCGTGCGGCCGGACGAGTGGCAGTGGCTCAAGGAGCTGAGACTGGCGGCGCTGGCCGACCCGGTGGCGCGGATGGCGTTCGTCGAGACGTACGAGGCCGCCGTAGGTCAGCCGGACGAATTCTGGCAGCGGAGAGCGGCACGGGGTGAGGAGAGCGGCGCCTCGGTGACGTATGTCGGCGAGGCGGCGGACGGTGGCTGGTGCGGCATGGTGGTCGTCTTTGTGGAGGAGGACGCCGCCGGGGAAACGGAGGGCGGCGGGGTGCCGCAGGCGCATGTGGTGGGGGTTTATGCGCGCCCGGAGCACCGTGGGACGGGGCTGGCGCGGGAGTTGTTGGGGGCGGCGGTCGGATGGGCGTGGAGCCGGGCGGAGCCGGCGGTGGGGCGCGTACGGCTGTGGGTGCATGAGGACAACGGGCGGGCCGCGGCGTTCTACCGTTCGCTCGGGTTCGAGGAGACGGGGCGGGTGATGACCGATCCGAAGAACGCGGCGGCCATCGAGCGGGAGATGGCGTTGGCGCGGGCGTGACCTGGGGGTGGTCAGGCGGGGAGGGGCTGGTGGGGCCAGCGGGCGCGGGCCTGTTCCGGGGAGCGCATCGTCGCGAGCGTCAACAGGCCGCGGGTGTGGCCCGTTTCGAGGAGATCGGGGAGCGCGGGGAACGGCGCGAGTGCCGCGATGTCGTCGAGGACCAGGGTGAGTGGTGGGTCGAGCCGACCGTCAGATGACCGTTCGGCCATGCGGCGGCCGTGCTCGACCACGTGCGAGAGGAGTGCGGTGAGCAAGGGCATCGCACCCGGATCGGTACGAGGATCCTCGATGGAGTCCCCGACCACATAGAGCGTTCCCCCTTCGTTCACGAATGATTCAAGAACGAGCGAATCCGCGCGCAGGGGATTGCAGGCGTCGCGGATATGGATCGAGGAGAGGGCGGCCAGGGCGCGGCCGACCAACTCCTTGGCCAGCTCGCGGCGTTCGGCGTGCGCGGTGAGGACGGATTCCAGTTCGCCGGCCTGGCCGGCGGACGCCTTGGGGTGGGTGCGCAGGACGCGTACGGGTTCCTGGGCGGCGCCGGTGGCGTGCGCCCAGCGGTGGAGTTGCCGGAACGGCCGGCCGTCCACCGCTGCGGCGTGCAGCCAGCAGCGCAGCAGCGTCTGGGCGGCGTCCGCGACGGCCGTGTCGAGCGTGCCGGCCGGGCGTACGGGGGCCAGGAGGGCGGCGGCGCGGGCGGTGGCGGTGGCGAGGTCGGCGCAGCCGGAGGCCGGGGACCAGCGGAGGCGGGCGGGGGTGTCGAGGCGGTGTGCGGGGTCGTACGTCAGCAGCGGGCCGAGCTTGGCGCGGGCGTCCTTGGTCTCGGACCAGAGGGCGGGGTCGGTGGTGGCGACGATGAGGGGGCCCTCGGCGGCGGCGACGGTGGCGGCGGCCGCGGTGCGGGTGGCGGCGCGGTCGGTGCCGTAGCGCAGGCGGGGGAGGGCGGCTTCGGTGAGGGCACGGGCCGAGGCGGGGGCCGCGAGCGGGGGTGTGGCGCGTTGCTCGGGGAGCGGGCCGTCGGCCGGGTCGTGCGGGGGGTGGTGGATGTCGGGGGTGGCCGAGGCGGGGGGTGTGACGCCGTCCGGAGCGGGGGTTGTGGGGAGGGGGTGGGTGGCTTGCGGGGGTTGCGGTTGGGGCTGCGGGGGCGGCTCTGGGGCAGTGCCGGCGTGGCCGGTGCTGTTGGTGAGCGGGGTGGGGTTCGGTGTGTGGGCCGGGGTGGCGGTTTCGGTGGGGGCTGCCGCGTCCAGGGTGGCTTCCCGGGCGTCGCGGGTCGCTTTACGGCGGGCGGCCCGGACGGCTCGGTAGCGGGTGATCGTGCCCAGCGTGAAGATCGTCAGAACGAGCAGCACCATCAGTTCGCCGATGAGGATGCCCCAGAACAGGCCGTAGCCCGGGAGTTGGCCTTTGGGGGTGCCGGGCCAGGCGGCGGCGAGGTCGTGCGGTGCGGAGACGAGGTGGCGCAGGGCCATGGGCGTGCCGGGGTAGGTGACGCCGTCGGGCCAGGCTCCGTGTGAGAACAGTCCGGCGAGGCCGGTCGCCGTCCACACCAGCAGGGTGAGGCCGAGGAGGAAGGCGAGCAGCCCGATGAGCAGGGAGTCGGGGACTCCGCGCTCGCGGCCGCCGTGGGTATCCCGGCCGTACCGTCCGTTGTCCCGTCCCTGCTCGTATCCGCGTGTCACGCCACCGTCTCGCTTGATTCGTCCCGCAACTGCCGTGCCATCGCCAGTGCTTCGGCGCGTTCCTCCGCCTCGGCGTCGGCCGCCCGTTCGATGGCGAGTGCCTCGTCCGTCAGCATCGAGGAGGCTTCCGTCATCGCGCGGTCGGTGTAGACCAGCGGGCGTTCGGCCTCGGTGATGAGGTGTTTGACGACCTGGACGTTGCCGTTGACGTCCCAGACGGCGATGCCGGGGGTGAGGGTGGGGATGATTTCGACGGCCCAGCGGGGCAGGCCGAGGACCCGGCCGGTGGCGCGGGCTTCGTCGGCTTTCTGGGCGTAGATGGTGCGTGTCGAGGCCATTTTGAGGATGGCGGCTGCTTCCCGTGCGGCGGCGCCGTCGACCACGTCGCTGAGGTGGTGGACGACGGCGACGAAGGACAGGCCCAGGCGGCGGCCGAACTTCAGCAGGCGCTGGAAGAGCTGGGCGACGAAGGGGGAGTTGATGATGTGCCAGGCCTCTTCGACCAGGAAGATGCGTTTCTTGCGGTCGGGGCGGATCCAGGTGTGTTCCAGCCAGACGCCCACGATGGCCATCAGGATGGGCATCGCGATGGAGTTGCGGTCGATGTGGGAGAGGTCGAAGACGATCAGCGGGGCGTCGAGGTCGATGCCGACGCTGGTCGGGCCGTCGAACATGCCGCGCAGGTCACCGTCGACGAGCCGGTCGAGGACCAGCGCGACGTCCAGGCCCCAGGCGCGGACGTCGTCTATGTCGACGTTCATGGCCTCCGCGGACTCCGCCTCCGGGTGGCGCAACTGCTCGACGATGTCGGTCAGGACGGGCTGGCGGTTGGTGATCGTGTCGTTGACGTAGGCGTGGGCGACCTTGAGGGCGAAGCCGGAGCGTTCGTCCAGGCCGTGCCCCATGGCGACCTCGATGATCGTGCGGAGCAGGGCGAGCTGGCCGGTGGTGGTGATCGACGGGTCGAGGGGGTTGAGGCGGATGCCGCCGTTGAGGGCGGCGGTGGGGTCCAGGCGGATGGGGGTTATTCCCAGCTCCTGGGCGATGAGGTTCCATTCGCCGACGCCGTCCTCGCCCTGTGCGTCGAGGACGACGACCTGCCGGTCGCGGAAGCGCAGTTGGCGCAGGACGTAGGTCTTCTCCAGGGCGGACTTGCCGTTGCCGGACTCGCCGAGGACCAGCCAGTGGGGGGCGGGGAGTTGCTGGCCGTAGAGCTGGAAGGGGTCGTAGATGTAGCCCTTGCCGCTGTAGACCTCGCGGCCGATGATCACGCCGGAGTCGCCGAGGCCGGGTGCGGCGGTGGGCAGGTAGACGGCCTGGGCCTGGCCGGTGGAGGTGCGTACGGGCAGCCGGGTCGTCTCCACCTTCCCGAACAGGAAGCTGGTGAACGCCTCGGTGAGCGCTGCGAGCGGATCGAGCATGGCCATGACGTACGCGCCTCCCAGCGGCTTTAGCGGCGGATCCCGGTCGCGAAAGGAAGGGTGTTGACGAACGCCCGGTGGTGCTCGCGGTCGCACCACTCCAGTTTGAGGTAGGACTTGCCGGCCGAGGCGCGGATGGTCCGCTTGTCGCGGGCGAGCGCTTCGGGCGAGCGGGAGGAGACGGTGATGTAGCCGACGAGGTTGACGCCGGCGGCGCCGGACGCCAGGTCCTCGCCGCGTTGGTCGATGCGGCCGTGGTGGGCGACATCGCGCGGGTCGACCACGCGGTTCATCTTGGCGGCGCGGCTGGCTTCCGCGTCGTCGTTGGTCTTCTCCGTCAGCATCCGTTCGATGGCGACCTCGGTGGGCTCCAGGTCCATGCAGACCGCGACGGTGCGGATCACGTCCGGGGTGTGCACCAGGAGCGGCGCGAGGAAGTTGACGCCGACCGGGGTCAGCGGCCATTCCTTGATCCAGGCGGTGGAGTGGCACCAGGGGGCGCGGGTCGTCGATTCGCGGGTCTTGGCCTGGAGGTACGTCGGCTCCATGGCGTCCAGTTCGGCGGGCCAGGCGTTGCGCTTGCTCATGGCCTGGATGTGGTCGATGGGGTGGTCCGGGTCGTACATGGAGTGCACGAGGGAGGCGAGGCGGGCCTGGCCGAGGGGCTGGCGGACGCGGATGTCGGCCTCGGCGAGGCGGGCGCAGATGTCGGTGAGTTCGCGGGCCATGACGACGGCCAGGCCGGCGTCGCGGTCCAGTTTCTGGCGCAGGAGGCCGCCGCCGCGGTGGGTGCGGGCGGCGCGGGCCATGGTGTGGGCCTCGGCGGCCAGTTCGCGGGTGTAGTGCATGCACGCGACGAGGTAGGCGCGGTGCTGTTCGGAGGAGGTGGAGACCATCGACTGGAGCTGCTCGTAGGACTCCTGGAGCCAGCGGGGGGAGGAGTGATCGCCGCGCTGGGCGACGTCCTTGGCGTGGGCGTCGGGGTCGGCGGGCAGCGTACGCGCCAGGATCTGCAGGCGGGTCACGAAGCCGTCGCCGTTGGCCACGTGCTTGAGGAGCGTCCCGAAGCGGTCTACGAGGGCCTCTTGGTCCTCGCTGTCGCGCAGGCCCACGCCGGGGCCCTCGATCTCGATGGCGGCGGTGACGGTCCGGCGGTCGGCGTGCAGGAGCACGGCGATCTCGTCGGGGCCGAAGGGGGCGGCCAGCCAGTTGATCCGGCCGATGCCGGGCGGCGGGCCGATCTCGACCTCGCGGCCGTCGAGCCGGATGCCGGCCTCGGCGGCGCCGGAGCGGTAGGTGGTGCCGCGGCGGACGGTGCGGCGGTAGCTGCGGTTGATCTCGAACCACTTGTAGAACGTCCGGCCCTTGTACGGGACGTAGACGGCTGCGAGGGCCAGCATCGGGAAGCCGGTGAGGGTGACGATCCGCAGGGGGAGCACGGGCACGAGGAGGCCGCAGAGCATGCCGATGAACGCGCCCGCGATGATCATCGCGATCTCGCCGGTCTCGCGGTTCTTGCCGACGATGGCGTTGGGCCGGGCGCGGCCGATCAGATACGTGCGACGGGGGGCGATCGGGTGGGACATGGAATGGGACTGCGTGCTCACCGCCCCTCACCTCCTGCTGTCTTGCCGGTGCGGGTGCTGCCGTGGGGGCCGGGGCCGGGGTTCGTACGGGGTGCCGGGGCGGCGGTGCCCGAGCCGCGGCCGCCGCCGGTGCGGGAGCTGTGCGCGGCGACGCCGCCGGAGACGGCGTCGGCGGGCCGCGACTGGCCGCCCTGTGCGCCCTGGGCCTGGCCGCCGTCGCCGCCGGAGCTGCGGGAGCTGTGGGTCTTGATGCCCTGGGAGACCAGTGCGGCGGGTGAGGAGATCATGGCGGCGGCCTGGCTGCCGTCGGTGGCGCGGCCCTTGTTCGTACGGGCCGAGACCATCTCGTCGCCGAAGCCGGGGACGAAGCGGTAGATGACGGCGCTGGCGAAGATGGCCAGGATGATGATGGCGAGGCCGGAGACGACGGCGGAGAAGGCGTTGGGGCCCTTGTCGTGGGAGAGGGCGCCGGCGACGCCGAGCACGATGACGATCACGGGTTTCACCATGATCACGGCGATCATGATGCCGGCCCAGCGGCGGACGTGGCCCCACATGTTCTTGTCGACCAGGCCGGCGTAGACGACGGTGCCCAGCAGCGCGCCGACGTACAGCAGTGCCGCCCGGATCACCAGCTCCAGCCAGAGCACGCCGGCGGCGAGGACGGACACCAGGGACACCACGATCAGCATGATCGGGCCGCCGCCGATGTCGGTGCCCTTCGTGAGCGCCTGGGAGAACGCTCCGAAGAAGGTGTCGGTCTGGGCGCCGGTGCCCTTGGCGATGATCTCGGTGACGCCGTCGGCCGCCGAGACGACGGTGTAGAGGATCAGGGGGGTGAAGGCGGAGGCGAGGACCGTCAGCCAGAGGAAGCCGACGGCTTCGCTGATCGCCTCGGTGAGCCGCACCCCGCGCACGGCGCGTTTGGCCACGGCGAGCAGCCACAGGACGAGCGTCAGGACGGTCGAGGCGGCGAAGACGACGGCGTACTGGCGCAGGAACGCGGTGTTGGTGAAGTCCACCTGGGAGGTGGACTTCACGGCGGCGGAGAGCTTGTCGACGATCCAGGCGGCGGCTTTGGCGCAGCCTTTGGCCAGGGATTCGAGGGGGTCGAGGGGGTTGTTGTCGAGGAGGCCCTTGGGGGGGGCGGGGGTGCCGCCGGGTTTGTCGCCGGATTGGCAGTAGTCCTTGGCGGGGCCGACGATGAGGTCGCAGTTGTCCTTGGGGGACGGGCTGGGGGTCGGCGCGGCCTGGGCACGGGCGGCCAGCAGGAAGAGTGTGGTGTGGACGGCCGCCAGGGCGGTGGTGATCGTAAGGGCGCGCTTCCGCCGGTTATCGCGCATAGGTGAACCCTCCGTACTGCTCAACCGCGTCGGCGATCTGGTCCGCGCCAGACGTCTTGTTGTCTCCGTTGACGGGGGCCGGGCCGTCCTGCTGCGCGAATCCCTCGACCTTCCAGTCGCCGTTGGCCCATCGCAGTTGGAGGCGCATGGTGAACCAGTCGCTTGTCACCGGGTTGGTCGACTTGACGCCGGCGGTTCCGAAGAGTCCCGTGCACCAGACCTCGACGTTCGCGGTGTCCTGCTCGAGCTTGACGACCTTGGTGCCGACGGGAACGGTCCGCGAGATGTACGTCATGCCCTGGGCGGCGTTGCCTTTGGCGTCGAGGCCGAGTTTCTTGAGGAAACCGGCTGAATACGCGCCGTCGAGCTTGCTCTGCATCTCGTCGACCTTCGTGGGGACGAAGGCTTTCTGGACGATCGCATGGCGTTCAGTGGGCTTGAGGATGTTGGCGGAAACGAGCGCCACCGCGTAGTTCGCCGCCGCCGACTGGGCGCCCTGTTCTGTCTTGGGGAAGCCGGTGGCGATGGTGCCGGTTTTGCCGGTGACGGGCTTGGTGCCGGTGGGGGCGGTGGGTTGGGCGGCGGGGTCCTTGGGGGTGTCGTTCGACGTCGTTTCGCTGTTGCCGCTGCCGCCGCGGTTGGCGAACGCGATGGCCGCGATCAGCAGGACGACGACGCCGACGATCGTGACGAGGTTCCGGCTGGAGAGGCCGGTTCGTGAGCGTCGTCCCGAGGCGTAGAGGTCACCCCCGCCGTCGGGGAGTCTCGTACGTGTCTGGCCCGTGTCGGGACCGTGGTGTTCGACGGTGCCGTAGCCGTCGTCATCGTTGAGACTCATCGCGCCTGTGCCCCCTTCGCCGACATCGCCTTCCCTGCCGTCACTGTGCCGCCCTCATATGACCGTAGCCGCGCGGGCGCCGGCTCGGGCGGAGTGGTACGAGTACATCTCACCGTGACGGGTCCTCAGAGGCTGGATGACGGAGGCGAATGGGGGACTCTGGGCTATTTGTTCCCAGGGTCGGTTCCGCGTCCGCCGTCGCCTTCTTGCCCCCGGCTCCACCTGTCCCCGCGCGGCGGGCGGCCCAACCGGTCCGCTGGTGGCGGGGGTGGCGACGGTCCGGCGAGGTGCCCGTCGCGCCGGGGTGAGCGGTCGTCAGCATGGGGCCTCGGCAGGGAAGGTGGGACCGGTGGGGGTGAGTGGGGGCACGGGGCGGCGGAGTGGAGGCGGGCGGGGGCGCATGGGGGCGGCGCCGGGAAGGGCGGGTTCGGGGCACGGCAGGGGCGGGGCAAGGGGTCGGGTACGCGGCACGGGTGGCCGCGGGGTCAGACCGCCATGCCGTAGACGATGGTGAAGAGCGTGCCCAGGGAGCCGATGATGAAGACGCCGGTCAGGCCGGCCACGATCAGGCCCTTGCCCTGTTCGGCGCTGAAGGTGTCGCGGAGCGCGGTGGCGCCGATGCGCTGCTTGGCCGCGCCCCAGATCGCGATGCCGAGGCAGAGCAGGATCGCCACCGCCATGATCACCTCGACCATCACGCGGGCTTCGGTGCCCAGGCTCCCGAACGGCCCCCAGTCGGGGGCGATTCCGCCGATGATGGTGGTGATATCGCCTTTGTCGGGTGCAGCTAGGAACATGTGTGAACTCACCGCCTTGTGTGGGTAATTGTGTCCCGCGCCGCATGGCGCAGGTCAGCTTCTATCTTCGCCGACGAAGACGCCATGGGATGTCGACTTGGCGGCTTTCTTCGATGGATCCGGTGGGGGTGCCGTGCGCGGGTGCACGCGCGTCGTCCATCGAACCCATTAGTCTCACTGTGTGTATCACGCCGGGTAACGCTGAGCAATGATCATCAGTGGGGGGTGGCCGGGTGGTGGCTACTTCGGGGCGTGGGACATGGCGAAGATCATGAGGAGCGCCACGAGGTGGATGGCGAACAGGAAGTACCCCACGCGCCACCACAGGTGCCGGTTCATCTGCTTCTCGTTGCCGGTATCCATGGGGCGCGTCCTGTCATAGGGGTTCCTTGAAGTGTCCCTCACGGGGGAGGGGAAGGGGGCCGTTGTCGCGGTGGGGTCGGCGATGATGGCCGGGGGATGGCCGGGGGGTGGCCGTATCGGAGGCCCGGGGGCGGCGTGCACGGCCCGGGAGCGGGTGCGCACGGCCGATGGCGGGTACGTCGAAGTCGGGGGCCTGACCGGGCTCTTGGGGCGGCGCAGGTGGCAGTGGCGCCTTCCCCTCGCCTCCCGCTCGCCTTCCCCTCACGTCAGCCGAGGAGTTGGTTCCGGGTGGTGCCGGGGGATGGGCCGGTGGCACTGTTGGTGGTCGGGGACCTTCGGCCGCGCCCGGTGGGGCGCCCCGTGCGCCGGTCGCGCGTCACCGTGTGCGCCGCCGTGCGGCGGCAACTCGCGCGTGGACGGTCGAAAGGGCGGTGAACCGCGCCTGGATAGGGGAGGGTTGGAGGGTGCGGAAATTCTGGGTTGCCGGTGGGCTCGGGGTGGGGCTGGTGCTCTGCCTGCTCGGGCTGCTCGTGATCGGTACGTACACCGCCGCCGCCGGGCTGGCCGGGGTCGGCGGGCGGGCCGTCGGGCTGGCGAAGGGGGCGGTGCCGGCCGCGTACCAGTCGCTGGTGCAGAAGTGGGGGACGCTCTGCCCGGCGATCAACCCGGCGCTGCTGGCGGCGCAGCTCTATCAGGAGAGCGGCTGGAATCCCAAGGCGCAGAGCCCGGCGTCCGCACAGGGGATGGCGCAGTTCATCCCGGGGACGTGGCAGACGCACGGCATAGACGGCAACGGTGACGGCAAGCGGGACGTCTGGGATCCGGAGGACGCGATCCCGTCGGCGGCGTCGTACGACTGCGAGCTGGCCCGGTATGTGAAGGACGCGCCGGGCAACGCCACGCACAACATGCTCGCGGCGTACAACGCGGGGGCGTACCGCGTGATCCAGTACGGCGGGGTGCCGCCGTTCCGTGAGACGCGGAACTACGTGAAGGTCATCACGACGCTGGCGAAGAGCTTCGAGGCGCCGGTGGGGCCGGTGGCGCCCTCCAGGCAGGCCGCCGGGGCGATCTACTACGCGCAGGAGAAGCTCGGTACGCCCTATCTGTGGGGCGGAAACGGGACAGCCGCGCAGAACGGCCGCTTCGACTGTTCCGGGCTGACGAAGGCCGCCTACCACTCGGTGGGTATCGAGCTGCCCCGGGTGGCGAACGATCAGTGGAACGCCGGCCCGCACCCGAAGCGGGCGGAGTTGCTCCCCGGCGACCTGGTGTTTTTCGCGTTCGACCTGAAGGATCCGCGATCGATCCATCACGTGGGCATCTACGTCGGTGGCGGATACATGATCAACGCGCCGTACACCGGGGCCGTGATCCGGTTCGACAAGATCGATACGCCGGATTACATCGGGGCCACACGGGTGACGTCCGATGGCGCAAAAGCGCTCCCCGGCGCGAACCCTGCGTGAACATAGGGCCCTGAACTGCGGCGATGAGTCAAGCTTCGATAACGTCCTGGTGATCATCCGGTGGAGGGTGGAACGTCGGGGGCGTTCATCGCGTTTCCTTGGCGTGGGGACGTAGGCAGAGCTCGACGCAGCAAACGCTCGACGACCACGGGGGTTGGCAGCACACGTAGGCGCTCGCGCGCGCGAAAGGTAAGGGGTCGCGGCAGATGGCTGGACTCGCACTGGAGGGGCCGAATCCGGATGTCGACGTGCTCGACGGCATCAACGGCCTCGCGAAAGACGCGCCGCAGTGGGTCAACCGCGCGATGGAGTACATCGGCGAGTACGGCATCATCGCCGCGCTCGCGGTGCTGTGCCTGATCGCCTGGTGGTCCGCGCGCCGCCGGCCGGACGCGCCCGCCGCCGTCGCCGGTCCCGTCTGGGCGCCGCTGGCCGCCGGGATCGCGCTGCTGGCGAACATCCCGATCCGGGCGTTCGTGGAGCGGCCGCGGCCGTTCAAGGACCACGCCGGGCTGGAAGTGCTGATCCCCGGCAAGAGCGACTTCTCGTTCGTCAGCGATCACGCGACGCTGACCATGGCCGTGGGCGTCGGCCTGTTCGTCGCCCACCGCAGGTACGGCCTGATCGGTATCGCGCTGGCGCTGCTCGAAGGCTTCTGCCGGGTGTACATGGGCGTGCACTACCCGACCGATGTGGTGGGCGGCTTCGCGCTGGGCACCGCCGTCGCCCTGCTGCTGGCGCCGCTCGCGCAGGCGCTGCTGGTGCCGCTGGTGACGGCGATCGGCCGGTCGCCGGCCGGGTGGCTGGTGCGGGCGCCGGGCGCCGGACAGGGGTCCGGGGCGGACGGCCGGGCGGAGCGGGACGCGGAGGACGAGCGGCTCCTGGCCGCGGGGTCGGCGGTGCCGCCGCGGCCGGACGAGCGCGACAAGGATCTCGCGGCCTGACGGATCGGCACCCTTGCGGGTCCGACGGCCGGTTGACCTGGCGGATGTGTACGGCCCGGTCCCCACGCGGGGGCCGGGCCGTACGTATGCGGACCGTCAGGGGGCCCTACGTGCCGTCAGAGGGCCTGCGAGAAGGTGCTGAACAGCCGCTGCGGGTCGTAGGTCCGCTTGACCGTGGCCAGACGGGCGGCGGCCGGTCCGTAGTAGGCGGACTTCCAGTCGGTCAGGCCCGGGTCGGTGTAGTTCTGGTAGGCGGCGCCGGAGGAGTGGCGGCGCATCGCGCCGTGGAAGGCGTCCAGCCACGCGGTGCGGGGGCCGGCCGACCCGCCGGCGGGCCAGGAGGCCAAGTACTGGGCGAGGAAGCGCGATCCGCGGTGGACGAACGCGGTGTCGGTGCGGCCCACCCGGTTGATCGCGCCGCCCAGTGCCGTCAGCGCGACGTTGCCGTTGACGCCCTTGTGGCCGGCGCTTTCGATCTGGTCCATCAGGGTGCGGATGCCGGTCGCGGACAGCGAGCGGTCGAAGAAGTGCGAGCGGGCGACGTAGGTCTCGCGGCCCAACTGGCCGGCGGCGTTCTGCCCCGGCAGCGAACCCGGGGTGTGGCACTGGGCGGTGGACTTCGACGAGCAGCCCGCGTACGCCTCCATCGCGTCCAGGTAGCCGATCCGCTTCAGGTGCACGGTGGCCGCCGGGCCGGGGCCGCCGGACTGGTCGGCGAGCTTGTCGACGGCGTTCTGGAGCTCGCGGTAGCCGCCGAGGGAGAAGACGGCGACCGAGACGGAGGGGGTGCCGCCGGGGCGGGCGTCGAGGTGGCAGGCGGACCATATCTCGTCGGCCTGGGCCGGGCCCCATTTCTGCCAGGACGCCAGGACCTTCGCGGCCTTGGCCCACGGCCAGGTGAGGTACGCCCGGACCGCGCCGGGGGCGGGGTGCGTACGGAAGCGGAGTTCGGTGACCACGCCGAAGTTGCCGTTGCCGGCGCCGCGCAGCGCCCAGAACAGGTCGGAGTGGTGGGAGGAGTCGCAGTCGACGGTTTTGCCGTCGGCCGTGACGAGGGTCGCGCCGACGAGGCTGTCGCAGGTCAGGCCGTAGGCGCGGGAGACCACGCCGTGTCCGCCGCCGAGGGTGAGGCCGGATATGCCGACGGTGGGGCAGGAACCGCCGGGGACGGTGACGCCGTGCCGGGCCAGGCCCTGGTAGACGTCGATGAGCTTGGCGCCCGCGCCGATGCGGGTGACGCCGCCGGAGGGTGCGGAGACCTTGGCGAGGGCGGAGACGTCGATGACGAGCTTGCCGTTGCCGCTGGAGAAGCCCGCGTAGGAGTGGCCGCCGCTGCGGATGGCGACCGGTGCGTCGTAACGGCGGGCGAAGGCGAGGCATTCGGCTATGTCGGCGGGGTGCTTGACGTAGGCGATGGCCGAGGGCTTCAGCGTGTCGTAGCGGGTGTTGTACAGGCGGCGGGCCCGCGCGTACGCGGCGTCGGAGGCCCGTATCAGACTGCCGTCCAGGCTTTTGCCCAGCGCGGTCCAGGAGGCGTTGGTCGCGGGGGCCCGCAGCGCCTTGGGGGAGGCGGCGGCGTTGGTCTGCACGCCGCCGGTGCCGGCTCCCGCCGTGGCGGCGGAGGAGGTCGCGCGGGCCCGGGCGGCGTGGGTGTCGCAGCCGGTGGCCCAGGCGAGCGAGGTCGCCGCGAGGCCACCGCCGGCCTGGAGGAGTGTGCGCCGGTTCACTGGGATGAGTCCCCCTCGAAGTCGTACGGCCCCGCCCCGGTCGGCCGTGGGCGGGCCGGTGGTCGCGGGGCGGTGCCGGGAGCGGGCTACCGGGCGGGTGCGGCGCCGCGGGAGGGCGGCCTGCCGTGGTGTCCGGTATCGCTCCGCGTTGTCCCGGGCCGTACGGATGGTCCGGTACCGCCCGGGCGTTGCCTGTCTGACTAGCCAGATGCGGTACGGGGGTCGGGGGTTCCCCGGACGGACGGTGTCATTCCGCGCGGTGTGCGGGGCCGGGCCCGTCGCCGCCTTCGGTGCCGGCCAGATGGCGTGCGGCGTCGGTACGCGCCTGGGAGCGGGCGCGGCGGGCAGGTCCCGTCCAGCCGCAGGCGCAGCGGGCCGTGCAGAAGGAGCCGCGTTCGGTGGTGGAGGTGTGGTGCGCGGGAGTCGCGGGAGCGTCGTCGGGGGCGGCCGGGCGGGGGGTCGGGCCCGTGGTCCGGGGGGCGTGGGGGCCGGTGGCGGGACCTGGCGGCGGCTCTTGGGGGGCTCGGTCGGGCACCCGGCCACGCTACGCGCTACCGGGTGGGGTTGCGTGACGGGCCCCCGTAACGGTCGTTGAACGGATCGGTTGGCGTTAGGCGTCCGACGAGTCGTTGGCGAAATGTCCGACCGCCCGGAACGGACCGGCCGGCACAGGCCGTCTCCAACACAGCGGCCGAGGGGGCTCGTACGCGATGGTGGTGCAGGACAGGCGAGGTGGCGTGGTCGCCGTGGCCGTGGCGTGCGGGACGGGTCTGGCGGCCGGGGTGCTGGCGACGGGTTGTTCCCCCGACGGTGCGGCGGCCGACGACCAGGCGCCGCCCGGCCGGGCGGGCGCGACGGCCGGGGACCTGCGCGACAGCGCGGATGTGCTGGTCGGCGCGGGGACGGCCCGGGTCCGTTCGGCGATGGAGACGGTCAGCGGCGGCACCCGGGTCGCGATCCGGGGGGCCGGCGGGTATGACTTCCGTCGCGGCGGCGGGCAGTTGCGGGTCGTGCTGCCCGATCCGGCGGGCGGGCCCGGCGGCGGGCATCAGCCGATCACCGAGATCCTGGCGCCCGGCGCCCTGTTCATGAAGAACCGCGGGGCGGGGGTGCCGGCTGACAAGTGGGTGCGGGTGGACACCGCTTCGCTGGCCGACGGCAATCTCGTCACCGGTGGTGCGACGGATCCGCTGGCCGCCGCGGAACTGCTGCGCGGGGCGCGCGATGTGACGTATCAGGGGGAGGAGCGGCTGGACGGGGTGGCGGTGCGGCACTACAGCGGGACGACGGACATCGGGGCGGCGGCCGCGGCGGCGTCGGCGCGGAGCAGGCCGGCGCTGGTCGCCGCGGAGAAAGGGTTCACCACCGACGCGGTGCCGTTCGACGCCTATCTGGACGACGCGGGCCGGCTGCGCAAGGTCCGCCAGCGGTTCCGGTTCGCCAACGGCGCGCCGCAGGGCGCCTCGGTGACCTCCACGACCGAGCTGTACGCGTTCGGGGCGAAGGTGGAGACGCGGCTGCCGCAGGAGGACGACATCTTCACCGGGAAGATCGCTTCCGCGGCGCCCTGAGGGTGCCCCCGGTGCCTTCCCGGCGCCTTCCGGATGGGCGGAAATGGCCCATCCGTGCCATGCGCGCGGCGTGCGGCCGTCCCTACTGTGGGCGGTAGCCACCGTCAGGCGTGGAAGGCGCTCGAAGGAGGAGGTGTCGCACGTGGCCCGGGACCGCCATCCAACGGTTCAGGATCACGCAGCCCTCGTCGAGATCGAGCTGATCGGTGAATTGATGATCGCGGCGGCGGCCGCCGCGGGGGACCGGCTCAGCCCGGACCGTATCGACGAGGTGCTGGAAGTGGAGGGCGACGGCGCGGAGCGGGCGCGGCCGTGGCCGGACACGGCCCGGCCGGACAGACCCTAGGCCGCCGGTCGCACGGCGGGGCGGGCCCCGGAGGTTGCGTGGCGGGTCAGGTGCGCAGCATCCGTTCGATGGCCTTGGTGGCCTCCTGGACCTTGGCGTCGATGGCCTCGGGGCCCTTGAGGGCGGCGTCGGCGACGCAGTGGCGCAGGTGTTCCTCCAGGAGCTGGAGGCCGAAGGACTGCAGGCCCTTCGTGCTCGCCGAGACCTGGGTGAGTATGTCGATGCAGTAGACGTCTTCTTCAAGCATGCGCTGGAGGCCGCGGATCTGGCCTTCGATGCGTCGCAGTCGCTTGAGGTGAGCGTCCCGCTGCTTGGCGTAGCCGTGGGCGCCGTCCCCGTGGGAGGGCGGTGCGGCGTCGGTCACGGCATTCGGGTCGCTTCGGGGGGTGTTTGGCGGCTGCCGGGTGGGGCGGGCCGTGGCGGTTTCGGCCCCGCCGTCGGTGTCGGCGTCCGTGGTCGTCATGGCCGTCTCCCGTGGTATTCCGTCGATTCTCATACCCCTGGTGGGTATATGGTACCGAACTTAGCGGGCACCTGCGGTACCCCGTGCAGAGCATGCTGCCCGATGGGCGACACTGAGGGAATGCCGGTTAGCTGTGGCTGGATGATGCGCCTAGCATCAACTCGACCGAATCCGATGCACCCCGAGGATTTCACGTGCGCTTTCGTCTGACCCCCAGGGAGACGAGCTTCTACGACATGTTCGCCGCCTCCGCGGACAACATCGTCACGGGCTCCAAGCTCCTGATGGAACTGCTCGGGGCGGACGCCTCCGCGCGGGCAGAGATCGCCGAGAGGATGCGGGCGGCGGAGCACGCGGGTGATGACGCGACCCACGCGATCTTCCACCAGCTCAACTCCTCCTTCATCACGCCGTTCGACCGCGAGGACATCTACAACCTCGCCTCGTCGCTCGACGACATCATGGACTTCATGGAAGAGGCCGTCGACCTGGTCGTCCTCTACAAGGTCGAGGAGCTGCCCAAGGGCGTCGACCAGCAGATCGAGGTGCTGGCGCGGGCGGCGGAGCTGACCGCCGAGGCCATGCCCAACCTGCGGACGATGTCCCACCTCACCGAGTACTGGATCGAGGTCAACCGCCTGGAGAACCAGGCCGACCAGATCCACCGCAAGCTGCTCGCGCACCTGTTCAACGGCAAGTACGACGCCATCGAGGTGCTCAAGCTCAAGCAGATCGTGGACATCCTGGAGGAGGCGGCGGACGCCTTCGAGCATGTCGCCAACACGGTCGAGACCATTGCGGTAAAGGAGTCCTGAGCCCCGGCCATGGACACCTTCGCGCTCGTCGTGACCATCGCGGTCGCGCTCGGTTTCACGTACACCAACGGCTTCCACGACTCCGCGAACGCCATCGCGACCTCCGTCTCCACCCGGGCGCTGACCCCGCGGGCGGCGCTGGCGATGGCCGCGGTGATGAACCTCGCCGGTGCCTTCCTGGGCAGCGGGGTCGCCAAGACGGTCAGCAAGGGACTGATCTCCACACCTGAGGGCAACAAGGGGATGGGCATCCTCTTCGCCGCCCTGCTCGGCGCGGTGGTCTGGAACCTCGTCACCTGGTACTTCGGGCTGCCGTCCTCCTCCTCGCACGCCCTGTTCGGCGGCATGGTCGGCGCGGCGCTCGCGGGCGGCATCGAGGTGATCTGGACCGGGGTGATCGAGAAGGTCGTCCTGCCGATGTTCATCTCCCCCGTGATCGGCCTCGGCCTCGGCTATCTGGTGATGGTCGTGATCCTGTGGATGTTCCGGAAGTCCAACCCGCACAAGGCCAAGCGCGGCTTCCGTATCGCGCAGACGGTCTCGGCGGCGGGCATGGCGCTCGGCCACGGCCTCCAGGACGCCCAGAAGACCATGGGTGTCGTGGTGATGGCCCTGGTCATCGCCGATGTCGAGGACGCCAACGACTCCATCCCGATCTGGGTCAAGCTGGCCTGTGCGATCACCCTCTCGCTCGGCACGTACGCGGGCGGCTGGCGCATCATGCGCACGCTGGGCCGGCGGATCATCGAGCTGGACCCGCCGCAGGGCTTCGCCGCGGAGACCACGGCCGCCTCGGTGATGTACACCGCGTCGTTCATGTTCCACGCGCCGATCTCCACCACCCATGTCATCACCTCCGCGATCATGGGCGTGGGCTCGACCAAGGGCTCGCGCGCGGTGCGCTGGGGCGTCGCCAAGAACATCGTGATGGGCTGGTTCATCACGATGCCGGCGGCGGCGCTGGTCGCGGCCGTGGCCTTCTGGATCATCCAGCTCGCGTTCTCGTAGCGGACGTCCCCGGGGCCTCGCGGCGACGGGGAACGGCACCACGGCACCACGGGACAAAGGAATGGGCCCGCCCCTCCGGGAAGGATGGGGCGGGCCCTTCGCCATGCGGTGGCACCGCCATGCAGCACCGCAGGACGCGGGGGGCGGCCCGGCGGGCGCCGGGGCCGTGGCCGGGCTCAGCCGAAGCGGCCGGAGATGTAGTCCTCGGTGGCCTGGACCGAGGGGTTGGAGAAGATCCGCTCGGTGTCGTCGATCTCGACGAGCTTGCCGGGCTGGCCGACGGCCGCCAGGTTGAAGAACGCGGTGCGGTCCGACACGCGGGCGGCCTGCTGCATGTTGTGCGTCACGATGACGATCGTGAAGCGCTCCTTCAGCTCCCCGATCAGGTCCTCGATGGCGAGGGTGGAGATCGGGTCGAGCGCCGAGCAGGGCTCGTCCATCAGCAGGACCTGCGGCTCGACCGCGATGGCGCGGGCGATGCACAGCCGCTGCTGCTGGCCGCCGGACAGGCCCGAGCCGGGCTTGTTCAGCCGGTCCTTGACCTCGTTCCAGAGGTTGGCGCCTTTGAGGGACTTCTCGACGACGTCCTTGAGGTCGCTCTTCTTGTACGAGCCGTTCAGCCGCAGCCCCGCCGCCACGTTGTCGAAGATCGACATCGTGGGGAACGGGTTGGGGCGCTGGAAGACCATGCCGACGGTGCGCCGGACGGCGACCGGGTCGACCCCGGAGCCGTAGAGGTCCTCGGAGTCCAGCAGCACCTTGCCCTCGACGCGGCCCCCGGGGGTGACCTCGTGCATGCGGTTCAGGGTGCGCAGGAAGGTGGACTTGCCGCAGCCGGAGGGGCCGATGAAGGCCGTCACCGAGCGCGGCTCGACGGTCATGGAGATGTCGTCGATGGCCTTGTGGCCGCCGTAGTACGCGGAGAGGCCGCTGACGTCGATTCGCTTGGCCATGGGGATCACTGCTTCTTTCATACGGGCGTGGGGCTCGGCGGCCGGCCACGCGGCGGAGCCGCGCATCAGCGCTGCGGGGCCTTCCAGCGGGCGATGCCGCGGGCCACCAGATTGAGGATCATGACGAAGGCGATCAGGACGAGGGCCGCGGCCCACGCACGGTCGTAGGAGGCGTCGGACCCCTGCTGCCATTGCTGGAACACATACAGCGGAAGCGACTGCTGGGCGCCTTCGAAGGGGTTGTTGTTGATCGTCTTTGCGCCCCACACCAGGAGGAGCACCGGGGCGGTCTCGCCGGTGATGCGGGCGATGGCCAGCACGACGCCGGTGGTGATGCCGCCGAGCGAGGTGGGCAGGACGACCTTGAGGATGGTGCGCCACTTGGGCACGCCGAGCGCCAGGGACGCCTCGCGCAGCTCGTTGGGGACGAGCTTGAGCATCTCCTCGGTGGAGCGGACGACGACCGGCATCATCAAGATCGCCAGGGCCATGGCGCCGGCGAAGCCGGAGGGGCCGAAGCCGAGGATCAGGATCCAGACGGACAGGATGAACAGGCCGGCCACGATCGAGGGGATGCCGGTCATCACGTCGACGAAGAAGGTGACGACCTTGGCGAGCTTGCCGCGCCCGTATTCGACCAGGTAGATGGCGGTGAGCAGGCCGATCGGCGCGGCGATCAGGGTGGCCAGGCCGACCTGTTCGAGGGTGCCGACGATCGCGTGGTAGATGCCGCCGCCGGGCATCGCGTCCGGCAGGGTGCCCATCGAGTGGGACAGGAAGAAGCCGTCCAGGACCTTGGTGCCGCGCGCGACGGTCTCCCACAGCAGGGAGGCGAGCGGGACGACGGCGAGGAGGAAGGCGATCCAGACCAGGCTGGTGGCCAGGCGGTCCTTGGCCTGCCGGCCGCCCTCGACGACGGCGGCCAGCGCGTAGCTGCCGAAGACGAAGACCAGGGCGGCGATCAGGCCCCACTGGATCTGACTGTCCAGGCCGGCGGCCAGACCGGTGCCGATGCCCACGGCCGCCGCGACGAGCGCGAGGACGGGCGGGGTCCAGCGAGGTAGGCGGGGGTGCTTGAGGGAGACGTGCAGGGGCGTGCCGCCGGGGTCCGCGACCGTTCGGCGTTCGGTCATGACGTCGCTCATGCCGCCACCTCGCTTCGCGAGGCACCGCATGCGCGAAGCGCGCACCTCTTGTTGATTCGTTCGCTGCGCTCACTCATGCTGCGGCTCCCGAGTACTCCTTGCGGCGGGCGATGATCAGCCGGGCCGCGCCGTTGACGAGCAGCGTGATCACGAAGAGGACGAGGCCGGAGGCGATCAGGGCGTCCTGGCCGAACTCGTCGGCCTCGCTGAACTTGCTGGCGATGTTCTGGGCGAACGTGCCGCCGCCCGGGTCCAGCAGGCTGCTGCCGATCAGGAAGCTGGGGGAGAGGACCGTGGCGACGGCCATGGTCTCGCCAAGCGCGCGGCCCAGGCCCAGCATCGAGGCGCTGATGACGCCGGAGCGGCCGAAGGGGAGCACCGACATCCGGATGACTTCCCAGCGGGTGGCGCCGAGCGCGAGCGCGGCCTCCTCGTGCATCCTCGGGACCTGGAGGAAGACCTCGCGGCTGACGCTGGTCACGATCGGCAGGATCATGATCGCGAGCAGGATGCCGACGGTGAACAGGGAGCGGGCGGCGCCGTCGCCGTAGGCGAAGACGCCGGTCCAGCCGAGGTAGTCGTCCAGCCAGCCGTAGAGGCCGCCCAGGTGGGGGACGAGGAAGAGGGCGCCCCACAGGCCGTAGATGATGCTGGGGACCGCGGCGAGCAGGTCGATGACGTAGCCGAGCGGTGAGGCCAGCTTGCGCGGGGCGTAGTGCGAGATGAACAGGGCGATGCCGACCGCGACCGGGACCGCGATGACCATGGCGATCACCGAGCTGACGACGGTGCCGAAGGCCAGGACGGCGATGCCGAACCGCGGCTCGGCGCCCGTGGCGTTCCACTCCAGGGTGGTGAAGAAGTTGGCCTTGTCGCCGGATATGGCGAGCACCGAGCGGTAGGTGAGGAAGGCCGCGATGGCGGCCATGATCACCAGCAGGGTGATGCCGGAACCACGGGAGAACCCGAGGAAGATCCGGTCACCGGGGCGGACCGCCTTGCCGGAGACGGCGGAGCGCTCGTCGGCCGGCGGTGGTGGCGTGTCGGGTATCAAGGATGTCGAAGTCATGGTTTCTCCGGTCTGCGGAGCCGGCGGGGGCTCCTGGCGCGGCGGTGCACCGGACGGGCGGCGGCCCCGGGGCCGTACGGCGGGCCGGGTGCGGGCCCGGGGACGTACGGCGGGTGGGGCCGCCGCCCGGTGGGTCAGGAGAGCGTGGCGACGGTCTTGCGGACCTTGTCGGCGATCTCGGTGGGCAGCGGGGCGTAGCCCAGTTCCTTGAGGGCGTCCTGGCCGTCCTTGCTGGAGACGTAGGTCAGGAAGGACTTGGTGGCGGGCAGCGTCTCGGTCTTGTTGCCCTTGTCGCAGGCGACCTCGTAGGTCACCAGGGTGATCGGGTAGGCGCCTTCGGCCTTGGAGGTGTAGTTGAGCTGGAGGGCGAGGTCGTCGCCCTTGCCGATCTGCTTGGCCTCGGCGATCGCCTTGGAGGCGTTGTCGACGGTGGCCTCGACCGGCGCCTTGGCCCCGGTGTTCAGCTTGACGGTCGGGATCTTGCCGGCCGTGGCGTAGGACAGCTCGAAGTAGGAGATGGCGCCGCTGGTCTGCTTGACCTGCGAGGAGACACCGGCCGAGCCGGAGGCCGCCTGGCCGCCCTTGCCTTCCCAGGTCTTGGCCGGCGCGTGCTTCCAGGCGGCCGGGGCGGCGCCCTTGAGGTACTTGGTGAAGTTGTCGGTGGTGCCGGAGTCGTCGGAGCGGTGGAACGCCTGGATCTTGAGGTCCGGGAGCTTGGCGCCCGGGTTCAGCTTCTTGATCGCGGCGTCGTTCCAGTTGGTGATCTGCGCGTCGAAGATCTTCGCGAGGGTCGGGGCGTCCAGCACGAGGTCGTCCACGCCGGGCACGTTGTAGCCGACCGCGATGGGGCCGCCGACCATCGGCAGGTTGATGGCCTGGCCGCCCTTGCAGATCTTCTTCGACTTCTGGACCTCTTCGGGCTTGAGGGCGGAGTCGGAGCCGGCGAACGCGGTCTGGCCCTGGAGGAACGTGGTGATGCCGGCGCCCGAGCCCGTGGGCTGGTAGTTGATCTCGGTGTCCGCGCAGGCGCCGGAGTAGTTCTGCACCCATACGTCCATGGCGTTCTTCTGCGCGGACGAGCCGGAGGCGAGCAGCTTGCCCTTGCCCTCGCACTTGACGTCGGCGGGCTTGGCGGACTTGCCGCCGCCGGCGCTGGTGTCGTCGGAGCCGCACGCCGTCAGGGCCAGGGCACCGGAGACGGCGAGAGCGCCAACGGCGAGGGCGCGAACCCGGTTCTTGCGCTGAAGCTTCACTGTCGAGAGTTCCTTCCTGGGGCGCGCCGCTTCTTCGGCGTGCGGGGGAGACGATCGGTGGGACCGCCGCGGGCCGCGGGGACTGCCGCGGTTCGCGGTGTCAGCTAGCCGTGCCGCGTCCGGTTGGGGGGGCGTGACGCGCACTCGGTACGGCTGAAATTAGGCAGATGAGGTGACGTGGCCGAAGGAGGGGAGTGAACGGAAGGTGAACCTCGGCCATCAGGTGGGTGCGGGATCTTGGGCGGGTGGCGACCGGGCGTAACTCGGGGGTCAGGGGCCCGTCGCCCTGTTGAATTACCGGCCGGTATGGCAGCATCCGCGCCTGAGGCGTAGACGCGAATCGGTGCGGACCGACCGGAGGTGGCTGGTGGGGAGCCAGGGGGCACGGCAGGACGTACGAGGCATGCGCGACGTACGAGGCGTACGCGGGGTGTGGGGCTTCCAGGGGCGACGGGAGCACTGGGGCGCGTGGGGCGGCCGGGTGGTGGCGTGCACGGCCGTCGTGCTGTGCGCGACCGGTCTGCTCGGTGGCACGGCGGCGGCCGCCGCCGCGGATCCGGGACCGGCCGGCGCGGCGGACGCCGCGGACCGGACGCCGGGGAGCGGCAAGCGCCTGGAGGAGGTCCGCAAGGAGATCGACGCGCTCTACCGCGAGGCCGAGCGGGCGACCGACGCCTACAACGGGGCCAAGGAACAGGTCGAGGTCCAGCAGAAGGAAATCGTCCGGCTGGCCCGGAGCATCGACGCGGCCCAGCGGAAGCGGGCCGCTCTCAAGCGGCAGGCGGGGGTGCTGGCCAGCGCGCAGTACCGCGCCGGCGGGGTCCCGCCCGAGGCCCGGCTGATGCTCGGCGCCGACCCCGAGGGATTCCTCGACAACGCCACCCTCGTCCGCAAGGCCCAGCAGGCCGCCAAGAGCGTGATCGGCCAACTGTCGCGGCAGGAAAACGACTTGGAGCACTACTCGGCGGCGGCCACCGACCGCTGGGAGCGGCTGGAGGCGAACCGCGAGAAGAAGGAAAAGGCGCGGCGGGACGTCGAGAAGAAGATCGAGGCGGCCAAGAAGCTGGAATCCCGGCTGGCCGCCGACGAAAAGGACCGGCTGAAAAAACTGGAGGACGAGCAGGCGTTCCGGGAGCAGCAGAAATGGCTGGATTCCGGTGTCCTGAAAGAGATCGACAACAAAGCCTCGGCCACCGGCAAGAAGGCGATCGCGTATGCCACGTCACAGATCGGCAAGGACTATGTGTGGGGCGCGGAAGGGCCGGACACCTTCGATTGTTCCGGGCTGACCCTGCGTGCCTGGCAGGCCGCCGGCCGGACGATTCCGCGGACCTCGCAGGAGCAGTGGCGGCGGCTGCCCCGGGTCGCCCTCAAGGACATGCGTCCCGGCGACCTGATCATCTACTTCTCGGACGCCAGTCATGTCGGGATGTACCTCGGCGACGGCGCGCTCGTGCACGCCCCCCGGCCTGGTCGGCAGATCACGGTCACGGGCGCCGGATCGATGCCGATCCTGGGTGTCGTGCGGCCCGATAAATGACCGGTTAGCTCGTTATCTGAGGGTTGCCGGACGTCGCCGAATGCGGTCATGCGGGGTGATGTTCGTCATTCCGCTTTCCTCCCTTCCCGCGCGTTACCGCAGATGGGATGCGGCATATGACGATGGCGGATTGCCATCGGCCATTCCAAAGCGCTCGGTCCTGGCGCTATGGTCGCCTCTCAGTGCCCGGCAACGCCCCGCTCAATTGACTCACGAGCGGTGGGGAACCGGGCACGGTGGTGCGCCGGTCGGCTCGCCACCGTACCCCTCGGGGGGAGGGAAGGAAGCAGAGGAAATGCCCGTACCCGTACCGCACCAGCGGACGGTCGTGCTGCCGCACCAGGCAGGACCGGTGGACACCGCCTGCGCGGATGCCGCGCGCACGGCCGGTACACCGACGGAGGGGGACGCGATGGTCCGGGGCACCGGCGACCTGTCGCGGACCGGCCAGGAGCAGGCCGCGCCCGAGCAGCCCGCGGCCGCCCAGCAGCCGACCCCTCAGGGCCTGACCCTGCTCCTCATAGGCGAGGACCCCAACAGCCCCGTCCCCGACATGTCGGACTGGGCGGGCCGCAAGGTCCGCCTGCGCACCGCCCGCAACCTCACCGAGGCCGAGCGGCTGCTCACCGACGACGTGCACTGCATCCTGCTCGACCTGGCACCGCCCGAGAGGCCCGACCGGGCCGAGAAGGCCGACAAGGGCGCCTCCGACGACGGCCGCCCCGGTGACGAGCTGGACGTGCTGCGTGAGGTGCTGCGGCTGGCCCCCTCGCACGCCGTGCTCGTCCTCACGTCCGAGACCGACGCCGAGCGGGCCGCGGACGCCGTACGCGTCGGCGCCCAGGACTACCTCTTCCGCGACGAGCTGGACGGCGCGGTGCTCAGCCGCGCGGTGCGCTACGCGGTCGAACGCAAGCGCGCCGACCTCGCGCAGCGGCAACTGACCGAGTCGCGGATGCGCGCGCAGGAGAACGCCCGCCTGGAGCGCGGCCTGCTGCCCACGCCCCTGCTCGACGGCTCCGACCTGCGCTTCGCGTCCTGCTACCGCCCCGGCCGCAGCCGCGCGCTGCTCGGTGGCGACTTCTACGACACCGTGCGCACCCCGGACGGCACGGTTCACGCCATGATCGGCGACGTCTGCGGCCACGGCCCGGACGAGGCCGCGCTCGGCGTCGAGCTGCGTATCGCCTGGCGCGCGCTGACCTTCGCCGGGCTGTGCGGCGACGAGCTGCTCTCCACCCTCCAGAAGGTGCTGGAGCACGAGCGCGCGGACGACGAGATCTTCGCGACGCTGTGCACCGTCGACATCTCCCCGGACGGCCGGCGCGCCGGCCTGTGCCTGGCCGGTCACCCCGCGCCGCTGGTGGCCCGCGCGGGCCAGGCGCCGCGGCTGCTGCCGTACGAGTCCGGCGGTCCGGCCCTCGGCCTGCTGCCGCACGCCCGCTGGCCGCGCCGGCAGGTCGAGCTGGGCGGCTCGTGGAACCTGATGATGTACACCGACGGCCTGATCGAGGGCCGGATCGGCGAGGGCAACCAGCGCCTGGGCCAGGACGGCATGGTCGAGCTGGTGAGCCGCCAGATGGCGGCCGGCCTGCGCGGCGAGGAACTGCTGGACGCCGCGGTCCGCGAGGTGCGCGACCTCAACGGCGGGGAACTGACCGACGATGTCGCCGTGCTGCTGCTGGACCGCCGCCAGGACGGCCGGGCTCAGCGGCCGCCGTTGTAGGGGCCGTACGGGCCGTCCGAGCTGGAGCCGCCGCGGCGCGGGCCGCGGCCGCCGCCGGAGGCGTCCTTGAGCGCGGGGCGCACGTCGACGGTGTAGACGATCACCGCGATGATGCCGATGACCGGCAGGAACGACATCAGCGGCAGCAGGAACAGCAGCGCCGTCGCGAGGGCGAGGAAAATGAGCCACATGCCCTTGGACTGCTTGCTCGCCGCGCGGTAGGCGTCGTCGCGGTGCACGGCCGCGTCGATCAGCATCACGGCGGCGTACACGCCCAGGGCGAGCTGCACCCAGTCCAGAACGTTCTGGAACCCGTAGATCAGCACTCCGCCACCACCCGTTCGCCTCGTTGTCCCTGGTCGTCCCTCGTCGCCCCGGCCCTGAGGGGCCCGACGGGGCCCCACCGTACCCGGTGAACGGGCCGGGCACGCCAAGCGTGCCCGGCCCGCCGGACGGACCTCTCGGGTCCGTCCGCCGCCGCTCAGATCACTTCGCGGACGGCGGCGTGGTCTTCTTCGCCGCAGGCTTGCGCGCCGTGGCCGTCTTCTTCGCCGTGGCCGGCTTCTCCTCGGTCTTGGTGCCGTTCGCCGTGGCCGGCTTCTCCTCGGCCGTGGTGCCGTTCGCCGTGGCCGGCTTCTGCTGGGCCTTCAGAGTGTCGCGGACCGTCGGCTGCGGCTTCGCCTCGGGCTCCGGCTCGATGGCCACCGCGAGCTCCTCGACCTGGTCGGCGGTCTCGCCGCGCCAGGTCTGCACGGCGCCGCGGCCCCGCTCGGCCAGCCCGTCGTACGTCTCCCGCGCCTTGACGGCGTACTCGGCGGCCCGGCCCACGCCCTGGAGCGCCAGGCCCTGCGCCTGCTCGCGGATCTTCTTCAGATCGCCGTCCAGCGTGCCCAGCAGCTCGCCCAGCTTCTCCTGGGCGTCCTTGGCCTGCTTGGCGACCCGCTCCTGCACGTCCTTGGGGTCGGTGGCGCGCACGGATTCGAAGGCTTTGGGCGCCTCGGCCCGCAGCTTCTCCACCAGCGCCGGCACCTCGCCGAGCTTCTCGGCGGCCAGGTCGGCGGTGCCGGCCAGCGCGTACAGCGGGGTGGCGTCGGTCAGGGTCTTGCGGAGGTCATCGGTGATGGCCATGACGTACTTCCTCCTGGAATCGAATGGGTCGCTCAGGTGGCGTGCGGGCCGCCGTCGGCCTCAAGCCTCATGGGTGTCCGGTCCCGTTCCGTCCTCGGGCCCGCGCGCGGTGCCGCCCCCGCCGCTCCCGAGCCCGTTCTCCTTGCGGAAGGACTCGTAGATCTGCAGCAGGACCTGCTTCTGCTTCTCGTTCAGCGCCGGATCGGTCAGGATCGCGGTCTGCACCTCGACCCCGTCCAGTCCATGCCGCTCATCGAGAATCCCGGCCTGGACGTAGAGCGTCTCGGCGGAGATCCGCAGTGCCTTGGCGAGCTGCTGCAAGATCTCCGCACTCGGCTTGCGCAAGCCGCGCTCGATCTGACTGAGATACGGGTTGGACACCCCCGCCGCATCCGCGAGCTGCCGCAGGCTGAGCTGCGCCGTGCGCCGCTGCTCCCGCAGGAACTCGCCGAGATTGCCGACGTTGAGTGATGCCATGCCTCGATAGTGCCCCCTCATGCTAACTATTGCAAGCAAGCGCTAGCGGGAGTGTCGGCGGCGGGCGACCGGGATGCTGTGCCTGAGCACGCTAGTTGTCACTTGAGCAGCACAACTGTCACCGTGCGTCTTGGCGGACTCCCGTGCAGGCGAGGATTGCGCTGGCGTCGTCGGCGAGGAAGAGCATGAAGGCCCACGTCCGGTCCGGTGAGAAGATGCGGCCGATCCTGACCTGAGTGGCTTCGAGCCGGGTGAGGGTGTCGACCGTGGACGGCAAGGCGAGAGTCTCAGTACCTCGCTTCCTCGCCCGCCGGAGGCGAGCCGCGTAGATGCCGGCAAGCTGCTGGCTGGGAACGCTGCCGTCCCATACGACGAAGTCGCCTCCGTCGAGAAGCGCCGCTCTGGCGGGTTCGCAGGCCGCGGTCTGGTCGCCCAGCATCTCGGCGAGTTCCGCCCGGTCCATCTGTCGTCCTCTCGCGTGCGGTCCCGTTGTCCGCTCAGTCGTCAACGTGGAGTTCGGGCCGAGTCCAGAGAGTGAGGTCGCTGCTGGTGGCGACCGCGAGAGTCAGGCCGGAGGGCGAGAACCCGGCTACACGGAATTCTGAGTACTCGGAGTGGAAGACTCGCGCAGATGCCCACGTCGACTCGAATTCTTGCCGGGTGATTTCGGCAGTGCCGTCCGCTTCTTGCCACCCTTGCAGGGTGCTTTCCGCAAGGACGCCGTACTGCCGCTCGTAGGAGGCCATGGCTGCCAGGTCGCCGCGGTCGCGGATCTCGATGACCTCCGCCAGCGAGGCTGCGGTCACAGGCTGGCGCTGAAGTCCTTGCAGGTCGACGTGCCGCAGCGCCCATTCCTCATTGTCGAGCTCGAAGTACGACCAGACATTGCTCTCGCCGTCGTAGGCGCGGATCCACAGCATCACGCTCACATGATCTCTCGGTGAGAAGAGGGGGCGTCCGGCGAGGCCCACGGGTCAGCTCCTTCCCGTTGACGCACCCGCGACGCCGTCCGACTCGGTTAGGGGTGGCTGCGGTGGGCGCGACGGTAGCTTCGTGGTCGGCTTTCGCTGGCCGTCCGATGGGGCAGGACCGCGGGCGATGATCAGGTGCATCGGAGCCCTGTGATTGAAGTGGTTCATGATGACGATCCGAAGCGGGAAGGGCCGATATTCGGTTGCCAGTCGGTGGGGGGCGCGGATGCAATGTCCGGCATGGTGACTCGGGTCCGCCCGCCACGACCGGATGAAATGGCTGCGTACTACCGGGCATTGCCGTTCGCGAACGGGCTGCCGAAGTGGGAGCCAGCGGACGCTGCGTGGCACGGTGGTCCTGAGCCGTGGCCCCCGCAGCGTGCCCCCGCGACCGCGGAGCAGCTCGATGAGTGGGCAGAGGCTGATATCAAGGATGAGTCCTTCCACCCGATCGCGACGTTCTTCGACGGCACGTGCGTCGGCGCATCCGCCACCATCTCCTTCGAGGTGACGGTCCCCGGCGGGGGTACGGTCAGGATGGCCGGCGTCACTGCCACCGGGGTGATCGCGACCCACCGCCGACGCGGTTACTTGCGGCAGATGATGCAGGCCATGTTCGAATCAGCCTTGGCCCGAGGCGAGCCGCTGGCGATGCTCAGCGCGAGTGAAGGCAGCATCTACGGGCGGTACGGGTTGTCGCCGTCGACCTACCGCGTCAGGTGGGAGCTGGCCCGTCACGAAGCCACCCTCCTTCCAGCCGAGACTGACCCCGGGGCGCTGGAGTTGGTCGGCGCCACGCAGGCGAAGCAGGCCTGGCCTGTGGTGCATGCGAGCGTACGTACATCGCGCGTCGGTGAACTCACCCCGCTCACCGGACGCTGGGAAGGGCTGTCCGACAAAGCAGACGGCACGAACGGACCGCTGCGGTATCTCGTCCACCGCAACCAGCGCGGCAATGTGGACGGCATCGCCAACTTTCGACTGCCGTGGTCCTCGACAGAGGACAACGCGGGAACACTCGTCGTGGAGGCCCTTGAGGCCATGAATCCGATCGCCTACCGCGCCTTGTGGAGCGTGCTGATCGACTTCGATCTCACCAAGACCATCGTGGCACCCGGCCGTCCGCGCGACGAACCCCTGCGGTGGATGCTCACGAACCCCCGCGCGATGCGCATTACCCGCCAGTCGGACAACCTGTGGGCGCGACTTCTCGACGTCCCCCTCGCCCTGACACAACGGTCGTACGACACGTCTGGCGAGCTGACGTTCACCATCGGCGGCGACCGGATGTGCCCAGCGAACAACCGGACGTGGCATATCCGAGCAGACGGTGCTTCGGTGACGTGCGTTCCGACCAATCAGGTGGCGGACATGACCATCACGGTCCCGGCGCTCAGTTCGCTCTACTTCGGTGGCATGTCGGCGCACGACCTGGCGTATGCGGGCCACATCACCCCGCACGCCGACGGCGCGATCGGGCGGCTGGCCCGGTTGTTCCGGATCGACCCCGAACCGCACAACTCCTTCGGCTTCTGACGAGTTGATGCGACCGGCTGCATGAGGAGTTCCGCCTGATCCTCCGGGACTGGCGGGCCGTACAGGAATACATTCCGGGGTTCGGGGACCGGGCCTTTGACTGGATGACCCAGAGCGTCAATGCCGCCTTTGACGCACTCGGCCGCAGTCGGCTTCCCGTCAGCATCGTCAATGGCTCATTGAATTGCCACACAGCGTACCTCGGCAAAGACGGGATGCAGATATCCGAATGGGAACCCCGGTACCTGGGGCACCCGTTCATGAACCTTGCCTCGCTGCTGCACGTACGCGGTGGATCCTTCACGTCGTTCTCACAGTCCCGCCTGGCACAGCCTTACTTGTCGGCCTGGTTGAAGAACTTCTCCATGACCGAGCCCGGCGGAGAGGTACGCGGGGCGATCATCGCCGGATGCGCGGTGCAGGCGATGACCACATGGCGAAGCACCACCAATTCACCCGAGGTCCGTGCCCTTTCCCTGGGGGCGGAACTCGCCTCCTGGTGGGAAATCATCATTCGCAGCTCGCTGTGAACCAGATGCACGGGAAAGGGAAAAGCCAAGGGTGCATCTTTCATGCCCGGGTACACTCGGCGCATGATGCGGGTACGCCCCATGCAGGAAGAAGACATCTGCGATGTTTCGACAGTGCGGGTGAAAGGCTGGCAGGCCGCCTACTCGGGCATGGTGCCGCAGGACTACCTCGACGCACTCACGGTCGCCGAGGACGCCCGCATGCGACGTGACATGTTCGTGCGCAGCACGGGGAGCGTCCTGAACTTCGTCGCCGAGGAAGACGGCGCCGTGGTCGGCTGGGCGGCACTCGGCCCCTCCAAAGAAGAGGACCGGAAACCCCAGGACGGCGAACTGCTCGCCCTCTACGCGGCCCCTGATCGCCTCGGCACCGGTGTCGGAAAAGCGCTGATGCAGCAGACGCTGGGGGCTGCCCGGGAGCGCTCGTTCCACAGGCTCGTACTGTGGGTGATCGCCGCCAACACAAGGGCGCGCCGCTTCTACGAGCGGGGCGGCTTCGTACTGGACGGCCGCTCGGCGGACTGGTCGGTGAACGGCACAGCGGTCCCCGAAGTCCGCTACTGCAAGGATCTCGCACCGCCGAACCTGCGAGGCTGAACTCAGCAGGGCTTCACTGCAGCTCTTCTGCCCGCCGGAAGATCCATCACCGCTTGCCTGAGCGGGACCGAGATCCAAGACGGGCGACGAAGCCATCTGCTCAGTGCGAGATCGGCTTCTCTCAGCCGTTCCTGCCGGGATGCGGTTGCGCCACTTCTCCGCCGTACGGAACCGGATACGCAACGGCTGCGACAGCACTTCCACCAGATCACCGGCAAAGTCCAGAGCTACCAGCAGCTGATCCTCTTCGAGGCTCTCGAACCCATGCAGGCGCCCCGTCGACACCAGGGACTCCAGACCGGGCCTGTGCCGCTGCTCCCGCCGCCAGGTGAACCCCCGCATCGGCCCACGGCTCGCCACCGGCACCTACCCCAGGTGCCGGACCGGCCCCGCAACCTCGTCCCCGGCGTACTTCCACGTCGCCGTCCACCGGTTCGGCCAGCCATCGGACAGGTCCAGGCCGCCCCGCCGCGCGTCCAGCGAGACAGGGACCAGCAGATCCGTCCACGTACAGATGTGGGACCACAAGGAGCCCCGGGTATCGCTCATCGAGAAAGGCCAGGTCGGGATAGGAGGTTAACGACAACTATCGCGCTCAGGCTCAGATGCGACGGTGAGAACGGGGCGGGCGGTGCGCGGCATACACACAGGCGCCGGCCGGCCGCTATTGCCTGAGCCAGTAGCTGACGCCGTCCAGCCAGGAGTCGAGCAGCCGTGCGTCGCCGAGGATCTCGACCGGGTGGGTGGGGGCGGCGGACCGTCCGTAGATGTGCAGGAGCAGGCCGGCGAGCGGGCCGCGGACGGTTACGGCGGCCTCCTCGCGGGCGCGGCGCCAGGTGAGGGGCTCGTGGGTGAGGTCGACCAGCCAGTGCGCGAGTGCCTGTGGCGCGGTGTCGGTGGCGTGGAAGTGGAGGGTGCGGCCGGGGCCGATCAGGGCGCGCAGGCCGGGGCCTTCCTCCAGGGCCTGCGGCAGGCAGGCGAAGGACATCCACTCGTCGAGGGCGTCGGCGGCGATCGGGTCGGCGACGGTGAAGCGGACGCCCAGGGCGACGGAGGCGTCGGCGCGGTGGACGACGGTTTCGTGCAGCATGCGGCGGGCCCAGAACTCCGGTGTGCCGCCGGGCGCCACGGTCCAGACCTCGGCGTCGGGACCGGCCTCGCGCAGGGCGGCCGCGAGCTGTTCGGCGCCCTCGGCGAGCCAGGCGCCGAGAGCGGCCGGGTCCTTGTCGGCGTACCCGGACACGTCGTTGACCTGCGCGTCGGACACGGGCCCGGACGCCCGCGTCCGCACGACCGTCTCGGCCCAGCGGTGGGCTCCGCCGACATGGCGCAGCAACTGGCCGAGGTTCCAACCGGGGCAGCCCGGCACCGGCGTCCCCAGGTCCGCGTCCGCGAGGAGAGACCTCAACAGGGCGGCCTGGGCGACGATTTCGGCACAGTGGTGGTCGTAGCTCATCGGAGGCATGGGAGCACGGTAGACCGGATGAGGTGGTGGGGTGGAGGGGAGGGAGGGGAGGGAGGGGAGAGCGGGCGGGTGCGTCGGGTGGGCCCGGTCCGGTGGTCAGGTGGGCTGGGGGGAGTTGCCGGGGCGGGTCCCGATGATGACGGTGGCGTACCACTCGTCGGAGGTGGCCACTTGGGGGAGCAGGCCGCCGCGGGTGAAGGTCTCGACGGCCCGTGGCGCCTGGCGTTCGCTGGTTTCGACCAGGAGGTGGCCGCCCGGGGCCAGCCACTGTGCCGCCTGCGCCGTCACCCGCCGCAGGACGTCGAGCCCGTCCGCCCCGCCGTCGAGCGCCACCAGCGGCTCGTGCTCCCGGGCCTCCGCGGGCAGCAGCCCGACCTCCTCGGTCGGTACGTAGGGCACGTTCGCGACGAGGATGCCGACGCGGCCCCGCAGGCGGTCGGGCAGCGGGGCGTAGAGGTCGCCCTCGTGGACCGTGCCGCCGGCGGCGGTGAGGTTGCGGCGGGCGCAGCGGACCGCGGCGGGCTCGATGTCCGCGGCGTGCAGTTCCACGGGGCCGAGGGCGGCGGCCAGGGCGGCGCCCACCGCGCCCGTACCGCAGCACAGGTCGACGACGACCGCGGGAGGCGCGGCGGCTCGCGCGGCGAGGGCGAGGGCCTGGCCGACGAGGAACTCCGTACGGCGCCGGGGCACGAACACGCCCGGGTCCACGGCCACCCGCAGGCCGCCGAACTCGGCCCAGCCCAGGACGTGTTCCAGCGGCCGGCCGGCGGCCCGGCGTTCGACCATGGCGGCGAGGTGGGCGGGTGTGCCGGCCGTGGAGAGCAGCAACTCGGCCTCGTCCTCCGCGAAGACGCAACCGGCCGCGCGCAGGCGGGCGATGACGGCGGCGCGGGAGAGCGCGGGGGAGGCGGGAGCGGAGAGTGAGGTGCGAGGGGACGGGTGTGACGACATGGGTGAGCCTTTCGGGGCGCCGATGGGCGCGTCCCGGTCACGACTGCCGGAGGGTCACCTTGTCCGGGTGGACCGTACGGCCGTGAGACGGGAGCACCTGCCTGGTCTGGCGGGAAATCGGTCTCACCTCCTCGGTCGGTCCACTGCTCGATCCGCCAACTCTACCGGAGCCGGAGCGGCGCACCGGCCCGGCCGCAGCGTTGTTGACTTGAAGTGCGCTCCAACTCCTACGGTCTGGCACAGGAGTCCGGGAGCGACCGGATCCGTTCCCGACACAGTGCCAGGAGGCAGCAGCGATGACCGACACAACCCGGCGTCACCTCGGTGAATTGGTGGTCTCCGCGCAGGGACTCGGGTGCATGGGGATGAGCCACGGCTACGGGGCGGCCGACGACGACCAGTCGGTCGCGACCATCAACCGGGCGCTCGACCTCGGCGTCACCCTGCTGGACACCTCCGATTTCTACGGGGCGGGGCACAACGAGGAGCTGATCGGGCGGGCCATCGCCGGGCGGCGCGACGACGCGGTGGTGGCGACCAAGTTCGGGTTCGCCAACCGGCTCGGGGAGCCGACCGCCATCCGGGGCGACGCCGCGTACGTGCGGCGGGCCTGCGAGGCGTCGCTGCGCCGGCTCGGCGTCGACCACATCGACCTCTACTACCAGCACCGCGTCGACCCCGACATACCGATCGAGGAGACCGTCGGCGCGATGGCCGAACTCGTCGCGGCGGGCAAGGTCCGCCACCTCGGGCTGTCCGAGGCGGGCGCGGCGACCCTGCGACGGGCGCACGCGGTGCACCCGATCGCCGCGCTCCAGAGCGAGTGGTCGTTGTGGACCCGCGACCTGGAGCGGGAGATCGCGCCGGTGTGCCGGGAACTCGGCATCGGGCTGGTGCCGTTCTCGCCGCTCGGCCGCGGCTTTTTGACCGGGCGTTACACCTCGGTGGAGAAGCTGCCGGAGTCCGACATCCGGCGCACCCAGCCGCGCTTCGCCGAGGGCAACCTGGAGCGGAACCTCGCCATCGTGGCGCAACTGGACGCGCTGGCCGCCGCGAAGGGCGTCACCGCCGGACAGCTCGCGCTGGCCTGGGTGCACCGCCGTGGCGACGACGTGGTGCCGATCCCCGGCACCCGGCGGCAGAAGTACCTGGAGGAGAACCTCGGCGCGCTCGCCGTGGAGCTGTCCGACGAGGAGCTGGCCGCCATCGACGCCGCCGCGCCGGCCGGCCGGATCGCCGGGACGCGCTACGACGAGGGGAGCCTGGCGTTCGTGGAGGGGTGACCCGCTCGGCGGGGGAGCCCCGCCGTGCGCTCCTCGGGGGGCGCGGGCCGGTGGCCGCCGGGCGGCGCGTTCGCCGTCGCGTCCCTAGACTTCTGGCGGGGAACGAGGCGGCCGGCCGCGGTTCCGCCCCGGGCCCCCTCCCGCCCGTACGGAAGGACGGCGCGTCATGGACTGGAAGCTCGAACTGGTCCCCATCCCGGTGTCCGACGTGGAACGCGCGAAGCGGTTCTACAGCGAGCAGGTGGGCTTCGCCGTCGATCACGACACCCGCCTGGGCGAGGGCGTGCGCATCGTGCAACTGACGCCTCCGGGGTCGGACTGCTCCATCGTCATCGGCTCCGGGCCGGGCGTCACGACGGCGGAGCCCGGGACGGTACGGGGCTTGCAGCTCGTGGTGTCGGACATCGCGGCGGCCCGCGCCCAACTGGTCGAGCGGGGCGTCGCGGCCGGTCCGGTGCGGCACGTCGAGGACGGGCGGATGGCCGAGGGGGGCGGTGGGCCGTGGAACTCGTTCGTCTACTTCGACGACCCCGACGGCAACGGCTGGTCGGTGCAGGAGGGCCCGCCCCAAGCGCCGCCCCGAGCGCCGGCGCGGCCTCCCGCGGACGACGAATGACGGTCGGGCCCCCCTCGCGGCCCCTTGCGCCGCTCAGAACCCTTACCCCTCGTACGGCCGCGCCGCCCGGGCCTCGCGCAGGGTGACCGCCCACCAGGTCACCTGGCGGAGCAGGGCGTCGGCGGCGCGCTCGGCGGGGGCCGCCTCGCGCAGTCGGCCGGTGTCGTCGAAGAGGGCGCCGGCGAGCGGGAAGCTGACCGTTTCCCGGACCGTCGTGGCGTGCAACTCGGCGAAGACCAGGCGCAGTTGCTCTACGGCGCGCAGGCCGCCCGAGATCCCGCCGTAGGAGACGAAGCCCACCGGCTTCGCCTGCCACTGGGCGTGCAGCAGGTCGATGGCGTGCTTGAGCGGGGCGGGGAAGGAGTGGTTGTACTCCGGGGTGACCACGACGAACGCGTCCGCCTCGCCCACCCGTTTGGCGAAGGAGGCGTGGTCCTCGCCGCCGGGGCTCAGTTCGTAGGGGCGGACGGCGTCGAGGTCGATGACGTCGAGGTCGATGTGGGGGTGCCGGGCGACCTGCTGGGTGAACCAGTTCGCGACGACCGGCGCGAACCGGCCCTCCCGGGTGCTGGCGATGATCACTGCGAGGGTGTAGCGGGGCGCGGACATGCGGGGGCCCTTCGTGGCGTGTGCGGGTGAGCGGCGGTGTTGCCGTCAGGTCCGGACGCTAGGACCTCGACCAAACTTGAGGTCAAGCTGGGACGGGCCGGCCGCCCCACCGCGCTCGCCGCCCCACCGCGCTCGCCGCCCCACCGCGCTCGCGGCTCGACCGCGCTCGCCGCCCGGCCCCGGCCCGCCCGGTCCTGGCCCCACCCCGCTCACTCGGCGCCGAACAGCTCCAGCAGCTCCGTCTTCTGGAACATCCGGGCCGTCTCGATCGCCGACGGCGTCCCCGCGGCCGGGTCCGCGCCGTGCGCCACCAGGATCCGGACGATCTCGTCCTCGCCCTTGAAGACCGCGCCGGCCAGCGGCGTCTGGCCCCGGTCGTTGGGCCGGTTGGCGTCGGCGCCGCGCTGGAGCAGCACCGACACGGTGTCCGGGTGGCCGTGGTAGGCGGCCAGCATCACCAGGGAGTCGCCCTTGTCGTTCGTCAGGTTGGCGGGCACGCCCGCGTCCACGTAGGCGGCGACGGTGTCGGTGTCACCGTGCCGTGCCAGCTCGAACACCTTGGCCGCGAGCTGGAGTACCTCGGGGTCGTGCGCGTGCTCGGTCGCCTCGGGCTTCTGCGGCTCGCTCTTCGCGTCGCTCATGGTCGCCGGCCTCCTGCTGGGGTGAGTGTGCGGTGATCGTGGACTGTGTTCTCGCCACTTTATGCAGGCCACCGCCCTCGGGTCAGCGTCCCCGGCGGAGGGGATGGGCGCCGCCCCGGACGGATCCCCCACCGCCCCGGCCGCCCCCCCACGGTCCCGGGTGGCGCCTCAGAACGCCGCGCGGATCTCGCCGACCCGGGCGCCGCCGCCGAGCAGCGGAGCGTCCTCGATGCGGGACAGTACGGGCGCGTCGACGCCCATCCGGCGCAGGACGCGGGCCAGGACCGGGCCCAGGGTGCGGGTCGAGCCGTCGTCGATCTTGAAGGCCAGGGCCCGGCCGTCGGGCAGCGCCAGTGCCTGGACGGCCTCCGCGCCCATCTTCGCCAGCGTCCCCGGCAGCTCCCGCATCAGCCAGGTGTCCGGGCGCCGGGTGCCGGCGACGTACTCCGGGTGAGCCCGCATGGCGTCCGCGACCCGGCGCTCGGGGGTGCCCGGGTCGGCCGTCACGAAGTACCGGAAGGCGCGGGCCAGACCGGTCAGCGACAGGGACATCAGCGGCGCCCCGCAGCCGTCCGTCCCGATGTGCGCGACCTCCTCGCCGCTCGCCGCGCGGACACCGTCCAGCACCAGCCGCTGGAGGGGGTGGTCGGCGTCGAGATACGAATCGAGCGGCCAGCCGTTGAGCGCGCAGGCGGCCAGCATCGCGGTGTGCTTGCCCGAGCAGTTCATGGTGAGCCGGTCGCGCACCCCGCCCGAGGCCAGGTACCGCTCCGACTCCTCCGGGTCCAGCGGCAGGTCCGGCGGCGTCCGCAGTTGCTCGGCGGCCAGCCCGTGCTCGGCCAGCATCGTCCGTACGAGATCCAGGTGGAAGCCCTCACCGGAGTGGCTCGCGGCGGCCAGCGCCAGCCGCTCACCGGACAGCTCCAGGCCCGCCCGCAGCACCGCCGCCGCCTGCATCGGCTTGTTCGTCGAACGGGGGAAGACCGGGGCCGTGACATCACCCAGTGCCCACTCCACATCGCCGTCGGCCGCCAGCACCACCACCGAGCCGCGGTGGCGGCCCTCTACGAAGCCGGAACGGACGACCTCGGCGAGGACGGGGGAGACCGAGAGCCGCGGGGACGGCGCGGCTGCCGGGGACGGCACGGGTATCGGGCTGGGCGAGGTCATCGTCGGCCTTCCGGGAGGAGAACCAGCGTCCCCCCAGGGCTGGTGGCCGGGTCAGGACAGCAGGTCGTCTACTTGCGCTTCGCCTTCACGGTACCTGCGGGTCATTTCCGTGCTGCAATCGTCGGCCATGCGCTGCAGCGACTGGCGGCGCCGCGAGACCTGCCGCTCGTAGCGGATCAGCCGGGCCATCGCGTCGTGCAGCTCCTGATCGGTGCGGGCCGTGAGGTCCGACAGCTCGATGTCGCCGAGCATCTCCTCGGCCATCTTGCGGTACTCCTCGCTGTGCGGAGTGCCGAGCGTCACGTGCCGGGCGGAGGAGCGGTGCCGCGACGGGAGGTCTGTCAGGATCTCCGGCAGCCGGTCCAGCAGCGGCGAATGCTGCGCGCTGCGCCGGGCGATCTCGGCCCGCAGGATGTCGATCCGGCCCTGGAGCAGCCGCCGCAGATAGCTCAGATCCGCCTCCTCCCGCTGCGAATCGCGGCGCACCACCCGCAGCTCGGGCAGGCCCAGGCCGGACAGGTCGGGCGTCGCCACCGCCCGGAAGCGGTCGCGTTGCTGCGGGGGGCGGGGGTGCTGCGCGTGGCCTGCCTGGAGCATGGGGCCATCCTCGGTGCGGGTCGGCTCGGCGCGAGCCGTCGCCGTGGTCGTCAGGGCGGTCGTGGTCATGGCCGTCGGCGCGGCCGGGGTCGTGCGGGCGGGTGGTACGGGACCGGGCCTCGGCCCGGAGGCGGCAATGCTCATGAATCGTTCCGTCCCCTCGTCCGGTGCGGCATCCAGGGCATGTTGTCCATGAAACGCACCGCGTGCACGCATCGTGCCACTCTGGGCGGTCCGTGTGCAGGGCCATGGCACCCGAACGGCCCTTGCGGGGGTACGGCTGTCCGAACGCCGGCGGCCGCCCGGCATGATGGCGCGTATGCGAGCTGTGGTGCAGAGGGTCGACGGCGCACGTGTCGACGTGGCGGGCGAGACGGTCGGCGAGATCGTCGGAGAAGGGCTGTGCGTGCTGGTGGGGGTCACCCACGAGGACACAACGGACAAGGCGGCACAGCTCGCCCGCAAGCTCTGGTCGGTGCGGATCCTCCAGGGCGAGAAGTCCTGCTCGGACACCGGGGCGCCGCTCCTGGTGATCAGCCAGTTCACTCTCTACGGTGACGCCCGCAAGGGCCGCCGCCCCACCTGGAACGCGGCGGCCCCCGGCCCGGTCGCCGAACCACTGGTCGACGAGGTCGTCGCGCGGCTGCGGGAGCTCGGGGCCCGGGTGGAGACCGGCCGCTTCGGCGCCGACATGAAGGTCTCGCTCACCAACGACGGGCCCTTCACCGTCCTCATCGAGGTCTGAGCGCACCGTCCTCATCGAGGCCGGAGCGCCCGGCCGCGTCACGGCCGTACGGCGCGCCCTCCCCGGCCCGCCGCACGGCCACGCCGGCTCACGGCTCGACGACGACCTCCTGGGCCGCCGCGGTGTCGCCGGCCAGGAGCGCCGCGTCGGTCGGCACATTGCGCTTGATCAGCGCCAGGGCGATCGGGCCCAGCTCGTGGTGACGCGCCGAGGTGGTGAGGAAGCCGAGCTGCCGGCCCTCCTCGCCGTCCGCGGCCAGCCGCACCGGGGTGCCGTGCGGCGGCAGACGCACCTCGCTGCCGTCCAGGTGCAGGAAGACCAGGCGGCGCGGCGGCTTGCCCAGGTTGTGGACCCGGGCGACCGTCTCCTGGCCGCGGTAGCAGCCCTTTTGCAGGTGGACGGCGGTGCCGATCCAGCCCAGCTCGTGCGGGATGGTGCGGTGGTCGGTCTCCAGGCCCAGGCGCGGGCGGTGCGCCTCGACGCGCAGCGCCTCCAGCGCCAGGATGCCGATCGCCGGACCGTGCGTGGCCGCGAACGACTCCAGGTCCGCGCGCGGGAGGAACAGCTCCCGGCCGTGGGCGGTCTCGCGGGTGACGACGCCCGCGGGCACCTCGGCGATGGAACCGGCCGGGAGGTGCACGACGGCGGTGTCGCCGGTGCGGTCGGCGACCTCGACGCGGTAGAAGAACTTCATGCTCTCCAGGTAGGCGATCAGCGCCTCCTGGCGGCCCGGCTCGGTGTGCATCCACGTCGTCTCGCCGTCGTCGACGAGATACAGCGCGTGCTCGATGTGGCCGTGCGCGGAGAGGATCAGGGCCTCGGTGGCGTGGCCGGGCGGGAGATCGCTGACGTGCTGGGTGAGCAGCAGATGCAGCCAGCTCAGCCGCTCGGCGCCGGTGACGGTGACCACGCCGCGGTGGGAGAGGTCCACGAAGCCGGAGCCGTCGGCGAGTGCCCGCTGCTCCCGGAAGAGGTCGCCGTAGTGCGCGGCGACGCCTTCGTCGGGGGCCTCGGCCGGGACGGCACCGGGCAGCGACAGCAGGGGGCCGGCATTCGAAGGTCGCAGCATGGGGCAAGCCTACGACTCACCCGCGAACATCCGCCGGACAGGCCCTAGGCGCCGTCGGCGGCGGCCTTCGCCGTGCACCGCGCGCAGCGGCCGAAGATGGCGAAGTGCTTCATGTCCGTCTCGAAGCCGAACGTCTCGCGCAGCGTCGCGGTGAACGGCGCGGCCACCGACAGATCCGCCTCGATGACCTCCGTGCAGTCCCGGCACACCAGGTGGATGTGGTGGTGGCGGTCGGCGAGGTGGTAGGTGGGGGCGCCGTGGCCGAGGTGGGCGTGGCTGACCAGGCCCAGCTCCTCCAGCAGCTCCAGGGTGCGGTAGACCGTGGAGATGTTCACGCCGCCCGCCGTCTTGCGCACCTCGGTGAGGATGTCGTCGGGGGTGGCGTGTTCCAGCCTGTCCACAGCCTCCAGGACGAGCTGGCGCTGCGGGGTCAGGCGGTAGCCGCGCCTGCGGAGGTCGCTCTGCCAGTCGGTGGTCACCACAACGCCAGTGTAGGAGGGCGGGCGGCGGGCGCGTATTCCCCGGGGTCGGTCGTCAGCCGGTCCGGACGCCGCGCAGATAGCGGGCAAGGCGGGTGACGGCGGCGGGGTTGCGGGGGCTTTCGACGAGGTCGGCGTAGTCCAGGACGTAGATCCGGTCGTTTTTGACGGCCGAGACGCCGGCGAGCGGCGCGAAGGACTTCAAGAACGCCTTCTTCTGCGCGGCGGTGGGGGTGCCGTAGTCGTTGATGACGATGACGTCGGGGTCGCGGGCGACGACGCTCTCCCAGCCGACCGTCGTCCAGGAGTCCTTGAGGTCCTTCATGACGTGGTCGCCGCCGGCCTTGGTGATGATGTCGTGCGGCCCGGCGTAGCGGCCCGAGGTCAGCGGCTTGTCCTGGCCGCCGTCGTAGAGGAACACCGAGGGCCGGTGGCCGTCCTCGGGCAGCCGCGCGCGGACATCGGCGATCTGCCGCCGGTAGGTCTTCACCAGCGCGGCGGCACGGTCCTCGACGCCGAAGATCCTGCCCAGGTTCTCCAGGTCGGTGTAGAGCGCCTCCAGGGGCGGCATCACCCCGCGCGCGCCGCCGGAGGCGCCGTTGCGGCAGGACTCGGTGAGGACGTAACTGCCGATGCCCAGCTCCTTGAGGGAGGCGGGGGTGAGGTGGGTGTCCTCGCCGAAGCCGTAGTTCCAGCCCGCGAAGACCAGGTCGGCCCTGGCCTGGAGCGCGATCTCCTTGGTGAGCGCCTTCTTGCTCAGCCAGGGGACCTTGTCGTAGGCGTCCTTCCAGGCGACGGCCTCGATCCTGCCCCGGTAGGCGGGCATGACGTAGCCGGCCATGCGGTCTTCGAGGCCCAGCGCGAACATGATGTCGGCGATCCCGACGTCGTTGGTGACCACGCGGCGCGGGGCCGCCCGGAAGGTCTTGCGCACACCGCAGTTCTCGACGGTGACCGGGTAGCGGCCCGCGCCCTTCCCGGCGGTCGCCCCCTTGTCGTTTCCGGGGGCGATCTCGGCGCCGCAGCCGGTGACGGCGGCGGCGAGGGCCAGGGCGAGGACGGTGAACAGGACGGCGGGGCGGCGCGGGCGCATGGGGGTCCTCACGGGGCGGGCGGGGCGAGACGGTCGAACAGGAGCTGTACGGCGCCCGATCGGGGGTGCCGTACGCGGTGGGCGCGGACGCCGAAGACGTCGGCGAGCAGGGCGGGGGTCAGCACGTCGTGCGGCGGGCCGGAGGCGACGATGCGGCCGGCGTCGATGACGTACAGCTCGTCGCAGTGCACGGCGGCCAGGTTCAGGTCGTGCAGCGCGGCCAGCACCGTCAGGCGGCTGTTCCGCACCAGCGCCAGCACCTCCAACTGCTGTGCGATGTCGAGGTGGTTGGTGGGCTCGTCGAGCACCAGCACGGCCGGTTCCTGGGCGAGCGCGCGGGCGATCAGGACCCGCTGCTTCTCGCCGCCGGACAGGCTCGCGAAGCCGCGGCCGGCCAGATGGCCCGCGCCGACCCGGGCGAGCGCCCGCGCGCAGATCTCGGTGTCCGCCGCGCTCGCCCGTCCGGAGCCGCGCTGACGTGGCAGCCGCCCCATCGCGACGACCTCGCCGACGCTGAAGTCGAAGTCGGTGGCGGCCTCCTGGGGCAGCGCCGCCAGCAGCCGGGCCCCCTCGCGGGCGTCCATGGCGTGCAGATCCGCGCCGTCCAGGCGGACCGTTCCGGTGGTCGGCCGCAGTGCCCGGTAGACGCAGCGCAGCAGGGTCGACTTGCCGCTGCCGTTGGGCCCGACCAGGCCGACCAGCCGTCCGCTGCCGGCCCGCAGCGCGATGTCGTGGACCAGCCGGCGCCCGGCCACCTCGACGGACAGGTCCTCGATGTCCAGCCGCATCAGGCACCCCCGGAGAAGCTGTAGCCGCGCCGCCGCATCAGGAGGACGAAGCAGGGCACGCCGATGACGGCGGTGATGACGCCGACCGGCAGTTCGACGGGTGCCAGCAGCACCCGCGAGAGCAGATCCACCCACACCAGCAGCACCGCGCCCAGCAGCGGAGCGACGGCCAGCACCCGGCGGTGGTCGGCGCCGACCAGCATCCGCGTCGCGTGCGGCACCATCAGCCCGACGAAGCCGATCGCGCCGCTGACCGCGACGACGGCGCCGGTGACGGCCGCGGCCACGACGAACAGTTCGCGGCGCAGTCGGCCCGCGTCCACGCCCAGCGCGGCGGCGGTCTCGTCGCCCATGGCCAGCGCGTTGAGCCGGCCCGCGGCGAGCAGCAGGTGGACGAGCGCCGCGGCCACCGCGACGGCGGCGATCGGTACCGAGCCCCAGCCGGCGCCGCTCAGGCTGCCCAGCAGCCACATCATCGCCGAGCGGGCGGCCTCACCGCGGTCGGCGGTGAACACCATCAGCGTGGTGACGGCGGAGAAGCCGTAGTACATGGCGGTGCCGGTGAGCACCAGCCGCAGCGGGGTCAGCCCGTGGGGCGTACGGGCGGCCGCGTAGACCAGGACCATCGCCAGCAGCGCGGAGACGAACGCGGACACCGACAGGGCCCAGACGCCGAGGGCGCCGAGCGCCCCGAACAGCAGGACCGCGTTGGCGCCGACGGCGGCACCGGAGGAGATGCCGAGGACGAAGGGGTCGGCGAGCGCGTTGCGCACCAGGGCCTGGACGGCGACGCCGATGGCGGCCAGGCCCGCGCCGACGACGGCGGCCAGGACCGCGCGCGGGAAGCGCAGTTCCCACACGATGGTGTAGGCGGGGACCTCGTCGGCGGAGATCGTCCCGCCGGTCAGCCCGGCGAGGAGGTAGCGGGCCGCCTGTGCGGGCGTCAGACCGGACGCGCCGAGGGCCACGCCGCCGAGCACGGAAGCGAGCAGCACGGCCGTCAGGACGGCCACCAGGGGCGTCACGGGCAGCCGGCGCGGCGGCGCGGGGCCGTCGGGCGGCACGTGGACGGGAGGTGCGGCGTCGGTGGTGCTCGCCACGGGCGGGTCCGCCTTCGGCTCGGGCCGTGGTCCCGGCGGAGGGGGAGACACGGCCCGGCGCGGAGGCGGCGGAGGCGTCCCCTCGCAGTCCACGGCGAGTTGTCGGGATCGGGCGCCGCCGCGGGCGATCGGGCTCGCGGAACGACGTTCCGCTCTACCGTTGCGGGTCAGCGCCGGGATCTCACCGGACTTCCCCCGCGGGGCGTTGTGGTGCGGGTGTGCGGGTGCCTGCCGGTAGGCCGGTGGCTCACCGGCCTACCGGGTCACGCGGCTCACCGGAAGAAGGCGATGCCGTCGTCCGGCAGGTCCTTGAGGTCCTTGGCCCACTCGCGCGGGTCGACGACCTTCTTCAGGTGCGCGGACATGTAGGGGCGCAGCGGCACCTCGGGGGTGGCCTTCTCACCGACCCACATCAGGTCGCTGTTGACGTAGCCGTAGAGCCGCTTGCCGCCGCTGTACGGGCCGGAGGCACCGGTGCGCGCGATGGCGTCGGTGGCCAGGTCGATCTGCGGCTTCTTGTCGGCCAGCTCGCCGTACCAGACCTCCACCACGCCCTGGTCGCGGATCATCACGATCTCGACCTTGCGGTCGGCGTCGATGCGCCAGTAGCCGCTCTCGGTCTCCAGCGGGCGGACCTTCTTGCCCTCGCTGTCGAGCACCCAGGTGTGCGAGGTGTATTCGAGGAAGTCACGGCCGTCGTGGGTGAAGGTGACCTCCTGCCCGAAGTTGCACTTCTCGGCGCCGGGGAAGTCCGCGACGCCGGCGCCCTCCCAGTTGCCCAGGAGGAAGGCGAGCGGCACCAGGGCCGGGTTCAGGTCGGACGGGATCTCGATCATGAGCTCAGGCGATCTGTAGGGGGAGGTCGGAGGGGTGGTGGGGTACCTCAGCGCTGGCCCTGGTAGAGCTTCTTCCAGGTCAGGGCGGCGAAGCCGAGCACGCCGACGGCGACCAGGACGAGCAGGGTGGTGAAGAATGCCTCAAGCACGAGCGCGCTCCTTGGACGGAGTGAGGTGTTACGGACCGGAAGCGAGTCTAGTCGGCGGCGCCGGGGGCGGCGCTGTGAGGTCCGCCGCCTACGCTTGGTCTCATGGCGAAGAAGCTCGTGATCAAGGTGACGGCGGGCGCGGACGCGCCCGAGCGGTGCTCGCAGGCGTTCACGGTGGCGGCGGTGGCGGTGGCCAGCGGTGTCGAGGTGTCGCTGTGGCTGACCGGGGAGTCGGTGTGGTTCGCGCTGCCAGGGCGGGCCGCCGAGTTCGAGCTGCCGCACGCGGCGCCCCTGCCCGAGCTGATCGACGGGATCGTGGCGGGCGGCGGCGCGATCACGGTCTGCACGCAGTGCGCGGCCCGGCGGGACATCGAGGAGAAGGACCTGATCGAGGGTGCGGCGATCGCCGGGGCCCAGGTCTTCGTCAGCGAGATCATGCCGGAGGGCGTGCAGGCGCTGGTCTACTGACCGGGGGCCGCGGCGCGCGGCGGCGTGCGGCGCGGGTTACTGGGGGTGGCTGTCGTCGCTGTCGTCCAGCTCGCGCCACCAGCGGTCGGACTCCGGGTCGCCGGACTCGTCCCACCAGCGCTCGCCGGGCTCCCGGCGGTTGCCGATGATCGCGGCGACGGGCGGGATGACCATGGCCACCACGCACATCCCGACCGCGGCGGGCACCGACCACAGCCGGACCACGCTCCAGGCCAGCACGAACAGCACCAGGCACACGCCCATCAGCAGGAAGTACCTGCGGTGGCGGCGCTGTGCGGGCGACAGCCGGCGGTGCGCGTACATACCTCAACGGTAGATCCGGGCGGGCCCGTGGAGAAGTCCGGACGGCAGCGCGGAGGGCCGCTCCCCGGTCAGGCGTCCAAACCCCTGGGGTGCGGCCCTCCGGCCGTACGGGTCACGGGAGGCGGCTCCTCCCGGCCGAAGCCGGGAGGGCCTGTCCGTGCGTGGTGTCAGACGGCGATGGCGACCTCCGCCAGCCCGCCCTTCTGGGCGACGACGGTGCGGTCCGCGGTGCCGCCGGGGACGAGCGCGCGCAGCGTCCAGGTGCCCTCGGCCGCGTAGAAGCGGAACTGCCCGGTCGCCGAGGTGGGGACCTCGGCGGTGAACTCGCCGGTCGAGTCCAGGAGGCGGACGTAACCGGTGACGGGCTCGCCGTCGCGGGTCACGCTGCCCTGGATCGTGGTCTCACCGGGCTTGATGGTCGAGGCGTCGGGGCCGCCTGCCTGTGCTCCACACATGGGATACGTCCTTGAGGGGTTCGGGGGAAAGCTTCGCTTACCGGTTACTTGTTGGCGCCGAGCTCGATCGGCACGCCGACCAGCGAGCCGTACTCGGTCCAGGAGCCGTCGTAGTTCTTGACGTTGGTCTGGCCGAGCAGCTCGTGCAGCACGAACCAGGTGAGCGCGGAACGCTCGCCGATGCGGCAGTAGGCGATGGTGTCCTTCGCCAGGTCGACGGACTCGTCCTCGTAGAGGGCCTTGAGCTCGTCGTCCGACTTGAAGGTGCCGTCGTCGTTGGCGTTCTTCGACCAGGGGATGTTGCGCGCGCTGGGCACGTGGCCGGGGCGCTGCGACTGCTCCTGCGGGAGGTGCGCCGGCGCGAGCAGCTTGCCGCTGAACTCGTCGGGGGAGCGGACGTCGACGAGGTTCTTGGCACCGATGGCGGCGACGACGTCGTCGCGGAAGGCGCGGATGGAGGTGTCCTGCGCCTTGGCCTTGTAGTCGGTCTTGGCGCGCTGGGGCACCTCGGCGACCAGGTCGCGGGAGTCCAGCTCCCACTTCTTGCGGCCGCCGTCGAGCAGCTTGACGCTGTCGTGGCCGTAGAGCTTGAAGTACCAGTAGGCGTAGGACGCGAACCAGTTGTTGTTGCCGCCGTAGAGGATGACGGTGTCGTCGTTGGCGATGCCCTTCTCCGAGAGAAGCTTCTCGAAGCCCGCCTGGTCGACGAAGTCGCGGCGCACCGGGTCCTGGAGGTCGGACTTCCAGTCGATGCGGACGGCGTTCTTGATGTGGTTCTTCTCGTAGGCCGAGGTGTCCTCGTCGACCTCGACGATGACCACCTTGGGGTCGTCGATGTGGGCCTCGACCCAGTCGGCGTCCACCAGGACGTCACTGCGGCTCATGTTGTTCTCCTCCGGGGCAGATGCGGGGGCGGATGTGCACGCGGATACGCCGGTGTGCGCGGGGGGCCTTCCGGAGGGAGGTCCGGGGAGGCCGCGTTCGCGCGGCGCCGCGCGGGGTGCGTCAGGGAACGGCCCGAGGGGGCCGGGCCGGCGGAAGACGGGGAGAGATAGGGGCCCGTCAGACAGGGCGACAGAGCATGGCGGCGACGCGGCACAGGTCAACTGCCCGCCGCTTCGTCAGGACCGCCTGTCCCCGTGGACGGAGACCGCTCAATGAGCTCTGCATGGCACCGATCGTAGGGACGGACGGCGGGGCGTGTCACCGGCGTGTCAAATGGCGAGACGCGTTTGTCCGCGATGTGGGATGTCGAGTGGTGCGGCGGGGCCGGACGCGCGGGCGGGGCGCCCGTACGCCCGTGGGGGGTCTGGCGTACGGACTTCCCCGTCTCAGCGACTGGACGAGGCGGGTGAGGCGGATGAGGCGGACGAGGTGGGGCTCGTCCGGGGGAACGCGGCGGGAGTGGCGGCTCAGCCGGGGAGCTTGACGTTCTTGCCCGAGGCGGTGATCGAGATGCCGTCGCGCATCGTCGTCACCTTCTCCAGGTCGAGGTTGCCGGGCAGTTGGTCCAGCTTCCAGTCGTGGTCGGTCTGCGCGCGGACCTTCGACTCGCACCCCGGCAGGACCCGGCACATGCCCGGGATGGAGTCGGCGCGCAGTCGGACGGTGTCGCCGCCGACGGTGGTGATGGAGCCGGTCACCTCAAGGGAGCTCAGCAGCGGCATGTTCGGCGAGATCCTGACCTGGCTGCGGCCGTTCTTCTGCCCGGCGTAGTCGATCTTCACGCCGCCGCCCGCGGCCTTGGTCAGGTCCGCGTAGGTGATCTTGGCCTTGCCGGTCGCCGAGTCGGCGCTCTCGATGGAGCTGTAGTCGCTGGTCAGGCCCACGCCGTAGAACCGCGCGCTGAGCCGGTCGATGCGCAGCGTCCGCCCGTCGGCGCTGGCCTGGAGCCCGCCGAGCTCGGCGTCCACTTCCTCCAGCGAGCGGCCGGCCACCTGCGTCAGGAACGGGAAGCCCTTGATGGAGACCTCCGGGGTCCGGTCGAGCCCCTGGGCGGCGCGGATCTTGTCCGCCGCCTTGTCCTCGGCCAGATTCACCGCGACCCGGTCACCGGCGACGAACAGCGCCCCGAGTATGACGACGATGAACAGCAGTATCCGTAGTGCGCGCATCGAACCACTTCCCCCACGCCAGGGCCGGACGCCCGGCCGTTTTCCGTCCCGCAGGCCCCAGCCCCCGCCTGCGCACGGGGGAGCCTAGACGACCCGGTCCCCCTCGCGCGCGAGCCGGCCGCCGGAAGGCACCGACGGGTGGCCTCCGGCGGCCGGCTCGGCCGTGGGGGACGGGTGCGGGCGGTCCGGGTCAGGTCAGCGCGCGGCCCAGGACGTACACGGCGGGGGCGGCCAGAGCCAGGGGCAGGGCCACGCCCGCGGTCATGTGGACGAAGCGGGAGGGGTAGTCGTAGCTGGCCACGCGCAGGCCGATCAGGGCGCAGCCGCCGGCCGCCAGGCCCAGCAGCGCGCCGGACGGGCCGAGGCCGGCCAGACCGCCCGCCGCGATCCCGGCGCCGGCCGCGGCCAGCAGGGAGACGGCCACGGACGCGAGCGAGGGCAGCGGCAGGGCGCGGGCGAGCGTCGCCACGCCCGCGCCGGCCGCGCCGACCACCACCGCCTCGGGGGCGGCGGAGAGCTGGCCCGAGGCGAGCACCGCGAGCGCGGTGGAGGTCAGGCCCGCGGTCAGCGCGTACATCCGCTCGTCGGCGCTGCCGCGGTTGCGCATCTGGAGCACGAGGACGAAAAGGCACCACACACCGAGCGTGCCGACGGCCACGACGGGCGCGTCCTCGCGGTCGGTGGCCAGCAGGGCGGCGTCGGTGGCCAGACCGGCCAGGAACGCCAGCGCGATGCCCTGGCGGGCGGGCCACATGCCGTTCAGCCGGAACCAGCCGGCCGCCGTGACGGCCTGGAGCAGCGCCACCGGCACGGCCAGCACCGGGCGGCCCAGCGGCGCGGTCACCGCGAGCAGCAGGGCGAGCCCGGCGGTCAGTACGGCCGGCTTCATCCCCGGCGGGATGATCGGCGAGCGGCCCTCGGCGCGGGCGCGCTGATTGGGCGCCAGGTGCGCGGTGGAGGCCGGCGCGGGGGCGGCGGCGGTGACGGTCGCGCGGGCGGGGGGCGGTCCGCCCGCCTCGGCGCGCGCCTGCTGCGGGTACCGGGGGGCGCGGGTCTCCTCCGGCGGCATCGCGGCGTGCCGGCCGTGGCCCTGGCCGCCCTGCCACTGCTGCGCGTAGGGGTCGGGGTGGCGGGCGTACGGAGGCTGCGGGGCGTAGCCCTCACGCGGCGGGTACGGCTCGGCGGCCGGGTACGCCTCGCCCTGCTGGTACTGCTGGTGCGGCTGGTGCGGCTCGTACGGCTCGCGGGCGTGTCGGCCCTGCGGCTGGTGGTCGCTCATGGTCTGTCCTCACCCTCCCGCGAACGGCGGGAGGACCTCGACGGTGCCGCCCTGGGCCAGGCGCACGGCCGCGTGGTCGCGGGTGCCGACCGGATCGCCGTCCACCAGGAAGGAACAGCGCATCAAAACGCGCGCGAACTCGGGGTTCTCGGCGTGTGCCGCGCGCGCCGCGTCGAGCGCCTCGGCGAGCGTCGCCGCCGCGTACGGCTCCTCTGCCGTACCGGCGGCGGCCTTGGCCGCGGCCCAGTAGCGCACGGTGCCAGTTGTTGTCACGGCGGCCTCTTCATCGTCTCGGTCGTGGGTGTCCGTCCGGGCGGCTGCCCCGGCGTTGCCGCCTCCATGATGGCGTACGCGCGGGCCGGCGCGGTCCCGGGCAAGATCTGGCAAAGGCGCGCGTGCCCGCCCGGCGGCCCCGCGGAAATTCGATTGCCGAAGGCAAGTGTTCGCATAGGCTCGATGGGTGTTGGTCCGACTCGCGCGGGCGCATTTGCGGCCCCATAGGCGCTCGATATCCCTGATCGTGCTGCTCCAGCTCATCCAGACCCTGGCCACCCTCTACCTGCCCACCCTCAACGCCGACATCATTGACAACGGTGTCGTGAAGGGGGACGCGGGCTACATCCTCCGCCTGGGCGGCTTCATGATCGCCGTCACACTGCTCCAGATCGTCTGCGCCCTCGGCGCGGTCTACCTCGGCGCCCGTACGGCCATGGCGCTCGGCCGCGACATCCGCGCGGCGGTGTTCGACCGGGTGCAGTCCTTCTCCGCGCGGGAGATGGCCTCCTTCGGCGCGCCCTCACTGATCACCCGGACCACCAACGACGTCCAGCAGGTCCAGATGCTGGTGCTGATGACGTTCACGATGATGGTCTCGGCGCCGATCATGTGCGTCGGCGGTGTCGTCATGGCGCTCAACCAGGACGTCCCGCTGTCGGCCCTGCTGCTCGTCATCGTCCCGGTCCTGGGGATTCTCGTCTCGCTGATCGTGCGCCGGATGCGTCCGCTCTTCCGCGGGGTGCAGGAGCGCATCGACACCGTCAACCGCATCCTGCGCGAGCAGATCACCGGCATCCGCGTCATCCGCGCCTTCGTCCGCGACCGGCACGAACGCGAGCGGTTCGGCGCGGTCAACACCGACCTGTACGACGTGTCGATGCGCGCCGGCCGGCTGATGTCGATGATGTTCCCGCTGGTCATGCTGGTCATGAACCTCTCCGGCGTCGCCGTCGTCTGGTTCGCCGGGCTGCGCATCGACAGCGGCGACATGCGGATCGGCGCGCTGACGGCCTTCCTCAGCTACCTCATGTACATCCTGATGTCGATCATGATGGCGACGTTCATGGTCATGATGCTGCCGCGGGCCGAGGTCTGCGCCGAGCGCGTCCAGGAGGTGCTGGCCACCGACACCAGCGTCCTGCCGCCCGAGCACCCCGTCACCGAACTGCGCCGCCACGGCGAACTGGAGCTGCGGGGCGTGGAGTTCCGCTTCCCGGGAGCCGAGCAGCCGGTCCTCAAGGACGTCTCGCTGGTGGCCCGCCCCGGTGAGACCACCGCCGTCATCGGCTCGACCGGCAGCGGCAAGTCGACCCTCCTCGGGCTCGTACCGCGGCTGCTGGACGCCACCGGCGGCACGGTCCTGGTGGACGGCGAGGACGTGCGCACCCTGGACCAGGAGACGCTGGCCGACGCCATCGGCCTGGTCCCGCAGAAGCCGTATCTCTTCTCCGGGACCGTCGCGACGAACCTGCGCTACGGCAATCCGGACGCCACCGACGACGAGCTGTGGCACGCCCTGGAGATCGCGCAGGCGCGGGAGTTCGTCGAGCGGATGGAGGGTGGCCTGGACGCCCCCGTCGCGCAGGGCGGCGCCAATGTCTCCGGGGGCCAGCGGCAGCGGCTGGCCATCGCGCGGGCGCTGGTGCGCCGGCCCGAGATCTACCTCTTCGACGACTCCTTCTCCGCGCTGGACTACGCCACGGACGCCGCGCTGCGCGCGGCCCTGTCCCGGGAGACCGACCGGGCGACGGTGGTGATCGTCGCGCAGCGCGTGGCCACCATCCGCGGCGCCGACCGCATCGTCGTCCTGGACGAGGGACGCGTCGTCGGCACCGGCACCCACGCCGAGCTGATGGCCGGCAACGACACCTACCGGGAGATCGTGCTCTCCCAGTTGACCGAGCAGGAGGCGGCGTGACCACCGCGGACAAGGCGGCGGGCGCCCCGCCGCAGACGCCGAGGGCGCCCGCGCGCGGGCCCGCGCCGGCGCTCGGACCGGGCCGGATGATGGGCGGCCAGCCCACCGAGAAGTCGATGGACTTCACGGGATCGGGCAAGCGGCTGCTGGGCTGGATGCGGCCCGAGCGCGGCGTGATCTCCTTCGCGCTGACGCTGGGCGTCCTGTCCGTGGCCCTGTCGGTGGTGGGCCCCAAGGTCCTCGGCCACGCCACGGACCTGATCATGGCCGGCATCGTCGGCCGCCGGCTGCCGGAGGGCATCAGCCGGGCCGAGGCCGCCGAGCGGCTGCGCGCGCACGGCCAGGGCGGCCTGGCCGACATGCTCGCCACGCTGCCGGTCGTGCCCGGCCGCGGTATCGACTTCGGCGCGGTCGGCGTCGTCCTGCTGTGGGCGGCGCTGATCTACGCCGGCGCCTCGCTCTTCGGCTTCGTCCAGGCCAGGATCGCCACCCGCGTCGTGCAGAACACCGTCTTCCGGATGCGCGAGCGGGTCGAGGAGAAGCTGGCCCGGCTGCCGCTGAGCTATTTCGACAAGCAGCAGCGCGGCGAGGTGCTCTCCCGGGCCACCAACGACATCGACAACATCCAGCAGACGCTCCAGCAGACCCTCAGCCAGATCGTCGCGTCGGTGCTGACCATCGTCGGCGTCCTGGTCATGATGTTCTGGATCTCGCCGTTGCTGGCGCTGGTCGCCCTCGTCACCGTCCCGGTGTCGGTCCTGGTCGCCACCAAGATCGGCAAGCGCGCGCAGCCGCAGTTCGTCCAGCAGTGGAAGACCACCGGCAAGCTCAACGCGCACGTCGAGGAGATGTACACCGGCCACTCCCTGGTGAAGGTCTTCGGCCGCCAGCGGGAGTCCGCCGAGCTGTTCCGCGAGCAGAACGACGCCCTGTACGCCGCCGGGTTCAAGGCGCAGTTCATCTCCGGCGTCATCCAGCCCGCGATGATGTTCATCGGCAACCTCAACTACGTCCTGGTCGCGGTCGTCGGCGGTCTGCGGGTCGCCTCCGGCGCCCTGTCCATCGGTGACGTCCAGGCCTTCATCCAGTACTCCCGGCAGTTCAGCCAGCCCCTCACGCAGGTCGCCTCGATGGCCAACCTCGTCCAGTCCGGTGTCGCCTCCGCCGAGCGGGTCTTCGAGCTGCTCGACGCCGACGAGCAGGAGCCCGACACGGAGCCGGCCGGGCGTCCGGAGCGGGTCACCGGCCGCGTCGCCTTCGAGCACGTCTCCTTCCGCTACGACGAGGACAAGCCGCTCATCGAGGACCTCTCGCTGAGCGTCCGCCCCGGCCAGACCGTCGCCATCGTCGGCCCGACCGGTGCCGGCAAGACCACCCTGGTCAACCTCCTCATGCGGTTCTACGAGGTGCGCGGCGGCCGGATCACCCTCGACGGGGTGGACATCGCCCGGATGCCGCGGGAGGAACTGCGCTCCCACATCGGCATGGTGCTCCAGGACACCTGGCTCTTCGGCGGCACCATCGCCGAGAACATCGCCTACGGAGCGCCCGAGGGCACCTCGCGCGAGAAGGTGATCGAGGCCGCCAGGGCCACCCACGTCGACCGCTTCGTGCGGACCCTGCCCGACGGCTACGACAGCGTCATCGACGAGGAGGGCGGCAACGTCTCCGTCGGTGAGAAGCAGCTCATCACCATCGCCCGGGCCTTCCTCGCCGAGCCCGCCATCCTCGTCCTGGACGAGGCGACCAGCTCGGTCGACACCCGCACCGAGGTGCTGATCCAGCACGCCATGGCCCAACTGCGCACCGGCCGCACCAGTTTCGTCATCGCCCACCGCCTCTCCACGATCCGCGACGCCGACGTGATCCTGGTGATGGAGTCCGGCGCGATCGTCGAACAGGGCACGCACGACACCCTGCTGGCCGCCGGCGGGGCCTACGCCCGCCTGTATGCCGCCCAGTTCGCGCGGGCGGTGGCCGAAACGGAGTGAGATGCGACCGGCATGAGCGCCCGTGACCTGCGCGTAAACCCAACTCCCTTTCGAATATGGCAATTTGTGTGTAGGTCGTACGGGGGCGCCGCTATGGTGTGCGGGACACGTGACGCGAGTCGGCACTGTGACGCAGGGGTCCGGGAATGATCCTGGAAGCCGCCGCCCGTCGGGACGTTGACGGGCGAGGCTGCTGCTTGGGGTGAGTGTGCGCCTCCCATGAGGTCTGATCCGCCGCAGAGCCAGTATCCGGTCCGGCCGCCGCGCAGCACGTGGGCGTGGTGAGTGGGAACGCTCCACGCCCCGCTCCGCGACCGAAGGGCTTGCCCGGGCGGCGGACGGGGGAGGGGGCGCGGACGATGGCGTTCGCGCGCGGTCCTCAATGCGGCCCAGTACGGAGATGGCTGTCATGGCCACCAAGGACTCCGCCGCGCCTCTGCGGCTCATCTATGTCGACGACACCGGCGACTCCCGCAGGACGGCGGCGTTCGCCTCGTTATCCCTCGCCGTGGACCAGGTGGCTTCGGCCAAGCGGCATCTGCTGCGCTTCCGCGCCGAGCTCGAAGCCGACCCGGCGCTGGAAATCCCCCTGGACGCCTCCCTGCACGCCCAGGATCTCGCCGCCGGCCGCGGACGCCATGTGCACCGCTACGGCCCGGCCGACCGCGACGCGCACCTCGCCAACTGCCGCGGGGTGATCCTGCGCGGCCTGCGGGCCGTCGCCGGCATCTCCGGGGCGCGGGTGACCGCCGTCTACCGGGAGACCGACGACTACGGCTGCGACCGCCCGGCGCTCTACCGGGCCTGGCTCGCGCGCGTCAACGCCGAACTCGCCGCGTCGGACGAGTACGGCGTGGTGATCCTCGACGGGGACGGCACCGAACGCCCCCTGATCGAGGCCCACCAGGCGCTGCCGGCGCGCGACCGGCGGATCAAGGGCGACCCGCTCTTCCAGTCCGCCCGCATCAACTACTTCCTGCAGGCCGCCGACCTGCTCGCGTACGCCGCCTACCAGAGCGTGGCCAAGCGTGCGGAGCGGGAGTTCATGTGGGACTGGTTCGGCGCCACGCTTCCCGGGGCCGACGGCCCCTGCGCGCTGTGACGCCCGTCAGCGGTCCACCACCACCCGAGCACGACGGAGGGGTTATGTCGAAGTCCGCGGCCCAGCAGCCGATCACCGTGGAATGGGGCAAGGAACAGGTCGTGGTGTCCGACGTCGCGCGGGAGCTGCCCGACGCGTCGCACGTCGACGACCGGTTGAAGCTGGTGAAGGCCGGCACCGCCAGCGGCCTGGCCTCGCTCCCCGAGGACGCCTGGCACGCGGTCTCCCGCGCCTCGGTCAGCCCCGAGCTGGTCGCGCTCCAGCTTCGCCAGTCCTCGGAGTCGGGCGGCAGCCTGCTGCTGGAGGAGCACGTGGACGGGGCCACGCTCCACTCGGTGCACACCCGGGTGTGGCTGACGGAGCTGTTCCCCGGCATCCAGCCGCGTACCGGCCAGGAAGTGCTGGACGAGGACGATCCCCAGGTCTCCGGCCTGGCCGAGGACGGCCGCCCGCAGGCGATCCTGCGCTACCGCTACCGCGACCTCGCCCACCTGCGCAAGCACGTCTGGCAGACCATCGACGCCACCTTGAAGCTGAACTCCTACGAGGAGTCGATCCTGGCCCGGCGGGTGACCCGGGCCCTGATCGTCCACCCCGTCGTCTTCGACTTCGCCGACGGCACGGAGTCGGTGCACGCCCTGGTCGCACGGGACGGCATCACCCGCCTGGCCAGCGCCTGGAAGGTGCTGGCGGGGCCGGGCGCGGTGCAGGAGGAGGCGGCCGAGCTGGCCGTGGAGACCCTGCTCGCCGAGCGCAAGCAGCCCGCCAACGAGTCGCTGAAGTCGCGTACGCAGCGCTGGGCGCTGGGCCGGGAGCTGCGCCGCGGCCTGCTGCGGGAGGAGTTCGCCAAGGAGGCGGCCGGCGAGGTGCCGTCGCTGCGCGCCATCCAGATCGCCCAGACGTACGTCGTGCCGGCGCATGTCGCCGTGGGCGCCCAGGCGCACGGGAGCGGCATGCTGGCCGCCGAGGACGTGTTCGACGACGCGCTGCGCTCGATCCTGGCCTCGGTGCACGTGGAGTTCAAACCGTGGGACGCGGCGGCCCAGAACCTGGAGGTGGCCACCCGCGCGCTCAAGCTCGTCGTCCAGACGCGGGCCCGCGAGTGGGGCAAGGAGGACGAGCTGGGGGCGGTCTACTCCCTGGCGGTGGGGCGGCGCCCGGCGGCGGACACCCCCGCCATCTTCCGGGACGAGCGGATTCCCGGCACTCCCCTGTGGCGGGCGGTCTGCCTCCTGCACGTGCTGACCCGGTCCGAGCTGTTCGCGGAGCTGCGGGGCCGGGCGAAGGAGATCAAGAACGAGCGGCGGATGACCATCAAGGGCTATGCGGGGCTGCTGGGCCCTGTGGTGGACGAGCCGTGGCGGGCGCAGAAGAAGTCGGCCGTCAAGCAGGCGCGCAACGCGTGGAGCAACGGCGGTGTGCTCTGTGCCGACGTGCTGTCCGACGGCTGGGTGCCGGTGCCCACCGAGGACTTCACCACGCTCGTCGAACCCGCCCTGAACGGCGATCTCGACGCCCGCTGCACCCTGGCCCTGGCCGGCGGTACGGCGCTGATCGCCGACAAGTTGATCACCCGGAACGTCGGTTCCGCCGTCGGCACCCAGCGCCAGCCGGGCAAGGTGCCCTTCCGGGCCGACGCCTCCGCCGTCGTGGCCGGCCTGGCCCGCGAGGGCAACGCGCTGGGCCTGTGGACGCTGGCCCTCGCGGCCCAGCGGTTCGAGGCGGGCCGGCTGCCCCGTAACGCCAGTTCCCGGCAGGAATTCGGGCTGCCGGACGAGGACGGGCCGGAGGGGGCGCTCTACCAGCACGTGGCGGTGGATCTCAAGGCGCCGGACCGGGTCCGCCGGGCCGGTGAGGACGAGGTGCCGCTGCTGCCCTGGGACGTCGTGTACGCCTCGGACGAGGCGCGGGCGCGCAAGACGATCGCGGACTCGCTGCCGCCGGCGCCCGCCGGACCCCCGCCGACCGCCCCGCCGGGCCAGGAGGGGGCGCCCCACGCGGACGAGGACGACACGGCGGCGCCGGGCGGCTCCCCGGGGGCCGGCGACCGGCCCGTCGGGCTGCGGATCGCCGATCAGCGCCGCGCGCTCGCCCTGGCGCTGGCCGACGCGGAGGGGGCGCTGGGCAGGCTGCGCGAGCTGGGGCTGAACCGGACCTATCCGCCGCTGTTCACCGACGTCGACGAGTGGAACGAACTGCGCGAGACCGCGATCCGGGTCCAGAACGAGATCCATGACCACCGGCCGCCGACGGAGGACGACGACCTGGGGGAGGACGGCGTGGAGGACTGACCGAGGGCGGCCGGGGGGCCGGGGCGCGGCGCGCCGGGGCCGGGGACCGGCGTGCGCACCCGTGCGCCTCTCGCGCGCCCCCCGGCCGTAAAGCGCCGCCCACCGGGGCGGCCGCGGCGCCGGGATCGACAAGGTGATCAGGGCCGCACGCTGGGGAAACGTAGGCCCCGGTCCGGACGCCGTCTTCCGTCAACAAAGGGGCCCAACGACCACTCGAAGTGATCGACAGAACACAAGAACGTGCAAAATCGGCCGCCGGTCCGGAACCCAGGTGAGCTATTCTGCTGGACAAGAAGGATCCGGGCAGCGTTGCCCCCGGGTCCTTTTGTGCTTTCAGCCGGGATAGGGCGCGGTTGAGAGGACCGTACGAAGCAGTGCCGCAGACTCCCCCGGCCCAGGCCGGGAGGTGCCCCCCGTCGCCGGGACCGAGGAGGAACCAGACGTCATGGGCGAGCGAAGCGAGCAGGACCGCGAGCAGCACACGATGAAGCACGCCGTGAACCGGGTAGGTGGTCGGAAGTGAGTTCGCTTCTGCTGCTGACCAACGCACTCCAGCCGTCGACGGAGGTGCTCCCGGCGCTCGGCCTGCTGCTGCACAGCGTCCGGGTGGCCCCCGCCGAGGGCCCGGCCCTGATCGACACCCCAGGGGCCGACGTCATACTGATCGACGGCCGCCGAGACCTTCCCCAGGTGCGGTCGCTGTGCCAGCTCCTGCGCTCCACCGGACCGGGCTGTCCGCTGGTCCTGGTGGTCACCGAGGGCGGCCTGACCGCCGTCACCGCGGACTGGGGCATCGACGACGTCCTGCTGGACACCGCCGGCCCCGCCGAGGTCGAGGCCCGGCTGCGGCTGGCGATGGGCCGCCAGCAGATCACCACCGACGACAGCCCGATGGAGATCCGCAACGGCGATCTGTCGGTGGACGAGGCGACCTACAGCGCCAAGCTCAAGGGCCGGGTCCTGGACCTGACCTTCAAGGAATTCGAACTGCTGAAGTACCTGGCGCAGCACCCGGGCCGGGTGTTCACCCGCGCCCAGCTCCTCCAGGAGGTGTGGGGCTATGACTACTTCGGCGGTACGCGGACGGTGGACGTGCACGTACGGCGGCTGCGCGCGAAGCTCGGCCCCGAGCACGAGTCGCTGATCGGCACGGTCCGCAACGTCGGCTACCGCTTCGTGACGCCCGAGAAGGTCGAGCGGGCGGCGGCGGAGGCCCAGGCCAAGGAGAACGCCGCCCAGGCCGCCAAGGCCGCGCAGGCGGCGAAGGCCGCCGGGAGCGGCTCCGGTGACCAGGGCGGGGAGCCGGTGGCGCCCGGTGCCCGGCCCGCGTCCGGACGGTCCGGCCAGAGGTGAGGGGGACGTCCGGCAGAGCGGCGGGGAGCGCGCGCTCCCCGCTCGGCGTACAACTGCCGGACACCCTCGTGAACGACCCGCGTAGACTTCCGCGCGTGGCCAAGGTGACGCGGGATGATGTGGCAAGGCTGGCGGGTACGTCCACCGCCGTTGTCAGCTACGTCATCAACAACGGACCAAGGCCGGTCGCCCCGGCCACACGCGAGCGGGTGCTCGCCGCCATCAAGGAGCTCGGCTACCGGCCGGACCGCGTCGCGCAGGCGATGGCGTCCCGCCGTACCGACCTCATAGGTCTGATCGTGCCGGACACCCGGCAGCCGTTCTTCGCGGAGATGGCGCACGCCGTGGAGCAGGCCGCCGCCGAGCGCGGAAAGATGGTCCTGGTCGGCAACGCCAACTACCTCGACGAGCGCGAGGTGCACTACCTGCGCGCCTTCCTCGGGATGCGGGTCTCGGGACTGATCCTGATCAGCCAGGGCCCCAGTGAGCACGCCGCCGCCGAGATCGACGCCTGGGACGCGCGGGTGGTGCTGCTGCACCGCCGGCCGGACGCCATCGACGACGTCGCGGTGATGACGGACGACGTCTGGGGCGCGCAGTTGGCCACCCGGCACCTGCTGGAGCACGGCCACCCCTACGTCGCCTTCCTCGGCGGCACGGAGGAGACCCCGAAGTCCGGCGACCCGGTCACCGACCACGTCGAGGGCTGGCGGCGGGCCATGCAGGAGTCCGGGAAGTCGCCCGAGGGCCGGTACTTCCAGGCGCCGTACAACCGCTACGACGCCTACCAGGCCGCGCTGAAGCTGCTGGCCGGCCCCGACCGGCCGCCGGCCATCATGTGCGCGACGGACGACCAGGCGATCGGCGTGCTGCGGGCCGCCCGGGAACTGCGCATCGACGTGCCGGGCGAGCTGGCCGTCGCGGGCTTCGACGACGTGAAGGAAGCGGGCCTGACCGACCCGCCGCTGACGACGGTCGCCTCCGACCGGCCGGCGATGGCGCGGGCCGCGGTCGATCTGGTGCTGGACGACGGGCTGCGCGTGGTCGGCTCGCGCCGGGAGCGGCTGAAGCAGTTCCCCTCGCGGCTGGTGATCCGGCGGTCCTGCGGCTGCGGAGGCTGAGCCGGGAGGCTCTCCTCCCGCGCGCAGGCCGCTCCGGCCGCCCGCCTTTATACCGGGCATACCCACTTCTGTCGGGTCTCTCAGGGCGTTCTCAGACGTTTCTCATGGACCTCTCGCACAGTCGGAGGCATGACCGACAGCTACCGCCGAAGCGGCGATGACATGCCTGAGGACCGGCCGTTCGGATACGGCCAGGACGTTCCCCGCGGCGGGCCGGTGTTTCCGCCGCCGCCTCCGAACCCGCCGGCTCCCGGGCCGCGCGAGCCGCGGCGCACCGTGCGCCGGCCGGTCGCGCTGATCGCGGCGGTGGCGGTCGCCTCCGGCCTCATCGGCGGCGGCAGCGCGGCCCTGATCGCCGGCGCCACCCACTCGGCGACCGGCGGCGTCTCCACACCGGTGGTCAACGCGGGCAAGACCGGCGGCAGCGGGGTGTCGGGCGTCGCCAAGGCCGTCGGCCCGGCCATCGTGGAGATCGAGGCGCGGACGGCCGGCGGCCGGTCCACCGGCTCCGGCGTCGTCCTCACCGGCGACGGCGAGATCATCACCAACAACCACGTGCTCTCCGGCGCGCGCACCGTCACCGTCACCTTCAGCGACGGCGGCCGGAAGACCGCACAGGTCGTCGGGACCGACCCCGGCAAGGACCTGGCACTGATCAAGGTCCAGGGCGCCAAGGGCCTGACCACCGCGGCCCTCGGCGACTCCGACGACGTCGCGGTCGGCGACCAGGTCGTCGCGATCGGCTCCCCCGAGGGCCTGACCGGCTCCGTCACCAGCGGCATCGTCTCCGCGCTCAACCGGGACGTCACCGTCCCCAAGGAGGACGGCCAGGGGCCGGGGCCGGGAGAAGGCGGCCCGGGCGGGGACGGCGGATGGCCCTTCGAGTTCGGCGGCAACGAGTACAACGGCGACACCGGCTCCTCGAAGACCTCCTACAAGGCCATCCAGACCGACGCCTCGCTCAACCCCGGCAACTCCGGCGGCGCCCTGATAAACCTGCGGGGCCAGATCATCGGCATCAACTCCGCGATGTACTCGCCCAGTTCGGCCTCCAGCAGCACGGCCGGCAGCGTCGGGCTGGGCTTCGCCATCCCGGTCAACACCGTCAAGGCCGACCTCGACGATCTGCGCGGCGGCGGCGGCCGCGGCGGCGGCGTCTGAGGACGCGCCCGTCCGGCCGCCGTGCGAGGCTGAGGACCGGCCCGCGACCCGGCGGCCGCCGCCCGCACATCCGCATCCCTCCGAGGTAGTCACGCATGAGTCCCGCCGAGCACGGTGACCAGCCCGCCCGCATCCTGATCGTCGACGACGAGCCCGCCGTCCGCGAGGCCCTCCAGCGGTCGCTCGCCTTCGAGGGCTACGGCACCGAGCAGGCCGCCGACGGCCTGGAAGCGGTGGAGAAGGTCGCGTCCTTCGACCCCGAACTGATCGTGCTGGACGTCCTGATGCCCCGGATGGACGGGCTGACGGCCGCCCGCCGACTGCGGGCGAGCGGCGTGACCGTACCGATCCTGATGCTGACCGCCCGCGACACCGTCGGCGACCGCGTCACCGGGCTGGACGCGGGCGCGGACGACTACCTCGTCAAACCCTTCGAGCTGGACGAACTGCTGGCCCGCATCCGGGCGCTGCTGCGGCGCACCTCGTACGCGACGACGGCCGGGGCCCGCCGCGAGGAGGGCGACACGCTGGCCTTCGCCGACCTGCGGATGGACCTGGCGACCCGCGAGGTGACCCGCGGCTCCCGGCGGGTCGAGCTGACCCGCACCGAATTCACCCTGCTGGAGATGTTCCTCGCGCACCCGCGGCAGGTCCTCACCCGCGAGCAGATCCTCAAGGCCGTCTGGGGCTTCGACTTCGAGCCCACCTCCAACTCCCTCGATGTGTACGTGATGTACCTGCGTCGCAAGACGGAGGCCGGCGGCGAACCGCGGCTGGTGCACACCGTGCGCGGCGTCGGCTACGTCCTGCGGGCGCCGGGCGGCGCCGAATGACCGGCCCGCGCCGCTACCGCCGGCTGCCGCTGCGCTCGCGGCTGGCGGTGCTCACCGCGGTCGCCGTCGCCTTCGCCGTGGCCCTCTCGGCCGCCGCCTGCTGGCTGATCACCCGCGACCGGCTCACCGAACAGCTCGACACGACCCTGAGCACCGTCGAGGTCGACCAGCGCTACGTCCAGGCCCTGATCACCTACTGCGCCGACCCCACCGACCGGGCGCCCTTCCAGCCCACGCCGTACACCGTCCAACTGGTGTCGGCGGGCGGCTACGTCTGCACCTCGCCCGACAAGAAACCCATCCCCGCGCAGCACTCGGACACGGCGGTGGCCGAGGGCCGGCTGCCCGGCACGGTGCACACCACCAAGGCCGTGCACGGCCCCGAGATGCGGGTGTCGACGGTGCCCGACCGCAGCGGGCTCACCGACGCCCGGGGCAACCGGCTCGCGGTGTCCGTCGCCGTACCGATGGACCAGGTCACCCAGCCGCTCAACCAGCTCGCGCTGGTGCTGCTGATCGTCGCCGGCGTCGGGGTGCTGGGCGCGGCGACCGCGGGACTGTGGGTCGCCAGCGCGGGCCTGAAACCCGTGGACCGGCTGACCGAGGCCGTCGAGCACGTCGCCCGCACCGAGGACCTGACCCTGCGGATCCCCGCCGAGGGCGAGGACGAGATCGCCCGCCTCTCGCGCTCCTTCAACTCCATGACGGCGGCCCTGGCCGCCTCCCGGGACCTCCAGCAGCAACTGATCGCCGACGCCGGTCACGAACTGCGCACCCCGCTGACCTCGCTGCGTACCAACATCGACCTGCTGGTGCGCAGCGAGCGGTCCGGCCGGCAGATTCCGGCCGCCGACAAGGAAGCGCTGCTGTCGTCGGTGAAGGCGCAGATGGGAGAGCTGGCGGCGCTGATCGGCGACCTCCAGGAGCTGTCGCGGACCCCGGAGGCCGGGCCGGGCGGCGCGGGCGCGGTGAAGGTGGTGGCCCTGCACGACATCGTGGCCACCGCGCTGGAGCGGGCCCGGCTGCGCGGCCCGACGCTGACCGTCACCGCCGACCTCGACCCCTGGTACGTGCGCGCCGAGCCGGCCGCGCTGGAGCGGGCGGTGGTCAACCTGCTCGACAACGCGGTCAAGTTCAGCCCGCCCGGCGGCACGGTGACGGTCCGGCTGGCCGCCGGCGAACTGGCCGTCCGCGACCACGGACCCGGCATCCCCCAGGACGAGCTCCCGCACGTCTTCGAGCGGTTCTGGCGCTCACCGTCCGCCCGCAGCCTGCCCGGCAGCGGCCTGGGCCTGTCCATCGTCGCCCGCACCGCCCAGCAGGCCGGCGGCACCGTCCGCCTGCGCCCCGCCCCCGACGGCGGCACCGAGGCCCTGCTGACCCTGCCGGGCGCCGCCACGCCCCCGCCGGACCTGCCGGAGTCCTAGGCCCTGTCGGCCTAGCGCCGCTTCTTCGCCGCGTCGCCGAACGGCAGGTCGGTGCCGACGAGTTCGGCGCGGATGCCGTCGCGTTCGACGGAGATGTCGCGCAGCCGGACGTCGCCGGGCGTCCTGGGCAGTTGGAAGGACAGGGAGAGCTGGTCGGCGAGCTGGGGCTTGGTCAGGCCGGTGAGGGCGCCGAGCACCTTGGGGTCGATGCCGACCTTCTCCAGCAGCCAGGGGTGGTCGATCACCACGTCGACGAGATTGACCTTCATCAGCTTGTCGATGAAGCGCGGTGAGCCGGTCAGCTCGTGCAGCTTCTCCTCGCTGCTCAGCGCCTGCTCGATGTACGGCCGGGGGATGCCGATGCGCTCCGCGATGGCCGGGATGCCCAGCATCGCCTTGACCTTGGCCGCCTGCCGGCTGACCTCGGCGGCGGCCCGGCGGGTCAGCCGCAGGCCCTCTTCCTTGCCGGTGCCGGGGCGGTAGACCGCGACGTCGCCGAGGTCCAGGCGCATCCCGCTGATGTCGGTGGAGATGCCCCGGTCGCCGGCCCGCCGGATGCGCGCCTCGGCCCGTACGCGCAACTCGTGGCCGGCGATGGACAGCCGCCCGACGGCGCGGACCGCGTCGGGCCCCCGCTCGCTGAACCTCACCTGCGAGGCGCCCAGCTCGCGGTTCATGTCGTCGAAGGCCAGCAGCACGCTGCCGTGCATCCGGCCGATCGTGGCGCCCTTGATGGAGGAGGGCAGGTCACCGTCGAGACGGATGTCGTTGGCGGTGGCCTCGAACTTCGCCAGGGAGATCCGGTCGGCCGCCACGTCGGGAATGGTGAGGCGGACCTGTTCGAGACGCTTGCCGAGGACCTGCGTCAGGAAGGGGAAGCCCCGGATGTCGACTTCCGGCGCCGCCGTCAGGTGCAGCGTCTTCTTCAACTGCTCCTCGGCCTTGTCCTGCGCGTACAGCACGGCGAACCGGTCGAAGAGGGCGAGGAAGGCGGTGCAGACCAGGACGGCGACCAGCAGCTTCGCGGTGCGGGGGACGGCGGCGAAGCGGCTGATGCCGCGCTTGGCGCGGCGGTGGTTGGGCGGGGACCACGCCGCGTCGTCGCCGTCGTCCTCGTCGTCCGAGCGCAGGCCCAGCCCCAGCGGGTCGTCGCTGTCGTCGCGTTCGTTGAGGTAGGTGCGGCGGCCGGTGCCGCCGGCCCGGCCGTGCTCCGGCTCGGACTCCGCGACCGGCTCCGGGTCGGCGAGGGCGGCCAGGTCCGCGTAGGGATTGGCGGGCGGGAACTCCCTGGTGTCGCCGTGTGCGTCGCGCTCGGGGCCCGCTGCGGCGGGGTGCGGCTGCCGGGCGGTCGGTGCCGAGGCGGGCGAGGATATGCGTGTGGGGGTTCGCATCCGAACATCCCACCACGCGCGGGACCCTTGAACGCAAGTCCTACCGGCAGTATGTGAGATACCCGAAATTCGTGTGGTCCGTCCGGACGGAAATTCGCGGCGGCGACGGGGCGGCCTGAACTACCGTCACACCTTTGGCCGCACTTCCTTCCCGAGGGTGGATCCATGATTGTGGTAACCGGAGCAACCGGCAATATCGGACGCAGCCTCGTCCGTCGTCTGCTCGCGGAAGGCTCGCCGGTGCGCGCGCTGACCCGCGACCCGGCCCGCGCCCAGCTCCCCCAGGGGGTGGAGACGGTCCGCGCGGACCTCACCGACGCCACGGCGCTGGAACCGCTGCTGGCCGGCGCCGACGCCCTCTTCCTCAACCTCGCCGCCGGCGGCGTCCAGGCCGCCCGGGCGCTGCTCGGCGCCGCCGTGAAGGCCGGCGTCCGCCGTGTCGTGCTGAACTCCTCGATAGCGGTGACCGACAGCCCGGACGGCGAGAGCCATCACATCGCCCGGATCCACTCCGACCTGGAGCGCGAGGTACGGGACTCCGGTCTGGAGTGGACCTTCGTGCGGGGCGCCAACTACGCCACCAACGCGCTGATGTGGGCCCCGTCGATCCGCGAGTCCGGCGTGGTCCGCGACGCCCACCCGGGCGCTCAGGGCGTCCCCGTCCACGAGGACGACCTCGCGGATGTCGCCGCCGTCGCCCTGCTGGACCGCACCGGCGCCCACCTGGGCCGGGTCTATGCCGTCACGGGCCCGGAGCCGAAGACCGTGGCCGAGCAGGTCGCCGAGATAGGCCGGGCGATCGGGCGCGAGACGCGGGTCGAGCGGATCTCGGAGGAGGAGGCCGCCGAGACGATCGCCCGGCACGGCCTGCCGATGGAGGGCGCGCGGGAACTCGTCCGGCTGTTCGGCGAGTCGGTCGGCCGGCTGCCGAATCCCGTCTCGGACGCCGTCGAGAAGGTCACCGGCCACCCCGCCCGCCCCTTCTCCCAGTGGGCCCGGGACCACGCCGCCGACTTCTCCTGAACGCCTGGACGCCCGGGCGGGCGAGCCCGAAGTCCCGCCCGCCCGGCGGGCCTAAAACCCGTTGATCGTCGGCGACTTCGGGCCGTACCGTCCGCGCATGCTGCCTCGCGTGGATACGGACGACGAGTGGGACGCGGTGGTCCCGGACGAACAGGTGATGCGACCGGGAGCCGCCGCCCTGTGCGCCCGGCTCGGTCTGGCCGGTGCGCCGCTGACCCGCTATCCCGCCGGCTCCCAGCCGGTCTACGCCGTGGGCGACCGCCACGTCCTCAAACTCTTCCCGGCGGCCGCCGCGGCCGATGCCATCGCCGAGGCCCGCGTCCTGGCCCACGTCCAGGGCCGGCTGCCGGTCCCCACCCCGTACGTCCAGGACGCGGGGGAGTACGACAACGGCTGGCGCTACGTCCTGATGTCCCGGCTGCGCGGCACGGACCTGGCCGTCACCTGGCCCCGCGTCCCGCGCGCCGAGCGGGAACGCATCGCCACCGAGGCCGGTGAGACGCTCGCCGCGCTGCACGCCCTGGACCCGGCGCCGCTCGCCGACATCCTCGGACCCGGCGACTGGGCCTCCTTCGCCACCGGGCAGCGCGCGACGGCCGTCGCCCGGCAGCGCGCCCGCGGCCTGCCCGAACCGTGGCTCGACCAGATCCCCGGCTTCCTGAACTCGGTGGCGCTGCCCGCGGATCCCCCGGGCGTCCTGCTGCACACCGAGTTCATGCGGCAGCACCTGACCGTCGACGCGCACGACGACTGGCGCCTGACCGGCCTGCTCGACTTCGAACCCGCCATGATCGGCCACCGCGCCTACGACTTCGTGGCCGTCGGCCTCTTCCTCTCCCGCGCCGAGCCCCGCCTCCTGGCCCGCGTCTTCAGCGGTTACGGCGAGAGCTTCGACCCCCGCGAACTCCTCGCCCACACCCTCCTGCACGTCTACGGCAACCTCCCCCGATATCTGCGCGAGCTGCCCGCCCCACCCGAGCCGACGCTGGAGTCCCTGGCCCGGACCTGGTTCGGGACGGACCGCTGAGGCGGGCGCCGGACCGGTGGATACCCTGGGCGTCCACTCACGGAATTGGGGAACTGCCGCATGGCGATGCGTAAGGCAACGATGAAGGAACAGGTCTCCGAGGCGATAGCCCAGCAGGCCCCAGGCGACCGGGCGTTGGTGACGATCGCCTGCCTCACCGGGCCCACGCCCTGGCTGACCGGCGCGCTCGGACTGATCGGGCAGTTCCTGGTGAAGTACTACTTCGTCACCGTCACCGACCAGGCCATCGTCCTGCACCGGATGCACCGGCTCAGCCAGCGGCCGCAGGAAGTGGCGTACGCGATCCCGCGCGACCAGGCCCAGCGGTCGATCTCCGAGGTCAACCTCAACCCGCTGTGGAGCTCGTTCCACCTGCTGCTCACCGGCGACGTGGCGCCCACCCGGCTGAACGTCCACCGCCTGTGGCGCGACGAGCTGGAGCAGCTCCTGGCCGTGGTGGGCGGCGCACCGCAGCCGCAGCAGGGGTACGCGCCGCAGCAGCCGCAGGCCCTCGCACCGCAGCAGCAGGGTTACGCGCCGCAGCAGGGCTACGCGCCGCAGCAGCAGCCGGCTCCCGCGGCTCCCGCACCGCAGCAGCAGCCGGGCTACGCGCCCCAGCAGCCCCAGGGCGTCCCCCAGCAGCAGGGTTACGCGCCCCAGCCCGGATACCAGCAGGCCCCGCCGCAGGCCCCCCAGCCCGGCTACCCGCAGGCCCCCCAGCCCGGTTACGCCCAGGCCCCGCAGGCCCAGCCCGGCGCCGGCCAGTACGGCTACCCGGCCGCGCCCGCGCCCGGGCAGCCGCAGCAGGGCAACCCGTACGGCGGCTGAGCCCGTACGCGCGCCGACGGCCCGGTGGGAGCACCCACCGGGCCGTCGGTCTTGTCTCACGGAGGGCGGCGCTCAAAGCCGCCCGCTTCCGGTCTACTTCACGACCGTGATCCGGTCCGCCTTCGGCGGGGCGAGCGGGTCGGCCGCCGAGGAGTGGGCGGTCAGGTAGGCGGTGAAGGCGTCCAGGTCGGACGGGCCGACGTACTTGTTGCCGCCGCCCTTGAAGGCGGTGAAGCCGTCCCCGCCGCCGGCCAGGAACTCGTTCATCGCCACCCGGTAGGTCTTGGCCGGGTCGAGGGCCGCGCCGTCCAGCTTCACCGAGTCCTTGACCACCCGGTCGGCGCCGGACTTGGTCATGTCGAGGGTGTAGGTCAGGCCCCGGGAGACCTGGAGGATCTTCGGAGAGGCCGCGTTCGGGCCGCTGACCTGCTGCTGGAGGGCGGTCAGCAACTGCGCGCCGGTGAGGTCGACGACGTTCGTCATGTTGGTGAACGGCTGGACGGTGAACGCCTCGCCGTAGGTGACCACCCCGTCACCTTCCGAGCCCGACGCCTTGAACGCCAGGTCGGAGCGGATGCCGCCGGGGTTCATCAGGGCGAGCTGCGCACCGCCCTTGTCGGCCGCCCGGGTGGCCTCCAGTTGGGCGTCGGCGATGACATCACCGAGCGGGGACTCGGGCGCGTTCGCGCCGCGGCCCGCGATGTCGGCGGAGATATGGCCGACCGGCCGGCTCGCGACGGGCGCGGCGAGCTTGTTCCAGCGGGCGATCAGGGACGTCATGTCCGGGGCCTTGGGCTGCGTGCGGTCCACGACGTGGTTGACCGCGCCGGGCGCCGTGACGCTGGTGCGCACGATGTCCCGGGTGCGGCGGTCGTACGTCAGCGTGGTGTCGGTGTAGAGCTTGCCGTAGGACGCGGCGGAGGTGACGGTGCGCGGCGTGCCGGCGGGGTCCGGGATGGTGCAGGTGTACGCCTGGTGGGTGTGCCCGGTGACCAGCGCGTCGACCTTCGGCGTGACCCGCTTGGCGATCTCGGTGATCGGCCCGGAAATGCCCCCTCCCGGACCGGGGCTGTCGCAGTCGTAGTTGTACGAGGTGGAGGCGGGCAGCCCGCCCTCGTGGATGAGCGCGACGATCGCCTTCACGCCCTGCCGGTTGAGCACCTTGGCGTACTTGTCGATGGTCTCGACCTCGTCGTGGAACTTCAGGCCCTTGATGCCCTCGGCGTTGACGATGTCCGGCGTGCCCTCCAGCGTCACACCGATGAAGCCGATCTTGACGCCCTTGTGCCGCCAGACCGTGTACGGCTTGAGCAGCGGCCGGCCGCTCTTCTCGTCCGTGACGTTGGCCGTCAGGTAGGGGAAGCCGGCGCCCTCGAAGGTCCTGCCGTCCTCGTAGCAGCCGTCCTTGGGGTGGCAGCCGCCGTTCTGCAGCCGCGTCAACTCCGCCCGGCCCTCGTCGAATTCGTGGTTGCCGACCGAGGTGACGTCCAGGCCCAGCTTGTTCATCGCCTCGATGGTCGGCTCGTCGTGAAACAGGCCGGACAGCAGCGGGCTGGCCCCGACCATGTCGCCGGCGGCGGCCGTGACGGAGTACGGGTGACCCTTGCGGGCCGTCCGCAGCGACTGGGCGAGGTACTCCACGCCGCCGGCCGCGATGGACTTCTTGGTCCCGTCCGGCTGTATCTCCTCCACCGTGCCCGAGGAGCCCTGCGGCGGTTCGAGGTTGCCGTGGAAGTCGTTGAAGGAGAGGAGCTGCACATCGACCGTCCGGCCGGAGCGCGCGGTGCCGCTGTCGGCACCGGCCGGCATCGCCGTGACGGTGGCGGCGAGGGCGGCGGCCAGTGCGGCGGTCCCGGCCGCCAATCCGCGCCCGAGGCGGCGCCGTTGAGGTGTCGCTGACATGAGTTCCCCTTCGTGAACCGGACGGACAGCCGTGATCGGTGTCCGAGCGGTGGGCAGCTTATTGTCGACGCGCGTAGTGCGACAGGGGGGACGGGCGACGAGCCGGTGTCCGGCGGGGAAAAGGGGCTCCCTCGGCCGCGCCGCCCGGTGGCCGTGCCGGGGGCGTTCCCGGCCTCGGGAGCCGCGGGGGTCGTACGCTTCAGGCATGACTGACGCAGCACAGGAGATGGGTCACAGCCGCCGCAGGATCGAGGTGGCCGAGGAGCTCGGTCCGGAGCGGGCCGCCACCGTCCTCGCTCTGATCGAGCGGGCCGCGCGGACGGACGGGCAGCCCGCCGTGTCCGAACAGGGACGGTTGCAACTGCGGGGCGGCGCGCGGGCCGGGGTCCGCCATGTGCTGGTGTACGTGCCCGGCGAGGAGGGCGAGGAACTCGTCGCGTACGGGCAGCTCGAGGACACCGACCCGGTGGAGGCCCCCGCCGCCGAGCTGGTCGTGCTCCCCGGGCACCGCGGCCGCGGGCACGGCCGGGCGCTGGGCACCAAGCTGCTCGAACAGTCCGGGCGCCGGCTACGGGTATGGGCGCACGGCGGCCACCCCGCCGCCCGGCATCTGGCCCAGACGCTGGGACTGACGATGTTCCGCGAACTGCGCCAGATGCGGCGCTCGCTGGCGGACCTGGACCTGCCGGAGCCGGCGCTCCCGCCGGGGGTGAGCGTGCGGACCTTCCAGCCGGGCACGGACGACGCGGCGTGGCTGGAGATCAACGCGGCGGCCTTCGCGCACCACCCGGAGCAGGGCGCGCTGACCCAGCGGGACCTGGACGACCGCAAGGGCCAGCCGTGGTTCGACCCGAAAGGTTTCTTCCTCGCGGAGCGGGACGGCCGCCTGGTCGGCTTCCACTGGACCAAGGTGCACGCCGAGGAGGGCCTGGGCGAGGTCTACGTCCTCGGGGTCCGGCCCGGCGCGCAGGGCGGCGGACTGGGCAAGGCGCTGACCGCGATCGGGCTGCGGCACCTGGCGGCGCAGGGGCTGCCGACGGCGATGCTGTACGTCGACGCGGACAACACGGCGGCGGTGACGGTCTACGAGCGGCTGGGCTTCGTCACCCACGAGACGGATCTGATGTACCGCTCGGAGACCTGAGCCCCTCCCGCTCCGCCTGTCCCGCCTACTCCTGCTGTCCCTGACGCCATTCCCGGGCCAGGAGCGCGTAGACGACCTCGTCGGTCCACTCGCCGTCGAGGAACTCGTTCTCCCGCAGGTGGCCCTCGCGGCGCATGCCCAGGCGTTCCAGCAGTCGGGCCGAGGCGGTGTTGCGGCCGTCCAGTTCGGCCTGGACGCGGTGCAGCCGCAGGTCGTCGAAGGCGAGCCGCAGCAGTGCCCGGCACGCCTCGGTGGCGTAGCCGTGGCCGGCGGCGTCGGGGTGGAAGACGTAGCCGATGCCGCCCTGGCGGTGCTCGCGGCTGGTGTAGACGAAGGTGACGTCGCCCACCAGCCTGCCCGACTCCCGTACGACGACGGCGAGTTGGAGGATGTCGCCGCCGGCGCGCAGCGTCGTGCGGGTCGCCTTGGTCTCGACGGAGGCGCGGGAGGCGGCCTCGTCGAAGGGGCCCCAGTAGAGGTAGCGGCAGACCTCGGGGCGGCGCTGGTAGTCGTGGATCGCCGCGAGGTCGTCGGCGCGGACCGGGCGCAGGTCCAGGCGCTCGGTGCGTATCGGGTAGTCGGGGCGGTACGGCAGGGCAGGCAGCGGCGGTGGGGTAGAAGTGGGCACGGCGGGCAGCGTACGCAGCGGAGGGCGGCGGGCGCGGCCGATTTTCCGGGGATGGTTCACGGTTTGACGAAGGGCAGCGTCCGGGCGTGGGAATACTCGTCGTCCGGGCACGGAGAACACCCGTCCTCCGGGCACGGAATTACCCGCCGGTAGCACCCCGCTTGCCTGTCCGCCATGTCGGCGTTACCGGCGATTCAACGGCGCTTGCGAACATCACCGAATGCAGCCCGCTGTGCCGAACGCCGCCCACCCGGGGCTCCGAGTCGCTCCGCCTCCTCCCGACGCGCCTGGAATCGCCCCGGCGCGGAAGAATGAGGACATGAACCAGCAGCCCAGCGCGCAGGCCCAGGTCCAGCCCGACGCGGCGCTCCGGCGGCCGCAGCAGACCCCACCGCACGGCACCGGCCCCGCGGCCCAGCCGTCGGTCGGTTCGATCGCCGCCCACCGGCCGCACGCGGTCGGCCCCGCGCTGCCCGAACTGGAGCTCGACCTGGACGCGGATCTCGACGCGTACGAGGACGAAGGGGTGCCCGGCGCCAACGGCGAGGAGCTGCCCAGCGGGCGGTTCCTGGACCGCGAGCGCAGTTGGCTGGCGTTCAACGAACGGGTGCTGGAGCTGGCCGAGGACCCCGCCACCCCGCTCCTGGAGCGGGCGAACTTCCTGGCGATCTTCGCGAGCAACCTGGACGAGTTCTTCATGGTCCGGGTCGCCGGCCTCAAGCGGCGGATAGCCACGGGCGTCGCCACCCGCTCCGCCTCCGGGCTCCAGCCCCGCGAGGTACTGGACCTGATCTGGACGCGCTCGCGCGAGCTCATGGCGCGGCACGCCGCCTGCTACCAGCACGACGTCGCCCCCGAGCTGGGCGAGCAGGGCATCCACCTCATCCGGTGGCCCGAGCTGACGGAGAAGGAACAGGCCCGCCTGTTCACCCTCTTCCGCCAGCAGATCTTCCCCGTCCTCACCCCGCTCGCGGTCGACCCCGCGCACCCCTTCCCGTACATCTCCGGCCTGTCGCTGAACCTCGCCGTCGTCGTCCGCAACCCGGTCAGCGGCCACGACCACTTCGCCCGGGTCAAGGTGCCGCCGCTGCTCTCCCGCTTCCTGGAGGCCGCCCCGCAGCGCTACGTCCCCATCGAGGACGTCATCGCCGCGCACCTGGAGGAGCTGTTCCCGGGCATGGAGGTGCGCGCGCACCACATGTTCCGCGTCACCCGCAACGAAGACCTCGAAGTCGAGGAGGACGACGCGGAGAACCTCCTCCAGGCGCTGGAGAAGGAGCTGATGCGGCGCCGCTTCGGGCCGCCGGTCCGGCTGGAGGTCGAGGAGTCCATCGACCCGGCCGTCCTGGACCTGCTCGTACAGGAACTGAAGGTCTCCGACGCGGAGGTCTACCCGCTGCCCGGCCCGCTGGACCTGACCGGCCTGTTCGCCATAGGAGCCCTGGACCGGCCGGAGCTGAAGTACCCCAAGTTCGTCGCCGGCACGCACCGTGACCTGGCCGAGGTGGAATCGGCGTCCGCGCCCGACATCTTCGCCGCCCTGCGGGCCCGCGACGTCCTCCTGCACCACCCCTACGACTCGTTCTCCACCTCGGTGCAGGCGTTCTTGGAGCAGGCCGCCGCCGACCCGGACGTCCTGGCGATCAAGCAGACGCTGTACCGCACCTCGGGCGACTCGCCGATCGTGGACGCGCTGATAGACGCCGCCGAATCCGGCAAGCAGGTCCTCGTCCTCGTCGAGCTCAAGGCGCGTTTCGACGAACAGGCCAACATCAAGTGGGCGCGGAAGCTGGAGGAGGCCGGCTGCCACGTCGTCTACGGCCTGGTCGGGCTCAAGACGCACTGCAAGCTGTCGCTCGTCGTCCGTCAGGAAGGCGAGATGCTGCGCCGGTACTCCCACGTGGGCACCGGCAACTACCACCCCAAGACGGCCCGGTTGTACGAGGACCTGGGGCTGCTGACCGCCGACCCGCAGGTCGGAGCCGACCTCTCCGACCTGTTCAACCGGCTCAGCGGCTACTCCCGGCGGGAGACCTACCGCCGGCTGCTGGTCGCGCCCAAGTCCCTGCGCGACGGCCTGGTCCAGCGCATCACCAAGGAGATCGCGCACCACCGCGCCGGGCGCCCCGCCTCGGTCCGCATCAAGGTCAACTCCATGGTGGACGAGGCGGTCATCGACGCGCTCTACCGCGCCTCGCAGGCCGGCGTGGAGGTCGGCGTCTGGGTGCGGGGCATCTGCGCGCTGCGCCCGGGCGTCCCCGGACTGAGCGAGAACATCCGCGTCCGCAGCGTGCTGGGCCGCTTCCTGGAGCACTCGCGGATCTTCGCCTTCGGCAACGGCGGCGAGCCCGAGGTGTGGCTGGGCAGCGCCGACATGATGCACCGCAATCTGGACCGGCGGATCGAGGCACTGGTGCGGGTGACCGACCCGGCCCACCGCGTCTCGCTGACCAAACTGCTGGAAACCGGCATGTCGGACGCCACCTCCTCCTGGCACCTGGGCCCGGACGGCGGCTGGACCCGGCACGCGGTGGACGCCGAGGGCGCGCCGCTGCGGAACGTACAGGAAATGCTCATTGACGCGCGGAGGCGCCGGCGTGGCCCAGCGACATGACCAGTCGGCCGGGGGGCCGACCGGTCTCATCGGCAGCGGATACGAGCCCGGCCGGGCGCCCGGAGCCCGGGCGGCGGTGGTGGACGGCCCCTACGGTCCCCACGGCACCCACGGCACCCACGGCACCCACGGACCGGGCGGGCCGCCCGGGCGGTACGGGGACACGGGGGGCGAGGGCCGGGCCGGCACGGACCCCGGCGGGCAGACCGCCGGGGAGCTGCTCGCCGGCTACCTGCACCGGCAGTCCGCGGAATTCCTGCGCGGCCTGCGACTGCACCGCGAGAGCGGTTCGGACGCGGTGGGCGCGGCCGAGGCCGCCTGGCTGCTGCGCGGCGCGGCCCGCCGGATCAGCGCGTCCCTCTACACCTTCCGGCCGCTGACCGAGGAGGGCTGGGCCGACCAACTCCGCTGCGAACTCGGCTGGTTGTCCGGCACGCTGGCCCGCGAACACGCCTGCGCGGCCCGCCGCGAGCGGCTGATGGCGGCCCTGCAGCGACTGACCGGCCGGGCGGAGCGGGCCGAGCGCGCGGAGCGGGGCGGCCGGGGCGCGCGCCCGGCCGCGCCGAAGACCGCCGAGGCCGAGCCCGAAGGCGCCCTGGCGGCCGGGGCGGCGCGGGCCGGGGCGCTGCTCGACCGCCAGCTCACGCTCGCCCGTACCCGCGCGCACTCCGCCGCCCTCCAGGCGCTGGGCTCCTCCCGCTTCCACGCCCTCGCCGACGCGGTGGCGGTACTCGCCTCGGAAGCGCCCCTGGCCGCCGCGACCGGGCCGGCCACCGAGAGCCTGGTACCGCTCGCCGAGCAGGCCCACCGGCGGCTGGCCGAGGCGGTCACGGCGCTGCCGCTGTCCCGCGCCGGCCACCCGTACAACGCCGACGCCCTGGCCGCCGACCCCCGCCAGGACGCCCCCTGGCACCAGGTCCGGCTGCTCCTGCGGCTCAGCCGCTACGCCCGGGAGGTGAGCGCTCCGGAGCACCCCGACGCCCGCCTGGCGGAGGCCGGCCGCGCCCTGGAGCGCCATCGGGACGCCGCCGAGGCGGCCGCGGCGGCCGCCGCCGCGGCCCGCACTCCCCGGATCGCCCCGGCCACGGCGTACGCCCTGGGCGTCCTGCACGCCGACCAGCGGCACGAGGTCGAGGCGGCCCGCTTCGCCTTCGGCCGGACGTGGCTGACGGAAGGACCGCGGACGTGACGGCGTCCCCCAAGCCGGTGCGGGCGGCGGGCTGCGTCCTGTGGCGCCGCGCCGCGAACGAGGACGGCCTGGAGGTCGCGCTGGTGCACCGTCCCAAGTACGACGACTGGTCGCACCCGAAGGGGAAACTCGAGCGCGGCGAGGACGCGCTGGCCGGTGCGGTGCGCGAGGTGGCGGAGGAGACCGGCCTGCGCTGCCGGCCCGGGGCGCCGCTGCCCACCGCCCACTACCTGGCCAACGGCCGCGCCAAGCAGGTGCGTTACTGGGCGGCGGAGGCGGTCGCCGGGGCCTTCACGCCCAACCGCGAGGTGGACCGCCTGGCCTGGCTGGCACCCGCCGAGGCCCGCGCGCGCCTGACCCACGAGAGGGACCGGCCCCTGGTCGACGCGCTGCTCGCCGCCCTGCACCTGACCTGAGCCGCGACCGGCGACGCCGCGGGGACCGTAGCCGCCGGGGATCAGCGGCGCCGCGGGGACCGGAACCGGCAGGGCATCAGCGGCGCCGCAAGGACGCGTCCTCGATGGCGGGCGGCAGGTAGTAGCTGTCGGCCCGGTTCAGGTCGGTGCCCGGCGGGACGATCGCGTCGATCCGGTCCAGGACCTCCGCGCTCAGCGTCACCTCCGCGCCGTCCAGCGACGAGGTGAGCTGGTCCAGGGTGCGCGGGCCGATGATCACGGACGTGACCGCCGGGTGGGACCGTACGAAGGCGGTCGCCAGGTGCGGCAGCGACAGGCCCGCCTCCGCGGCCAGCTTCGCCAGCGCGTCGACCGCCGCCGCCTTCCGACGGTTCTCAGGGAGGGACAGATCGAACTTGCCCGTCTCCAGGCCGGCCCGCGAACTGGCCGACAGCTCACGCCCGGACAGCCAGCCGGCGCTCAGCGGCCCCCAGGTGAGCACGCCCATGCCGTAGCGGCGCGCCGTCGGCAGGACCGCGTTCTCCACGCCGCGGGCCAGGACCGAGTACGGCGGCTGCTCGCTGCGGAAGCGGACATGGCCGCGGCGCTCGGCCGTCCACTGCGCCTCGACGAGCAGCTCGGCGGGGAAGGTGGAGGTGCCGATCGCGCGCACCTTGCCCGACCGTACGAGGTCCGACAGGGCCGAGAGGGTCTCGTCGATGTCGGTGGCCGGGTCGGGGCGGTGCGCCTGGTACAGGTCGATGTAGTCGGTGCCCAGGCGGCGCAGGCTGTCCTCGACCGCACGGACGATCCAGCGCCGGGAGTTCCCGCCGTGGTTGGCGTCCGGCCCCATGGGGTTGAAGAACTTCGTGGCCAGTACGACGTCCTCGCGCCGCCCCTTGAGGGCCTTGCCGACGATCTCCTCGGACTCGCCGGCGGCGTAGATGTCCGCGGTGTCGACGACGTTGACGCCGGCGTCCAGGGCGCGGTGGACGATCCGCACACAGTCCTCGTGGTCGGTGTTGCCCCAGGCGCCGAGCATCATCGTGCCGAGCGTGTACTCGCTGACCGAGATGCCGGTGCCGCCGAGGATCCTGCGCCGCATGAGGTGCTCCCTTGTACGAGGTACGAAGTCGGTGGGCTTTTACGCAGTCGGGCGGGCGGTGCAGGTGCCCGGTGGCCGCCGCGGGCACCAGCCTGCGCCGCCCGCTGAAGGGGGACCAGGCCCGTCGCAGCCTGGGTCCGGCGGAACCACCCAGGAGGCGGCGCGTCGCATACTGGACGGATGCTGCATGCGGAAGTCGAGATCAGCTCGTTCCTCAAGGCGCGTCGCGCGGCGCTCGACCCGGCCGACCTCGGGCTGCCCGACGGGCTGGGCCGGCGGCGGGTGCGGGGGCTGCGGCGCGAGGAGGTCGCCCAGCTCGCCGGTATCAGCGTCGACTACTACACCCGGATCGAACAGGGCCGCGCCCCCGCCATCTCCGACTCGGTCCTGGACGCCGTCGCGCGGGCGCTGCGGCTGACCGACGGCGAAGTGACGTATCTGCGCAATGTGGCCGTGCCGCGCCGCCGCGGGGACGACCCCTGCTCGGCCGCCGACCGCCCCGGGCGGACGGTGCGCCCGGAGATCCAGCAACTGCTGGACGCGATGGCGACCACCGTCCCGGCCATGGTCATCGGCCGCGGCATGGACATCCTGGCCTGGAACACGCTCGGCGGCCGGGTCGCCTTCGACCTCGAAGAGCTCGACCCCGACCGGCGCAATTCGGCGCTCCTGGTGTTCCTCCACCCCGCGGCGCGGACCCTGCACCCGGAGTGGCAGCGCATCGCCGAAGAGGTCGTCGGCAATCTGCGGGCCGAGAGCGGCCGGCATCCGGACGATCCGCGGTTGTGCGAGGTCGTCAGCGAACTCCTGGAGCGCAGCGCCGACTTCCGGCGGGTGTGGGAGGCGCAGGCGGTGCACGAATGCCTCCGCGGCACCAAACGCCTCATCCATCCCCAGGTCGGCGAGCTCCACGTCACCTTCGAGAGCTTCCGGCTGGCCACCGACCCCGATCAGGCGCTGGTGACGTACACCGCGCCGCGCGGCTCGGTCACCGAAGCGCGGCTGCGGGAGCTGGCGAGGGCGGCGGGAACGGGCGCCGGGCGGCCGGCGACCGGTGAGCGGCGCGCCGGAGAGCCGGCGGGCGTCGCGGCGTCGGCGGGGACGGCCGGGGCCGCTTAAGCCCGCGGCACCGGCCAAGAGGCGGCCCGCGGCGCCAGCGCGTCCCACCGCACCGTGATCTCGCCCTGGCGCCGCCGCCGCGGATCGCCGGTGAGCGGCCAGTCCGCCGCCAGGCTGCCCACGGCCGCCAGCCAGCGCTGGCGCGCGCCCAGCGCTCCCAGCGGTGCGGCCGCCGCCCAGGCCCGGTCGAAGTCGCGCAGGAAGGCGTGCACCGGCTCGCCCGGGACATTGCGGTGGATCAACGCCTTCGGGAGGCGTTCCGCCAGGTCGGACGGGGTGCCCAGGGATCCGAGCCGGGTCGCGAAGGTGACCGTGCGGGGCCCTTCGGGGCCGAGCGCCACCCATACGTGGCGCCGGCCGATCTCGTCGCAGGTGCCCTCCACCAGCAGCCCGCCGGGCGCCAGCCGCGCACACAGCAGCCGCCACACGGCGGCCACCTCGTCCTCGTCGTACTGCCGCAGCACGTTCGCCGCCCGGATCAGGACCGGCGCGCGCCCCGGCCCGCCCGGCAGCGGCAGCTCGAAGCCGCCGTGCACGAAGTCCAGCCCCGCCCGCTCGTACGGTCTGGCGGCCTCGACCCGCGCCCGCTCGATCTCGATGCCGACGACCCGCGCGTCCGGCCGGACCGTCCGCAGCCGGCCCAGCAGCTCCACCGCGGTCCAGGGCGCCGCGCCGTACCCGAGGTCGACGGCGACCGGATCGGCGGCCCGCCGCAGCTCGGCGCCGTGTTCCGCGGCGATCCAGCGGTCCATGCGGCGCAGCCGGTTGGGGTTGGTCGTGCCGCGGGTGACGTTTCCGACGGGGCGGGACGGCGCGGACGCCGGGGCGGCGGCGGGGACGGGGGAGCGGCGGGCCATGCGACGAGCGTACGGGGACGCGGTGCGGGCCCCGCCGCCCGTCCGCCGGTGGGTCACGCTTTGGCAAAGTGCGAAGAGGGCAGGCCGGACGGAAATGGATGGCCGGATGCCGTTGTTGACGGGGTTCGGAGCGGCCGGCCGGCCCGCCCCGGTAGGAGGTAGCTCACCTTGAGCCCATATGTGTCCCGGCTCCGCAGCCGTCCCCACGGCCCGTTCCCGGGGCAGGCCCGGCTGCGGCTGCCCGGCGGCGCGCGCCGCCCGCGCCGCGTCGCGATGCTCAGCGTGCACACCTCCCCGCTGCACCAGCCCGGCACGGGCGACGCCGGCGGCATGAACGTCTACATCGTCGAGCTGGCCAGGAAGCTCGCCGCCATCAACATCGAGGTGGAGATCTTCACCCGCGCCACCACCGCCACCCTCCCGCCCGCCGTCGAGCTGGCCCCCGGCGTCCTCGTCCGGCACGTCGACGCCGGACCGTACGAAGGACTGGCCAAGGAAGAGCTGCCGGCCCAGCTCTGCGCCTTCACCCACGGCGTCATGCAGGCATGGGCGCGCCACCGCCCCGGCTACTACGACCTGGTGCACTCCCACTACTGGCTGTCCGGACACGTCGGCTGGCTCGCCTCCGAGCGCTGGGGCGTCCCGCTGGTGCACGCCATGCACACCATGGCCAAGGTCAAGAACGCCTCCCTCGCCGTCGGCGACACCCCCGAGCCCGCCGCCCGCGTCATCGGCGAGACCCAGGTGGTGCGCGCCGCGGACCGCCTCGTCGCGAACACCGCCGAGGAGGCGGACGAGCTCGTACGGCACTACGGCGCCGACGCCGCCAAGGTCGCGGTCGTGCACCCGGGCGTCAACCTCGACCGCTTCCGGCCCACCGGCGACGTCGCCGCCAGCCGGGCCGCCGCCCGCGCCCGCCTCGGCCTGCCGCAGGACGCGGTCATCCCCCTCTTCGCCGGGCGCATCCAGCCGCTGAAGGCCCCCGACATCCTGCTGCGCGCGGCCGCCGCCCTCCTGGAGGCGGACCCCTCGCTGCGCTCCCGGCTGGTGGTGCCGGTGGTCGGCGGGCCGAGCGGCAGCGGCCTGGCCCGGCCCGAGGGGCTGCACAAGCTCGCCGCCCGGCTCGGCATAGCCGATCTCGTACGGTTCCGTCCCCCGGTCGGCCAGGAGCAGCTCGCCGACTGGTACCGCGCCGCGTCGGTGCTGGTCATGCCCTCTTACAGCGAGTCGTTCGGGCTGGTCGCCATAGAGGCCCAGGCGTGCGGCACCCCGGTCGTCGCGGCCGAGGTCGGCGGGCTCCCGGTCGCCGTGCGCGACGGCGTCAGCGGCTTCCTGGTGCCCGGTCACGACCCGTCCGACTACGCCCGCGCGCTCGCCCGCTTCGTGGCGGACCCGGCGCTGGCCACCCGCATGGGCGCCGCGGCCGCCCGGCACGCCCGGGCCTTCGGCTGGGACACCGCCGCCGCCGCGACCGGCGAGGTCTACTCCGCGGCGATGCAGGAGCGCCACCGTCACCTACGATCCCACCATGCGTGACGTGACAGAGGTGACCGAGGAATCCGGCGGGCCCGGCGGCGCGGGCGACCCGCGCGAGGTGATCGAGCGGACCTTGCGCGACGCCGAGCTGGAATGGGAGTCCCCCTCCGCCGGCACCTACGTCGTCAAGCTCCCCGGCACCCGCAAGCTCTCCACGACCTGCTCCCTCATCGTCGGCAGGCACTCCCTCTCCCTCAACGCCTTCGTCGTCCGCCACCCGGACGAGAACCACGAAGCCGTCCACCGCTGGCTGCTGGAGCGCAACACCCGCCTCTACGGCGTCAGTTACGCCATCGACAAGCTCGGCGACATCTACCTCGTCGGCAAACTCCCGCTCGCCGCCGTCACCCCCGACGAACTCGACCGCCTCCTGGGCACGGTCCTGGAAAACGCCGACGGCAGCTTCAACACCCTGCTGGAGATGGGCTTCGCGACCGCCATCCGCAAGGAGTACGCCTGGCGGGTGTCGCGCGGCGAATCCACCCGCAATCTGGACGCGTTCACGCATCTGACGGGGCGCTCGGCCCGATAACGGGCCGGAAGCGCCCGCGCCGCCACGCCACCCGCCCCTAGGCCGACACGACGGTCTCCTGCGCGGACGCCTTCCCTTCCTCCGCCCCCGTCTCCGCCATCTCCGTCTCCGTCTCCGTTTTTCCCGAACCCGTCACCGGCTCCGACTGCCCCGGCAGGTTCCGCAGCAGCAGCCCGTACCCGACCGCCGCGACCGTCCCGACGACCGCGCAGCCGGCCCACAGCGCGTCCGCTCCGTAGTGGTCGATCACCGCGCCGCCGATCAGGGGGGCCGTCAGGGAGGCGACCGACCAGGACAGGGAGTACATGCCCTGGTAGCGGCCCCGGCCGTGGACGGGGGAGAGGCGGACGACCAGGCTCATCTGGGTGGGCGAGTTGATGATCTCGCCGAGGGTCCAGACGGAGACGGCCAGCGCGTACATGGCGACCGAGCCCGCCAGCGCGGTCAGTCCGAAACCGTAACCGGCGAGCAGTGCCGAGCCGATCAGCAGCATCGCGGGGCTGCGGTGTTCGATGAACCGCGTCACCGGGATCTGGAGCAGCACGATCAGCACACCGTTGACCGCGACCACCAGGCCGAAGTCCGTACTGGAGAAGCCGTCCTGACCCATCGACACCGGCATCGAGACGTACGCCTGCTGGTAGAGGAGGGCCAGCAGCAGGTTCAGCCCGACGACGATCATGAAGCGGCCGTCGCGCAGCACGGTCAGCATGGAGATCCGTGCGGGCTCCGGACCGGCCGCCTCCCCCGATCCGTTCGTGGCCGGGCCCGCGGCGGGCTTGGACTCCGGCAGCTTCCAGAAGACCACCAGCGCGCAGGCCAGCACGAGCGCCGACTCGCCCAGGAAGAGGGCCAGGTAGCCGTGCCGGGCGATGAGTCCGGCGGCGGTCGAGGAGATCGCGAAGCCCAGGTTGATGGCCCAGTAGTTGAGCGAGTAGGCACGCACCCGGTCCTTGGGGGCGACGATGTCCGCCATCATCGCCTGCACGGCGGGCCGGGAGGCGTTGGACGCCATGCCGACCAGCCAGGCCACCGCCGCGATGGCGACCGGGTGTTCCATGAACCCGAGCAGCGCCACCGACGCCGCCGTCGACAGTTGCGCGATCAGCATGGTGGGCCGCCGGCCGAGCCGGTCGGTCATGACGCCGGCCCCGATGGAGGAGACCACGCCGCCGAGCCCGTAGAGCGCGCCGACCAGGCCGGCGTAGGACGCCGAATAGCCGCGGTCGACGGTGAGGTAGAGCGCCAGGAACGTGGCGACGAACGCGCCCAGCCGGTTGATCAGGGTGCTGGTCCACAGCCACCAGAACTGCCGCGGCAGCCCCGAGACGCTCTCCACGGCGGCTCGCCTGATCCCAGCGATGGATGCGGACATGACATTTCCCCCGGCGGCAGTCACTGAATGGGTGGTCGGCGCGGTCGGCGCGGTCGGCGGGTCTAGGTGCTGGCGTACGCCAGGACGCGAACGCTTCTCACGCCCTCACTCCCTCACTCCCTCGCCCCTCGCTCCCCGGCACCCGACCCGCGCCGGAAGCGCGTCACCCGCCCCCTGTGTAAGTGGCGTAAGCGACGATCGCAACCTACTTTCCCGCCCACCCCCACCGCCACTCAATTGCGGAAACCGTCAAACCGCGCCGTAACCCCCCCGGCCACCACCCCGGCCGGGTCACACGCGGCCGTGGATTACGCTCGACGTCATGGCCGACGCACCGTACAAGCTGATCCTCCTCCGCCACGGCGAGAGCGAGTGGAACGCGAAGAACCTGTTCACCGGCTGGGTGGACGTGAATCTCAACGAGAAGGGCGAGAAGGAGGCGGTCCGCGGCGGAGAGCTGCTCAAGGACGCCGGTCTGCTCCCCGACGTGCTGCACACCTCCCTCCAGAAGCGCGCCATCCGCACCGCGCAGCTCGCCCTGGAGGCAGCCGACCGCCACTGGATCCCGGTCCACCGGAGCTGGCGCCTGAACGAGCGCCACTACGGCGCCCTCCAGGGCAAGGACAAGGCCCAGACCCTCGCCGAGTTCGGCGAGGAGCAGTTCATGCTCTGGCGCCGCTCGTACGACACCCCGCCGCCGGTCCTCGCCGACGACAACGAGTTCTCCCAGGCCAACGACGCGCGCTACGCCACGATCCCGCCGGAGCTGCGCCCGCGCACCGAGTGCCTCAAGGACGTCGTGGTCCGCATGCTGCCGTACTGGTACGACGGCATCGTCCCGGACCTGCTGGCCGGCCGCACGGTCCTGATCGCCGCCCACGGCAACAGCCTGCGCGCCCTGGTCAAGCACCTCGACGGCATCTCCGACGCGGACATCGCCGGCCTGAACATCCCCACCGGCATCCCCCTCTCCTACGAGCTGGACGCCGACTTCCGCCCCCTCACCCCCGGCGGCACCTACCTCGACCCAGAAGCCGCCAAGGCCGCCATCGAGGCTGTAAAGAACCAGGGCAAGAAGAAGTAAGCAGGGCCGAACAGGCCCCCTACCTGCGGGTTGTCCGTTGGTAGGGGGCTTCTTGGTGGCGCTGGGCCGTGTGTGGGCCGTCAGGTGCGGGACGGCTCGGGCCGGGCCGTGTCGAAGACGGCGGCCACGGCCTTGCGAGAGCGCTCCTGGCTGGACGGCATGAGGTATCGCGTACACGCGGAGGGTTAGGCCGGGGTCGGAGTGACCCAGGTACTCGGCGAGGGCCTTGATGTTCTCGCCAGCGTCCAGAAGTACCGAGGCGTAGAAGTGCCGGAGCGCGTGCATGCCGTTCTCACGGGACTCGGCGTAGGGCTGGCCCCGCTCTGGAACCGGTATGACCCCGGCAGCGGCGAGCGCCGGTTTCCACGCCTCCTCGTTGAGTGACGTACGCCAGACATGCACCGCCATCTCCGGCGGCGCGGCCGGTGGCGCCGGCGCTACGATGCGAGGCGTCGACAAGGGCCTGCGCGACATCGCGAACGACCTCAGGGGTACGCACACCCCCGAGAGCCACGACATGGCCAGAGACACCGCGTGGGGCACCGCCGTCCCCATCGCCGGCGGTGTCGCGGCGAACGACGGCAAGGACGGCTGGGGAGACGTGGACGACCACAACAAGGACGTCCAGTCGGGCGCCGAGCAGGGCACCAAGGGGCGCGACGCCTCGGCGACCGACGAGGTGCGGAATGTCTTCGGCTGACCGGACCGCAACCGGCGCCGGTCCCGCCCTTCGCCGGGTGGGCGCGGGACCCCGCCGGGCCGGGGCGTGGTTCGGCGCGCTGGGGCTGGCCGCCCTCGTCCCCGTCTTGCCGCTGTGGCTCTTCTGCTCGGATCCGGAGCCGCGCCGGACGGCGATCCTCGTCGCGCTGGGGTGCGCACTGGCCTGTGTCGGCGGCGTCGCCGTCTTCCAGCGCGCGGCAGGTGGACGCCAGCCGTACGCCGCGGTCGCCGTCGCCGAGTTCTCGGGTGCCGTGGAGGCGGGCGGACCGGGCGCCCCGCAACCGGAGAGGCCGGGCGCCGCGGAAGCGGAGGGACCGGGCGCCGCGCAGCCGGAGGGACCGCCCCGGGTGCTGCCCTCGCGCCGGGGCATGCAGGGCCGTTCCCTCGCGTGGTACCTAGGGGTCTGCACGGCGCTGGTGACCCTTCTCGCGCTCGTGATGGGGACGCCCCAGCGTCCGGAACTCATGCAGCGGATCGCCGACGCCGGTGCGGAATTCGCGCACGTCCGGGTGGAGAAGGTCAGCGACGTCCAGCTCCACGACCCGAGCAAGGGCCATGACTACTACACCTCGACGGCGGTCGTCCGGCTTTCCCCGGGCGCGGGCGGGGAGCCGGTGACGGCAACGGTCCATCCGGTCACGCCCGACCGTCCGCACACGGGCGGCGAGGTCTCGGTCCTCTACGCCCCGTCGCGTCCCGCACTGGGCGCCCTCGCGGGGGACGAGCAGAGCCTCGGTGCGGCACTGGAAGGCTCCACGATGGCGACCGGCCGCGTCTGGATCGTCGGCATCGCCTGGGCCGCCGGCATCGTCCTCTCCGTGGCCGGCCTTTCCCTGCGCCATGGGTTCCGTTCCTTCTCCCGGCTGGGCGGCGCCGATATGGCCGTACGCGGGAAATGCCTGGGGCCCGGGTTCTGGCAGCGGGACTCCCAAAAGCAGAGGTGCCTGAAAATTGTCACCGCGTCATCCCGCACCGCGCATTTCCTGGCCTCTGTAGCAGAGGAGCATGTCCCCGACTCCCTGACGGGGCAGCACCTGTGGCTGTGCTGGGGCGCCCGGCGTGGCGCCGACGGCGGGCGGTCCTCCGGGGGCGACACCCCGGCGGTACTGGTGTCCGACGACGGCTGGGTGATGCACGGGATGCTCAAGCCCGACGATGCGCGGATGATGGCCGCCGAACGCGTCTCCGTCGAAAAGGCCGCCGTGGGGACCGGCGAGCCACGCGCTCTGCGGCTCTGGGATCCCCATTCCGCGTGGCCGCTTTACGTGGCACCGTCCGTGCTGGTGCTCGCCGCGGCGCTCATCGGCTGCGCCGCGCTGCTGACCTTCGACATCACGGGCGTCTGGCGCTGGGTGACCGGGATCTCGGGCGCCGTCGCCGGGCTGGTTCTCGGCTATCTCGCGACGACCGCCCCGCACTCGTCGAACCTCCAGGCGGCCCCGTCCACCGGCGGGACGCATCCGGCCTGAGCCCCTGCCCGGACCCCTTACTTGGGGTCCCCAGGCCGGATTGCGCGGTTGCCAGTCGGCCCGGTCGTCAGGCGAGCAGGTGTCGGCGGCCCAACTGGCTCGCAGCGCCTTGTCCCAGGTCGAGCAGACTCCAAGCGGTCATGCCGACAGCATCCCAGCCACCGCTGACATCGCGGACGAACGACCGCCCCGCCGCAGGTCAGTTGGGGTACCGCCGCCCCTTCGCGCTCCACGCGGCAAGCCCCCTGCCCGCAGGAATCTGTGGGCAGGGGGCTTGTGCGTTGGCTGGAGCGGGTTGCGGCAGGCCGTATGTGTCGCAGTCATACGGCCCGCCGGCGGGCTATGAGCAGCCGCCGCCGCACTGGCAGGGGCCGCCGGACTGGCAGCCGCAGCTACAGCCCGGGCCGCAGGAACACGCGCTGAGCAGGGGGAGCCGTGGTCGTGCCGCGGCCGGTGGGGCGTCGTGGGATGCCGGGTTGAGGGATTCCGCCATGAGTGCCATGAAATTGCCTCCTAGGGGTCACCTGCCGCCCATTGCAATCCCTGCCCAAGAGGCGCGTCAACGGCGCGCGGAGGCACGAGCCAACGCGGCACGGTGTGCGAGGGGCGGCCGCGCGCCCCCTGCCCGCCGTCGCCGCTACGCGCCCTCCACCGGGGTGGGCGGCGCGATCTCGTCGGCGTGTTCGCCGGTCACCAGGTAGACAACCCGCTTGGCCACGGAGACCGCGTGGTCCGCGAAACGCTCGTAATAGCGGCCGAGCAGGGTCACGTCCACGGCCGTCTCGATGCCGTGCTTCCAGCGGTCGTCCATCAGGTGCTGGAAGAGGGCGCGGTGGAGCAGGTCCATCGCGTCGTCGTCCTGCTCCAACTGGAGCGCCAGATCGACGTCCTTGGTGATGATGACCTCGGCGGCCTTGGCCATCAGCCGCTGCGCGAGCTGCCCCATCTCCAGGATGGTGGCGTGCAGATCACCCGGTACGGCCGTCTGCGGGAACCGCAGGCGCGCCAGCTTGGCCACGTGCTGGGCCAGGTCGCCGGAGCGCTCCAGGTCGGCGCTCATGCGCAGGGAGGTGACGACGATCCGCAGGTCGGTGGCGACCGGCTGCTGGCGGGCCAGCAGGGCGATCGCGCGGGCCTCCAGCTCGCGCTGGAGGTCGTCGACCTTCTCGTCGCCGGCGATGACGTTCTCGGCCAGCTTGAGGTCCGCGTCGAGTATCGCCGTGGTGGCGCGCCCGATCGCGGAGCCCACGAGCCGGGCCATCTCGACCAGGCCCTCGCCGATCGAGTCAAGCTCCTCGTGGTACGCGTCCCGCATCAGTGACCTTCTCTCGCGTTGAATTTGCTGGGGGTGGGGTGGGGAGGTGGGTGAGGGCCGGAGGGTGCCCCCGGGCCCTGGCCATGGCCGTACGGTGCGGCCGGTCCGTGTGGTCCTCATGGAGCTCGCGGTTTATGGAGCTCACGATGGTCCTTATGGGCTCACGCTCCCACGGTCCGGGGCCGCGTGGCCCGTACTTCGCCTGGCCGGCCGGACCGGGACACCGGGTCTTCCCGACGTCCCCCGGTTCCGGCCCGGGCCCCGACGCCAGGTCGTTCCGGCCCCCCGGGCCCGTCGTGCCGGAACCCGTTCCGGTACCCCCGGCCCGTCGGCCGGAACCCGTTCCGGCCTATCTCACCTTGCGGTGGCATCGCGACCTGCGGTCCCACCCGGAGTGAATCCCCGCCGACGTGAAGGTGAACTCTGGGCGACGCGACCACTGCCCCGTGGCGCCACGGGCCCGACCCGGCGGCGCCTCCGGTGCCACCGCGCCGGGCCTCACGCGCTCGTCACGGGCCCCGAACGCCCCGTCCGACCCCTCACCACCCTCCGAACGCCCCGTCCGAGCCCCGCACCACCCTCCGAACGGCCCATCCGCGTCCCGCACCACCCTCCGAACGCCCCGTCCGCACCCCTCACCACCCTCCCAGCGCCCCGTCCGCGCCCCTCCCCGCCCTCCGGAGTGAACCGGCACCAACGCCGTGGTGAACTCTGGGCGACTTGTGTTCGAGCAGGGGCTCGTACGGCTGGGGAAGTGTCCGACCCGGCGCATAACCTGGAGTCATGAACGTGGACGCGGCCGTCGCCGCAGTGGCAGCGATCGCCGGGTTGTGCACCGGCGTCTTCGCCATGCTGGCGTTCCGCTGGAGCGAACGCGAGCAGGCCAAGCCGACCCGCAGCTCCCTGCACACCGACGCCGTGCTGCCGCCCGGAGTCGACACCGTCCTGTCGGTGCTGCGCTCGTCGGCCGTCGTCCTGGACGAGGCCGACGCCGTCGTCAAGGCCAGCTCCGCCGCGTACGCCCTCGGGCTCGTCCGGGGCGGCAAGCTCGCCGTCGAGCCGATGATGCAGATGGCCCGCGACACCCGCCGGGACGGCGAGATACGCCAGGCCGAGCTCGACCTGCCGCGCCGCGGCACCGGCCGCGGGGACGCCCTCGCCGTCTCCGCACGCGTCGCCCCGCTCGGCTCCCGCCTCGTTCTCCTGCTGGTCGAGGACCTCACCGAGGCGCGCCGCATCGAGGCGGTCCGCCGCGACTTCGTGGCCAACGTCAGCCATGAGCTCAAAACGCCCGTCGGAGCCCTCTCGCTCCTGTCCGAGGCCGTGATGGACGCCTGCGACGACCCCGAGGCCGTCACCCGCTTCGCCGGCCGGATGCAGAACGAGGCCACCCGCCTCACCAACCTCGTCCAGGAGCTGATCGACCTCTCGCGGGTGCAGAACGACGACCCGCTGGAGGACGCCGAACCAGTCCGCGTGGACGAGCTGGTCGCCGAGGCGATCGACCGCTGCCGCCAGCAGGCCGGCACCAAGCAGATCACCATGGCCAGTGCGATCGGCGGGCCCGAAGGGTCCTCCACCCGGGGTGGTGGCCCGGAGGGCGAAACCTCCGCCCTGTATGTCTGGGGAAACCGCGGCCAGCTCGCCGCCGCGCTGGGCAACCTCGTGGAGAACGCCGTCAACTACTCCCCGGCGCGCACCCGCGTCGGCATCGCCGGCCGCCGGATTCCCGCCCCCACCGGCAAGGCCGTCCCGCACGCCGGCGGCACCGGGGGACTGATCGAGATCTCGGTGACCGACCAGGGCATCGGGATATCGGAGAAGGACCGGGACCGCGTCTTCGAGCGGTTCTACCGTGTGGACCCGGCGCGCTCGCGCGCCACCGGCGGGACCGGCCTCGGTCTCGCCATCGTCAAGCACGTGGCCGCCTCGCACGGCGGGGAGGTCACGGTGTGGAGCGCTGAGGGTCAGGGCTCCACCTTCACCCTGCGTCTCCCAGAGGCCGGAGCCGCTCGCGACCGCGAACGGCCCGCCGATTCCCCGACCGCGGAGGACCTCGACCCCGAGGACCCCCCGTACGAGACCTTCAACGATCCACTTCCAGCTCACCCTGCCCCGGAGGTCCTTCCGTGACCCGAGTGCTCGTCGTCGAGGACGAGGAATCGTTCAGCGACGCACTGTCCTACATGCTCCGCAAGGAAGGTTTCGAGGTCGCCATCGCGGCTACGGGCCCCGACGGACTGGACGAGTTCGAACGCAACGGTGCCGACCTGGTCCTGCTGGACCTGATGCTGCCGGGCCTGCCCGGCACCGAGGTCTGCCGCCAACTGCGCGGCCGTTCCAACGTCCCGGTCATCATGGTGACCGCCAAGGACAGCGAGATCGACAAGGTGGTCGGCCTGGAAATAGGAGCTGACGACTACGTCACCAAGCCCTTCTCCTCCCGGGAACTGGTCGCCCGCATCCGCGCGGTGCTGCGCCGGCGCGGCGAGCCGGAAGAGGTCGCCCCGCAGGCGCTGGAGGCCGGCCCGGTCCGGATGGACGTCGACCGCCATGTCGTCACGGTCTCCGGCGGCAAGGTCGACCTGCCGCTGAAGGAGTTCGACCTCCTGGAGATGCTGCTGCGCAACGCCGGCCGGGTGCTGACCCGTATGCAGCTCATCGACCGGGTGTGGGGCGCCGACTACGTGGGTGACACCAAAACCCTCGACGTCCACGTCAAGCGGCTGCGCGCCAAGATCGAACCGGATCCGGGCGCGCCGCGCTATCTGGTCACGGTCCGCGGCCTGGGCTACAAGTTCGAGCCGTAAAGAGAAGCCGTCGACAGAAGCCGCGAAGACGAGCCGCGAAGGCAAGCCGCGAAGAGAAGCCGTCAACGCCTCAGGGGCGCCCGTCCGGACCGGACGGGCGCCCCTGAGGCGTTCGGGCTGCTCGCGGGCGGTCAGTGACCGGCGTGCGCCGCCTGGGAGGTCTCGCCGGACGGGGTGGCCGAGCCGGAGGGCGTCGCGGAGCCGGACGGCGTGGCCGACCCCGAGGGCTCACCGGACGGCGACGCCGGAGCGGGCGTCTGCGGCACCTCGGTGGGGCCGTACTCCTCGAAGTAGCTCTTCGCCGGGACGACGAAGGCCCGCAACTTGACCTTGCCGGCGTCGCTGAAGGTGAACGTCACGGCCTGCGCGTTGCCGTCCTGGACGGCCTCACGGCTGTCCTCCAGGACGGCCGTGGCGTTGCCCTTGCCGCCGATGACGACGGAACCGCCGGCCGGCACGGTGATCGAGCGGCCCTTGAGGGGCGTCAGCTTGGCCCGCGTGCCGGTGGCGTCGAGGGTGATGGCGGTCAGCTTCTGGGCCTCGGTGCCGTTGTTGAACACCGTCGCGGTGACCGCGGCCGGGCCCTTGGCCTCAGGGTCGGGCTGGGTGACCACGGAGGCGTTCTGGATCTTGATGTCGCCGACGGTGATCGCGGCGTTGTCCGGCTTCACCTGCAGCGTCTGAGCGTCGGCCCCGGCCCCGCAGGCGGAAAGCGAGGCGATCGAGAGCGAGAGGACGGTAGCGGCGAGGACGCCGCGTCGAAGGCTGCGGCTCACGGCGGCGGCATCTCCTTGACGAGCTACGGCGGCCGAACTTGTGCCCGGTCGCGGATGGACGGCTGGGGCGGTCCTCGCGTACGCGTCATGACGACGGGTGCGTAAAGCCGCCCTAAGGGTGTGTCAGCGCCGCTAGGTTACCGAGCCGTCCACGCGCCGCCGCACCCGACCCGCCCCCGGGGCCGTCCGGCACCGCCGCCCGCGACTTTCCTCGGGTCTTCCGCCGCCACTTCCCCCGCTTCCCGCGCACTTCTCCCCGCCGTTTCCGAACCTTCTCGGCCCCGTTCCGGACCGCGTTTCACGAGCCCGTTCCGGACTCCCTTCCAGGACGCTTCCCGAGTGTCGTGCGAAGGGGACGCATATTCGGCAAGACGCCGTTCGGGTGGTGACCGCATGACTTTCCGCCGGGGGAAAGCGGTAATGCCGGGGAATGCGCGCGCCGCGCGTAATTGATCACGCTCCGGGGCGCGCCGCGCGGTGATCAATTCGAGAATCGGGCCCGAGCCGCCCCCCGGCCACCGAACGGAGTAGCGGAAGTCGCTCTTGCGGATCGCCGCAAAACGGGACGTTCGTCATGTCGGCCGCCGAGTTCCCGGTGTGTGACGGGCGCGTTTCCGCTCGGCGGCGAAGCCCCTCCGACCTGCGAATACCTGCGTCGAGCGGCCCCTCGCAGCACGTGGCGGGCGCTGTTGTCAAGCCCCGAGATATGCCCTGACCTGCGAAAACGCCATTCAGAACGCCCCGTTCCCGTGTTAGCATGGATAGCCACGGAAGGGGTACCTGTCACATGACGTTCAAGGTTGGCGACACCGTGGTCTATCCCCATCACGGGGCCGCGCTGATCGAGGCCATCGAAACTCGCCAGATCAAAGGCGTGGACAAGACCTACTTGGTGCTGAAAGTCGCCCAGGGCGACTTGACTGTTCGTGTGCCAGCGGACAATGCGGAGTTCGTCGGCGTACGCGACGTGGTTGGTCAGGACGGGCTCGACCGGGTCTTCGAGGTGCTTCGCGCACCGTATGCCGAAGAGCCGACGAACTGGTCCCGTCGCTACAAGGCAAATCTTGAGAAGCTCGCTTCCGGCGACGTGATCAAGGTCGCCGAGGTAGTTCGAGACCTGTGGCGGCGGGAGCGCGAGCGCGGACTCTCCGCCGGTGAGAAGAGGATGCTCGCGAAGGCCCGCCAGATTCTGGTGAGCGAACTCGCCCTCGCGGAGAACACCAACGAAGACAAGGCCGAGGCTCTGCTCGACGAGGTCCTCGCGTCCTGACGACGCTGTGCGAAATGCGAGACCGCAAGACCGCTTGAAGCGCCCGTGACGCCTCGGAGTCAAGATCGCTTGAAGCAGCATCGCTTGAAACAGCACTGCCGCGGTGCCCGAGTGACGACCGCCTCCCCAGTGGAGGCGTCTGTCGCCGGGCGCTGCGGCATATCTGCGGTCATGCGTTTCTGCGGTCATGCGTATCGCGGTCATCTCGCGAGCGGTCGATCGCCGCGTCAACCCTCGCGTCCTCAACGTCACCCTCGCCGTGTGGCGTCACCCGCCCGCCGTACGCGCCACGCCGTGTGCCGGGCCCGGGCTGCCGCCTCGACGGATGTCACGGAAGGGTCCGGTCAAGGTGTCGCGCCCGGCACGCTGACGCTGAGGCCATACCCAACCCGGCCGAGGAAACAAACCTGTCTGCGCCAATTCCGGGGCTGCCCCGGACTCCGGAGTCATCGATGCCAGATACCTCCCGCCCCCACCGCACCGCCGCGGTGATTCCCGCCGCCGGCCGCGGTGTCCGGCTCGGCCCCGGTGCCCCGAAGGCGCTGCGCGCCCTGGGCGGCACCCCCATGCTGGTCCACGCCGTCCGCGCGATGGCCGCCGCCCGCACCGTCTCCGTCGTCGTCGTGGTCGCACCCCCCGACGGCGCCACCGAGGTCCGCCACCTCCTGGACGAGTACCCGCTCAGCGACCGCACCGACCTCCTAGTGGTTCCCGGCGGCGAGACCCGCCAGGAGTCGGTCCGGCTCGGCCTCGCGGCACTGCCGGACGCCGTCGACGTGGTGCTGGTGCACGACGCGGCCCGCCCGCTGGTACCCGTCGACACCGTCGACTCCGTGATCGCGGCGGTACGCGCCGGCGCGCCGGCCGTCGTCCCCGCCCTGCCCCTAGCCGACACCGTCAAGCAGGTCGAGCCGCAGCCGCAGGGCACTCCCGAGCCCGTCGTCGGCACCCCGGAGCGGGCCCGGCTGCGCGCCGTGCAGACCCCGCAGGGCTTCCAGCGCGAGACCCTGCTCAGGGCCCACGACACGGTCGTCGAGGGCGAGGGCGCCACCGACGACGCCGGGCTGGTCGAGCGCCTCGGCGCGCCGGTCGTGGTCGTCCCCGGACACGAGGAAGCGTTCAAGGTGACCCGGCCGCTGGACCTGGTCCTGGCCGAGGCCGTACTCGCCCGTAGGAGGGCCACCGATGGCTATGTCTGACACACCCGGAGCCGCCACCGCGCCCGGCGCCGGAGGGCTGCCCGGCATCCCGCTCGTCGGCATCGGCACCGACGTGCACGCCTTCGAGCGGGGCCGCGAACTGTGGTGCGCCGGCCTGCTGTGGGACGCGGCGGAGAGCGACGGGTACGGCCTGGCCGGTCACAGCGACGGCGACGTGGTCGCGCACGCCGCCTGCGACGCCCTGTTCTCGGCGGCCGGCGTCGGCGACCTCGGCGCGCACTTCGGCACCGGGCGCCCCGAGTGGTCCGGCGCCTCCGGTGTGACGCTGCTGGCCGAGGCCGCGCGGATCGTACGGGCCGAGGGCTTCGCGATCGGCAATGTGGCGGTGCAGGTCATCGGCGTCCGGCCGAAGGTCGGCAAGCGGCGGGACGAGGCGCAGAAGGCCCTGTCGGCGGCGGTCGGGGCGCCGGTGTCGGTCTCCGGCACGACGTCGGACGGGCTGGGTCTGACCGGCCGCGCCGAGGGTCTGGCCGCGGTGGCCACGGCGCTGGTCGTCCGTACGGCCTGACGGGGCGCGGGCGGGAGCGCGAAGGTGCCGGCCCGGCCCCGCGCGCCTACCGGGGCAAACCGGTCAAGTGTCGATCCGGTGCGACCCGGTGGCCCAAGGGGTCGCGGGGCACTGCTCGGTTCCGACTACCCTGGTTCCGTGACGATTCGCCTGTACGACACCAGCGCCCGGCAGATTCGCGATTTCAACCCGCTCACGCCGGGCTGTGTCTCGATCTACCTCTGTGGTGCGACCGTGCAGGCCGCCCCGCATATCGGTCACATCCGGTCCGGTCTGAACTTCGACATCATGCGCCGCTGGTTCACCTACCGCGGCTACGACGTCACGTTCGTGCGGAACGTGACCGACATCGACGACAAGATCATCCAGAAGTCGGCGGAGCAGGGCCGCCCGTGGTGGTCGATCGGCTACGAGAACGAGGTCGCCTTCAACGCGGCGTACGACAGCCTCGGCTGCCTGCGTCCGACGTACGAGCCGCGCGCCACCGGCCACATCCCCGAGATGGTCGAGATGATGCGCGGCCTGATCGAGCGCGGCCACGCCTACGCCGCCGACGGCAACGTCTACTTCGACGTCAAGTCCTTCCCCGGCTATCTCCAGCTCTCCAACCAGGAGTTGGACAACCTCCTCCAGCCGTCCGGCGACGGCGAGACCGGCAAGCGCGACCCGCGCGACTTCGCGATGTGGAAGGCGGCGAAGGACGGCGAGCCGAGCTGGGAGACGCCCTGGGGCCCCGGCCGGCCGGGCTGGCACCTGGAGTGCTCGGCGATGGCCCACAAGTACCTGGGCTCCGCCTTCGACATCCACGGCGGCGGCGTCGACCTGGTCTTCCCGCACCACGAGAACGAGATCGCGCAGGCCAAGGCGTTCGGTGACGACTTCGCCGCCTACTGGTCGCACAACGCCTGGGTGACCATGAGCGGCGAGAAGATGTCCAAGTCGCTGGGCAACTCCGTGCTGGTCTCGGAGATGACCAAGCGCTGGCGTCCGATCGTGCTGCGCTACTACCTGGGCACCCCGCACTACCGCTCGATGATCGAGTACAGCGAGGAAGCGCTGCGCGAGGCCGAGTCCGCCTTCGCGCGGATCGAGGGTTTCGTCCAGCGCGTCGTGGAGAAGGCCGGGGCCGTGGAGCCCGCCGACGAGGTGCCGCCGGCCTTCGCCGAGGCGATGGACGACGATCTGGGTGTCCCGCAGGCGCTGGCGATCGTCCACACCACCGTCCGGCAGGGCAATTCCGCGCTGACCGCCGACGACAAGGAAGCGGCGGTGGCCCGGCTGGCCGAGCTGCGGGCGATGCTGGGCGTGCTCGGCCTTGACCCGCTGGACGAGCGGTGGTCGGGGAGCGGCGCGGACCATGGCCAGGACCTGCACGGCGTCGTGGACTCCCTCGTACGCCTGGTCCTCGACCAGCGGCAGGCAGCCCGCACCCGCAAGGACTACGCCACCGCCGACGCCATCCGCGACCAGCTCCAGCACTCCGGTCTCGCCATCGAGGACACCCCCTCCGGCCCCCGCTGGTCGCTGTCGTGAACCGCCCGATCCTGGACGGGAACCGCTCGGCCGCGGACGAGAACCCCTGATGGGCCGCACGTGAGCCCGTCCTGACCCCCGCCGTGCCCCAGCCCCCGACCTTCGTCGCGCCCCCGGTCCGACCCCCGGATTCGCCCTTCCCGGGGGCCGCGGGCGACACTCAATCCATACGTACGTACCCACTCCACGTCGCGAGACGTCGAGAGCAGTGAAGAAACAGGTGACCCATGGCCGGCAACAGCCAGCGCAGGAACCGCCGCACGTCCAACAAGAAGGGCGCGCAGGTCGGCAGCGGCGGTAAGCGGCGCCGGAGCCTGGAAGGCAAGGGCCCGACCCCGCCCGCCTCCGAGCGGAAGGGCCACGTCAAGAACCGCGTCGCCAACGCCAAGGCCAAGCACGCGGCCACGCGCCGGCCCGCCCCGCGGCGCGGCGGCGCGAAGGGCACCTCCGAGCTCGTCGTCGGCCGCAATCCGGTCTTCGAGGCGTTGCGCGACGGCGTGCCCGCGACGACGCTCTACGTCCAGCAGTTCATCGACACCGACGAGCGGGTGCGCGAGGCGCTCCAGCTCGCCTCGGAGCGCGGCAACATCAACCTGATGGAGGCGCCGCGGCCCGAGCTGGACCGGATGACCAACGGCCTCAACCACCAGGGCATGGTCCTCCAGGTCCCGCCGTACGACTACGCGCACCCCGAGGACCTGGCCGCGGCGGCCTTTGACACCGGGGACGACCCGCTGATCGTGGCGCTCGACGGTGTCACCGACCCGCGCAACCTCGGTGCGGTCGTGCGTTCGGTGTGTGCCTTCGGCGGCCACGGCGTGGTCGTGCCGGAGCGCCGGGCGGCCGGTATGACGGCCGGTGCGTGGAAGACCTCGGCGGGCACGGCCGCCCGTACGCCGGTCGCCCGCGCCACGAACCTGACCCGGACCCTGGAGGCGTACCAGAAGGCGGGACTGACGGTCGTCGGTCTGGCCGCGGACGGCGAGATGGAGCTCCAGGACGTCGCGGCGCTGGACGGCCCGGTCGTCATCGTGGTCGGCAGCGAGGGCAAGGGCCTGTCGCGGCTGGTCGGCGAGACCTGTGACGTACGGGTGCGGATCCCGATGCCGGGCGTCGCGGAATCGCTGAACGCCGGTGTCGCGGCCGGCGTCGTCCTGTGGGAAGCGGCGCGGCGCCGCGCCTGACCAGGGCATTTGAGGGCAGTATGGGGTCATATGCCCCCGGATGGGCGGTTCGCCCACCTGGGGGCAGGGCCTGACGCTCCGTACTTCTTTCGCGTATCCTGTGATCTTTTGACGGGTCTCGGACAGTTCGGGCCGGTCAAGGCAGTGTCTTAACCGGGGGTCACTCGGTTAGATGAGCGTGGACACCAGAACACCCCGCACACCTACGGGGGGACGCTCGCCGGGCTTTGATGACGAGCCGGTCCTGAGCTCGGTCAAGGTGCCGTGCGATCCCGCGCAGGTCATCGTCAACCACGCCAGCTTCCGCGTGCAGCTCGCCGCCCCCGTGCGCAGCGCCATGACGGACACCGCGCGTATCCCCGCGGTCCGCAGCCCGGCCGCCGGCGCCAGACGCCGGGCGCCCGTGGTGTGGAGCGGGCGCACGGACCCGGGCGGCACGGCCGGCGCCACCACCCAGCTACTGCACGCGGTACGCGACGCGGGCATCGGCCTCGACGGCGGCCCCGGCCGGGACACCGGCACGACCCAGGTCCTACCCCGCGTCCGCCTCGGCGACGCGCCCCCGGGCTCGACCGTGATCGGCCAGCGCGGTCCCGCCGACTCCGACACGACCCTGCTGCGCGGCGTACGCCCCGTAGCCGGCGCGTACGGCGACGACGCCTACGGCGACGACTACGGCGGCGCCGACGACGGCTACGACGACGACGGCTTCGACGACGGCTTCGGGGCGCGCGACCGCTACGACTCCGACGCCAAGCGGCGCGCCGCCGACACCGTCCGGCACGCGTACTACCCGGGCCGCCGGATGAACCTCGGCGTCGTCCTGCTGCCGCTGCGGATCTTCCTCGGCCTGATCTCCGTCTACGCCGGCATGGGCAAGCTCTGCGACCCCGTCTACTTCGACGGCGGCGAGCGGGGCTCCATGGTCACCTGGCTCCGGTCGCTCGACCCCTGGGCGCTGGCCGTGCCGCTGCGCGACTTCGCCGTGGCCCACCCCGTCGGCGCCGGCCTGACGGTCGCCTTCCTCCAGGTCGTGGTCGGCGTCCTGACGATGTGCGGCCTGTGGCAGCGGCTCGCCGCGTCGTTCGGCGCGCTGCTGTCCGCGGCGCTGCTGATGACCGTCACCTGGCGCACCGTCCCGGCCTACGACGCCCCCGACATCATCTACCTCGCCGCCTGGAGCCCGCTGATCATCGCCGGCGCCCCCGTCTACTCCATGGACGCGCGGCTGGCCGGCGAGGCATGGCGGCGGCTCGGCCCCCGCGTCGAGGTCGCCGACCTGCGCCGCCGGGTGCTGCGCCGCGGCTCCGTGATGACCGCGGTCGTCGCCGGCCTGACCCTGCTCATCGGTTCGCTGCTCGGCGGCGCCGTACGGTCCGCGACGGTCGCGCCCGTACCGCGGCCCGGGGAGCCCGCGATCAACAACCTCCCCGGGTCGCCGCTGCCGCGCCCCGGCAAGAGCGTCAACCGGCCCGGCAAGGGCCGCGCCGGCCTGCCCACCCCGCGCCACCGCGGGACGCCCTCCGCGGGCGCCTCGCACAAGGCCGGCAAGGCCGGCAGGCCGTCCGCCCCGGCCCGCGGCACCGCCCCGTCCGGCAGCGCCACCGGCAGCGCCCAGCAGCCCGGCGCGACGACCAGCGGCCCGCCGCGCCGAACGGCACCGAGCCGGGCCCCCGCCACGACGCAAGGATCGCCCGCCTCGGGCGGCACCGGCGGCGGCACCAGCGGCGGCGGCACCGACAGCTCGGGCTCCGGCGGCGACTCCGGCCGCGGCAGCACGCTGGGGGGTCTGCTGGGGTGAGACCCGGACGGCGCGCGCCCCTCGGCACTTGTGTGCCGGGGGGCGCGCGGCGTGAGTGGGGATCTGCGGTGCGCGGTCCGAGCCTCACGCCAGGCGCTCCGAGCCTTCCGCCCCTTACGCCCGCCACAGCCCGCACGCGCAACCCAGGGGTCCGCTTCCCCGCTTCGCGGTGTGGGGGGACCGGTGACAGGTGGCCGTGGGTGGCGGCCGTGGGGGCGGCAGTCGGCGGCGGCGAGCGGCCACCGGTCGGGCCGATGCTGTGGTGCTCCCTGGTTCCCTCCCGCCCTTGCTCCCTCGGGGAGGGGGGAGTCGCGGGCAGGCGCCCGCGTGCGGGGCGGACGGCGCCTGGTGGGCCTCGGGGGAGGTCGGGTGGCCCGGGGGTCGTCCGGCGGCCGGGCGGGCGCCTGCGGGCGGTTCAACGCCTCCGTGGGGGCAGTTCAGCGCCTCCGTGGGGATGGCTCAACGCCCCCGTGCGGGCGGCTCGACAGCCTTGCCCGGGCGGCTTCCCGACCAGGCGCGGGCGGCTCAACGCCCCTGCGCGGCCAACTCCTTGGCGGCCTCGGTGAGGTCCTTGGCGGTGTCGATGGCGCGCCAGTACGCCCCTTGGGGCAGCGGATAGCCGGCCAGCCGGCGTTCGCGGGCCAGGCGCGGGAAGGTGGTCCGCTCGTGGTCGCCGCGGGTGGGCAGCAGGTCCGTGAAGGCGGCGGAGAAGACGTAGACGCCCGCGTTGATGAGATACGGCGAGGGGGGCGACTCGATGAAGTCCAGGACGTGCCCGAACGCGTCGGTCTCCACCGCGCCCCAGGGGATCCGCGGGCGGGCCAGCGCGAGGGTGGCCTCGGCGTCGCGTTCGTAGTGGAACTCCGCCATCTCACGGAGCGGGAAGCGTGTCCAGATGTCGCCGTTGGTGGCGTACCAGGCTTCGTCCTGGCGCGGGAGGGAGGCGGCGGCGTACTTGAGGCCGCCGCCGCGGCCCAGAGGCTCGGGCTCGACAACGGTCGTGACCCGCAACGGCAGTTGGGCCTGGGAGAGCCAGTCCTGGAGCACCTCGGCGAGGTGGCCGCAGGAGATCACCGCGTCCGTGACGCCTTCCTCGGCCAGCCAGTTGAGCTGATGGCCGATGATCGGGGTTCCGGTGCCGGGAATCTCGACCATCGGCTTGGGTCGGTCATCGGTGTACGGGCGGAGTCGCGAGCCCTGGCCTCCGGCCAGGACCACGGCTTGCGTGGGGTACGGATGCGGGGCGCCTGTCATGGGTCGCACCTTAAGTGGTGCGCGTAGCGGTCACTGGGCGGCGGCGACGCCGGTGGCGAAGGAGGTGTCACAGACCGGGCGGGAGAACGCCTGGGCGCGGTGCGGGGCGCCGTACTTGGCGACCGCGGCGCGGCCGAGGGCACGGGCGATGGAGGCGCAGTGCTTGGCCAGAGAGGGCCGTGCGGTGGTCGCCTCCTGGAGGTGGGTGAGCGCGACCCCGGGGTCCTTCTGCTGAAGTTCCGCGAGGAGGCGGTCCCGCAGGACGTCCTGGGCGGCCCGGGGGCCAGCCTTGGCGGCGGCGACCTTCCCGGAGGACGCGGTGAGCACCTGCGATTCGGTGGCCGTCGACGCCCACGGGACGCGGGTGACCGCGAGGGTCCCGGACAGGACGAGGACGACGGGGAGGACAAGGGCGAGAGATCGGCCGATACGGCGGGCTGCTGAGTTCACGGTGGTGATGGTAGCGAGGAGTAATGATTTGGCGACATTTGGTCACCTTATCGAGGGACAGAATGGCTCGTCACCGTGGTTGCGATGTTGACGCGCTGGCGCGAAAGGCCGTTTCTGGCCCGGTCTGCGGCCGTTTGCCGAACTCTCGGGATGTATGCCTCTGTCTGCGGATGTCTGCTGCCGTCTATTGCCGTCTATCGCTGTCTATTGCCGTCTGGGGGCTTTCCGGGACCGCCTGACGTCCCCTCGCGCACTTCTGCCGAGGGTATTTGTCGACACGGCCGCCCTTGCCGGCCCCACGGTGGTGGCGTCCGGGCCCGCCATACGCCGACGGGGCGCCGGGCTCGTACGCCCAGCACCCCGCCGTGTAACCGCTACCGCTACCGCTTCCGCTTCCGCTTACCGCTCAACCTCTGACCGGTCGGGCCTGTCAGTCGGTGAGGCGCTCGCCCGACGACGTCGAGAAGACATGCGTCTCGCCCGGGCGCGGCACGACGTGCAGCCGGGCGCCCTTCTCCGGCACCTCCCGGCCGTTGACCCGCACGACCAGGTCCTTGACCTCGCCGCCGACCTCCGCGGTGCCGTAGACGTAACCGTCGGCGCCCAGCTCCTCGACCACGTTGACCGTGACGGCCAGGCCCGCCGGGGCGTCCGCGCTCTCCTTGGTCAGCGACTTCGCGGCCGCGCCGTCGCGCTCGACGATCTCGAAGTGCTCGGGGCGCACGCCCACCGTGACCGTCGTGTCGCCCTTGTCGGCGGCCGCGGTCAGCGCCTCGCGGTTGACCGGGACGACGCTGTTGCCGAACTTCACGCCGCCGTCGGTGATCGGGACCTCGACCAGGTTCATCGCGGGCGAGCCGATGAAACCGGCGACGAACAGGTTCGCCGGGCGGTCGTACATGTTGCGCGGCGAGTCGATCTGCTGGAGCAGTCCGTCCTTGAGGACGGCGACCCGGTCGCCCATCGTCATGGCCTCGACCTGGTCGTGGGTGACGTAGACCGTGGTGATCCCGAGCCGGCGCTGGAGGCCGGCGATCTGCGTACGGGTCTGCACGCGGAGCTTGGCGTCCAGGTTGGACAGCGGCTCGTCCATGAGGAAGACCTGCGGCTCCCGGACGATCGCACGACCCATCGCGACCCGCTGCCGCTGACCACCGGACAGCGCCTTGGGCTTGCGCCCGAGGTACTCCGTCAGGTCCAGGATCTTCGCCGCGTCCTCGACCTTCTGCCGGATCTCGGCCTTCGGCACACCGGCGATCTTGAGCGCGAAGCCCATGTTGTCGGCGACCGTCATGTGCGGATACAGCGCGTAGTTCTGGAACACCATGGCGATGTCCCGGTCCTTGGGCGGAAGGTGGGTGACATCGCGGTCCCCGATGCGGATGGCACCGCCGTCGACGTCCTCCAGCCCCGCGAGCATGCGCAGCGACGTCGATTTGCCGCATCCGGAGGGGCCGACGAGGACGAGGAATTCGCCGTCCTCGATGGCGATGTCGAGCTTGTCGACGGCGGGCTTGTCGGAACCCGGGTAGATGCGGGTTGCCTGGTCATACGTGACCGTAGCCATGGTGAGGTGTCCCTTCACCGGCAGGAACGTGCCGGACGATCCGAGTAAAGGAGTGGTGTAGTCCACTGTGCGGTGGACTCCGCGTGACGCTACCTCCGCGACGCCCGTCTGTCAGTAGCCCCCGGGTCACGAAATGGGGGACCGGCACCCGACGCTCCTGGGTACACTTCTTCACGCACGCCTCCTTAGCTCAGTTGGCCAGAGCACCGCTCTTGTAAAGCGAAGGTCGTCGGTTCGAATCCGACAGGGGGCTCTGAGAAGTCCAGGTCAGCTAGCCTCTGACCTGGGCTTTCTTTATGCGCGGACCCTGCTGGACGGGAACGCGATGATCTTCGCGCCGCCGCGTGTGGCCGACGTGTGGCCATCGTGTTCTGCGGTTGTGGTCGCAGCCAACGCGAGTCCCTGCTGCGGAGCATCGACCGTTACCGGCTGCGGCTCCTCGACCGCCTCTTGCTTCGGCCGGCGGGCGGCGCCCCTGGGAACGATGGCGGCGGTTGCCTCGGCCGCCTCCTGAGCGGCCTTCGGCATGACCGACTGATAGATGTCCCGAGTGATCACGTGCGGGCGGCGGACCGTCAGCATCCGGCGCGGCGAGGGTGGGTGGTCATGCCGGCGTACAGGCTCGCTTGGGTTCTGTCTTCGGCAAGCTGTCCGCGTCCACCTTCCGTCGACTCCCACAGGTCGGCGGCGGTGATGTCCACGCGGACGATGCCGGGGCCGGCCGATGGTGCGGTGTCGGTCATGCCGTCGGGCACGCATGAGCCGGCCGCCGTGGTTCGCCGGGCGGTGGGAATTCACGCGACCGGGTGTCACCGCGCGCATACGACGGTCTCGAGTGCGGTCGTGCGGCGCGCCCCCGCCCCGCCCTGTCGTAGGCGCTGTTGGTGAATTGAACTCGGCACTAGCCGCATCCGAGCTCACGCTCCGCCCTCTATGCCGCCAGAGCTGTCCTTCTGGTGCCGATCCGGTTCTGGAGTCGAGTCACGCCCCGAGTGAAGCGATCTGTCATATCAGTGGCGATTTGCACCGAAAGGCGAAAGTGGCTGCCCGCTCCCCGGAGCTGATAGCGTCGAATATGGGCACGAATTAACTTCGTTGCCATGTGCACTCATGACCAGAGTGTCGAAGTGAATCCTTGGGGGAAATTTATGAATAGCACGGCGAAACTCGGAGTGCTTGCAGGCGCGCTCGCGATCAGCGTGCTCGGAGCTGGCGTTACTTCAGCTACCCCTGCCGTCGCGCAGGATAAGGGGCGCAAGCCTGGAGTCGACACCTCTATCAAATTCTTCAAGCCTGGCGCCAACACCATAGTCAAGCTGAACGCTGATTATGCTGGCCCCTCAGCGGACGCCCCTGCGAACTCCTCTGCGAGCCCCTCCATGAGTGGCAATGCGATTCAGGGTCCAAACTTGCCCGCAGAGAAGTTCAAAAACCGGAAGTACAGGGGGCAGGTATGCAGCACTGAGAAAATATCGAGCACGAGCGGTCAGGGCAAGACCACGCTAGTGCTGGCGGTCGACGAGGCCGTATCGACACAGGTGGACGCAGAATTCAAGCTCGAAATGGAGGGTCTCTCGGCGGGAGTGGGCTTCAATGTACAGAAGTCTCGCACCGTGAAGAATGAAACCCGATACGAGGTTGCCAAGGGAAAGATGGGGACTGTTGAGGCATACCCCACCTACGACATGTATCAGGTCTCAGGGTATAACATACTCGGGCAGTTCGTGGGATACGCCACTGTGCTGAAACCAGTCGGCGTATGCTTCAACCAGTGGTCGAAGTAGCCTAGAATCACGCGCGAATGAAGGAGTGGCCTCGTGGCTCGAGTAATCCGGAAGCTAGTCGTCGGGGCCGCTCTTTCTCTTTCCTGTGTCGCCTGCACGGCGAATAGCGGGGGTAATTCCCCCGCCACCGCTTCTTCAGTGGACCAGTTCGCGCCAATAAACCAGCTCAAGCCGATCAGCCTTGAAGGGGACCCGCTCTCCGAAACGGAAACTTCTGATACGCATAAGATCCCCCGGGCGGTAGGGGAAGTTCACGCAGGCCACTACCGCATAATTGCGTATATTCAAGGAAGTTCCTGCGGGCTCCTAGTAGTCGACGCGAAGAGCTCGAAGCGACCTTTGATAAACCTTGTTTCGGCCTGGCCAAAGAATGCTTCAGAAGGCAGTAAACGTTATGCTGCTGGCCCTTACGGCTTTGCTTCGGGTGAGGGCGCAGACGGTTCTCACTCGCGAGCGTCGCTGTACTGTGGCAAGAGAGCGATGGTCGTCGAATTCGCGTCCGGGGAAAACATGCCGACGTCTGGACAGCAAGGCCATGTTTCGCTCAAAGAGCGCCAATCCGAGCCTGAGGCATTGGTAATAATCGTCGGTTCGGATGGTGCGCGCAAGAAAATCACGGACCAGGTAAAATGAACTCGTGCAGTGAACGACTTCGGGGCGTATAAATTCGTAAAGTTCGCGTGCCGATGAAAATTCACGGCAAGGCCCTACCCCTCAACAGTCATACGGCGGGGCGCGCGGCTGTTATACGGCCTGGTCAGTCTGTCGCGCGGGCCGGTGTGGCGTGAGGGTGGCGGCCGTGACGGTGGGCGCTACTCCGGGCGGGCAATGGCCGCGGTGCCACGCCTCGTAGTACACGTTCGCTAGGGCGAGCAGGGCCTGTTGGGCGGCGTCCGACGCGGTGCAGCCGGTCTCCATAAATCCGTACAGATCGTCCTACATGCCCTCGTCGGTAACACGCACGGGCAGTTGCTTGCCGATCGTCGGCGGGAGGTTCGATGCCGGCTCGGTAGAGTTCTTCTTACCCATGCGGGGGCTGCTCCCATCTGTGGCGAGGTCCGTCCGGGGTGTGGAGCGCCTGGCGGGCCGCTTGCGTTTTCAGGGCCAAGGCGCCCGCCCCGACCGTTGAGGCCGAGGCGGGCAGGCTGAATCAGCCGAAGAGCGCTCCCTGCTCGCCCTCGCCGACGTCGAACAGTGCATCGCCGCACGTCGGGGGAGTTGAGGCGATCCAGCCGCCGCGCCACGTCCCGCCGGCGGCCTCGGCCTGCTCGACAGCCTCGACGGTGTCAGCGAGCTCGGCCTCGGCGACGTCCTCGACGAGGTGCTGCTCGCCGAACAGCGGGGCACCGAGGTCGCGTGCGATCTGCTCGGCGCGCTCGACGGATGCGGCGTACTTTCCGTCGTCGATGGTGCGGGGATTGGCGGTGAAGGTGTGCCGTTCGCCGTGTGCGCGGGTGATGGCGCCCGGCCATGCGCTGCGCAGGAAGCCGACGACCTGTTCGCGCTCGATCACGAGCACGTCGCCGTCGGCGATGTCGTCACGGGACTGCGAAGCGTCGTACGCCTCGGCCGTGCTGCCGAAGTGGTGTACGGCCGGCTTCGCCTCGGCCGCAGCGGCGGGCGTAGGGGCTTCTGACCAGTGCAGAGATCGCACTCGGATGCGATACTGCTTGGTTCCAATCGCGCTCCGGACGGGGGTCCAGGTGGCAGAGCCAGAGTTCCAGAAGACGACCGAAGTGCGTTACAAGGTCGTTCCGGACGACCAGATGCCCGCAGGGCGGGCAACCCTCGTCGTAGATGGGCCGGGCTTCGTCGAAGCCCGCATCCGTCGAGGCCATGCAAGCGACCTTCTGTGCCAGCAGATGATGGCCGTCAGCCTCCACATCTTCAGTAATGGCCTTTGGGTCTACCACTGGAGGGAGGACGCGAACGCAGCGGGCGCACCCGTCGACGGTACCCCCGCCGAAGTGCGGTTCGAGATCCATCCTGCCGACGCCTTCCCCAAAGACATGGTCTGCCTGCACCTTGAGGAACCAGGGGAATTCATCTGGTTTGTCCGTGAGGGGCACCTCTCCGAACAAGCCTGCGGCGAGTTCAACGAGTACCTCAAGAGCTCTCTCCAGAACGGCTACTGGGTTCAGCGTTGGGACGAGGGCGAAGCTGGGGCCGTCGTCACCCCCGCAGCGCATCCCTCCCCAGAGCGATAAGCGGATACGTCGGGGGCTGCTCTGGGCGCCGGGCACAGGCAGGCAACACCGTGGCTCGGTCGTGCCGCGCCACGGTGCGCAGCCCGCCGGCTGATCAATCTGAAGGACGGGCGGCAACGCATGATCGGCCCGTCCCGCTGATCATGACTGGCCTAAATCGTCATGGCGAGGAGATTCGCCCGGTTCTTCTTCGCATCTTCGGACTCTCCGATGCCAGCCACGCTGGTCACCGAGCCGTCGCTGGTGTCGCCCTCTCCCGAGGCCCATCTCGCCGCGAGGGCCTGCTGATCCTTCAGTGACAAGCCTTGCACCTTGGCCTTGTTGTCCGGGTCGAGCAGATCCAGAAAGGGTTGCAGCACCTCTTTGCCCAGGTCTTCGAGCATGGAGTCTCCTGTCTTCTCTGAGCCCCACAGCCGGGCTGGCTCGTGGGGGCGGCGCGGATGATGTGCGGCGACATCACCAACCGGGTCCCCGGCACCGGGGCGGGGCATGCCCGTGGCCCCGCGTTTCCACCCCATCGGCTGGCAGGGCGCCGCCCCGTCGAGCGGTCGACGCGATCCCCTCCTGCTCACCCTTTTTATGAACGCCCTCGGGCTGGTCGCGGGGTGGTGCGCAGGCCCTTGATGTGTGGCCAATGTGTGGCCGGACTGCCTTGAACGGGCTGTCATGGACTGTTAGGCAATGTGATGCCGCCCGACGCTGACCTGCATAAACAGCAACCGGGCAGCATGGTTCGAACCCACCTGACATGAACGGTCTTGGGCTTGTAGAGCGAAGGTCGTCGGTTCGAATCCGACAGGGGGCTCTGAGAAGTCCAGGTCAGCTAGTTCCTGACCTGGGCTTTCTCCCCAGGGGGTGCGTCATTCGAGCGGGCCTCCCGCTCCCGCGCCCGAGCTCAGTTCCGCCACGCACAGGACCTGCGCCGGGCGGCCCGCGACCTCATCCACAGCGGGCCCGCGGTTGGCCGGGGTGAGGACGGAGCCGGCACTGCGATGGTCCTCGGCATGCTGGTCGTCCTTGCCACCGCCGCCGCGCACTGGCACGCCCAGCGACACCACGCCCGGCAGGCCGAAGTCGCCCGCCAGGCCGCCGAGCGCCTGCGGAACGTGGCCGCCGCATCGCCCCGTCCCTGCGCCGCCACCCTGCCGAACTCGCTGAGACCGTCCTGGCCGAGCCCGGCTGGGATGCCCTGGCCACCACCCTCGCCGACGCCGAACGCGCAGGCCACAACCCCGACGACCTGTTCACCGAGGCCGCCGCCCACCGAGAACTGGACACCGCCGAACCGATCAGCGACGTCCTCTCTGGCGCCTGCGGCGCACCATGGACCTCTCCGCCTACGCCTCTTCCCCGGAAGGCAGCCGGGCCAACCCCAATGATCAACGGTCTGTCGCACGGCAGCAGTCGACACCGTCGACGCGGCGCGCACCGCGCCGCTAACCACGGCGAAAGCGCAGACTCCGTTGAGGCTGCCCGAATGGTTCCTGCCAAACGACTGACGGGCCCGACCACGCCGTGGTCGGGCCCATCAGTCGTCTTCGCCCATCGGCATACGGCGACCGCAGCCCGTACTCCGTGAAGCAGAACTCACACCCTCAACGGAACGCCGGCCTCTCACACCCACCGCCCTCCAGAGCTTCCTGGACTGGCGGCGCATCCCAAGGCCAACCGCATGGCGGACCGCGGGGAAATCCTGACCTCCGAGATCCCGAACAGCGTCAGGCGCTAGGCGGGGCTTCGGTGATGTTTGGGGGTGGGGCGGCACGGACAGGCGTGCAGTGAACGCACATACGTGAAACGGGGGTTGAGCGTATTACACCGGAAACGCATCGTTGCTCTGACCGCAGCGGCCTGCGCGACCGTGATCGCCACAACAACAGCCATGGCGCCTGGCCCCGTACGGGACGGCAGCGGCGCGGCACACATAGTTGACGACAGCTTCACGACACTGGCGTCCCCGGGAGGCGAAGACCCGATCCTGCGCGCGGGGAACGCGAAGTTCGGGCTTGCTCACATCAAGCAAGGGGGACGGCACCACGACAAGCCCAGCCATCCCTACAACGCGGCGGCCAAGAAGCTGTGGCAGTTGGCCTTCTACAACAGCATCTGCAAACCTCTCGGCAAGTACTACACGCTGTACTGCCACCCCTATAAGCAGGGCTCGGAGAAGCGCACGATGTGCGTGTTCGTCGATTACGGCGACTACACTTTCCACGGACAGAACATGGGCCAGAAGGGCATCATCACCGCCTACTGGACCAACGGGCAGAAAGGCCCGAACGGACGCGACTCATGCCTGGCGAAGGACGACTGAGGGGTGCTGCTGCCCGGCGTTTCGTGCCCGGGGACCAGGTCACGCCGCGTGAGGCGACAGACCATCCGGAGGACCCGATCGGCACGGTCATGACGCGGGTGGCGACCGGTGAGCTCCTGGTGGCCTTCCCCCTGGCCGGAGGCGAGATGTATCTCGACGAAGAACTCGACCTCGTCGAGCCTGCCCCGCCGGGTTGGACACCGCCTCCCCCAGCCACTTCGTAGGGCGGGGGCGAGAGCAAGCGCAGCGATGCACCACAGGTGCCGTTGTCCGCGTTCACGGGCAACGGCACCTCGGCATTCGCGTCAGCCAACTCGCCCGGCACGCTGTTTCTTTGGCGGTGCCCGAGCCAGAAGACCATAAGAGCGAAGGTCGTCGGTTCGAATCCGACAGGGGGCTCTGATGTGAGCGGGGAGCCCCGGGCCGGTGAGGGCCCGGGGCTTTTGGTGCCTGTGGGGGCTGGATTCGGTCGTGTGCGGACGGGTTCGGTGGGTTCGTTCGGGGGGCGGCGTAGGTTCGGCGGCATGGTGACTTCGATGATGTGTGAGGACTACGCGCGGCGCATGGAACGGGCCGGGCAGGCGGCCGTGGACGCGGGTCTGGCGGGGCTCGTGGTGACTCCGGGGCCGGATCTGGTGTGGCTGTGCGGCTACCGGCCGACCGCCGTCACCGAGCGGCTGACCGCGCTGGTCATCGTGCCGGGGCAGCGGCCGCGCCTGCTCGTACCCCTCCTGGAGCGGCCCGACGCGGAGCGGTGCGCCGGGGCCGGCGCAGTGAAGGTGTCGGGGTGGCGGGACGGTGCGGATCCGTATGCGGAGATCTCCAAGTGGCTGGGTGGGCAGGGGCGTTACGGCGTGTCGGACGCGACGTGGGCGCTGCATCTGCTGGGGCTGCAGCGGACCCTGCCGGGCAGCGCGTACGGGGCGCTGACGGAGGTGCTGCCGATGCTGCGCGCCATTAAGGACGCGCATGAGGTCGAGCGGCTGGCGGCGGCGGGCGCGGCGGCGGACGCGACGTACGAGGAGATCCTGGGGGTGCGGTTCGCGGGGCGCCGGGAGCGGGACGTGGCCGCGGATCTGGCCCGGCTGCTGATCGAGCACGGGCACAGCCAGGTGGACTTCACCGTCGTGGGGTCGGGCCCCAATGGAGCCAACCCGCACCACGAGGCGGGGGAGCGGGTCATCGAGGACGGGGACATGGTCGTCCTCGACTTCGGCGGGCTGAAGGACGGGTACGGCTCCGACACGACGCGGACCGTGCATGTGGGGGCGCCCGGGGCCGAGGAGCGGAAGGTGCACGACATCGTGCGCGAGGCGCAGCAGGCGGCGTTCGAGGCGGTACGGCCCGGGGTGGCGTGCCAGGAGATCGACCGGGTCGCCAGAAGGGTGATCAAGGCCGCCGGATACGGCGAGTACTTCATCCACCGGACGGGTCACGGCATCGGTGTGACCACGCACGAGCCGCCGTACATGGTCGAGGGCGAACATCTGCCGCTGGTTCCGGGCATGTGCTTCTCGATCGAGCCGGGGATCTATCTGCCCGGGCGGTTCGGGGTGCGGATCGAGGACATCGTGACGTGTACGGAGGCGGGCGGGCGCCGGCTGAACGAGACGGCGCGGGAGATGGCGGTGGTGGGGTAGGGGCCGGGCGCGGGGGGCGGTCTCGGGTGTGGGGTGAGGCCGGCCGGCTTTCGGTGGGCCGGCCGGTGGTCTACCCCGCTTCCTCAAGGGGGTGGTTGAGGCCAAGGCAGGCCAAGGCAGGCCAAGGCGGGACTCGTTATCGGCTTCGCTCAACGTCCGTACGCGCTGGGCGTTCTCTGCCTTCGGCGCGGCGTGGGGCCGAGGCGCTGAGGGCGAGCGATACGGCGGTGAGGGCGCTGGTGAAGGACACCTCGCTCAGGAGGCCGGGTGCCGCGACCTGGTCGCCGGCCAGGTAGACGCCGTTGCCGCGGTCGACGGCGGGGCGGTCGCGCCAGGTGGAGCCCGGCAGGTCGACCGCGCCCGTACGGCCGGTGGCCAGGGACTCGCGGCGCCACGTTGTGCGCTCGCGCCATTCGGGGAAGCCCGCGTCCAGGAGGCGTTCGGCGCGGGCGACGCCGTCGGCGCGCCGCTCGTCCGGCGCGATGCCGATCTGACCCTGGAGAAGCTGTTCGCCCTCTGGCGCGAGGGCGGGGTCCTGCGCGGTGAACCGTTCGATCCAGCCGGAGAAGTCCAGACCGGACAGGGCGAACGGGTCGCCGCGCCGGGTGCGTACGGCGAGATCGATCAGGACGGTTCGCGCGCCGGTCCACGTGAGACGGTCGTCCTTCAGGAGGGCGCGGGCCGCGTCCAGAGTGGTGGCGACGATGACCGGGGCGTCCTCGGGCAGCGAGTCGACACGGGAGCCGGTCTCGATACGGACGCCGAGCCCGCGCGCGTGGTCGGCCATCCGCGCGATCAGGTCGCCCCAGCCGCCGCGGAGGTAGTGCGCCTCGGGCGGTATGCGGGTGGCGCGGCGCAGCCGCTCCTGTACGAACGCGGCGGAGAGCAGGCCGGGATCGTGGTGGAAGGTGGCCACGCCGATGAAGTTGGCGGCGGCACGCGCCGCCGACTCGCCGACCTGGGTGCTCGCCCAGGTGAAGAAGTCCTGGTCGACGGGGGCGTTCTTGAGGCCCCGCAGCTTCAGGACGCCGCGCGGCGGCAGCCGGTGCAGGCCGTCGCGGTGGAAGAAGCGCAGGCGGGCGGCTTCCCGCAGCGGCAGGGGGGCGAGCGGCCGGAGCAGGCCGCGTTGCTTGAGCCAGGCCCACTGCGGGCCGCGGTGGTAGAGGGCGTGCGGGCCATCGTTGGTGCGGTAGGGCGCTTCGGCGGTACGCGCGCGCCCGCCGAGGGTGCGGTGCGCCTCGTGGAGGGTGACGGCGGCGCCGGCCTCGGCGGCCGAGATGGCCGCGGTCAGACCGGCCAAGCCGCCTCCGATGATGGTGAGGGGGCGGGTGGGAGTGAGGGTGGGGAGATGGGGGGTGGCCTGCGGCATGGTGGGGGCTCCTTTGGGGTGGTGGGGGTGGTTGGGGTGGGGCGGGTGGGGTCCTGCGCTTCCGTGTGTGGGGGCTCTGGAGGGGGGCCGCCCTGCCTGTCTGTCTGTCTGTCTGCCGTCCTTCCGTCCCGCTCGCCTGTTTGGTTGTCTGCCTGCTTTCCGGTTTCCGTTCTTCGTGGGCTTGGACGGATGAGGAGGTGTTGGATGTGACATCGCGGCCGGATGCGGAACGTTTGCGCAGGTCAGGAGGGTGTCCGGGGGCGTTGTCAGTGGTGTGGGTCACGATGGGGTGTGCAGGCTGATCGACGGGCTGGACTGTCGGTCGGCCCGGTCGTCCGCTGCGGTCGGCCGGCTCCGCCGAGGGGCTGCGAGACGGCGCGGGCGAGCGGAAGGCGTTGATCGCGTGGCAGGGCGCGGTAGGCAGACGGCGGGGGCGGTGCGGCGGCCGGAGGTGCGGCTGCCGGAGCTCGACGCGTATGACGGCGGGGAGTTGGAGCCCGAGGGGGACTACGACGGCCTGGAGTTCGCGGACGCGGACTGGGCGGGCCAGGAGGCGCGCGGCGCCCGTTTCATGGACTGCGCGGTGCGCCGGTGCGCGCTGGACGAGACGGTGCTGAGCCGGGCGAGATTCATCGACACCGTGCTGAGCGGCGTGCGCGGGGTCGGGACGGATCTGTCCCAGGCGTCACTGCGCGATGTGGAGGTGTCGGACGCCCGGCTCGGCGGGACGCAACTGCACGGCGCGGTGCTGGAGCGGGTCGTGGTGCGCGGCGGGAAGATCGACTTTCCCAATCTGCGCACGGCGAAGCTGCGGGACGTCGCCTTCGAGGGGTGCGTGCTGATCGAGCCGGATTTCTCGGGCGCGGAGCTGAACCGCGTCACGTTCGACGACTGCACCCTCGCCCGGGTGGATTTCACGGGCGCGCGGATGAAGGACGTCGATCTGCGCGGCGCGGCCGCGGTGGACATCGCGCGTGGCATCGACCGGCTGGCGGGCGCGGTGATCAGCCCCGCCCAACTGATGGACCTGGCACCGGCGTTCGCGGCGCAGATAGGCGTCCGGGTGGAGTGAGTCAGTGCGTTAGTGAGTCCGTGGGTTGGCGGGTTGGTGGGTGAGCGTTGGCTGGGTTCCGGGGGTCAGATGCGGGGGAAGCGGGCCTGGAGGTCCCAGATGGCGGGGTTGTCGCCGAGGCCGTCGTGCATGTCGGTGAGGTCGGCGATCACGTCGTGGAGGAAGTCGCGGGCCTCGCGGCGCAGCGCTGAGTGGTTGAAGGTGAGCGGCGGCTCGTCGGCCGGCATCCAGTCGGCCTCGACCTCCACCCACCCGAAGCGGCGCTCGAAAAGCATCCGGTCGCTGGATTCGGTGAAGTCCAGCTCGGCGTAGACGGGCCGGGAGGAGCGGTTGCCGCGCGGGTCGGTGTCGAGCTGCTCGACGATGTCGCACAGCGCCCAGGCGAAGTCCAGGACCGGTACCCATCCCCAGGCTGTGGACAGCTCACGGTCCGTCTTGGTGTCGGCGATGTAGACATCGCCGCAGAACAGGTCGTGACGCAGCGTGCGCACGTCCGCCGTCCGGTAGTCCATCTGCGGGGGGTCCGGGAAACGACGGGAAAGGGAATAGCCGAGGTCAATCACGCATTGATGGTGTCACGCCGGTGTGGTGATGGAAGCCCACGCCGGCCGGTCCACGGGCCGCCAGCCGGCCCGTGGATCAAGTGGATCAAGGAAGGGGTGCGGGAGGGGACGGGGGGCCTGGCCTGTCCAGGGGTGTCGGTGCGCTAGCCGAGCCGCTCGGCCAGGAATTCCTCCCAGGTCTTGCCCACGGCGGCCCCCTCCACAGACAGGTTCGCGACCGCCCAGGCCCTACGGCAGCAGGCGCTGTTCCTTGGCGACGGAGACGGCGCCTGCGCGGGTTTCGACGCCCAGTTTGTCGTAGATGCGACCCAGGTGGGTTTTGACCGTGGCCTCGCTGATGAACAGGGCGCGGGCGATTTCGCGGTTGCCGAGGCCGCGTGCGAGTTGGCCGAGGATGTCGCGTTCGCGGTCGGTGAGGGTGGGGCGGGGGCTGCGCATCCGGGCCAGGACGCGGTGGGCGACCGGTGCGGACAGGGTGCTGCGGCCGCGGGCTGCCGCGTGGATGGCGGCGAAGAGTTCCTCCGGGCGTTCGGCCTTGAGGAGATAGCCGGTGGCGCCGGCTTCGATGGCGCGGGTGATGTCGGCGTCGGTGTCGTAGGTGGTGAGGACGAGGACGTGGGGGGTGGCGGGAGGGGCCGTGGTGTCCGCCGGGGCGGCGTGGACGCGGGTGATGCGGCGGGTGGCCTCGATGCCGTCAATGCCGGGGCCCAGTTGCAGGTCCATCAGCACGACGTCGGGGCGGAGCCTGCCGGCCATCGCCACGGCCTCCTCGCCGCTCCCGGCCTCGCCGACGACTTCGATGTCGGGGGCGCTGCTGAGCAGGGCGAGCAGCCCGGCGCGTACGACGGCGTGGTCGTCGCAGAGCAGGATGCGTACGGGGGCGCCGGCGGGTGCGGAGGCGGGGGTGGTCATGGGGCGGGCTCCAAGGGGACGGCGGCGGACAGGACGGTGCCCTCGCCCGGTGTGGACTCGATGGTGAGGGTGCCGCCGAGTTGCCGCATCCGGGCGTGCATGGCGGGCAGGCCGTGGCCTCGGGTACGGGAGTGGGAGTGGGAGTGGGAGTGGGTGCTTGTGTTGGTGCCGGTGCCGGTGCCTGCGTCTGTGCCGGTGCCCGCGTTCGTGCCAGTGCGGGTGGGGGAGTGGGCGGCGGAGTCGGTGGGGAGGGCTGACGGGTCGAAGCCGTGACCGTTGTCGGCGATGTCCAGGACGACCTGGTCGCCGAGGTAGGAGAGGGTCAGCGCGACGGTGGTTGCCGCGGCGTGCTCGCGGACGTTCGCGAGTGCTCCTTGCGCCACCCGTAGCAGCGCGGACTGCACCCGGTCCGGCAGGGGGGCGGGGGTGCCGTCGAGGTGGAAGCGGACGGTGATTCCGCTATCGGAGCGACCGGTAGGGGTGTCGGCGGCCGCCGACGCGGCGCGTCCGGTCGGGGCGCCGCCGCGGGTCTCCTCGCCGCTGCGCGCGGCGAGTTGGCGGAGGGCGTCGGGGAGGGAGGTGCCGTCGGCGAGGTCCGCCGGGGCGAGGTCGTGGACGAAGCGGCGCGCCTCGGCGAGGTTGCGGGCGGTGATCTCTGTGGCCGTACGGATGTGGCCCCGGGCGGTGTCCGGGTCGGCGTCCCAGGTGCGGTCGGCGGCCTGGAGCAGCATCTGCTGGCTGGACAGCCCCTGGGCGAGGGTGTCGTGGATCTCCATCGAGAGCCGCTGCCGCTCGGCGAGCGTGCCCTCGCGCCGTTCGGTGGCCGCGAGTTCGCGGCGGGTGCGGATCAGGTCGTCGATCAGCGCGCGCTGGCGGGCGGTCTGGCGCTCCATGTGGACGAAGACGGCCGTGGCGAGGGCGGCGACGGCCGGCGGCGCGAGCAGCAGGTTCGGGTCGAATCCGGTGGACAGGCGCAGTTGCGCGACGACGACGAACGCGGTGAGCACGCCGACGAGCAGGGACGCGGCGCGGGTCGGCAGGGTGCGCAGGCCCGTATAGAAGAGGGGCACCGCGCACCACGCGAAGCTGGGCGCGAGGAGCACGAGGACGACCCAGGCCGTGACGACCGCGCCGAGCCAGAGCAGTCGGCGGGCGGTGGGCCGCGACGCGTCGTGGGTGCGGGGGCCGACGGCCGGGCCGAGGACGTAGAGGAGGGCGAGGGCGAGGCTGAGGGCGATGATCCACGGGGTGCGGGGCTCGCCGGGGTGCCGGGTCAGGAAGCGGGCGAGTGAGGCGCCCAGGAGCAGGAAGAACGCGGTGTGCATGACCGGTCCGAGCCAGCGCGCGTCCGGATTCGGGTCGCGGCCGGGGTCTGTGGTGCCGGAACGGCGGCCGGGGTCCGTGGTGCCGGAGCGGCGGCCGGAGTACGCGGTGCCCGGGTCGAGGCCGGGGGCCCCCGTGCCGGAGTCCGCGGCGCCGGCGTCCGCGGTGTGGTCCGGGGGGTGGGGGGTGAGGTGCACGGGGATCTCCTAGCCGGGTTTTCCCGAAGGGCCGTCGCCGTCGGGAGCGGCTCTGCCGGGCGGCCCCCGGGTACGGCCACCGGTAGTCGTATCCCGTGCGGAGCACCGCTCGCATCAACCGATCGGCTGACACCCGTATCCACCATCATGCGCGCTCATGCCGGCCGGCAGGTCGACCCGCGCGAGGCGGTTCCGCTCCCAGGATTAAGTGCACGGCGACCCGCCGCCCGCCTCCTCACCCCCCCCGGAGCCCGATCGTGAAGAACGCAGACAGCCTGAAGAACGCCGAGAGCCCGAAGGGCGCAGAGAGCGTGCAGAGCATGAGGAAGATGTCGATGCGTGCCCGTGTGGTCAGCGGTGCCGTCGCTGCCGCCCTGATCGGCGCCGGTACGCTCGGCGCCGTTTCCGCGACCGCCGCGCCCGCCCCGGCCGCCTCCCCCGCCGCCGCGGCCACCGTCACGGAGGCTGAGGCCAAGGACCTCACCCGCACCACGCACCTCACCATCGCCGCTGCCACCAAGGCCGCGCGGGCCGCGATGGACGCGGCGCAGAAGGCGGGGCAGAAGGTGTCGGTGGCCGTCGTGGACCGTAACGGGACGGCGCTCGTCCAACTGCGTGGCGACGGCGCGGGCCCGCAGTCGTACGAGTCGGCGGTGAAGAAGGCGTACACCGCCGTCTCCTGGAACGCGCCGACCTCCGAGCTGGTCAAGCGCCTGGAGCAGGCCCCCACGCTCAAGGACATCCCCGGGACGCTGTTCCTGGCCGGCGGTGCCCCGGTGCGGTCCGAGGGCGCGCCGATCGCCGGTATCGGCGTGGCGGGCGCCCCGAGCGGAGCGGCCGACGAGGAGTACGCGCAGGCCGGCGCCCAGGCGCTCGGAGAGTAGCGCGCGCCGGCGGGCGGGCCGTACGGGCGGCGCGGGCCGCGCGTGGGCCTGGTGCGAAGCTCGCCCCGCCGCGGAACGTGCGGAGGGCCGGCCCCCTGGGGGACCGGCCCTCCGCATCAGAAGTCAGACGTCGGCCGTCCGAAGTCAGACGTCATAAGCCAGATGCCAGACGTCAGACGTCATAAGCCAGACGTCAGCCGTCCGAAGTCAGACGTCGACTCAGACGTTGACGCCGAAGTCCTGCGCGATGCCCACGAGGCCGGAGGCGTAGCCCTGGCCGACGGCGCGGAACTTCCACTCGGCGCCGTTGCGGTAGAGCTCGCCGAAGACCATGGCGGTCTCGGTCGCCGCGTCCTCGCTGAGGTCGTAGCGGGCGATCTCGGCGCCACCGGCCTGGTTGACGATGCGGATGAAGGCGTTCCGCACCTGGCCGAAGTTCTGGCTGCGGTTCTCGGCGTCGTAGATGGAGACCGGGAAGACGATCTTCTCGACGTCGGCCGGCAGGGCCGCGAGGTTGACCTTGATCTGCTCGTCGTCGCCCTCGCCCTGGCCGGTGACGTTGTCGCCGGTGTGCTCGATGGACTGGTCCGGCGTCGCCTTGTTGTTGAAGAAGACGAAGTGCTGGTCGGAGTAGACCTTGCCGCTCGGGTTGACCGCGATGGCGCTCGCGTCGAGGTCGAAGTCCGTGCCGGTGGTGGTGCGGACGTCCCAGCCGAGGCCGACCGTGACGGCGGTGAGGCCCGGCGCCTCCTTGGTGAGCGAGACGTTGCCGCCCTTGGACAGGCTTACAGCCATGGGGATGCCCTTTCCTTCGTCGATTCGTCGGGCTCCGTACTTGCTGAACGAAGCTACCGTCATCCACCTCAACGCCCTCAGGGGACCACGAGGTTCCAGCTCTCTTTACTTTCTTTGCCCAATCCTGATGCCCCGGGCCGAAGCGGGCCCGGCGGCGCACCGGGGAAAAGTGGGTGACGGGAAGCCCGCGGAGGCGGGATCATGGGACGCATGTCCGGGCCCCATGTCATCCGCGGTTCGGTCGTCCTTCCAGAGGCCGAGCTCGTATGGCGATTCTCGCGGTCCTCCGGTCCGGGCGGCCAACACGTCAACACCAGCGACAGCCAGGTCGAGCTGCGCTTCGATCTCGTCGCGACGCAGGCGCTGCCTCCGGTGTGGAAGGAGCGCGCCCTGGAGCGGCTGGCCGGCCGGCTGGTCGACGGCGTGCTGTCCGTGCGGGCCTCCGACCACCGCTCCCAGTGGCGCAACCGCGAGACCGCGTCCGTCCGGCTGGCCGCGCTGCTGGCCGAGGCCACCGCGCCGCCGCCCAAGGCGCGCCGCAAGTCGCGGATCCCCCGTGGCATCAACGAGCGGCGGCTACGGGAGAAGAAGCAGCGCGGCGACACCAAGCGCGGCCGCTCGGGCCGCGACTGGGGCTGACCCCGCCGGGGCCGACGTGCCCGCGCCCGATACGGCCACGGCCGACCCGCCCGGAGCCACGCCGCACCCCCTCACCCCAGCCGCCGGTACTTCCCCCGGAAGTACGTCAGCGGACCGTCGTCCGCCCCCAGCGTCGCCGCGGTCAGGACGCGGCCGATGACCAGGGTGTGGTCACCGGCGACGACGCGCTGTTCGGTGCGGCATTCCAGGGTGGCGAGGGCGCCGGTGATCAGTGGTGCGCCGGCGGCTTCCCCCCGTACGTGCGGAAGGCCCTCGAAGAGCAGTCTGTCGCTGATGCGCCCCTTCATGGCGAAACGGCCGGCGATATGGCTTTGGTGGTCGGAGAGGACCGAAACCGCCCACAGCGGCTGCTCCGCCAGCAGGTCGTCCATCCGCGAGTCGTTGCGAACGCTCACCATCACCAGCGGTGGATCAAGCGAAACGGACAAGAACGCGGTGGCGGTCATCCCGACGTCCTCGCCGCGCGGCCCGTCGTCGGGATCGTGGGCGGTGATCAGCACCACGCCGGCGGCGAGGCGGGACAGGGCGGCACGGAACTCGTCGTCACTCACCCCACCAGAATGGGGGATCACCGCTCCGCCCGGTACGGACGCGGGCGCGACGACGGGCGCGGCGGCGGCGCCGGCGGTGGCGGGCTGGGCTGTGACAGGCGTTTTCGTGAACACGCCAGGCACGCTAACGCCGCCCGGCCCGGGCGCGCATCGGGCCCTGGGACCAGTCGCGTCCTAGGTCCGAGGGCGGAGACGGGCGGCGGGCCCGGATTTGCGTTCACGAAGAAGGGGAGGGGCCTTCGGGAGGGAACCCGGCAGGGTTCCCCGGGGGCTCCCGAACCACTCCTGATCTGCTGTGACTTGAGTCACAGCGCCCGCAAATTGTTGACCCTGTGTACCGAGTGAACAGCTCACTGTGATTCAGTGAGCGAGGAATCGGACGACAAAGAATCCTGGAGTTGCTGTCGAGGTCTCAGGGAGAGCGAGCGATGGAGACCGAGTCGGAGCCATACGTCCGTCTTGCGACCCTGCGGCAACTGCACCAAGTGGTCGCCGAGCTGAACACCGCACGCAGCCTTGCGGACACCTTGCAGGCGGTCGCCGACGGCGCCGTCGCCGGGCTCGGCTATGAGCTGTCGGCCGTCAACCTCGTCCGCCCGGACGGCGATCTCGTCGTGGCCGCGGTCGCCGGCAGCGCGGGCGCCGAGGCGCTGATGGCCGGGCGCGTCGGCTCCCGGACGTCCTGGGACCGCCGGCTGTCGATGGGCGAGCGGTGGGGCGACCTGTGCTTCATCCCGCACACCGAGGGCTGGGTGCTGGACGACGACGACGTCCCGCAGTGGCACACCGCCGGGCCCGCGCCCCGCTTCCCCGACGAGTGGCACCCCATGGACCGCCTCTTCGCGCCCATGTACGCGGCGGCCAACGGCGGCGGCGAGCTGCTCGGCGTGATCTCCGTCGACCGGCCCCGCAACGGCCGGCGCCCCGGCGCCTGGGGCCAGGAAGCGCTCCAGATGTACGCGTTCCAGGCCGCCATCGCGATCAGCAACGCCCGGCTGCGGGCCAACATGCAGCGCGCGCTGGTCCGCCTGGAGCGCGAGCAGCAGGCCCTGCGCGCCAGTGAGGAAAGCTTCCGCCAGGCTTTCGAGTACGCGCCCAGCGGCATGGCCGTGGCCGAGATGGGCGGCGACCAGCACGGCCGCCTGCTGCGCACCAACGACGCGCTGTGCCGGCTGCTGGGCCGCCCGGCCTCCGCCATGCGCCGCTACTCCTTCTCCGACCTGGTCCACCCCGAGGACATCGGGACGCTGCTGCGCACCTCGGCCGAGGGCGGCCGCGCCGAGCTGCGGCTGGCCCGCCGCGACGGCACGTACGTGTGGGTCTCGCTGCGCAACTCCGTCGTCGCCGACACCGCCGACGGGCCCCGGTTCCTGCTCACCCACGTCGAGGACATCGAGGAGCGCAAGCGGCACGAACTCCAGCTCGCGCACCGCGCCAGCCACGATTCGCTGACCGGGCTGCCCAACAGCGCCGAGCTGCGCACCCGGCTCGGCGCCCGGCTCTGCTCCCGCCCGCCCAGCTCGCTCGCCGACGCCTACGCCTCGTCGGCCACGCTCTCCTCGGACCCGCCGGGCCTGCGGGGGCACGGCAGGGAGCCGTTCGAGGGCATCGACGGGTTCGAGGGCAAGAGCCCGGCTCCCTACGACCACCACGTGCACACCGTGGCGCCCCCGGACACCGGCACGGACGACGGCTCCAAGGGGCTCGCGGTCCTCTTCTGCGACCTGGACGGCTTCAAGTCGATCAACGACCGCTTCGGGCACCACACCGGTGACGCGGTGCTCATCGAGGTCGCACGCCGGCTGACCAGCGGCGTCCGCGACGGCGATACGGTCGCCCGGCTCGGCGGCGACGAGTTCGTGGTGCTCGCCGACGGCCTGGGCACGGCCGACGCCCAGGACCTCGCGGTCCGGCTGCGGAACGCCATCATCCCGCCGATCCGGGTGGACGGCCGGGCGGTGCGGGTCGGCGCCAGCTTCGGCATCGGCTGGGCGAGCTGCGGCATGACGGCCGAGGAGGTGCTCGCCTCGGCCGACCAGCGGATGTACGTCGAGAAGCGGTCCCGGTCGAAGGCGAACCGGCGGGCCGGCTGAGAGCGGCGGGTGCCGCGTCTCACATCCGTACCCGCCGTCCCGGCCCACCTGCCGTTCACCGATCTGTAGCGATCTTGTGGCTGTCGGGGACCGGCGTGGCATGAGGCGAACGGGGTAGGCTGCGCCGATGCGGCGCGGCGCCGCCGGGGGCCCGAAAGAGACAGTTCGCGCAGTGACGTGCGAACGCGTACTGACGCGTACAGATCGCTTGGGAGTGACACGGAATGACGGCCGGCAACAACGGCGCGGACACGCCGGAGAACGACGACCCGTTCGCCTACCTCTACCGCTCGGAAGGCGGCGAGGGCGGGGCGCAGGGCCCGTCGGGCGACGGCGCGGCGACGCGGCAGCCGGGTGTCCCGAGGACCTCCTACAACCAGGTGCGCGCGGTCGGCCAGCGGCAGTACGGCGGCCCGCAGGCCCCGCAGCAGCAGGCGACCTACGGACAGCGCAACGCCCACTACGCCGCACCCGAGACGCTGCCCGGCGGCGACCGCACCCGGCCCGTGCCGGCCCCCGGCCACGGCCAGGAGCCCCGCCGCAACCGCAACGGCCTGCTGATTGCGGCCGTCGCGGTGGTCGCGGTGGTGTGCATAGGCATCGGCGTCGCGATGCTCACCAACGGCAAGGGGGAGGCCGAGAGCTCCGCCGGCAAGCCCGGCCCCACGGCGGGCGACTCGGTGGCGCCGAACGAGGACCCCACCACCAAGCCCACGCCCGGCGCGCTGCCCAAGATCGAGGCGGGCGGCTTGCGCCTGGAGGGCGGCGCGACCACGGCGAAGGACGTCCCCGGCGCCCGCTCGGCGAGCGGCGCGTATGTGGCGGGCATGAACACACCCGGTGCCTCCGCCACGTGGACAGTGGACGTCCACAAGGCCGGCCAGTACAAGCTGTGGGTCGGCTACGGCGTGCCCGGCAAGGACGCGAACCTCACCCTCAGCGTGAACGGCAAGGCCGAGACGCGGCCGGCCAACATGAAGAACTTCGCCGGCGCCCCCGAGGGCGCCTGGGACAAGGGCTGGACCAAGACCTGGTCGTACATCCAGCTCAACGAGGGCACGAACACCGTCAAGTTGTCCTGCGAGAGCGGCAATCAGTGCGAGGTCAACCTCGACAAGCTCTGGCTCGCGGACAAGTAGCGCCGCCGGCCGCGTCCCGCTACGACACAGGCCGTTCCGTACGACACGCGGCCTCCCCTACGGCACACGCCGTCCCGTACGACACACACCGCGCGGACACCTCACGCCGCCCTCCCCGTGAGCGGCCCGCTCACGCCGACGGATGGGTCGTCACCGCCACGCTCTTGAGCAGCTCTTCGTAGGTCGCCAGGTCGAACTCCCCTGCCGCCGGGGCCCGGACGGTGGCGGCGGACAGGGCCACCGCGCGGATCAGGCGGTCCGGCCAGGGCAGGTTCTCGACGAGGGCGGAGAGCAGGCCCGCCACGGCGGAGTCACCCGCGCCGGTGGGATTGCCCGTCAGACGGCGGGGCGGAGTGGCCTGCCAGGTGCCGTCGGCGGTGACGGCGAGCATGCCGTCGGGGCCCAGGGACGCGGCGACGGCGTGGGCACCGCGGCGGCGGGCGTCGCGGGCGGCGCGCAGGGGTTCGGTGCTGCCGGTGAGCGCGGCGAGTTCGTCGGCGTTGGGTTTGGCGAGGTCGGGGCGGGCGGCGAGGCCGCGGCGCAGGGGTTCGCCGCTGGTGTCCAGCAGGACCGGGACGCCCGCGGCGCGCGCGGCGCGGGTCAGACGGGCGTAGACATCGACCGGGACGCCCGGCGGGAGGCTGCCGCACAGCGCCACCGCCCGCGCGTCGCCGAGCAGGTCCTGGTAGGTGCCGAGGAAGGTCTCCCATTCGGCGGGCGAGACGGTCGGGCCCGGTTCGTTGAGCTGGGTGGTGTCACCGGTGGCGTCGTCGACGACGGCGACCGTGCGGCGGGTGGCGCCGCCGACCGGGACCAGGGCGTCGGTGACGCCGGTCTCGGCTGTCAGCAGGGCCCGCAGCGCGTCGCCGGTGCCGCCGCCCGCGAAGCCGGTGGCGACGGTCCGGTGGCCGAGCGCGGCCAGGACGCGGGCGACGTTCAGGCCCTTGCCGCCGGGGCGTTCGGTGACCTCGGTGATTCGGTGGGTGGTGTGCGTCCGGAGCCGGGGCACGCGATAGGTCAGGTCGAGGGCGGCGTTGAGCGTGACCGTGAGGATCATTCTTCCCCCTCCCGCGCGGTGCTCGGGCGTCCGAGCCGGTGGGCGGTGCCCGGCCGGGCGGCGTGTGCCGAGCATGGGGTGGCGCGGCGGCCGCCTCTTGGACGGCCACTGGTCTGGCGACCGCGCTCGGCGGTGGCATGCGGACAAGTGCGCGAGCGATCATGCCATCGCTGAGGGGGGTTGGCCCAGACCCGGAGCGGTCAGACCCCCGCCGGCCGGACCACCCATTCCCCCGCGCGCATGACGCCCACCACTTCGTACGCGGCGTCGAAGACCACCAGGTCGGCGTCCTTGCCGGTCTCCAGCGAGCCGGTCCGGTCATCGATGCCCAGGAGGCGGGCGGGGTTGGCCGAAAGTGCCCGGACGGTCTGGTCGATCGTCAGGTGGTCGACGGTGACGGCGCGTCGGAAGGCGCGGTCCAGGGTGAGGGTGGAGCCGGCGATGGAGCCCGCGGTCGGCCCCTCGCTGATCCTGGCGACGCCGTCCCTCACCTCGACGCGCATCGGGCCGAGCGGGTACATCCCGTCGTTCATGCCGGCCGCGCCCATCGCGTCGGTGATGAACGCGACGCGGTCGGCACCGGCGGCGCGGAAGGCCATCTGGAGGACGGCGGCGTGCAGATGGGTGCCGTCGTTGATCAGCTCGACGGTGACCCGCTCGTCCTCCAGGAGGGCGGCGACGGGGCCCGGCGCGCGGTGGCCGAGGGCGGGCATCGCGTTGAAGAGGTGGGTGGCGACGGTGGCGCCCGCGTCGATGGCCTCGCGGGTGGCGTCGTAGGTGGAGTCGGTGTGGCCGACCGCCGCGATCACGCCGTCGTCGGCGAGCAGCCGTACGGACCGCAGCCCGCCGGGCAGTTCGGGCGCGACGGTCATCATCGCCGCGGCGCCCTGGGCGGCGTCCAGGAGTTTGCGCACGTCGGCCGGGTCGGGGTCGCGCAGCAGCTCGGGCTGGTGGGCGCCGCAGCGCTGCGGGGAGATGAACGGGCCCTCGAAGTGGATGCCGGCCAGCTCGCCCTGCTGGACGAGTTCGGCGAGCACCGCGGCCTGCCGGGCGAGCGCGTCCAGGTCGCCGGTGACGGTGGAGGCGACCATGGTGGTGGTGCCGTGCCCGCGGTGGGTGCGGGCGACCGTCAGGCACTCCTCGGGGTCGGCGGAGGAGAAGGAGCCGCCGCCCCCGCCGTGGACGTGCAGGTCGATGAAGCCGGGGACGATGAGGTGGCCGGTCAGGTCGACGGTGCGGGTGTCCCCGGACCGGTCGGCGTCGGTGCGCCGCCGGCCCTCGTCGGCCCGGTCGCCGGGGCGCCGCCCGTCCGCGCCGGCGTCGAGGTCGCGGCTGCGGATGTCGGCGATGCGGCGGCCCTCGACGGTGATCCGGCCGCTTTCGACGACGCCGGACGGGCGGGCGAGGCGGGCGCCGGACAGGACGGTGCGCCGGGGCTGCGCGGGCCGTCCCGCGGATTGTTGCTGGGCCATCAGGCGGTTACCTCCGTGGAGAGAAGATCCCAGGCGAGCAGTCCTGCGCCCAGGCACCCGGCGGCGTCCCCGAGGGCCGCCGGAACGATCGAGGGGAGCCGCTGGAAGGTAACGCGCTGCCGGACCGCTTCCCGCAGAGGCGTGAACAGCGTGTCGCCGGCCTCCGCCAGCCCGCCGCCGATGATCAGCGTGCGCGGGTCGAGGAGGGTCAGCGCGGTGACCAGGCCGTCGGCGAGGGCGTCGACGGCGGCCTGCCAGACGGCCCGGGCGCGCGCGTCGCCCGACTCCACGGCCTTGGCCGCGTCCGCCGCGCCCGCCCCCGGGTCGCCGCACGCGGCGGCCCACTCGCGGCCGACCGCGGCGGCCGAGGCGAGCGTCTCCAGGCAGCCGCGCCGGCCGCAGCCGCACAGGGGCCCGTCGGGCCGTACGACGATGTGGCCGATCTCGCCGGCGCCGCCGTGGGCGCCGGCCTCGATGCGGCCGGCGATGCCGATGGCGCCCGCGATGCCGGTGCCCAGGGGCACGAACAGGAAGCGGTCGGCGTCCTTGCCGGCGCCGATCCGGCCCTCGGCCAGGCCGCCGGTGCGCACGTCGTGGCCGAGGGCGACGGGTACGCCGCCGAGCCGTTCGGAGAGCAGGGCCCGCATCGGCACGTCCCGCCAGCCGAGGTTGGCGGCGTAGACGGCGATGCCGCCCGCCTCGTCGACGATGCCGGGGACCGCGACCCCGGCGGCCGCGGCGGGGCGGCCGAAACGTTCCTCGCCGAGGGCGCGCAGCTCGGCGGCGAAGCCGAGGATGGTCTCGACGACCTCGCCGGGGCCGCGTTCGCGCCCGGTGGGGCGCCGCGCCTCGTACAGCAGCGTGCCGTCCGCCCCCACGAGGGCGGCCTTCATCCCGGTGCCGCCCACATCGAGGGCGATGACGTGTCTCACGGGGACAGTTTCGCGCGAGAGGCCCTGAAAGGTCTAGTCCACTCGCCGTACGGCGGTATTGGCCTGACCGTCGCCCGGTCTCGTGATCTCCGTGTGGGAAGGGCGATATGTAAGCGAGATGAACAGTGGTGTAGACCTTGTGTAGGTGCGCGGGGGAGACTCGCGGTTCATGCCGGTCGGGGGCGATCCCCGCGGCTGCGCATGGGCACACCGAGCAAGCGCGAAATTAACGGCACAAAAGGGCGGTAATAGCGGTGCAGCGGCGGTACTTGAGCCTGGCGGCGGCGGGACTCGCCACAGCCATGACACTGACTCTCGCCGGCTGCGGCAGCGGCCCGGACGGCGACGAGGTCACCCTCAAACTGATCGCGGCGGACTACGGCGACAGCCAGGCCAACAGTTCCGAGAACTACTGGGCCGAGGTCAGCCGGGCCTTCGAGAAGAAGAACCCGGGCATCAAGATCGACGTCGACGTCTATAGCTGGACCGATGTCGACAAGAAGGTCGAGGACCTGGTCAAGGCCGGCAAGGCACCGGACCTGGCGCAGATCGGCGCGTACGCCGACTACGCCGCCAAGGACAAGCTCTACAGCGCCGACGAGCTGCTCTCCATCCCCGTCCAGGCCGACTTCACCACCTCCCTGGCCGAGGCCGGCGAGTACAACCGCGTCCAGTACGGCCTGCCCTTCGCCGCCAGCACCCGGCGGCTGTTCTACAACAAGAAGCTCTTCGCGCAGGCTGGCATCACCGACCCCCCGGAGAGCTGGGACGAGATAGCCCGCGACGCCGAGCGGCTGAAGGCGCGCGGCGTCAAGATGCCCTTCGCGCTGCCGCTCGGCCCGGAGGAGACGCAGGCCGAGACGCTGATGTGGATGCTCAGCGGGGGCGGCGGCTACACCGACAGCATCGACAAGTACACGATCGACTCGCCGGAGAACATCAAGACCTTCCAGTGGGTCCAGAAGGAACTCGTCGGCAAGGGGCTGACCGGCATCGAGCCCGCCGACCTCAACCGCGGCGAGGCGTTCCAGGGCTTCGCCAACGGCGAGGTGGGCATGCTCAACGGGCACCCCACCCTCATGAAGCAGGCCGAGGCCAAGGGCATCGACTACGGCACCGTCGAGCTGCCCGGCATCAACGGCAAGGCCAAGGCCACCATGGGCGTCGCCGACTGGATGATGGCGTTCAAGCACAACGGCCACCGCGCACAGGCCGGCAAGTTCCTGGACTTCGTCTACAGCCGGGAGAACGTGCTGAAGTTCTCGGGCGAGTACGGCCTGCTGCCGGTCACCGCCTCGGCCTCCCAGGCGATGCTGGCCGACGACAAGTACGCCAAGCTGCACGGCTTCCTCAAGCAGCTCGGCACCGCCGAGTTCTACCCGGCGAACAAGACCTCCTGGCCGATGATCTCCAAGACCGTCAAGGCCAAGATGGGCGCCGCGGTCGGCCCCAAGGGCAACCCGGAGGGCGTGCTCACCGACATCCAGAACGCCGCCGACATGGCGGACAACACCGCCGAGTGACCGGCCGGCCGGCGCGCCGGGTGTTGTCCGACCGTGGGCTTATCGTGGAAACCGTGATGACGAGCGGGACGGGCGGCGGCGACGCGCGGGGACCCGGCGACGCGGGCGGTCCCGGCGCGGGTGGCCCCGGCGCCGGGCCGCGCGCGGCCGCCCTGTCCGCCGGGGACGAAGCGGTCCTCGCGGTCGAGCGCCGCTCCTGGCCGGGGCCCGGCGCCAAGGAGCGCGTCATCCGCGAGCGCCTCGGCATCTCCCCGACCCGCTACTACCAACTCCTGAACGCCCTGTTGGACGACCCCCGCGCGCTCGCCCACGACCCGGTCACCATCAACCGCCTGCGCCGCGTGCGCGACGCCCGGCGCGCCCGCCGCTGACCGGCGAAGCGGGCCCGCCACCGGCCCGTCCCCGGCCCCGTTTCCGGCCCGCCCCCGCGCGCGGCCCGTGCGCGCGCCGGGGACCCGCGGGCCGACGCCCCGATGCTTCCGTACACCCGGCGCGCGCCCTCGGCCCGCCGGTAGGGTCGGCGCCATGGGCAGCCACCCGAACTCCGCGCCGCACCCCCTCCCCACCCCGGACACCGCAGCGGGCCGTGACGGCCTCGCCGCGTTCCTGGACCGGCCCGAACGCGCCGTGATCGCCCTCGACTTCGACGGCACCCTCGCCGACATCGTCCCCGACCCCGAAAAGGCCAGCGCCCATCCCGGCGCCACCGCCGCCCTCGGCCGGCTGGCGCCCCGGCTGCGCGCCGCCGCGGTGATCACCGGCCGCCCGGCCGGCGTCGCCGTGCGCCTCTCCGGAGTCACGGGCGTCCCCGGCCTCGACCACCTCGTCGTCCTCGGACACTACGGCGCCGAGCGCTGGGACGCGGCGACCGGCACCGTCAACGCCCCCGCCCCGCACCCCGGAGTCGCCGCCGTCCAGGCCGAACTCCCCGGCGTCCTGGACCGCACCGGTGTCTGGCACGGCACCTGGGTGGAGTCGGCCATCGAGACCAAGGGCGGCCGCGCCGTCGCCGTGCACACCCGCCGCGCCGCCGATCCCCAGGGCGCCTTCGACCGGCTGCGCGGCCCGCTCTCGGCGCTGGCCGAACGCCACGGCCTGATCGTCGAGCCGGGCCGCCTGGTCCTCGAACTGCGCCCGCCGGGCGTCGACAAGGGCGTGGCGCTCGCCGACTGGGTGCGCGAGACCGGCGCCACCACCGTTCTCTACGCCGGCGACGACCTCGGCGATCTCGCCGCCTTCGCCGCCGTCGAGAAGCTGCGCTCGGACGGCCTGAACGGCGTGCTGGTGTGCAGCGGCAGCGCGGAGGTCGCCGAACTCGCCGAGCGCGCCGACCTGGTCGTCGACGGACCGGCGGGAGTCGTCGCCCTGCTCGGCGCGCTCGCGGACCGACTGGCCGGAACGCCACGGCCGGGCGCTTGACCCCCGCCTACGAGGCGGCGCCCCCGCCACACCCGGTCTGACCCGGAAGACCCGCCTACCCCCGCAGCGCGTTCAACTGGTCCAGGAACCACCGGGCCGGCGGCAGCGCCGTGGCGGCCGCGGCCAGGCGCTTGGTGCGCTCGGCGCGCTCGCCGCCGTCCATCGACAGCGCCGTGTGCAGCGCCTCGGCGGTGGCCGTGATGTCGTACGGATTGACCGTCAGCGCGTCCTTGCCCAGCTCCTCGTGCGCGCCCGCCTCCCGCGAGAGGACCAGCGCGCAGCCGTGGTCGGAGACCACCGGGATCTCCTTGGCGACGAGGTTCATGCCGTCCCGGATCGGATTGACCAGCGCCACGTCCGCGAGGCGGTAGGCGGCGAGCGAGCGGGCGAAGTCGTCCTTGACGTGCAGGACGACGGGCCGCCAACCGGGCGTGCCGTACTCGGCGTTGATCTCCTCGGCCAGCCGGTCGACCTGCGCGGTGTACTCGCGGTAGACGGCCAGGTCCTGGCGCGAGGGATAGGCGAACGCGACGTGCACCACCCGCTCGCGCCACTCGGGGCGGTCGGCCAGCAGCCGGCGATAGGCCAGCAGGCCGCGCACGATGTTCTTGGACAGCTCGGTGCGGTCCACGCGGACGATGGTCCGGCGCTCCGCCCCACCGACCTGCGCGCGCAGCGCCGCGAGCCGCTCCTCGACATCCGGGCGGTGCGCCCGCTCCTGGAGGAACGCGGCGTCCGCGCCGAGGCCGTACACCCCGATCGACGTCCGGTGCGGCTCGCCACCGGGCACCGCCGAGAGGAGGTACGGCGACTCCTCGCGCGGCCGGAAGGCTTCGCAGTCCGCGCCCAGCGCGTCCTGGCAGCAGCCCATGAACGCCCGCGCCCACCGCTGGGTCAGGAAGTTCGCGTGGTCCGCGCCGAGGAGGCCCGCCGCCAGCTCGCGGCGGATGTCGTCGGGGAGCATCGCGAAGTATTCGGCGGGCGCCCAGGGGGTGTGCGAGAAGTGGGCGATGCGCAGGTCGGGCCGGCGCTCGCGGAGCATGCCGGGCACCAGCGCCAGGTGGTAGTCCTGGACGAGGACGGCCGCGCCGGGCGCCGCCTGCGCGGCGAGCTCGTCGGCGAACGCGGCGTTGTACGCCCGGTAGGACGCCCACCGGGCGCGGAAGTCCGCGTCGAAGGCGGGCTCCAGCGGCGTCTGGTAGAGCATGTGGTGGACGAACCACAGGACGGAATTGGCGATGCCGTTGTAGGCGTCGGCGTAGACGTCCGCGGGAATGTCCAGCATCCGGACGCGCTGGCCGCCGGTCTCCGCGGGGTCGAGCGCGCCGCCGGTGCGCCGTACGGCCTCCCGGTCGCCCTCGCCGAGCGCGGCGCACACCCATATCGCGTCCGTGTCCGGACCGATGGCGGACAGCCCGGAGACCAGACCGCCGCCGCCCCGCCGGGCGGTCAGCGCGCCGTCCTCGCCCAGGGCGTAGGAGACCGGACCGCGGTTGGACGCGACGAGAACCTCGGCACCACTGCGCTCGGAAACCATGCCGCGAGACTAACCCGCGACAGATCCGCGCAAACGTACGGAGGGCGCTCAGGCCGCGCGGCGTGCGGCGTACTCCGGTATTTCGGCCATGGGCGGCCGCTCCTCGGTGTCCACCTCCGTGGTGCGCGGGACGAAACCGCTCTCGCCGCGCTCGAACTGGGTGAGCTGGGGACGCACCAAGTGGCCACGGGTCAGGCGCAGTTGGGCGGTCCGGTAGATCGCCGCCGCCATCCTTCCCAGCGCCTGGCCGTCCTGGTGGCGGTGCTTGCGCACGCCCACGTCGACCTGGGCGAGGGCGTCGAGGCCGACGGTGTGCAGCGCGTCGACGAGCAGGCCCAGCTCGACGCCGTAGCCGACCGGGAACGGCAGCCTCTCCAGCAGCGAGCGCCGGGCCGCGTACTCCCCGCCCAGCGGCTGGACGAAGCCGGCCAGCCGCGGCCAGTGCAGGTTCAGCAGCGGGCGGGCGACCAGCTCGGTGACCCGGCCGCCCTGGCCGGGCCCGCCGCCGGAGCCGGTCTCCAGCGGCCGGTCGTACATCGCCTTGACGAACTGGATCTCCGGGTCGGTCAGCAGCGGCCCGACGATCCCGGAGACGAAGTCGGACGAGAACTCGCGCAGGTCGGCGTCCACGAAGCAGACGATGTCGCCGCAGGTGGCGAGCAGGGAGCGCCACAGCACCTCGCCCTTGCCGGGCAGGGCGGGCAGGCGCGGCAGGACGCTGTCCCGGCGGACGACCCGCGCGCCGGCCGCCGCCGCGACCTCGGCCGTACGGTCGGCGGAGCCCGAGTCCAGCACCACCAGCTCGTCGACCAGGGGGACCGCGCCCGTCATCAGGTCCGCGCGGATCGCCGCGACGATCGCGCCGACCGTCGCCTCCTCGTCGAGCGCGGGCAGCACTACGCTGACCGTCAGGCCCGTCTGCCGTTTGGCGTCCAGCAGCCGGCCGAGCGGGCGCTCGGCGGCGGACCAGGAGCGGCTGCCAAGCCAGCGCTCCACCTCTTCCAGCACGTCTACGACTCCTCGTGGCCGCCAAAAGAGCCGGCCGGTGTGATCCATCTCGCGGTTCGGACGACTATCTCAACCGTCCGGGCCTTCGGTTACAGTCTTGAACAACGCGGATGACCGTCGCATGTCGGGGGTGCCGCACCACAAACGCCTGGGTTTCGGCCCAGTGCCATACCGCTCATCCAGAGGGGCAGAGGGAAACGGCCCGTTGAAGCCCCGGCAACCCTCCAGCCGGTCTCCGCCATGATCACAGTGCGCGCGAGGCTCCCGGCTAGGGAAGGTGCCAAATCCGTCTCGTGGCGAGATGCGCCGCGAGGAAGATGAGGAGAAAGGGCCTCGCCTCCATGGCTGTGCAAGTCACCGAAACCACTCCCTCCGTCGCTCTCGGTCCCGCCGTCGCACTCTCGTGCCGCGAGTGCGGACAGCGCTTCGACCTCGGCCCGATCTTCGCCTGCCAGGAATGTTTCGGGCCGCTCGAAGTCGCCTACGACCTGCCGAGCGGCGATCCGGAAAGCCTGCGGAAGCGGATCGAGGCCGGTCCCGACAACATCTGGCGCTACGCCCCGCTGCTGCCCGTCCCCACCGACGTGGCCGAGAAGCCGAACCTGAACCCGGGCTTCACCAAGCTCGTCAAGGCCGACAACCTCGCCCGTGAGCTGGGCGTCACCGGCGGCCTGTACGTCAAGGACGACTCCGGCAACCCGACGCACTCCTTCAAGGACCGCGTCGTGGCCATCGCCGTCGAGGCCGCCCGCGCCTTCGGCTTCACCACGCTGTCCTGCTCCTCCACGGGCAACCTCGCCGGCGCGGTCGGCGCCGCGGCGGCCCGCGCCGGTTTCCGCTCCTGCGTGTTCATCCCGCACGACCTGGAGGCGGGCAAGGTCGTCATGGCCGCGGTGTACGGCGGCGAGCTGGTCGGCATCGAGGGCAACTACGACGACGTCAACCGCTTCTGCTCGGAGCTCATCGGCGACCCGCTGGGCGAGGGCTGGGGCTTCGTCAACGTCAACCTGCGCCCCTACTACGGCGAGGGCTCCAAGACGCTGGCGTACGAGATCTGCGAGCAGCTCGGCTGGCGGCTGCCGGACCAGCTCGTCATCCCGATCGCCTCGGGTTCGCAGCTCACGAAGATCGACAAGGGCCTGAAGGAGCTGATCGCGCTCGGGCTCGTCGAGGACAAGCCGTACAAGATCTTCGGCGCGCAGGCCGAGGGCTGCTCGCCGGTCTCGGCGGCCTTCAAGGCCGGCCACGACGTGGTGCGGCCGCAGAAGCCGAACACCATCGCCAAGTCGCTGGCCATCGGCAACCCGGCCGACGGGCCGTACGTGCTCGACATCGCGCGTCGGACGGGCGGCGCGGTGGAGGATGTCGACGACGAGCAGATCGTGGACGCGATCAAGCTGCTGGCGCGGACGGAAGGGATCTTCGCGGAGACCGCCGGCGGGGTGACCGTCGGTGTGACCAAGAAGCTCATCGAGAACGGTCTGCTCGACCCGTCCCTGTCCACCGTCGTCCTCAACACCGGTGACGGCCTCAAGACGCTTGACGCCGTCGCACCCACCACCGGGCCCACAGCCACCATCCGCCCGAGCCTGGACGCGTTCCGCGCGGCCGGCCTGGCCGGCTGAGCCCCGCCCGTACGCCGCCGCTGGCAGCACCGAACTCGCACCCGTCGCTGGAAGGCAGAACCATGAGCGTCAACGTCCGCATCCCCACCATTCTCCGCACGTACACCGGTGGCAAGGCCGAGGTCCCCGCCCAGGGCGCGACCCTGGCCGAGGTGATCGCCGACCTGGAGAAGAACCACCAGGGCATCGCGGCCCGTGTGCTGGACGACGCGGGCAAGCTGCGCCGTTTCGTGAATGTGTATGTCAACGACGACGACGTGCGTTTCGAGCAGGGTCTGGAGACGCCGACGCCGGAGGGCGCCGGTGTGTCGATCATTCCCGCCGTGGCCGGCGGGTGCTGATTCGCGCCATCCCTTCCCCCGCGTGACGTGAATTGCCCCGTTCGCCGAAAAGCGGACGGGGCAATTCCGTGTCGTTAAAGGGGATACCATTGTGGCGATCCCGCTCCGCGCGCATGCCGAACGCATATGAGACCGCGCCGAGTTGTGCGCAAAGTGTGTGCGGCTTTTGCCGCCTAGGTGCCGCTATGCCCGGCCCGACTCGCCCGGGATAAAGGGGAATCGCGGCATATCGCCGATTCCATGGGCCCCAGAATTCTCGTCCGATTGACCTGTTGCGCTGGGCAGTGGTGCAGATACATTCAGCGGCGGTCGACGCGTTCCGGCGCACACCCCACGGGCCTCTCGCGGGGTGAGGTCTGACCCGGGGTCGCGGAGTGCGGTCCTGTGCAAGGGCCAGTAATAGGGGAGTTAGGCATGGCTCAGGGCACCGTCAAGTGGTTCAACGCGGAGAAGGGGTACGGCTTCATCGCGGTCGACGGTGGTGCGGATGTTTTCGTCCACTACAGCGCGATCCAGATGGACGGCTACCGCACCCTTGAGGAGGGTCAGCGGGTCGAGTTCGAGATCTCGCAGGGCCAGAAGGGGCCGCAGGCGGACATGGTCCGGGTGGCGGCCGGCTGAAGCGCCGACCGACTGCAGCGTCAAGGAGGCCCGCACCCCTCGGGGGGTGCGGGCCTCCTGCCGTCCGCCGGGAGGCCCGCACCCCTCTACGAGACTCCGCTGGAGCCGCTTGCGCCCACCCGTCGCCCGACCACCGCCCCTATACAAGACTCCGCTGGAGCCGCTTGCGCCCACCCGTCGCCCGACCGCCACCCCGATACGAGACTCCGTTGGAGCCGCTTGCACTCTCGGGGGTCGAGTGCTAATCATTGCGTTAGCACTCTCCCAGTGAGAGTGACAGAACTTGGACCGGGCCGGTGAGGCCCGCAGGCGCGGTGGGGCAAGGAACCACCGGGCACGCTGGCCGTCCGTCGCGGGCGCCTCTCGGTCCGGAGCAATCCACCCCGTCCGGGAGGACCACTTCACATGGCCAAGATCATCGCGTTCGACGAGGAGGCACGGCGCGGTCTCGAGCGCGGGATGAACCAGCTCGCCGACGCCGTCAAGGTCACCCTCGGCCCCAAGGGCCGCAACGTCGTCCTCGAGAAGAAGTGGGGCGCCCCCACGATCACCAACGATGGTGTTTCCATCGCCAAGGAGATCGAGCTCGAGGACCCGTACGAGAAGATCGGCGCCGAGCTGGTCAAGGAGGTCGCGAAGAAGACGGACGACGTCGCCGGTGACGGCACGACGACCGCGACCGTCCTGGCGCAGGCGCTGGTCCGCGAGGGCCTGCGCAACGTAGCCGCCGGCGCCAACCCGATGGCCCTCAAGCGCGGCATCGAGAAGGCCGTCGAGGCCGTCTCCGCCGCCCTGCTGGAGCAGGCCAAGGATGTGGAGACCAAGGAGCAGATCGCCTCCACCGCCTCCATCTCCGCCGCCGACACCCAGATCGGCGAGCTCATCGCCGAGGCGATGGACAAGGTCGGCAAGGAAGGCGTCATCACCGTCGAGGAGTCCCAGACCTTCGGTCTGGAGCTGGAGCTCACCGAGGGTATGCGCTTCGACAAGGGCTACATCTCGGCGTACTTCGCCACCGACATGGAGCGTATGGAGGCGTCGCTCGACGACCCGTACATCCTCATCGTCAACTCCAAGATCAGCAATGTGAAGGACCTCCTTCCGCTGCTGGAGAAGGTCATGCAGTCCGGCAAGCCGCTGCTGATCATCGCCGAGGACGTCGAGGGCGAGGCCCTGTCGACCCTGGTCGTCAACAAGATCCGTGGCACCTTCAAGTCCGTCGCCGTCAAGGCCCCGGGCTTCGGTGACCGCCGCAAGGCCATGCTCGGCGACATCGCCATCCTCACCGGTGGCACCGTCATCTCCGAGGAGGTCGGCCTCAAGCTGGAGAACGCCGGTCTCGACCTGCTGGGCCGTGCCCGCAAGGTCGTCATCACCAAGGACGAGACCACCATCGTCGACGGTGCCGGCGACAGCGACCAGGTCCAGGGCCGCGTGAACCAGATCCGCGCCGAGATCGAGAACAGCGACTCGGACTACGACCGCGAGAAGCTCCAGGAGCGTCTGGCGAAGCTGGCCGGCGGCGTGGCCGTCATCAAGGCCGGTGCCGCCACCGAGGTCGAGCTCAAGGAGCGCAAGCACCGCATCGAGGACGCCGTTCGCAACGCGAAGGCGGCCGTCGAGGAGGGCATCGTCGCCGGTGGTGGCGTGGCTCTGCTCCAGGCTTCCCAGGTCTTCGAGAAGCTTGAGCTCGACGGCGACGAGGCCACTGGCGCCAACGCTGTGAAGCTGGCCCTGGAGGCCCCGCTGAAGCAGATCTCCGTCAACGGCGGCCTTGAGGGTGGCGTCGTGGTGGAGAAGGTGCGCAACCTGCCCATCGGCCACGGTCTGAACGCCGCGACCGGTGAGTACGTCGACATGATCGCCGAGGGCATCATCGACCCGGCGAAGGTGACCCGTTCCGCTCTGCAGAACGCCGCCTCCATCGCCGCGCTGTTCCTCACCACCGAGGCCGTCATCGCCGACAAGCCGGAGAAGGCCGCCGCCGGCGGCGCTCCGGGCGGCATGCCGGGCGGTGACATGGACTTCTGATCCTCCCGGATCACTCGTCCTCAACGTTCGCCGGGGCGGCACCCTTTCCGAAGGGTGTCGCCCCGGCGGCGTTCTCTCGCCACACGTCCATTTCACGCCGTCTTCACCCTTCCCCTACAACTCTCTCCGGTCGTCGCGGGTCTTGTGAGCGTCAACTGCCGCTCGGGCCAAGGGAGAAGGATCGCGCCCGCGCCTGTGGCGGCAGCGGCACACCATTCAGCCGTGGATGCCGCGTGCATCCATCCCGCAGGCAGCAGGAGAGTCCCGCATGCCCCAGCACTTCCGTACGACCCTGGCCACCGCGGCCGCCACCGCTCTGGCGGCCGGGCTGCTGACGGCCGTCACCGGCACCGCTTCCGCCGCCGGCAGTGCCGCCGCGAGCGGCGCTGACAGCGCCGCGCCGGCCGCCGACGGACGCCAGGGTGACTTCAACGGCGACGGTTACCGCGATCTCGCGGTCGCCGCGCCCGCCGCCACTGTCGACGGCAAGAAGGGCGCCGGCGCCGTCACCGTGCTCTACGGTTCGGCGCGCGGCCTGGACGCGTCCCGGCGGATCACTTTGAGCCAGAACTCCCCGGGCGTTCCGGGCGCCGCCGAGGCCGGTGACCTCTTCGGCTCGGCCCTCGCCGCCGGTGACTTCAACTCCGACGGCTACGCCGACATCGCGGTGTCCGCCCCGCAGGAGGACGTCGCCTCCGACACCGACGGCGGCACCGTGCAGATCCTGTGGGGCGCGGCCGGGGGTCTGTCCGGCAGCGGCGCCGCCACCCTCGCCGACCCCGCCCCCGCGCAGCACGACCGCTTCGGCGCGGCGCTGGCCGCCGGCGATTTCGACCGTGACGGCAGGAGCGACCTGGCCGTCGGCACCTCGTCCTCGAACCTGCACGTCTTCAAGGCGGGCTTCAGCCGGGCGGGCGCCGCAGGCGCGCATACGGCCATCGCGCTGCCCATCCTCGGCGAGTCCCGCAACGGCATCCTCCAGCTCACCGCCGGCGAGGTCACCGGCCAGGGCTACACCGATCTCGTCGTCAGCGCCTACGACAAGAACTCCCCCTACTACAACGTCAATTACTACCTGCCCGGCACCGCCTCCGGCCTGGTCGGCGCCCGCGCCAAGCGGCTGCCCGCCGGCATGATCACGGCCATCGGCGACGTCAACGGCGACGGTTTCGGCGACCTGGTCACCGGCATGACCTTCGACGACCGCGTGCCGGGCAGCACCAAGGGCGGCAAGGTCAACATCATCCACGGCTCGGCCGACGGCCCGAGGGTGGATCTGATCGACACCGTCACCCAGGAGTCCGGCTCGGTGCCCGGCAGCTCCGAGGCCGGGGACGCGTTCGGGTACGAGGTCGCGCTCGGCGACATCAACCGCGACGGCTTCCAGGACCTGGCCATCGGTGTGGCGCACGAGAGCATCGACGGCGCGGTCGAGACCGGTGCGGTGACCGTGCTGCGCGGCTCGTCCTCCGGCATCGACACCTCGCACAACGTCCAGTACTTCCACCAGAACACGCCGGGCGTCCCGGGTGCCAACGAGAAGGAGGACCTCTTCGGCGGCGAGGTCTTCCTCTCCGACCTCAACGGTGACAAGAAGGCCGACCTGACGGTGGGCGCCACCTACGAGGACGGCGGCAACGGCGCGCTCACCACCCTCCCCTCGGACGGCACCCGCCTGGTCACCACGGGCTCCCGCTTCCTCTCCCCGTCCACCGTGGGCGTCTCCACGGACGGCGCCCCGCAGTTCGGCAGCATCATGGCCGGCTGAGGCCGGCTCAACCCGCTCGGCTCGATCCGCTCCGCTCGGCCCGTTCGGCTCAGCCCGCTCCGCTCGGCCCGCCTGACGCACGTGTCAGGCGGGCCTTGCCCATGGCGGCGGGCCTGTGCGTGGCGCGTTGACCTGCCCGCCACCGGACACGACAGTTGCTCTCTGATGATTTCTCACGATCAGAGGTGAATTGTGACACCGCAGGTCCTTCCGCATGACGTGCAGGGCTCCGGCCCGCGACGAGCCCTCCTGCTTCACCACTGGTTCGTCGGCCGGTCGAGCTTCGACGGGATGCGCGCGCACCTCGACGGGGACGCGTACAGCTACGCGTTCCTGGACTGCCGTGGCTACGGCGAGGCGAAGGGCGCCGACGGTGACTTCACCATGGAGGAGATCGCCGGCGATGCCCTCGCCGTGGCCGACCACCTGGGCTGGGAGACGTTCTCGGTCGTCGGCCACTCCATGGGCGGGATGGCGGCCCAGTTGATGCTGCTGAACGCCCCCTCGCGCGTTCGCTCGATCATCGGGGTGGCGCCGGTCGCGGCGTCCGGCCTGCCGCTCGAAGGAGAGATGTGGGAGCTGTTCGCGGCGGCCGACCGGGAGCCGGGCAACCGGAAGGCGATCATCAACACCACCACCGCCGAACGGCACGACGACGCCTGGCTGGACGCCATGGTGAGCCGCTCGCTGGAACAAGCCTCCACTGCCGCCTTCCGCGCGTACCTGGACTCCTGGTCGCGGACCGATTTCCATGAGCGGGTCCAGGGCAACCCGACACCGGTTGCCCTCATCGCCGGCGCCCACGATCCCGTGGCGGGGGCTGAAGCCCTGCGGGACACGTGGCTGCGGTGGTACCCGAACGCCACGCTGACCGAGCTGGAGGACGCGGGCCATTTCCCGCCCGAGGAAGCTCCACAAGCCCTCGCCGTGGCCGTCGAGCGAGCCCTCGGCTAAGGGAGCGCCGGAGCGCGGGTCGCCGCCTCGCGCAAGTGCTGGACGCGGGCCCGGACCTGGTCGGCCGTGGGCCCCGCCGGACGGTGGTTCGGTGGGGTCTCGCCCCGGCAGGGGCCGCAGACGCCTCCGGGCAGCGCCTCGGGGCGCCCGGGGGCACGGCAGACGGTGCATTCCATGACGCGGAGGGTGTGGGGTGCCCGGGGCGTCGGGCGCGCGGGCCGTGCCGGGGCGGGGTCCGGCTCGGGCGGCATCTTGGCGAGCAGCCTGCCTCGGGCGAAGCGGCCGGGGTGGTGGACCTGCGGTGGCAGCCCGGAGGTCAGCGCGGCCAGCAACTCGTCGGTCGTCGCGCCCCGCGCGAGCCATTCCTCGGCGAGCGCTTCGAGCGCGTCGCAGTCGGCGGCGGACAGCGTCATACGGGGTTCGGCGCGGCCGAGGGCGGCGAGGAACGCGTAGGCGGGGCTGTGCGGGCGGCGTGGCGGCCGGGGCGCCGTGGCGGGATCCGGTGCGGGGGAGGCGGGCCGGTCGCTGGTCGGGACGTTCCCGGCGCACAGCGCCATCCACCAGGCGTCGTCGCGGGCGGTACGGGAGAAGTACGTCCGCGTCACCCAGAGGGGACTGCCGCCGTCACTCATGTGGTGCTCGGTGACGCGACGCAGATGACCGGCTTCCGACAGGCGCCGCAGCGCCGTCCGCAGGGCGCACTGGCCGTAGTCCGGTAACACCTTGGCCAGCGTCTTCACGGAGATGTCCGCGCCCTCGGGCAACCGGTCGAGGTAGGCGGCGATGGACGCCTCGCGGCGCGGCAGATGCGAGAAGTCGCCGGGCCGGGAAGGGCGTTGGTCGGGCGCGCTGCGCTTGCCGTAACCGGGGCGGGCGGAGGGGTGGGGGAGTGCGGACGCGCACGCGTCGGCGTTAGAGTCTTTGGAAGCCACGAGATCAGTCCTGTGGATCTTGATGGTCAGACCCCGGTCGGTGTTGGCGCACCTGCCGGGGTTGTTTGTTGTCGCGAACGCTAGACCGGCGTGACGTGTTGTGGCAAGCCGGTCACGGGTGGTCAAAGTCGGGCAGGGGGAGGGTGGGTGGGTTACTTCCCTCCGCCCGTTCCTTGGAAAGAGGGCTCGGGGTCCGTGGCTTGAGCCCCGGACCCCGAGTGGGTGTCAGACGCCCCGCAGATCCTCGGACTTGACGCCCGCGACGAACGCCGCCCACACCGGCGCCCGGAACACGAGCGCCGGGCCGTCGGGGTCCTTGGAGTCCCGAACGGGAACGATGTCGGAAAGCCCGTCGGCGACCTCCAGGCAGTCGCCGCCATCGCCACCGCTGTACGTGGACTTGCGCCAAGTGGCCGTGCTCACGTCGTACTCACGGTTGATCCTCATGTGCGTAATCCTCCGCCACTGATTCGATCAAGGCCAGGGATTCTTGTGGTGACAGTGCGCTGGCCACTAGCAGATCGTAGGTGAGTTGGTGGCGGCCGACCGTAGCTGGGTCGTCTTGCAGGCGGCCAGTTCCCAAGCCTTGGAGGTAGGCGAGCGGAGGCGCGTCCTCAAATTCCATCAGCTTGACGGAGCCGTTCAGCGCCGCATGAGCCCCCGCTGTGAACGGCAGAACCTGAATGACGAGCCTGTGCATCTTGGCCAGCGCCACCATGTGTCGTAGTGCCTCCGCCATCACTGCTGGACCGTCGACCTTGCGGCGCAGCACCGCCTCATCAAGGACGACCCACAACAATGGCGTTGTTGGATCGTCGAGGAGACGCGCGCGTTCGAGTCGGGCCTCGGCCAGTCGGTCGATCACGTCCTCGGTCGCGGTTGGCTGGTAGGCGCGGAACACCGCCCGCGCGTACGGCTTCGTCTGAAGCAGCCCGGGAATCAGCGCGGGCGCGTACTCCTTGATCACTTTCGCGAGCGCTTCCGCCTCCGCCGCTTCCGCGAAGTGATCCGGGTACTTGGACTTCGTCGCCGCCGTGCAATTGCGCGCGAAGTAGCCGTCCGTCTTGAGGATCTCGTCGATCCGCACGGCGTGGTCCATCTGCATCCGCCGGGTGCCCGCCTCCAGTTGGCCGATGAAGGAGCCGCTGACGAAGAGGGGGGCGCCGAGTTCGTCCTGGGTAAGGCCGGCCTTCTCACGCTGATGGCGTAACTCCGCGCCGAGCATCGCGCGGGGTGAGGAAGACGGATCGAGGGGCTTGGGTCCGGGCATCGCAGCAACTCCCTGTCGTACACGTTCGGTTGTTGGGTCTGCGCCTCTGTCCAGGCTAGCCCCGCAACCGCCACTCTGTGTGCACAAAGCGAACACTCAGCGTGGAAGGTGATGGTCATGGCGGAGACACCGGTTGAGCAGGTGCGGGCGGCCGAGGACGTGACGGCGGAGCTGAATGCCGCGCTGCGGGCGGTGGGGGTCACCCTGCCCTCGCTGCGTACCGATCCGGTCTCCTGCGCGAGCGCGGCGATGGGGCCGCTCATCGAGCTGGGGCGCTGCAATCTCAGCACCGCCCGCAGGCTCACCGAGATCCTGGCGGCCTACGAGGTCACGGCGTGCCGGGAGCGTCAGGCGTGAGTCCGGTGACCGGCCCCGCTCCGGTCGGTGGCTACGCCGTGGACGGGCGGGACGGTCGGGTCGGCAAGGTCATGGGGCAGGTGGGGCCGTGCGTACAACTGCGCCCGCCCGGGGGCGGCCGGGAATGGGACTGTCCGGCGCACGCGCTTCGGGCCGCCCCGCCGGACGCCGTGCTGACGGCACGGGTCAAAGAGCTGAACTGGGAGAGCCGGATGCCGTGACGGGAGCGGGGCCGGGCGGGGGACCGTCGGGGGAGCGGGGGCCGGTGTTCAGCTCCGTCCGCAGGTGCTTGCCGAGGCCGAAGGAGTACGTGGCCAGGAAGCCGGTGAGGTAGCCGGCGGCCAGGCCCAGGGCGTAGACGGTGAGCGTGGCGGCGAAGCCCTGGTTGCCCTTGACCAGGGGAAAGAGGGCCCAGCCGGAGGGGCCGATGGCGGTGGAGCCCACGGTGGTGCCCAGTTGGTGGAACAGGCCCACGAAGCCGCCGCCGACGGCGCCGCCGAGACAGGCGGTGATGAAGGGGCGGCCCAGTGGCAGGGAGACGCCGTAGATCAGTGGTTCGCCGACGCCCAGGAAACCGGCGGGGAGGGCGGACTTGATGGTTTTGCGGATCGAGCCGTTGCGGGGGAGGCGGACGTAGACGGCGAGGGCGGCGCCCACCTGGCCCGCGCCGGCCATGGCGAGGATCGGCAGCAGGACGGTGTAGCCCTGCTGCTCGATCAGGGTGGTGTGGAGGGGGATGAGGGCCTGGTGGAGGCCCAGCATGACCAGCGGGAGGAAGAGGCCGCCGAGGACGAAGCCGGCGAACGCGCCGCCGTGGGCGAGGAGCCAGTCGGCGAAGGCGCCGATGGCGGTGGCGACCTCACCGGCGGCATACATCAGGCCGAAGAGGGTGACCAGGCCCGTGACCAGGACCGTGAGGGTGGGGGTGAGCAGTACGTCCAGCGCTTCCGGGACCTTCCGGCGGCACCATTTCTCGATCCGGACGGCGAGCAGTGCGGCGGCCAGCGCGCCGAGCACGCCGCCCTGTCCGGGCGCGAGCTTCTGGCCGAAGGCGGTGACGTGTGTGACGCCGGGAAAGACGATGATCGCGGCGACCGCGCCACCGAGGACGGCCGTGCCGCCGAACTCCTTGGCGGTGTTGTAGCCGACGAAGACGGCGATGAGGGACATGAAGCCGGAGGCGATGGCGGCCAGCGCGGGGACGACCGACGGGAGCACGCCGAGATTGGTGAGCAGACCGTTCAGCCCGGCGACGATGCCGCAGCCGATCAGGGCCGGGATCAGTGGCACGAAGATGTTGGCGATCCGGCGGAGGAACAGCTTGGCCGGAGTGGCGTTCGCGGCCTTCCGGCGGGCTTTGAGGGCGGCGCCCTGGGCGGCGAGTTCCTCGGCGGTGCGGGTGGGGGCCGCGTCGGCTGTGGGGGATGCGGAGGCAGCGGTGGGCGCGGTGGGCGCGGTGGTGCGGGCTTCTTCGGCCAGGCGCTCGAACTCCGGGGTGACGCGGGCGACCGTCCCGGGGCCGAGCACGATTTGGTAGGTGTCGTCCTCGACCACTCCCAGAACGCCGGGCAGCGCCTTGAGGGCGTCGTCATCGACCAGTGAGCGGTCCTGGAGGCCGAGGCGGAGGCGGGTCATGCAGTGGGCGATGGAGGTGACGTTCCCGGCGCCGCCGACGAGGGGCAGGAGCGCGGCGGCGAGGGCGCGGTTCTTGTCTCGTTTCTCTTCTTCGGGCATATGGGGTGCCTTGCTGTGTGGGCGACGAGGCGGGGGAAGGTCCGGTAGGGCGGGCGGGTCAGGTGGGGCGGGCGGCGTCGAGGGCGGCGCGGAGATGGCCGTGGGCGTCGCTGAGCAGGCGGTCGGCGGTCGGCGCGTCGACTCCGCCGAGGAGGGTGAGGATGGCGTGCTTGACCTCGCCGTCCGTGGCGGCGAGGGCGGCCTCGATCTCCTGGTCGCCGGCGCCGGTGGCGAGCGCGACGATGCGGTGCGAACGGGCCCGGAGCTTTTCGTTGGAGGCCCGGACGTCGACCATGAGGTTTCCGTAGGTCTTGCCCAGCCGGATCATCGTGATCGTGGAGAGCATGTTGAGCACGAGCTTCTGGGCCGTGCCGGCCTTCAGCCGAGTCGAGCCGGTCAGCAGCTCGGGGCCGACGACGACCTCGATGCCGTGTTCGGCCACCGCGGCCAGCTCCGAACCGGCGTTGCAGGACAGGCCGATGGTCAGTGCGCCCAGCGAGCGGGCGTGGGCGACCGCGCCGACGGCGTACGGCGTGCGGCCGGAGGCGGAGATCCCGACGACGGTGTCCCGGCCGGTCAGGCCGATCGCCGACAGGTCCTCGGCGGCCAGCTCCCTGCTGTCCTCGGCGCCCTCCACGGCACTGACCAGCGCGGACGGGCCGCCCGCGATGAGCCCGAGCACCTCGGAGGGGTCGGTGTTGAACGTCGGCGGGCATTCGCTGGCGTCCAGCACACCGAGCCGGCCGGCCGTACCGGCGCCGGCGTAGACCAGCCGTCCGCCGCGGGCCATCCGCGCGGCGGTGGCGTCGATGGCGGCGGCGATCCGCGGGAGCTGGGCGGCGACGGCGGCCGGGACGGCGGCGTCCTCGTCGTTCATCGTCCGGGCGATCTCCAGGGTGGAGCGCCGGTCGATCTCGGCGAGCTCGGGTCGGAACGCCTCGGTGGTGAGGGTCTCCAACTGGGCCCGCAGTCGTGCGTGGTCGGCGGTGGAAGTCATGGGCGTGGCAGCTCTTTCCGGGCTCCGGGAGGGGACGGTCGAGGTCAGCGCTGGGCGCGCGGGGAGTGGCGGTGGGCGAGGGCTTCGTAGGACGCGGACAGGGCGGGCGCCGCGGTCTCGTACGTACGCTGCGCGACACCTATGAACAGGCAGTCCACGACGAGGAGTTGGCTCGTGCGGGACGACATCGCGGCCGGGCGCAGCTCGCTCTCGCGGGCCGTCGAGGTGGTCAGGATGTGATCGGCGTACGCGGCGATCTCGCCGTCCGGCCGGCCGGTGATCGCGATCGTCGTCGCGCCGTGGTCGAAGGCCACCCGCAGGGGCTCTATGACATCGGTGGTCCGCCCGGAGTGCGTGATCGCCAGGGCGACGTCGCCGGGCCGCATCTGCACGGCGTTCGTCACCGCGAGGTGCGGATCCGCGTGCGCGTGCGCGATCAGGCCGATGCGCAGCAGCTTCTGGGCGAGGTCCTGGCCGACGAGGTTGGACGCCCCGATGCCGTAGACATCGATCCGGCGGGCGGTGGAGAGCGCGCCGACGGCCGCTTCGAGCTGGGTGACGTCGAGCGCCGCCGCGGTGTCGGCCAGGCACTGCCGCTCCTCCTGCGCGAGCTTGGCGACGACATCGGTCAGCGCGTCGTCGACCGCTATATCCGCGGTCACCGCGGGCGCGCCGCCGGCCGCCTGCTGCGCGGCGAGCGCGGCCAGCGCCAGGCGCAGATCGCGGTAACCCGGGTAGCCCAGCAGCCGGGAGGTTCGCACGACGGTGGCTTCGCTGGTGCCCGTGCGCTCCGCGAGGCCGGTGACGGTGAGGGCGGCGCAGCCGGCCGGATCGCCCGCCACCGCCTCCGCGACCCGCTGCATCGAGCGGGTCATCGTCGGCGCGAGCGTACGGACCTTGGCGGCCAGGGCCGCGGGGGCGGGGGGAGTCGGGGACGGTGCCGGCCGGGACTCGGCGGCCGGGCTCTTGAAAGTTTCCTTCATGACGCTGCTCACATCTGAAAAGTAATTTCAGCGCCAGACGGCGTCAACACCCGCCGTGCGCCCTGTGGAAAAGTCGCGCGACCGGCGGCGGGCTGTGGATGACGACCGGTGCGCGGCACCGGTCCGGGGGACAATGGACGGCATGGAGCTGGAACAGGCATTGCATGCCGCGCGGGCGCTGGTGCTCGCCGACCTGGTGGCGGACGACGTGGCCGACGCCGACATCGTCTCGCTCGTCGAGGACGCGGTCGTCCACCGCCGATGGTGGGTGGAGCAGTGGCCTGAAGGCGCCGGATTCGTCGCCGGGCTGATAGCCCAGGACGTCCAGGACGCGCTGCTGGAGCGGTACGGCCGCTGGCCGCTGTGTCCCGTGTGCACGCAGTCCGGAGATCCCCACGCCCTCGATGTGGAGCCGGAGTTGGGGCCCGATCCGCACTGGGTCTGTCCCAAGACGGCGGTCGCGGTGGCCCGCGTGGGCAGGCTGCGCGCTCCGGCGGAGGGCTGACGTGGCGACCGGGGCGGAGCGCTGACGTGGCGACCGGGGCGGAGCGCTGAGGTGGCGGTTTATATCGATCCGCCCACCTGGCCGGGCCACGGCCGGCTGTGGTCCCACCTGATCAGCGACACCTCCTTCGAGGAGCTGCACCGTTTCGCGGCCGCGATCGGCGCCCCCGAGCGGGCGTTCGAGCGGGATCACTACGACGTGCCCGCGGAGCGGTACGCCGACGCGGTGCGGGCCGGGGCGGTGGAGGTCGGCAGCAAGGAACTCGTACGCCGTCTGACGGCCGCGGGCTTGCGCCGGCCCAAGCACCGCCGCCCGCCCGGTGACGGCACGGCCGGCGGCGCGTCGTAGCGGCGGCGGGGCGGCGGGGCCGCGCACCATGGGCCTGATCGCGCGCCGCAGCCGAAAGGGACCGGCCCGCCGCAGCCGAAAGGGACCGTCATGTCAGGCAGAGAACCGGCCACCACGCTCGACACGCGATACAGCAGCGAGGGCGCCACCGCCACCGCGTGGGCCGCGGCCGTCGGCGGGATGACGGAAGCGGAGATCTTCTGGCTCACGACCGTCCGCCCCGGCGGCCGCCCGCATGTCACTCCGCTGCTGGCCGTCTGGGCGGACGACGCGCTCCACTTCTGCACCGGCCCGGACGAGCGCAAGGCCAAGAACCTCGCGCACGACCCGCGGTGCGTGCTGACCACCTCGACCGCCGGCGGGAACGACCTGCACGCGGGCCTGGACGTGGTCATCGAGGGCGAGGCGGTGCGGGTCGAGGACGAGTCGGCGCTGCGCCGGCTGGCCGAGACGTACGCCGCGAAGTACGGCAGCGAGTGGCATTTCGACGTGCGGGACGGGGCGTTCCACGGGGCGGGCGACCGCGCGGTGGTCTTCCGGGTCGAGCCGGTCACGGCCTTCGGCTTCGGCCGGGGCGAGACCTACAGCCAGACCCGCTGGAGCTTCGACGGCGCGGAGGGGTGAGGGCGCTCAGCGCTGCCGGGCCTCCTCCGGGGCGCGGGTGACCGCCGCCGACGAGGCGACGAGCCGGGTGCGCTGCGAGGAGCGGTGCAGCCGGAAGGCGACGGCGGTCGTGGCGACGGCCGCCGCGGCCAGCGCCGCGCCCGTCCACGCCACGGCCGGGTAGCCCCACTTCGCGCCGATGACCAGCCCGCCCAGCCAGGGGCCGATGGTGTTGCCGATGTTGAAGGCGGCGGTGGTGGTCGCGCCGGCCAGCGTCGGCGCGGCGTTCGCCACGTTGAACATCCGGGCGTTCAGCGCCGGAGCGGTGGTGAACGCAGTCACCCCCAGCATCAGCGAGAGCGCGACGGCCGCGACCGGGCTGTGGGCGGTCAGCGCCAGGACGGCGAGGACGACGGTGGACGCGGAGATGCCCACGAACAGCGTCCCGAAGAGGTGCGCGTCGGCGATCCGGCCGCCGATGAACGTACCGATCAGCGCGCCCACGCCGAACAGCCCGAGCACCGTCGGCACCCAGCTCTCGGCGAGTCCGGCGGTGTCCGTGAGCAGGGGCGAGAGGTAGGAGAAGAGGGCGAAGACCGCGGCGCCGTTCAGCGCGGTGGCGCTCAGGGCCAGCCAGACCTGCGTGTCCTTGTAGATGGCCAGTTCGCGGCGCAGCCGGGGCCGGTCCTCCCCGGTGGGCACGGGCGTCGCCGGGACCAGCGCGATCACCCCGATCAGACCGACCGCGGACAGCGCGGCCACCGCCCAGAAGGCGGCCCGCCAGCCCGCGTGCTGGCCGAGCAGCGCGCCGGCCGGGACGCCCGCGATGTTCGCGATGCTCAGCCCGCCGACCATGACGGCCATCGCCCGGGCCCGCGCGGTCACCGGGACCAGCGAGACGGCGACCGCCGCGCCGACCGCCCAGAATCCGGCGCAGGCCAGCGCGCTCACCACCCGTGAGACGAAGAGCACAGCGTACGAAGGGGCCAGCGCGCCCGCGACCTGCCCGAGGCCGAAGAGGGCGAGCAGCGTGATCAGCGTCGTGCGGCGCGGCAGCCGGAGCGTCGCGGCGGCCAGGACCGGCGCGCCGACCACCATGCCGATCGCGAACGCCGACACCAGCAGACCGGCTTGGGGGATGGAAACCCCCAGGTCACGGGCGAGCGGCTGGAGGATGCCGGACAGCATGAACTCGCTTGTCCCGAGCGCGAAAACGGACAGGCCGAGGACATAGACGGCTATGGGCATACGGGTGGAGGCGGGATGAGCTGGCATGTCAGCAACCAACAGCGGTGAAGCCACTGACATTCCCGGGTGGGCTCGCCCGGTCGGCGGCTGAGCGGTCGGCGGCTCAGCCGGTCGGGAGGCTCGGCCGGTCAGGACGTCAGGAGGCTCAGCCGGTCAGGGCGTCAGGAGGTCAGCTCGTCAGGAGGTCCAGTTCGGTGGCGAGGTTGCGGCGGGCGAGGTGTTCCCACTCGTCGAAACCCAGTGGGGTCCTGAACAGCCTTGGCAGGGAAAGGAGTTGGCTCAGAACGACGGCTCGGCCGGTGCGGAAGTCCGGCTCGGGGACGAACGCGTACTCCTCGCGGACCGCGGCGGCGTAGGCCGCGTACCGCTCGGGCGAGCCGGCGAGCACCGCCAGATCGGCGTCGCACAGCACCTCGCCGTCAGGGTCGTCGGGCGCCGGATCGTGGGTGACGGTGAGCCGCACCAGGCGGGCGACGTCGGCCGTACGGGCCGCGCCGATGCCCAGTTCGGGCAGCGCGCGCTCGGCGAGGGCGGCGCTGCGCTCCTCGTTCTCGGAGCGGTCCGGCCGGTAGACCGCGTCGTGGAACCAGGCCGCCAACTGGACGGCGGGCAAGTCGTCCGCGTAAGCGGCCAGTTCGTCGATCCGGTCCAGGACGGCGGCCAGATGCGCGACGTTGTGATAGCGCCGCTGCGGCTCGCTCCACCTGGCCAGCAGGTCGTCCGCGTACGGGAGGGGATCGGGGCCCTCGGCGCCCCGGGAGCCACGGGCATTCGCCACGGTGGCCGCCCAGCGCCGGCGCAGGTCCGGTGCCGGGTCGGTGGGGCGCGCCGTAGGGGACACGGGAGTCATGCGAGCCATTGTGCCCCGGGGGCGCGGGACGGTGCGCGGTGGCGGAGCGCGGGCGAGGCGCGGGCGGAGGGGGGTTTTGGGCCTCGCCTGATGAGGCAATGCGCGCATCCAGGGGTCGGCAGCCCTTACGCTGGTCTATTGGACTAGACCTGTCGTCGGCTCGGGATTGGGGTCACATGAGTAAGCGCGCACTCCTGGAGGTGATCGCGCTCGACCCGCAGGACGCGGTCGCCGCCCAGGCCGGAGGGGCTGACCGCCTGGAACTCGTCACCGACATGGCGGCCGACGGGCTGACCCCGACGCCCGCCGTCTTCGCGGCGATCCGGGCGGCCGTCGACCTGCCGCTACGGGTGATGCTGCGGGCCGCCGACGGGTTCGCCGCCGGTGACCTCGCGGCGCTGTGCGAGGACGCCGCGGCGCTGCGGGCGGAGGGCGCCGACGAGTTCGTCCTCGGCTTCCTGACGCCCGACGGCCGACCGGACATGGACGCCGTCCAGGCGCTGTCCGAGGTGATCGACGGCTGCCGCTGGACCTTCCACCGGGCCATCGACCGGGCCGCCGACCGCGACGCGTTGCGCAAGGAGCTGGCCGGATCGGCGGCGGCCGGCCTCGACACGATCCTGACGGCGGGCGCTGCCCAGGGGGTCACCGAGGGACTGCCGACGCTGCTGGCCGAACAGGCCCGCACGGCGGCGGACGAGCCGGGATACGCGCCGCGCCTCCTGGTCGGCGGCGGGCTCACCCTCGACCATCTCCCGGCGCTGCGCGCGGCCGGTCTCGACGCGTTCCACATCGGCGGTGCCGCCCGCCCGGACGGCTGGTCGGCGCCGGTGGACGCGGCGGCCGTACGGCGCTGGCGCGAGGCGCTGGACGACGTGGCGGGCCAGGCCCTGGCGTAGGGCGGCCACCGCGTGGGAAGCGGGCTCCGGGCAGGCGGCCGGGGCCCGTTTCCCACGGGCTTCGCCGACGGCCCGGCTCCCGGCCCGCGGCTCATGCCCTCAACGGCTCTCCCTCTGCCCCGGGCTCTCCCGCTGCCCCGGGCTCTCCGGCCGCCCCAGGCTCCCGCTGCCCCAGTTGCTCCGGAAGCCCCGCCGCGTGAATCACCGTCAGGCCGGAAACCGGGCGGGTCAGGCAGACGTACAGCCGGCGCAGCCCGGTGCGCTCGTCCGGTTCGCCGTCGACGATCGCGGCCGGCTCGTCCAGCACCACGTAGTCGTACTCCAGGCCCTTCGCGAGCGTGGCGGGCACCAGCGTCAGCCGGGACGCGGCGGTCGTCTCCTCGCCGGGGGCCAGGCAGGACACCCCCGCCGCCGCCAGGGCCGCCCGCAGGGCCGGAACGCGGGCCTCCGCCGCGATCAGCCCGACCGAGCCCTCCTTCGCCAGGGCCGCGTCGCAGGCCCCCAGGACGGCCGCGTCCAGCTCGCCGGGCGCGACGCGGCGTACCTCGAAGTCGCCCGCCGACTCGCGGATCGAGGTGGCCTCCGTCAGGTCGGGAGCGATGGCCGGCAGCAACCGGGACGCGTACGCGATGACCTCACGCGGCACCCGGAAGCCCTGCGTCAGCTCCTCCACCGTCGCCTCCGGCTTGCCCAGATGGGCCAGCGCCTCCTCCCAGGTGCCGGTCGCCCACGGGGTCGTGCCCTGCGCGATATCGCCGAGGATCGTCGCCGAACCCGTCGAGCAGCGGCGGCCCACCGCGCGGTACTGCATCGGGGAGAGATCCTGCGCCTCGTCCAGGACCACATGGCCCAGCGAGTGGGTCCGAGCCACCAGGTCCATCGCCTCGTCGATCAGCACCGCGTCCGCCGCGGACCACTTGGCGCTCTTGACGCTCCGGGCCGGCTTCGCCCACAGGATCGTCTTCTGCTCGTCCGGCGTCAGGATGCCCTCGGCCCGCTCGGCGAGGAACTCCGCGTCGCCCAGCAGCCGCAGCACCAGCTTCGCCGGATCGACCGGCGGCCACACCTCCTTCACCAGCGCCTTCACCGCGGCGTTACGGGCCACCGCGTCCTGCACACGGTCGTCCGGCGCCTCGCCGGCCTGCTCCATGCGGACCAGCACGGCGTGCGCGATCCGCTGCGGCAGCGCCTCGCGCGCCGCGCCGTAACGGATCTCCCGGTCCATCAACTCCCGGACGATCTCCTCCAGTTCGTACGCGGGGACGCGCCAGCGGCGGGAGCCGCGGACCACCACGCACGGCTCCCGCGGCATCGTGATGTGCGAACGGACGGCGCGGCGCAGCACCTCCGCCATCCGCGCGTCGCCCTTGACCGTCGCGGCGGCCGCGTCGTCCGTGCCGCGCACCTCCACATGCCCGACCAGGTCGTCGACCGTGGCCTGCTTGACCTCCAGCTCGCCCAGCGCGGGCAGCACCTGCTCGATGTAGTGGAGGAAGGAGCGGTTCGGGCCGATGACCAGGGTGCCGGAGCGGGCCAGCCGCTCCCGGTGCGCGTACAGCAGATACGCCACCCGGTGCAGGCCGACCGCCGTCTTGCCGGTGCCCGGCGCGCCCTGGACGCAGACCGAACCGCCGATCCCGGCGCGCACGATCTCGTCCTGCTCCGGCTGGATCGTCGCGACGATGTCCCGCATCGGGCCGACGCGCGGCCGCTCGATCTCCGACTGGAGGAGGCGGCTGGTCCGCTGCTCCTCGGACGGGTCGGTGAGGTGCTCGTCCTCGTAGGCCGTCAGCTCACCGCCCGTGTAGCCGAACCTCCGGCGCAGCTTCAGATCCATCGGGTCCTTCTTGGAGGCCCGGTAGAACGGCTGGGAGACGGGGGCGCGCCAGTCGATGACCATGGGGTCGCCGTCGGCGTCGTGGACGTGCCGCCGGCCGATGTAGAAGCTCTCGCCGGAGGCGCCTTCGGCGCGGTCGAGGCCGGGCGCGTGGAGGTAGTCCAGGCGGCCGAAGAAGAGCGGGGTGTGGGAGAGGTCGGCGAGGGCCTTGATGCGGGCGTCGATCTCGCCTTGCAGCACCTCGGCGTTGACCCAGTTCGCGGTGACGTCGGCGATGTTCAGCGCCTCGGCGTCGGCGCGCATGGCGCGGAGGGCGGCGCGGGAGGCGGCGAGGTGGGCGCGTTCGCGGTCGAGGGGGTTGGGGGAGGACGTGGCGTGGGGGTCGGGTGACGGGTGGGCGTGCGAGGGCACGGGGTTGCCTCCGGGAAGTGCTGCGGCGGGTGCGCGCCGGTGGAGCGGGCGCGGCGGGCCCGTGCGATGCGGCGGGCGGGTCATCGGCGTGAAGCGAAGGGCCGGCCGGTTTCCGTCCGGTCGGCGGCACTCCTCGGAGGGAGGCAGGCAGACGCGCGAGTGTAGTCAGCGGGGATTCGGGGCGCCAACGAATATTGGGCGGCCCGCGCCGAGGGATCTCCGGGGCCCGCGCCAACGGATCTCCGACGGTCCGCGTCAACGGATCTCCGACGGCCCGCGTCAACGGCTCTGCGACGGCCTACCCGTGCGGGATGACCCTGAGTCCGGTCCCCCTCCCGTAGGGGTCGGGGTCGGCCCGGAGGCTGAGGTCCGGCCCGTTCGGGATAGGCCCACGGGCCGATGTGCGGCAAACGCGTGAAATCCATCATGGAGACATGAGCAGCGCGATGATGAACCCCACCGCCGTCCACCCGTCCTCCCTGAGCGAGAAGCGCACCCGCCGCGCGGAGCGCATCCACGACGACCGCCCCCGGCTGAGCACCGCCCTGCGCGCGGTGAAGGTCTTCACCGTGGCCGCCTTCAGCGTGGTGGTGCTGGGGGAGTACGCCGATGACTGAACCGACCCCGGCCTGACGGATTGACCCGACACCGACACCGACACCGACACGACACCGACCCCGACCGGACAGCCAGATGACCGGAAACCGTTACAGACGGTCGGCTTCGATCGACTAGCGTCACCGACGAGAGCGCGCTCAGGGTGACGAGGAGGGTCAACCGGTGTCTGCCGCCGACGGAACGGGAACGTGGACGTGGAGACGCACCTGGGCGCAGAGCGTCGCCGACCCCCGCCGCCTGGCGCTCGCCGGAGCGCTGCTCGTGGCCTCGTTCGCCGGACTGTGGGTGCTCTACACCGTCCAGCCGCTGCCGATGTCGGACATAGTGGTCTACCGCGCCGAGGGGGAGGCCGCCGCCGTCGGCGGTGACCTCTACGGCTTCACCGTCACCAAGTGGAACCTCCCGGCCACCTACCCGCCCTTCGCCGCCCTCCTGTTCATCCCCACGACGTGGCTCTCGCTCAGCACCCTCAAGATCGCCTGCGTGCTGGTCAACGCGGGTCTCCTCGCCCTCCTGGTCCACCTCTCGCTCAAGGCCGCCGGCCTGCGCCGGGCCGCGCACACCGCCTCCACCCTGCTGGCCGCCACGGCCCTCGGCCTCTGGCTCGAACCGGTCTTCCAGACCTTCGTCTTCGGGCAGGTCAACCTCGCCCTCGCCTGCCTGGTGCTGTGGGACCTCTCCCGGCCGGACGGCGCCCGGTTCAAGGGGTTCGCCGTAGGTGTCGCGGCGGGCGTCAAGCTCACGCCCGCGCTCTTCGCCGTCTATCTCCTCGTCACGGGCCGGGTGAAGGCGGCGGGCACCGCGTTCGCCGGGTTCGCCGCGTCCGTGCTGATCGGCGCGCTGGTGCTGCCGGAGGCCAGCGTCGAGTTCTGGACCCGGCGCATGTTCGAGACCGGGCGGGTCGGCAAGGCGTGGATCGTCGACAACCAGTCCCTCCAGGGCATGATCGCGCGCGCTCTGCACGACCCGGAGCCCGGCATCCTGTGGGCGGGGGCGGCGCTGCTCACGGCCGTGGCCGGGCTGTACGCCGCGCGCCGGGTCCACCTGCGGCGCGGCCTGGACAACTGGGGCGTGCTCTGTACGGCCGTCACGGCGCTGCTGGTCTCGCCGATCAGTTGGTCCCACCACTGGGTCTGGTGCGTCCCGCTGCTGGCCGCACTCGCCGCGCACACCCGGGGCGTCGCCTGGCGCCGCGCGCTGCTGGCGCTCGTCACCATGGCGTTCACCGCCCGCACCCTGTGGATCGTCCCGCACGCCGGCGACCTCGACCTGCACCTCGCCTGGTGGCAGCAGCCGCTCGCGGCGCCGTACCCCCTGCTCGGACTGGCCCTCCCGGCCGCGCTGCTGTGGTGGACGCGCGCCGGCACCGGCCCGGCGGCCGAGCCCGGCCGCATCCCACCGCCGCGCACCGACCAACGACCGCTCACCACCCGGTCCCGCACGAGCTGAGCAAGCACCCGGCCCCAGCACCCTGCCCCCGTAGGGACCGCGCCTCAGATGCCCTCTCAGACGTCCCCTGCGACGTCCCTCTCAGACGTCCCCTGCGACGTCCCTCTCAGACGTCCCCTGGGGACGTCCCTCTCAGACGTCCTCCGCGACGTCCTCGCCCGCGCCCAGCAGCTCATCGGCGTCCACGATCCGGTACGCGTACCCCTGCTCGGCCAGGAAGCGCTGGCGGTGCGCCGCGAAATCCTGGTCGATGGTGTCGCGCGCGACGACCGAGTAGAACCGCGCCTCGTGCCCGTCCGCCTTCGGGCGCAGCACCCGGCCCAGCCGCTGGGCCTCCTCCTGGCGCGAGCCGAACGTGCCGGACACCTGGATGGCGACGGTCGCCTCGGGCAGGTCGATGGAGAAGTTCGCGACCTTGGAGACGACCAGGACGGAGATCTCGCCCTCGCGGAACGCGCCGAACAGCTTCTCGCGCTGCGCGTTGCTCGTCTCGCCCTTGATCACCGGCGCGTCCAGATGGTCACCCAGCTCGTCCAACTGGTCGATGTACTGCCCGATCACCAGCGTCTGCTCGCCCTGGTGCTTGCGCACCAGCGCCTCCGTCACCCGCTGCTTGCTGGCCGTCGTCGCGCAGAAGCGGTACTTCTCCTCCGTCTCGGCCGTCGCGTACGCCAGCCGCTCGGAGTCGGTCAGATTGACGCGCACCTCGACACAGTCCGCCGGCGCGATGTACCCCTGCGCCTCGATCTCCTTCCACGGCGCGTCGAACCGCTTGGGGCCGATGAGCGAGAAGACGTCCGACTCCCGGCCGTCCTCCCGCACCAGCGTCGCGGTCAGGCCCAGCCGCCGCCTGGCCTGGAGATCGGCGGTGAACTTGAAGACCGGCGCGGGCAGCAGGTGCACCTCGTCGTAGACGATCAGGCCCCAGTCGCGGGAGTCGAACAGCTCCAGATGCGGGTAGACGCCCTTCCGCTTGGTCGTCAGCACCTGGTAGGTAGCGATCGTGACCGGCCGGATCTCCTTGCGCGTCCCGCTGTACTCGCCGATCTCCTCCTCGGTCAGCGAGGTCCGCTTCACCAGCTCGTGCTTCCACTGGCGGGCCGAGACCGTATTCGTCACCAAGATCAGCGTGGTGGCCTTGGCCTGCGCCATCGCACCCGCCCCGACCAGCGTCTTTCCGGCGCCACAGGGCAGCACGACCACACCCGAGCCGCCGTGCCAGAAGCCCTGGACGGCCTGCTGCTGATACGGCCGCAGCGCCCAGCCGTTCTCGGCCAGCTCGATCGGATGCGCCTCACCGTCGACATAACCGGCCAGGTCCTCGGCGGGCCAGCCCAGCTTCAGCAGCGTCTGCTTGATCTGCCCGCGCTCGGAGGGGTGGACGACGACACTGTCCGGGTCCAGCCGCGCCCCGACCAGCGGCTGCACCTTCTTGGAGCGCAGGATCTCCTCCAGCACCGGACGGTCGGTGGTGGTCAGCACCAGACCGTGCGCGGGGTGCTTGGTGAGCGTGAGCCGCCCGTAGCGCGACATGGTCTCGGCGATGTCGACGAGCAGCGCGTGCGGCACCGGATAGCGCGAGAACTGCACCAGCGCGTCGACGACCTGCTCGGCGTCGTGCCCGGCAGCCCGCGCGTTCCACAGCCCCAGCGGCGTCACCCGGTAGGTGTGGATGTGCTCCGGAGCCCGCTCCAGCTCCGCGAAGGGCGCGATGGCCCGCCGGCACGCGTCCGCCAGCTCGTGGTCCACCTCCAGAAGCAGCGTCTTGTCGCTCTGGACGATGAGAGGTCCGTTCACGCGCCTCGCCTTTCGCTTCCTGGGCACCGACCGCGGCTACCGGCCGACCGGGGGATCCGACCGCGGATACGGCCAAACGTCCAGTGTGCCCCATCCCCGCAACCCCCGGGCTCGGCTACCCGCCCGCCCGACCGCCACCGCCTTCAGCGCTCGGCCGGGTGCGGGGATTCCCCTTCCTCACACCGCGTCGTCCGCCAGTTCCGCCACGCCCGTGATGCGGTGCAGGGGGTAGGTGCGGACCTCGTCGGAGGTGTGGTCGTAGGCGGTGACGAAGCCGCCTTCGACGCGTACGGGGGCGATGACGCGTTGGCTGGCGGCGCCGTCGGCGTTGACATAGCCGATCCAGAGGGCGGACTGGGTCAGGACGGCGGCCTGCATCGTGGCGAGGGTTTCGGCGGACGTGGTGCGTGGCAGGGCGCCGGAGGCCGGGGCGGGGACGGGCTTGCGTTCCGCGGTGGCGGCCAGGTCGCCGGCGCGGATGGCGCGCACCGCCGCGTCCAAGAGGGTGGGGTCGGGCGACGGGGGGCCCTCGGGGACCGGGGCGGGGGCGGTGCGCGGCGGGGTGCGGTAGGAGTCGGGGCGGGCGATCAGGACGTCGCCCTCGGAGGATTCGGCGGCCGGGGCGTAGCCCATCGCGCGCAGGCCGTCCAGGAGTTGGTCGGGGGCGGTCTGCGCGGCCAGGACGGTCGGGGCGAGGCGGCGCAGCCGCAGGTTCGCGGCGCGGCGGTCGGCGAGGATCTCGGAGAGCAGGGCGTCGTCGTCGCAGCGGACGTAGGCGGAGGCGGCGCCGATCCGCAGCCGGCCGTGCTTGCGGGCCACGTCGTCGATCAGGTAGGCGAGCGGCTGGGGCACGGGGGTGCTGGAGTGGGCGGTGAGGAAGTCCCGCAGTTCGGAGGCGGACCGGCCGGCGTCCAGAGCGCGGCGTACGGAGCCGGGCGTGAAGCGGTAGACCGTCGCGCCGCCCTTGGACTCGATGTCGGCCAGGACGCCGAGCGCTTCGGCGAGCGGGCGGCGCAACGGGCCCGGGGCGACCGCGGTCAGGTCCGCCTGGAGCAGGACGTGGTCGAGCGGCTCGGGCAGGAGCGGGGCCAGCAGCGCGGCGGCGCGCTCCGCGGCGGCGCGGGTTTCCGCGGGCGTCGGGGCGGCCGAGGCGGTGGGGGTGTCGATCAGGGCCCGGCCGTGGGCGGCCAGCGCGCCGCGCCCGGTCACGCCGAGGAGCTCGGCCTCCCCCAGTGCCCACTGGGCGAGCCGGGAGCGCAGGTCGTCGGCGGGGGCGGGGGCGCCGGCGGGCGCGGCGGCGCCCCCGCTCGCCGGGCCGGGGATCTGGGACGCCGCGCCGCGCAGGGGACGCTCCCAGCGGAGGCGGGCGAGGACGGCGGCGGGCGGTACGGAGGTGCCGGGCGGCAGGGAGGCCAGGAGGGCGAGGGCGCGGCGGCGGACCTCGGGGGCGGCGGAACGATCGAGGTGCGGGCCGAGCGCGGCGAGCGCGCGCCCCTTGGCGTCGGCGCTGCCGACCAGGCCCGGGGCGCGGGTCGCGGCCAGCCAGCCGGCCGCCAGCGCGGCCCAGCGCTCGTGGTCGGGCAGCCGCAGCCACTCCTCGGCGGCCGGGGTGGCGGCGTACCGCTCGTCGGCCTCGCCGTCGGAGGCCACCAGCCCGGCCGCGTAGGCCAGTTCGAGCCAGAAGGCGGCGAGCTGCTCGGTGGTGTCCAGGGCCGCGGCGGTCCGCTTGAGGTCGCGGACGCTCAGCCCGCCGGCGCGCAGCACGCCCGGACCGCCCAGATCCCACTCCTTGAGCAGCTCCTCGACGGTCGCCAGCGCCGTGAACGCCTGGCTCGCGGCGGCGTGGTCCACCAGGCCCGGATCGCGTTCGGTGGTGGGCGACAGCGCGGGCGGTACGGGCTCGGGGGTGCGGTGGGCCCGCCCGTCGCGCAGGTGGAGCGCGGCCTCGCGGGGCAGGACGACGTTGCGCGCGCCCGCCGGGATCAGCAGGCCGCGGTCGAGCAGCCACCGCAGATGCGGCGCCGGCCGGTCGGTGACACCGCCGTAGGGCGGGCCCCACAGCAGCTTGTCGAGGACCGCGACGGACTCCGCGGGCGCGGTGTCCAGCAGCGCCGCCATCCGGGCGCGGTCGCCGAAGAGGTCGGTGAGCGCGGCGACGGCGGAGACCGGGTCGTGGGTGGCCGGCAGCCCGGCGGCGGCCAGGATCTCCTGGAGCCGGCCCGGCGACATCCCGGCCGTGGCCTCGGCGACCGTCGGGCCCAGGCCGGTCGGCGAGGGGTGCGCGGCGCTGGGCGCGAGCAGCTCACGTGCCGTACGCACCAGCCGCAGCCGGTCGTCCGGACCCCACACCAGCGCCTGGGCGCGCAGCTCGGCGACCGCCCGGGGCAGCTCCGCGGCGACCGCCTCGTCCCCGGCGTCCCCGGCCATCAGCGCGCCGAGCGTGTCGTACGGGCAGGGGTCGGGGGCCACCGCCAGCGCCTCGGCGGTCTGGAGCGCGAACCGGTCGAGCCGTTCCACGGCGCGGACGACGGACGCCCGCGTGCCGGCCCGGGTGGCCAACTGCGTCACATCGCCCGGGACCGGATTGAGCAGGTCGGGCCTGGCCCGCAGCAGGCCGGCGAGCCCGCTGTCGGTGCGGGTTCTGAGCTCCTCGGCGAGGGTGCGGGGTGTACCGGTCATTCGTCCTACGTTAGCGGTGCCGGGGGCGCGGAGGCACCGGTTGACGGCGCGGTGGCCGCCGTACGCGCGCCCCTCGCGCCCTTACGCGCACCCGGGCCGGGCGCGCCGTCCTCGTCGCCCCGGGAGCCGGGCGGGTTCGCGTCCCGGGCCGGTCCGTCCGGCGGCCTTAGGCCCGCGCGAGGGGCGAAGCGGTACCGTCGGGGCAGCAACCAGCGGACGCCGCAGGGGATTTCGTGGGGATCGAGAGCGAACAGCTCGTCTTTGACTATCTGAGCCGGGTGGGCGACCTGGCCCAGCAGCGCGGTCTGCCCTCCGGCGCGCGAATGCGGCTGGTGGCCACGCTGCGGGCCGAGATCGAGGCGCAGAAGACCGACTCGGTGCCCGGCGTGAAACGGATCCTTTCGCGCCTGGGCACGCCGGAGGCGGTGGTGGGCGCGGCCGGGGCACGGGCGGGCCGCGAGCCGGCCGGCGACGCCGCGACCGGGCCCGCCGGCCCCGAAATCCCGAGCCCTGCCGAACCGGCCGCGCCCCCTGCCCCCCGGCCGGCCGACTCGCCCCCCGCGCGCCAGGGGACCCTGGGCAAGCTCGGCGGGGCGGCCTGGCTCGGCGGGCTGACCGGCAAGGTGCCCGCGCCTCGGGAGGGGGCCGCCGGGGCCGGGACGTCCGGCCGTAGCGGCTTCCTGAAGAAGACCGCCCGGCCCGCGCGCGCCGCCCGCCCCGAGGAGCGGATCGCCTCACCGCCGCATCTCGCGAGCGCGGAGGAGCTGGGTGACGCGGACGCCTCCGCCGACTGGTGGCGGGTGGAGCCGACGCCGTTCGGGCCGGGCGAGACGGTGCACGGATTCGTCGGCGGCATCGAGATCCCGGAGGTCTGGCAGCGGCCGGAGGAGGACCGTCCGCTGTCGCCGGAGAAGTCGCCGGAGAAGGCGTTGGGAAAGCCGCCGGGGTGGTCGCTGCGGACGGCGCTGGGGAAGCCCGCTGGGAAGTCGCCGGAAAAGGACGGGGCGGCCGGCACCGGCGGGGGCCTCAAGGACGGCGCGGACGGCGGGAGTGTGGCCGCCGGGCAGCGTCCGCCTCCCGGCCTGGCGGGTCGGGTGCTGCGCCGGGCGCTGGGCCGGCGGGGCGCGGCACCGGTGGCGGACGAGTCCGTGGCGGAGGGCGGCGCCGAGGAGCCGGCGCCCGCCGCCGGGAGGGCGCTGTGGGCGCGGCTCGGCCCCGTCGTGACGTTGGCCGTGCTGCTGCTGGCCGCCGGCGCGCTGCTGGGCTCGTGGCTCGCCCTGGCGGGCGGCTGGGCGCTGGCGTACGTCTCCCGGCGGCTGAGCCGGACGGAGGCGAAGTTCGCGGCGCTGGGCGTGCCGGGAATCGTTTTCGGCGGGGTGCTGGTGTGGCTGTGGGGACGGTTCGACAAGCGGTGGGGCGAGCCCCTCGCCGAGGGCCGGCTGGGCCAGGAACTGATCGACGGGCTGCCGGGAACGGCGCGGGTCGCGGCGATCGCCACCGCCCTGTACCTGGTGTGGCGGACGAGGAACCGGGCCTGAGGCGGGCAGCGACCGAGAGCGGGTACCCGGCCCGCCCACCCGGCCCCGCCCGCTCACCAGGGCCCTGGCCCCGGCCCGCTCACCAGGGCCCCCGCCCGCCTGCCCACCCCGCCCCACCCGCCCGGCACAATGGCCGGCATGGCTGCGCAACCCCTGACGGTCGGCTTCGACCTCGACATGACCCTGATCGACTCCCGCCCCGGCATCAAGGCGACGTAACAGGCTTTGTCGGCCCGGACGGGGACGTTCGTCGACGCCGACCTGGCCGTGACCCGGCTGGGGCCGCCGCTGGAGGAGGAGATCCGCCGCTGGTTCCCCCAGGAGCGGGTGGCGGAGATCAGCGCCCTGTACCGGGAGCTGTATCCGGAGCACGCCATCACCGGGACGCTCGCGATGGCCGGCGCCCGGGAGGCCCTCGCGGCGGTCCGGTCCCTTGGGGCGGGCGTGCGGCCCCTCCCGGCGCCGGACGGCGGACGGCGGGTGGGCGGCCGGGCGGTGGTCGTCACCGCGAAGTACGAGCCCAGCGCCGAACTGCACCTGCGGCATCTGGGGATCGAGGCGGACGCCGTCATCGGCTCCCTGTGGGCGGAGGCCAAGGCCGTGGCGCTGCGCGCACAGGGCGCCCGCGTCTACGTGGGCGACCACACCGGTGACGTGCGCGGGGCGCGGGCCGCCGGTGCGCTGTCCGTCGCCGTGGCCACCGGGCCGTGCGACGCGGCGGAACTACGCGCCGCCGGCGCCGACGTCGTGCTCGGCGACCTGACGGAGTTCCCCGCCTGGCTGGAGGGCTACGTGGCCGGCGCGGCGCAGGCGCCCGACGGGGACTACGTGGCCGAAGGGGCGGACGCCGCCTCGGCCTGACGGCGCTGGGCGAGGGCGGACCGGATCACCCCGGCCGCGGCGGTGAGGAACCCGGCGCCCATGAGCATGCAGACCCAGTAGAAAGCGGACGGCAGCGGTTCGGTTCCGAGGAACAGCGGCGTCACAGTGGCGAGAGTGGCCAGTGCGCCAACTAGGAACATGATCGCGCCGATTCGGACCAGCAGATCCCCGGCCTGGGGAGTTTCGTCAGACACCTGACCAGGGTAAGTCGGGGCCAGATGCACTGAGGATCCCCCCGGGGACGGCTTGTCAGCGGGCACCGGACCATTAGCCTTGGTGGTGGCGGGCCCTGCGGCCCGCTGCACTGCTATCCGGACCACTTTTCCTCCGGATTCCGCGGTGGCCCCAGCCCAGCTTTTTCCAACGAGTACGAGGACGAGGACAGACGTGCCTACCGGCAAGGTCAAGTGGTTCAACAGCGAGAAGGGCTTCGGCTTTCTCTCCCGCGATGACGGCGGTGACGTCTTCGTGCACTCGTCGGTGCTGCCCGACGGCGTGGCCGCGCTCAAGCCGGGCCAGCGCGTCGAGTTCGGCGTCGTCGCAGGCCAGCGCGGCGATCAGGCGCTGACCGTCACGCTTTTGGACCCCGCGCCCTCGGTGGCGGCGGCGCAGCGCCGCAAGCCCGACGAACTCGCGTCGATCGTGCAGGACCTCACCACGCTCCTGGAGAACGTCACCCAGCAGTTGGAGCGCGGCCGTTACCCGGACAAGGCGCACGGCTCGAAGATCGCCGGCATGCTGCGGGCGGTCGCCGACCAACTGGACGTGTGAGGCGGTCGCCCGAAGAAAACCGGCGCACGGCGTAGCGCATCTCACACCGGGAACCCACGGGAACCGACCGGGAACGCACCGGGAATTCCGCCCGGCGGGCCGCATACCGGAGAAATTCAGACAGCCAGCGCATCGCGGCCGAGGGGCGGTACGAGCCCCTCGGCCGCGGCGCGTGTCAGCAGTCCGCGCACCGCGGCGTAGCCGTTCTCGCCCAGGTCCGCGGTGAACTCGTTGACGTACAGCCCGATGTGCTGGTCGGCGACCGCCGGGTCCATCTCCTGCGCGTGCTCCCGCACATACGGCCGGGACGCCTCGGGGTCGTCCCACGCCATGCGGACGGAGGTGCGGATCGCGGCCGTCAGGTCGTGCAGGGTCCGCTCGCCCAGCGACCGCTTGGCGATGATCGCGCCCAGCGGGATCGGCAGGCCGGTGGTCGACTCCCAGTGCTCGCCCATGTCGGCCAGGCGGAACAGCCCGTAGTTCCGGTAGGTGAAGCGCGCCTCGTGGATGACCAGGCCCGCGTCCACCTTGCCGTCCCGCACGGCCGGCATGATCTCGTGGAACGGCAGCACCACGACCTCGCCGACGCCGCCCGGCACCTCGGCCGCCGCCCACAGCCGGAACAGCAGATACGCGGTGGACCGCTCACTGGGCACCGCCACCGTGCGGCCCGCCAGGTCCGCGGCCGCGCCCGGCTCCCGGGTCAGCACCAGCGGACCGCAGCCGCGCCCCAGCGCCCCGCCGCAGGGCAGCAGCGCGTACTCCTCCAGCACCCACGGCAGCACCGCGTACGACACCTTCAACACGTCGAACTCGCCGCGCTCGGCCATCCCGTTGGTGACGTCGATGTCGGCGAAGGTGACCGCGACCTCCGGGGCGCCGGGGACCCGGCCGTGGGCCAGGGCGTCGAAGACGAAGGTGTCGTTCGGGCAGGGCGAGTAGGCGAGGTCCAGGGGGCGGGTCACGGGTTCCTCCTACGAAAGCGGTGCGGGGGCCGGAACCGGCGTCGCCGTCAGGGCGCCGGGCAGCGCGCGGAAGGCACCGGTCAGCGCGGCGAGCGCCTCACCGATCCGCCAGGCGGCGCGGTCGCGCGGGCCGACGGCGTTGGAGACGGCGCGGATCTCCAGGACGGGCACGCCGTGCGCGGCGGCCGCCTCGGCCACCCCGAACCCCTCCATCGCCTCCGCCAGCACCCCGGGATGACGACCCGCCAGCTCCTCGGTGCGGGCCGCGCTGCCGGTGACCGTCGAGACGGTGACCACCGTGCCGGCCGTGGCGCCGGTGGCCGCCGCGACGGCCCGTACGAGCGCGGGATCGGGCCGGTGCGCCACCGTGCCGAAGCCCAGCTCGGTGACCGGTACGAAACCGTCCGGGGTCTGCGCACCGAGGTCGGCGGCGACGATCGCGTCCGCGACGACCAGTGAGCCCAGGGGCGCGCCGGGCGGGAAGCCGCCGCCGATACCGGCCGAGACGACCAGGGCGTACGGCGTGCCGGAGAGCGCCGCGGCGGTCAGCGCGGTGGCCGTGCCGGCGGCCGCGGCGGCCGGGCCGACCCCGGCGGCGAGCACGTCGAACGCGGGCCCCGCACCGGTCGGCCGGGCCGCGCGCAGCAGGACCTGACCGCCGGGCAGCGGCATCCGCTCAGGGGACTCCCCGGCGGCGCACACCGCGTCGCGCTCGGCGGCCACCGCCGTGACGACCAGTACCCGCGGCGGGCGGTCCCCGGTCAGAGGGCTCAGTCCTTCTGCTTCAGCGAGAAGTGCCACATGGTCTTGGGGCCCTCGCCGGCGCCCAGCTCGGCGACCTGGAGGGTGACAGTCTTGGAGTACGACGTCTGCCCGGTCTGCGGGTTCTGCTGGGCGAAGAGGTCGTCCGCGTCGAAGCTGCGGTACGTCTCCTTGCTGGGCTCGCGCATGACGGGCCCGCCGCCGATGACGATCCACCCGGACTTGGCCACGTCCGGCTCGACCCCGACGCGCACCTTCTCACCGGGGTGGACGGTGATCGTCTCGCCACCCTTCTTGGTGAGGCACTTCTGGATCGTCTTCTTGCCGAGAACCTTGTCGTCACCGTCACACCCGGGGGTGGCCTCGGCCGTGACCGTCGACGAGCCGACGGTCACGGTCGCGAGCGCGGTCGGCTTCTCGCAGGCGGAGAGGGTGAGGAGACCCAGGGACACGGCACCGATGGCGGCAGCGGCACGGCGGCCCTTACCCCAGGAGATCAACGCAGCGGTCATACGGGCAGGCTATCGGGCGCCCCGGCTCGCGCCACGCGCGGGTGCGGCGTGCCGCGCCGCTCACTCGACCCGCGGGCCCGCCCCGCCCCGGCGGGCCGCCCCCAGCAGCCCCCGTACGGCCGTGAGCACACCGACCATCACCAGGCCGGCCGCCACCGACATGCCCACCATGCCGATCAGCGGCATCGAGATGCCGATGGCGCCGCCGACCACCCACGACATCTGGAGCGCCGTCTCGGACCGGGCGAACGCGGACGTCCGTACGCCCTCGGGCACATCGCGCTGGATCATCGCGTCCAGAGACAGCTTCGACAGCGCCTGGCACAGGCCCGCGGTGGCCGCCGCCGCGGTGACCACCACGATCGCGATCACGTCGTAGAAGACCGCCGCGAGCAGCGTGGCGGACAGCGCGAAGCCCTGCATCGTCGCGATGAGCCGCTCCGGGCCCCGGGCCTTGAGCCACGCGCCGATGGCCGTGCCCAGCGCGTTGCCGGTGCCGGCGGCCACCGCCACCAGGCCCAGCGAGGTGGCGGGACCGAGCCCGCCCAGCGGGTGCTCGCGCAGCATGAACGCCAGGAAGAACGTCAGGAAGCCCGACAGCGAGCGCAGGCAGGCGTTGGCCTGGAGGCCGTGCAGCACGGACGGGCCGACCGTCCGCAGCCCCGGCCGCCGCTTGGACAGCACCGACCCCTCCTCCACCTCCTCGCCCGAGGCCAGGCGGGCCCGCGCCTCGCCCTTGGCCGAGTCGACCTTGTGCGGCAGCGAGAACGACAGGAACGTGCCCGTCACGAACACCGCGAACGCGCCGTAGAGCGGCCAGCTCGGCCCGATCAGGTGCAGTCCGCCACCGATCGGGGCCGCCAGCCCCGTCGCCAGCAGCCCGGCGAGCGTGACCCGGGAATTGGCCTTCACCAGCGCGAACCGCGGCGGCAGCAGCCGCGGCACCACCGCGCTGCGGACCACGCCGTACGCCTTGGACGACACCAGCACGCCCAGCGCCGCCGGATACAGCTCCAGGCCCCCGCCCGCCACCGCGCCCGCCATCGTCAGGGCCAGCAGCGCACGGGCCAGCATGGCGCCGGCCATCGCCGCCCGGCGGCCGTGCGGCACCCGGTCCAGCAGCGGCCCGATCACCGGCGCGAGCAGCGCGAACGGCGCCATCGTCACCGCCAGATACAGCGCCACCCGGCCCCGCGCCTGGTCGGTGGGCACCGAGAAGAACACCGTCGAGGCCAGCGCGATGGTGATCATCATGTCGCCGGCGGAGTTCACCGCGTGCAGCTCGATCAGCTTGCCCAGGCCCGATTCGCCCGCCCCGTGCGCGTGCGTCGCCCGCCGCACCCCGCGGGCCGCGCCGGTGAACGGTGTGTGCAGCACGCGGCCGACAACCCGGCCCGCCCGGCGGGCCCGGTTGCCTCCCTCCCCGCCTCTGGTCGATGCGCGCGACACCCGTGATGTCTTCGACACCTTCGACGTCCTTGCGGCAGCCACCCCGCCATACTGCCCCAACTCGCCCAGGAGAGGGCGGTTTCTCCGGCCGGGCGCGCGGCGCGGACCGCCCGGCGGAGCGTGTCGGTGACATTTGCCGCTCCCACCGAGGGGCCGTCCACGATTGAAGGGGTAGCGTGTGTAGCGCGCCACCGGCGGTCGTTTTTGGCCGCGCGCCTTACCGCGATCCCGCAGAATGGTTCGTAATAGGTGCGCTCGACCGAAACGACCGGGCGCGGACGTCGACGCGGTCCCCTGGTCCGCTCCGCCCGCCCCGGCCCCGCCGGTCGTCCGGACAGGACAGGACAGCTATGGCTGGCGCACTCGTGAGACGGCGTGGAAGAGAGAATCGATTCTTGTGAGTGCTGCGATGCGAAGCCGTATCCCTGACCGCCTGTGCGCCGAGGCGGTCGACCTGGCACGGGCGGCCGCGGAGGAAACCGCGCTGCCCGGAATGGTCGGCGAGCACCTCGACGTCGTCGTCGAAGGAGACCGCGTAGTCACCCATCTCTTCGCCTGCGAAGAGCCCGGCTACCGCGGCTGGCACTGGGCGGTGACGGTGGCGCGCGCCTCCCGCGCCAAGAACGTCACCCTCGACGAGTCGGTGCTGCTGCCCGGCCCCGACGCGCTGCTCGCCCCCGAATGGGTGCCGTGGAGCGAGCGGCTGCGCCCCGGCGACATGGGCCCCGGCGACCTGCTGCCCACCGAGGCCGACGACCTGCGCCTGGAGCCCGGCTACACCGGCGAGGACGTCCCGCCGCCCAACTCGGTCGTCGCCGACAAGGCGCCCTCCAGCCTCGTGGAGGACCTCGCCGACGTCGAGGACGCCGACGTCGAGCCCGGCTCGCCGGCCGTCCAGCCCGCCCCCGTGCGGGGCAGCGCGGCCGACGTCGCCCAGGAACTGGGCATGGGCCGCGCCCGCGTCCTGTCCCGCTACGGCCTGCACGTCGCCGCCGACCGCTGGGAAGAGGCGTACGGCCCCAAGACCCCGATGGCCCAGGCGGCCCCCGCCTCCTGCGTGAGCTGCGGCTTCCTCACCCCGCTCGCCGGATCGCTGCGCCAGGCGTTCGGCGTCTGCGCCAACGAGTTCTCCCCGGCGGACGGCCGGGTGGTCTCCCTCGCCTACGGCTGCGGCGGCCACTCCGAAGCCGCCGTCATGCCCAAGCCGCCGCGGCCGGCCGAGCCGGTCATCGACGAGACGATCGTCGACGCGCTGTCGCTGCGCCCCGAGCGGGACGGGGGCTCCGTGGAGGACGCGGGGCCGCCCGAGGAGCTGGGCCACAGCTAGGCGCCGCGGGGGCGGCCCGGCCCCACGTTGTCGGGTGCGCCGCCGTGGGCGTCGGCGTCCGGGGGTTCTCCGCCTTCGGCGGTGGGGTTCCGGCGGCGGATGGCGTCCGGGTTCGGGGCGTGTGGGATCGGTGAGACGGGCGTGTAGTGGTCCGGCGGCGGACCTCCGGGACCGCGTCCCTGCGGACCGCCGCCTCTCGGCCGGTGGGCTGCTCTCCGTCCGGTGGGGGAGAGGTGGGACAAGGGTGCGTGTCCAGCGTCCGCTCGCGGGCCGTTCCCCTCGCGCGCGGGACAATGACACCAGGTACGGGCACCGCTCACCGGGCGGCGTGGCGGGCGATACGGTCAAGGCCGACCAACTCTAGGGAGACGGACAGTGACCGGTACGGCGATGGTGCGAGGCGCGGCCGAAGGGGCGGACCCGTTCGGGACCGCGCGACTGCGGCGCGGTGTCCTGGACGCCTGGGCCGCCTCACCCGCCCGGTTCCGCGAGGACGCCAACGCCGAGGAGGACCTCGCACTGGGCGGCTACCGCGACCGGCTCGCCGTGGAACTGGCGCAGAACGCCGCCGACGCCGCCGCCCGCGCGGGCGTCCCCGGCCGCCTGCGGCTGACCCTGCACCCGGCCGACGGCACCCACTCCGCCGTCCTCGTCGCCTCCAACACCGGCGCCCCGCTCGACGCCACCGGCGTCGAATCGCTCTCCACCCTGCGCGCCTCCGCCAAACGCGAGAGCAGTGCCGCGGCCGGCGCGGTCGGCCGCTTCGGCGTCGGCTTCGCCGCCGTCCTGGCCGTCAGCGACGAACCGGCGCTGGTCGGCCGTACCGGCGGGGTGCGCTGGTCGCTCGCCGAGGCCCGCGAACTGACACGTGAGGTGGCCGCGCACAGCCCCGGCCTGGGCGGCGAGCTGCGCCGCCGGGACGGCCACGTGCCGCTGCTGCGCCTGCCGCTGCCCGCCGAGGGCGGCGCCCCCGAGGGCTACGACACCGCCGTCGTCCTGCCGCTGCGCGACGGCGCCGCCCAGGACCTCGCCGAGCGACTGCTGGACGGGATCGACGCGGCGCTGCTGCTGACGCTGCCCGGGCTCTCCCAGGTCGTGATCGAGACGCCCGAGGGCGTACGGGAGTTGACGCGCACCCAGGAGCACGACCACGTCCTGATCGAGGACAGCGAGCGGGGCGCCACCCGCTGGCGGGTGGCGAGCGACGGCGGGCCGCTGGATCCCGCGCTGCTCGCCGACCGGCCCGTTGAGGAGCGGCTGCGGCCGGTGTGGTCGGTGACCTGGGCGGTCCCGGTGCACGACGACGGCGCGCCGGCGCGGCCCGCGACCGCGCCCGTGGTGCACGCCCCCACCCCGACCGACGAGCCGCTGGGCCTGCCCGCCCTGCTGATCGCCTCGTTCCCGCTGGAGCCCACCCGCCGCCACGTCGCGCCCGGAGCGCTGACCGACTTCCTGGTGGAGCGGGCGGCCGCCGCGTACGCGACGCTGCTGCGCGACTGGCAACCCGTCTCGGTCGGCACCCTGGACCTGGTCCCCGGCCCGCTGGGCAAGGGCGGCCTGGACGGAGAGCTGCGCCGCCAGGTGCTCGCGCTGCTGCCCCGGGTGCGGTTCCTGCCGAGCGCGGGCGCCCCGGCAGGCGGGAAGTCGACGCAGAGCGCGGCGCCCGTGAGCGGAGCCGGCCGGCCCGCCCCTGACGACGAATACGGCCCGTACGCCGAGACCGCCGGCGACGCCGAGGACCCCGAGCGTTTCGTGCTGCGGCCGGTGGAGGCCGAGCTGGTGGAAGGCGCGGGCGCCGGGACCGTCGCGGTGCTGGCCGAGCTGTTCCCCAGCCTGCTGCCGGCCGGTCTGGAACGCCGTCCGGAGCTGCGTTCGCTGGACGTGGCCCGGGTGCCGCTGGGCGAGATGATCGACCGGCTGGCGGGCGTCGAGCGGTCGCCCGGCTGGTGGTGGCGGCTCTACGACGCGCTGGCCGGCACCGACCCGGACCAGCTCAGCGGCCTGCCGGTGCCGCTGGCGGGCCCGGCGGGGCGCGGGCCCGGTGGCGGCGGCCGGACGGTGATCGGGCCGCGCCAGGTGCTGCTGCCGCTGCCCGGCGATGGCGCGGACGGCGACGGCGACGCCGCCGAGCGGCACCGTACGCTCGCCCGGCTCGGGCTGAAGGTCGCCCACCCGGACGCGGTGCACCCGCTGCTGGAGAAGCTGGGCGCCACGCCCGCCTTTCCGCGCGCGGTGCTGACCACCCCCCAGGTCCGGGCGGCCGTCGCGAACTCCCTGGACGCCGACGAGGACGCCTACGACGTCTTCGCCGACGACATGGAGGACGGCCCCGGCGCGCCGCTGGGCGCGGAAGCGCTGGCCGACACGGTGCTCGCCCTGGTCCGCGACGCGAACCTCGCGCCGGGGGACGAGCCGTGGCTCGGCGCGCTCGCCCTGCCGGACGAGGACGGCGAGCCGGCGCCGGCGGGCGAGCTGGTGTTCCCGGGTAGCGCCTTCGAACGCGTCATCCGGGAGGGCGAACTCGCCGCCGTCGACGCGGAGTTGGCGGAACGCTGGGGTGAGCAGCCGCTGACGGCGGTGGGCGTGCTGGCCGCCTTCGCGCTCGTACGCGCCACCGACGTGGTGCTGGATCCGGACGAACTGGAGCCGCGCGACGGGGACTTCGCCGAGCCGGACGACGCCGGGCTGCTGGACGCGGTCGACGTGTGGTGCGAGGACGTCCTCGACGGCCTGGAGCTCACCCAGCGGCCGGACGGCGGCGGCGAGGGGTGGCCGGGCCAGGGCTGGTCGGTGCCGCCGGTGGCGACCGAGCTGGTCGCGGTGCGCGACCTGGACCTGGTCGACGACGACGCCTGGCCGCAGGTGCTCGAAATGCTCTCCCGGCCGCCGCTGCGGGACGCGCTCACCGCGCCGGTGCGGGTGCTGCTGCCGGACGGCACCACCGAATCCGTACGGCCCTACACCGCCTGGTGGCTGCGCGGGCACCCGGTGCTCGACGGCCGGCGGCCGGCGGGCCTGCGGTCGGCCGGTGGCGATCCGCTGCTGGCCGGACTGTACGAGCCCGCCGACGCGGGCGAGGTCGACGCGCAGGTGCTGCGCGCCCTCGGCGTCCGCACCTCCGTCGCGGCGCTCCTGGAGGAACCGGGCGGCGCGGCGGAACTGCTGGGCCGCCTGGCCGACGCGGAGTCGACCGTCGGCGCCGCCCAACTCCACGCGCTCTACGGCGCGTTGGCCGAACTCGACCCCGATCAGGTGACGCTCCCCGACGAGCTGCGGGCCGTGGTGGACGGCACGGTCACCGTCGTCGACGCCGCCGACGCGGTGGTCGCCGACGCCCCCGACCTGATGCCGCTGGCCGCCGGCCTCGCCCTGCTGCCGGTATCGCCGTCCCGGGCCGCCGCGCTGGCAGAACTCCTCCAGGTCCGCCGCCTGAGCGAGGTGGTCGCCGCCGAGGTCCGCTCCGAGGGCGTACGGCGCGACGTACCCGAGGCGGTACGCGTCCTGCTGGGCACCGGCACGCCCCGCACGTACGCCGAGCACGAGGAACTCCTCGTCGGCGACGGCGAGGGCGACGAGCCCGCCGAACTGGACTGGCACCGGACCCCGGACGGCACCCTGCACGCGGCCACACTGGAGGGCCTGGCCGCCGCCCTGGCCTGGTCCACCGCCCAGTGGCCCCGCCGCTTCGAGGTCGCGGCCCTCCTGGAGGAGCCGGAACGGGGCGAAGAACTGGCGCGGGCCCGCTGGTTCGACTAGCCGTCGAGTGGCGGTCGAGCGGGCGGCCCCCGTCGTATGCGGCGGGGGCCGTGCTGCTGCGCCGCGTCGGCTCAGGCGGAGAACTTCCCGCTTTTGACGGCGGCGACGAAGGACGACCAGTCGTCCGCCGGGAAGACGCAGGCCGGGCCGTGCGGATTCTTGGAGTCGCGAACGGGGACGGCGCCGGGGGCCCCGTCGGCGACCTCGACGCACTCGGCTCCCTGGCCGTTGCTGTAGCTGGACTTGCGCCAGCCGGTCAGAGCGGACGCGTCAGGAATCGTCTTCATCTTCGTGCTCCCTCGGTTGGCCCCCAGTTCGCTCAGGCGGAGAACTTGCCGGCCTTGACGGCGGTGACGAACGACGACCAGTCGGTCGCCGGGAAGACCAGCGCCGGACCGTGCGGGGCCTTGCTGTCGCGTACGGGGACGCCGCCGGGAAATCCATCGGCGACCTCCACGCAATCCCCGTTCTCGGAGCCGCTGTAGGACGACTTGCGCCACGTCGTGAGAGCGGACGCTGCGGGGATGCGGTTAGCGGTCATCGGCCTACTCTTTCAGGTAACTACGAATCAGGTCGAGAGATTCACGTTCTGGAAGGGCCTTTGAGCGCAGCCTGTCGAAGCGCTGAACAAGCTCGACAACCCTCTTTGGTGAGTCTACTGCGTCGCCTGAAATGAAGCTTTCGACAAGAGCCTCGGTGGTGCCGTCCTTGAACGTCAGCAGCGTCAGACTGCCACCCATCATGTCGTACAGCGCCTGCTCGAACGGAAGTACTTGAAGGGTGACGTTCGGGTTCTCGCTGACTTCCAGTAGGTGTTCGAGTTGCTCGCGCATGGCCTCTTTGTTCCGCAATGGACGCCTTAGCGCTGCTTCGTCCATGATGGCCCAGTAGGGTGGCGCGTCCGGGCGCTCGAAAATTCGCTGCCGATTCATTCGGGTGGTCACCCGCGCTTCGAGTTCGCATAGCAATTCAGTGGCCAATCCGTGACGGAAGAGCTCCCGGGTGTACTCCGCCGTTTGCATAAGGCCGGGAATGACGCTGCTCGTGAAGACCTGGATTCGAATGGCGTCACCCTCTTTGGCGACGAACTCGCGACTGTAGTTGGCGATCAGGGCGTCCTGTGCCATGCCGAGTAGTTCGGTGAACAATCCGTCCGTGCCGAAATGCTCATCAAAAGCCTGCGCCAGCGCCTCCGACGGAAGCTGCTCCCCTCGCTCCACCCGGCTGATGTACGTGTGCGGGTAGCCGACCTTGTCGGCCAGGGCTCGTTGGGACAGGCCCGCCGACTCCCGTAGGCGGCGCAGGCGGCGGCCCAGCATCGTGCGGGGGGTGGCCTTGTCGCCGTCGTCCTCGTTGTTCAACTCCATAGCTCGAACACGCTTTCAACTCGCTGTCCACTGGGGGACTTTGGTGACACGCAAAGCGTGCACCCATCGTGCTGGATCGGCAATGCTGAGTAACGAGAGAAGACCCCCGCGACCGCTGCCACGGTCCGGGGGCGTGGTCATCACCAGATGGAGGTCGACGACATGAAACACGCTATCGCGAAGCTCTTCGGGCCGCTGCTGAGTCTGTTGTTTCCGCCCTCGGGGCGTCGTAGGGGCGACACTTGTGCGGACGTTGTGCGGTGCCCGGAGGTCCCGCCCGTCGTGCGGCGGCCGCGCGCCGCGTACGTCCCGATGGTGCGGGGTGAGGACACGGTCATGGTCCGTCCGTACCTCGTCGCGTACGAGCGGGCCCATGGGCTGGAGATGGTCGCGCCATGACGCACACCGATGCCGTGCGGCTGCTGCCGTGGGCGAGTGCGGAGGGGAATCCCTGCTACCTCGTGGGGGACGGGGCCGGGTACGTCTCGCGGGTCGCCGACGACATCGAGCGCCTGCAACTCGACATGGCGGACGACATTCTCGGCCACGCCGCCGACATACTCGCCGGCTACGAGGTCACCAGGCGGGAGCTGCGGTTCCTCGCCCGGGCGTTGAGCGACGCCCTGCGGGACGTGCGGCGGGTCGCGGAGAGCCGGGGAGCGCGTCTGGGGCGGCACCTGGCCGCGTCCGCGGGGGCCGGGGCCGCCGAGGGGCGGGGCCGGGTCAGTCGGAGCTGAACTTCTTGGCGATGCCCCAGATGAGGACGGCCGCGGAGACAAGGACGATCAGCCATACCCACCACGGGTCGCTGCTGCCGCCGTGGTGGCCGTAGGAGCCGTAGCCGGAGTGGTAGTGGTAGTGGCGGTGTGTGCCCGCCAGGAGCTGGTGGGTGAGGTCCCCCGGGTGGAATGTCATGGGCACGGACACTATGCGGTGGCCGGTATTGATCGCCATCGCGGGGGACGATCCGTGACCGTGCTGTCATCGCGCCGCGCTCGGGCAGGGCGGCGGCCACGGCCGTGCGTCACGCCGGGAACCTGCGGGTGACCCGGCGCCAGGTGATCTCCAGCAGCAGCGCCGCGATCACGGCGATGCCCACCGCCGTCCACGGCATCGTCACCCCCACCAGCTTCAGGTCGAAGAAGCGCTGCAGCCACGGTGTGATCAGGACGGCGAGGAAGCCCGCGGCCATCGTCGCGACCAGGCCGATCCGCCACCAGGTGTAGGGGCGGGCGATGATCGTCAGGACCCACATCGCGGTGAGGAAGAGGGTCAGGGTCGCCGTGCTGGTCTCGGCGGGCAGGGCGTCCGGGCCGCTGTAGTGGGAACGGGCCAGGAGGTAGGTGACGAAGGCGGCGGTGCCGGTGATGAGGCCGGAGGGGACGGCGTAGCGCATCACGCGCCGGACGAAGTGCGGGCGGGCGCGCTCGGTGTTGGGCGCCAGCGCCAGGAAGAACGCCGGGACGCCGATGGTCAGGGTGGACAGCAGCGTCAGATGGCGGGGCAGGTACGGATAGGGGATCTGCCAGCAGGCCACCAGGACCGCCAGCAGCACCGAGTAGACGGTCTTGGTGAGGAAGAGGGTGGCGACGCGGGTGATGTTGCCGATCACGCGGCGGCCCTCGGCGACCACCGACGGCAGCGTCGCGAAGCTGTTGTTCAGCAGCACGATCTGCGCGACCGCGCGGGTCGCCTCCGAGCCGGCGCCCATCGCGACGCCGATGTCCGCGTCCTTGAGGGCGAGCACGTCGTTGACGCCGTCGCCGGTCATCGCGACGTGGTGGCCGCGCGACTGGAGGGCGGCGACCATCTCCCGCTTCTGCCGCGGGGTGACCCGGCCGAACACCCCGCCCTCGTCGAGCGCCGCCGCCATCTCGTCCCGGCCCGCCGGCAGCTCGCGGGCGTCCACCGGGGCGTCCGCGCCCGGCAGTGCGAGCTTGCCGGCCACCGCGCCCACCGACACCGCGTTGTCACCGGAGAGGACCTTGGCCCGCACGCCCTGCTCCGCGAAGTAGCGCAGGGTATCCCCGGCGTCCGGGCGCAGCCGCTGTTCCAGGACGACGAGCGCGGTGGGCCGGAGGCTCTCGGTGACCGCCGGATCGTCCAGCTCCCGTTCGGCGCGGGCCAGCAGCAGCACCCGCATGCCCTGGGAGTTCAGCGCGTCGGTCTCGGCCAGGGCGGGATCGCCGGCCGCCAGCAGGACGTCGGGGGCGCCCAGCAGCCAGGTGGTGCTCTCGCCGTCCGGGCCGTTGAGGGAGGCGCCGCTGTATTTGCGGGCGGAGGAGAACGGCAGCGACTCGGTGCAGCGCCAGGCCGCGTCGGACGGGTAGGCGTCGATGACGGCCTGGAGGGAGGTGTTGGGGCGGGGGTCGGCCTCGCCGAGGGCGCCCAGCACCTGCCTGACGTAGACCTCGTCGGGCGCGTCCGGGTCGGCGTCGGGGGCCGCGGTGTCCGGGCCCGCCGCCGGGCCGTCGGGGGCGGGGCCGAGCAGGCGCAGCGCGCGGACGTCCATGCCGCCCTCGGTGAGCGTGCCGGTCTTGTCCAGGCAGACCACGTCCACCCGGGCCAGGCCCTCGATGGCGGGCAGTTCCTGGACCAGGCACTGCCTGCGGCCGAGCCGGATGACGCCGATGGCGAAGGCGACGGAGGTGAGCAGCACCAGGCCCTCGGGGATCATCGGCACGATGCCGGCGACCATCCGGCGCACCGAGTCGTCGCCCGCCATGTTGAGGGTGTAGAGGTGGCTGAGGACGAGGCCGATCGCGGTGGGGATCATCATCCACGTCACGTACTTCAGGATCTGGCTGATGCCGGTGCGCAGCTCGGAGTGGACCAGGGTGAAGCGGCTGGCCTCCTCGGCGAGCTGGGCGGCGTACGCCTCGCGGCCCACCTTGGTCGCGGTGAACGCGCCGCCGCCCGCGACGACGAAGCTGCCGGACATCACCGGCTCGCCGGGCCTCTTCAGCACCGGATCGGCCTCGCCGGTCAGCAGCGACTCGTCGACCTCCAGGCCGTCGGCCTCCAGCACCTCGCCGTCGACGATGACCTTGTCGCCGGGGCCGAGTTCGAGGACGTCCCCGAGGACCACCTCGGAGGTGGGGATCTCCGCGGCCACGCCGTCGCGCCGCACGGTCGGGCGGGCCTCGCCGATGACGGCGAGGTGGTCGAGCGTCTTCTTGGCGCGCAGTTCCTGGACGATGCCGATGCCGGTGTTGGCGACGATGACGAAGCCGAACAGGCCGTCCTGGATCGGGCCGACGATCAGGATGATGGCGAAGAGCACGCCGATGATGGCGTTGAAGCGGGTGAAGACGTTGGAGCGGATGATGTCGGCGGCCGAGCGGGAGGAGCGCAGGGGGACGTCGTTGACCTCGCCCCTGGCCACCCGTTCGGCGACCTCGGCGGCGGTCAGTCCCCGGTGGGCCGGTCGACCGGCGGCCCGGCCGGTGGGGCGGCCGCCCGGTCCGGGTTCCCCGACTTCGGTCCTCGCCCGCTGCGTCACTCCCCCGACACTACGGGCGGAACGCGCAAATCACCCGCCGACTGTGCGGGCGGCGGGGGTGGGTGTGTTGGTGGGGGTGGGCGGCTGGGGTTCTCGGTCAGGCCGAGTGGTTCGCCGCCGCGCGCTTGAGGGCCGCGTCGCGCCTGCGGACGTACCAGATGCCCACGATGCCCAGGGCGCCGCCGGCCAGGCAGGTCCACACCCACCAGCCGTGGCCGCGGTCGGCGTACCAGTTATAGAAGGGGAGCTGGCCGAGGAAGAGCACGAACCAGATGATGGTGCCGCCGGTGATCGTGCCGACGACGGGACCTTCGAGAGGCGCCGGGGCCTCGCGCAATTCGGACTTCTTCCACATGGTGCTCAGCTTAAGGGGCGCCCCGGCGGGGGTGCGGGCGGTGGTGAGGGGCGGTGCGGGGTGCGGACGGGTGGGGACGGTCCGTACGCCACGGGGGTCTACGCGCGGAGATAGCGATCAACGACTTGTTTATTCATACTGAACCTTTCTGGATCTGACTGGTTCGGCTCGTCAAAACACCCCATCTGATCCGGTTGTTCAATGTTCTGGGCCCTCGGGCCCCCGCGCCGCCTCCAGGCCCGTACGACTGAGGTCCCCGCATGTCCCCCTCGGCCTCCACGCCGGTCGACACCCTCAAGAACCCAGGTCCCAAGCCTCCCAAGAACGCTCTGGACCGCTTCTTCAAGATCTCCGAGCGGGGGTCGACGGTCGGCCGCGAACTGCGCGGCGGCCTGGCGACGTTCTTCGCGATGGCCTACATCATCGTGCTGAACCCGATCATCCTCGGCGCCGGCACGGACAAGTTCGGCCACCACCTGGACAACGCCCAACTGGTCACCGCCACCGCGCTGATGGCCGGCCTGAGCACCGTCCTGATGGGCGTCATAGGGAACGTCCCGATCGCCGTCGCCGCCGGCCTCGGCATCAACGCCGTCGTCTCGCTCCAGCTCGCCCCCAAGATGAGCTGGCCGGACGCGATGGGCATGGTGGTGCTCGCCGGCCTGGTGCTGATGATCCTGGTCGCCTCCGGTCTGCGGCAGCGGGTGATGGACGCGATCCCGAACGGGCTGCGGCGGGCCATCGCCATCGGGATCGGCATGTTCATCTCGCTGATCGGCCTGGTCGACGCGGGCTTCGTCACGCGCAACCCGGACGCCGCGCACACCACCGTGCCGCTGGGCCTGGGCCAGGGCGGGCAGCTCAAGGGCTGGCCGGTGCTGGTCTTCGTCATCGGCCTGGTGCTGATGTTCATGCTGATCGTGCGCAGGACCAAGGGCGCCATCCTCATCGGCATGGTCACCATGGCCGTCGTCGCGATCATCATCAACGCCGTCGCCACCATCCCGGACGCCGCCTGGGGCCTGGCCGTGCCCAACGTCCCGGACAAGATCGTCGGCGCGCCGGACTTCGGCCTGATCGGTCAGATCAGCCTCTTCGGCGGCTTCAAGGAGGTCGGCGTCCTAACCGGCTGCCTGTTCGTCTTCACCGTCCTGCTCTCCGGCTTCTTCGACGCCATGGGCACGATCATCGGCGTCGGCGAGGAGGCCGGGCTGACGGACGAGAACGGCAACCTGCCGGGCATGGGCCGCATCCTGATGGTGGACGGCATCGCGGTCGCGGCCGGCGGCGCGGGCTCGGCCTCCGCCAACACCTGCTTCGTGGAGTCCACGGCCGGCGTCGGCGAGGGCGCCCGTACGGGCCTGGCGAACGTGATGACCGGCGGGCTCTTCCTGCTCGCGCTGATCTTCACCCCGCTGGCGACCGTGGTGCCCTCGCAGGCCGCGACGCCCGCACTGATCGTCGTCGGCTTCCTGATCATGGCCTCGAACGTCAAGGACATCGACTGGGCCGACTTCACCGTCGGCATCCCGGCGTTCCTGACGATGGTCTCGATGCCGTTCACCTACAGCATCACCAACGGCATCGGCATCGGGGTCCTGGCCTTCATCCTGCTGCGGACGGCGACCGGCCGCTTCCGCCAGATCCCCTGGCTGCTGGACGTCGTCGGGCTGTGCTTCCTCATCTACTTCCTGCTGGATCCGATCCAGCAGGTGCTGGGTGTGAAGTGACGCCCGGCCCGGCGGCGGGCCCCTACAGCGGCGCCGCGTAGAACTTCTCCGTCTCGTCGACCGACGTCTTGAAGCGTTCGTCGAAATCATCGCGGATGAGCGTCCGGACCACGTAGTCCTGGACGCTCATTCCGCGTTTGGCGGCGTGCTGCCGAACGCGCTCCAGCAGCTCACCGTCGACGCGCAGGCTGAGCACTCTCGATCCCATACGGACACGGTCCCCGCACCAGGTGGTCAGGTGTGTCGCTTTCGGCCACGCCCTCACCCGGATGGGTGAACCGAGAGGTCCGCTAGGGGGTCCACGAGAGGCTTTCCTTAGAAAGGGTAATGAGTTACCCTAATGACCATGTCGGAACAGACCCACTCCCGGCCCGCGGGCCGGGGAGTGCACCCAGATGACGCCGCGGCCGTCAACGCACTGCGGTCCGCCGTCATGCGCCTGTCCCGCCGACTCAAGCACCAGCGGGTCGACGAGTCGCTGAGCCCCACCGAGATGTCGGTGCTCGGCACCCTCGCCCGGTGCGGGCACGCCACCCCGGGTGAGCTGGCCCGCAAGGAGCATGTGCAGCCGCCGTCGATGACGCGGATCGTGGCCATGCTGGAGGCCAAGGGGCTGGTCCGGCTGGAGCCGCACCCCGACGACCGCCGCCAGAAGGTGGTCACCCAGACCGAGCAGGCCGAGGCGATGCTCGAAGAGAGCCGCCGCAAGCGCAACGCATGGCTCGCCGAGCTGGCCGCCGGGCTGGACGAGGACGAGTGGGCGAAGGTACGCGCCGCCGCGCCCGTCCTGGAAAAACTCGCACAGATGTAGAAGCCGCACGGCCGTGGAAGCGCGTACGGCCGGAAAAATCGCACGGCCAGAAAAATCGCACGGCCAGCAAAAACGCACGGCAGTAAACGCGCCCGCAAGACACCGAGCCCAAGGAGGCGAAGCCACTTTGAGTACGGGATCCGGAGCACACTCCGCCCCCGCACCGAACTCCCACCACGACACGGTCCCCACCACACCCCGGCGCCAGGGCATGTTCCGTTCGCTCCGCGTACGCAACTACCGGCTCTTCGCCACCGGACAGGTGGTGTCCAACACCGGCACGTGGATGCAGCGCATCGCCCAGGACTGGCTGGTGCTCAGCCTGACCGGCTCCTCCGCCGCCGTCGGCATCACCACGGCCCTGCAGTTCCTGCCCATGCTGCTCCTCGGGCTCTACGGCGGCGTCATCGCCGACCGCTTCCCCAAGCGCACGCTCCTGCTGTTCACCCAGTCCGCGATGGGCCTGACCGGCGTCGCCCTCGCCGTCCTCACACTCAGCGGCCACGTCCAGGTCTGGCACGTCTACCTGGTCGCCTTCGTCCTGGGCCTGATCACCGTCCTGGACAACCCCTGCCGGCAGGCTTTCGTCTCCGAGATGGTCGGCCAGGACGAGCTGCGCAACGCCGTCAGCCTGAACTCCGCCAACTTCCAGTCCGCCCGGCTGATCGGCCCCGCCGTCGCCGGCGTGCTGATCACCGCCTTCGGCAGCGGCTGGGCCTTCCTCCTCAACGGCCTGTCGTTCCTCGCGCCGGTCGCCGGTCTGCTGATGATGCGCACCGCCGAACTCCACAAGGTCGAGCCGGTCCCGCGCAGCAAGGGACAGTTGCGCGAGGGCCTGCGGTACGTGGCGAAGCGGCCCGACCTCGTCTGGCCGATCGTGCTGGTCGGCTTCATCGGCACCTTCGGCTTCAACTTCCCGATCTGGCTGACCGCGTTCGTCCACCACGTCTTCCACGAGGACGCCGGCACCTACGCGCTGTTCAACGCCCTGATGGCCGCCGGCTCCCTGATCGGCGCCCTGCTCGCCGCCCGGCGCGGATCGTCCCGGCTGCGGCTGCTGGTCGGCGCGGCCCTGGCCTTCGGCGTACTGGAGATCGCGGCCGCCCTGGCCCCATCCTTCTGGATGTTCGCGGCGCTGCTCGCCCCGATCGGGATGGTCGGCCTGACCATCAACGTCACGGCCAATTCGAGCGTGCAGATGGCCACCGATCCGCTGATGCGCGGGCGCGTGATGAGCCTGTTCATGATGGTCTTCATGGGCGGTACGCCGGTGGGCGCGCCGCTCGTCGGCTGGGTCACCGACACGTGGGGCGCCCGGGCCGGCTTCCTGACCGGCGGAGCGATATCCGCCGTGGCCGCGGTCGTCATCGGGCTGATCCTCGCCCGGGTCGGCGGGCTGCGGTTGAAGGTGGACCTGCGCCGCGGGCACCGTCGCGTGCTGTTCGTGCCGCGGCAGACCGCCGCGACGCGGGAGGAGCGGCCGGCCCCGGTGGCCTGACCGGGCCGCGGCCCGCCGCCCGCCAGGAAACCCCGCGCGCCGGTGGCCTGTTGGGCGAGACTTGCCGTATGAGACTCTTCGCCGCCGTCCTGCCGCCGCCCCCCGTCGTCCACGAACTGGCCGACGAGGTCGCGGCGCTGCGGGCACTGCCGGGCGCGGACGGGCTGCGCTGGACCGGGCCGGACGGGTGGCACTTCACCCTCGCGTTCTACGGCGAGGTCGCCGAGGAGGTCGTGCCCGAACTGCGCGAGCGGCTGGCCCGGGCCGCGCACCGGCATCCGCCGTACGAGCTGCGGATCTCCGGCGGCGGGCGGTTCGCGGACCGGGTGGTGTGGGCGGGCACCGAGGGCGACCGGGAGGCCATGCGCAAGCTGGCGGACTCGGCGACGGCGGGCGGGCGCCGGGTGGGTCTGGAGATGGCCGAGCAGCACCGCCCCTACCACCCGCATCTCACGCTCGCCAGGAACCGCACCGCCGGCCTCGACCTCGCCCCGTTCGTCGCCGGACTCGGCGACTTCGCGGGCACGCCGTGGACGGTCGGCGCGCTGGCCCTGGTGCGCAGCCACCCGCCGGTAGCGGGCGTCGTGGGCGCTCAGCCGCGTTACGAGGCGCTGGCGTCCTGGCCCCTGGGCCACTGAGAGGCGGCGCAACCGGGCCATGGGCCGCGTCCCCGCGTTCCCGGGTCGCCGAAGTGTTCGTATCCGGTCCGGTTACGCTCAAGGGGTGGACCCCAAAACACGTAACCGGATCATGTCCGGTCTTTTCGCCGTGCTCCTCGTCGTGGTGATCGTGGCGGCCGCCTTCCGCTGACCGGGCCGTCCGTGGGCCGGGCACCCTTGCGTTGAGCGGACTCGAAGGCGTTGGCTGGCTCGTCATGAAGTACACGCAGCTCGGACGCACGGGACTCAAGGTCAGCAGGCTCGTCCTCGGGACGATGAACTTCGGGCCGCAGACCGATGAGGCGGACAGTCACTCGATCATGGATGCCGCGCTCGACGCGGGTCTGAACTTCTTCGACACCGCGAATGTGTACGGATGGGGGGAGAACAAGGGCCGCACCGAATCGATCATCGGCAGTTGGTTCGCCAAGGGCGGCGACCGCCGGGACAAGGTCGTACTCGCCACCAAGGTGTACGGGAACATGGCCGCCGACGGCGACGCCTGGCCCAACCACGACCGGCTCTCCGCGCTCAACATCCGCCGGGCCGTCGACGCCTCGCTCAAGCGGCTCCGGACGGACCACATCGACCTCTACCAGTTCCACCACGTCGACCGCCGGACCCCCTTCGAGGAGATCTGGCAGGCCGTCGACGTACTGATCCAGCAGGGCAAGATCCTCTACGCGGGGTCGTCCAACTTCCCCGGCTACAAGATCGCCCAGGCGAACGAGGCCGCCGCCCGGCGCGGCATGGTCGGCCTGGTCAGCGAGCAGTGCCTCTACAACCTGGCCGAGCGCCGCGCCGAGATGGAGGTCATCCCGGCCGCGCGCGACTACGGTCTCGGCGTCATCCCGTGGTCGCCGCTGCACGGCGGACTGCTGGGCGGCGTCATCAAGAAGGAGAACGACGGCCCGACCGGGCGCCGCGCCTCGGGACGTTCGGCCGACGCACTCGCCAACACGGCTGTGCGGGAGCGGATCCAGGCGTACGAGGACCTGCTCGACAAGAACGGCCTGGAGCCCGGAGAGGTCGCCCTGGCCTGGCTGCTGACCCGCCCCGGGGTGACGGGGCCGATCGTCGGTCCGCGCACACCGGCCCAGTTGGCGAGCGCGCTACGCGCGGTGGACCTGGAACTCGGCGAGGACCTCACGGCCTCGCTGGATCAGATCTTCCCGGGACCGGGCCCGGCCCCGGAGGCGTTCGCGTGGTGATCTGACGCGGCAGCGGTCGCCCGGCCGCCGCCATCCGGCCCGCTGACCGGGGCCGGGGGAGCGGCGGCCGGCGCGTACGGCCCCCCGACGCCCCACGCCTGGTGCATCGCGTCGGCGAACGCGCCCGCCAGCAGATGCTCGCCCAGAGCCGAGGGGTGCGTCCCGTCGTAGGTGGCGGTGGCGATGTCCCAGCCGGCCGGCTCGGAGGCCAGCAGCAGGGGCGAGCCGGGGGTGGAGAGGTCCGCGACGGCCTTGGCGAGCAGCTCGTTGAAGTGGGTGCACGCGGCGCCGAACGCCGGGTCGGTCGCGGCCCGGACGTTGGGTATCACCGGCATCAGCACCGCCCGGATGTGCGGTGCGGCCTGACGGGCCGCGGCCACGAAGTGCCGTACGTTCTCCGCGGTCTGGGTGGCGTTCGTATAGAAGCCGAGGTCTATCAGGCCGAGCGAGACCAGCAGGGTGTCGGCCCGGTGGCGGCGGACCGCGTCACCGATCAGCGGGGCCATGTGCAGCCAGCCCTCGCCCCAGCCGGCCAGGTGGCGCCGGGCCTCGGCGGGGAAGGCCGGGTCGCCGTAGTCGTGCGAGACGGGGGCGTCCTGGAGGGTGTCATGCAGCGCCCGGCGCGGGCCGACGAGGTGGCAGGGGCCGTCCAGCGTGGCCGTCAGGTGCTGCCAGAGGCGATAGCGCCACGTGAAATCGCCGGTGTGCCCAATGGTCATCGAGTCACCGACGCACATGATCCTCATCCGGCCATGATGGCCGACAACCCCACGTGCCTGATACGTGACGCTGAACACGCCCGACACGCGGTGGCCGCGCGGATGGCAGGCTGTGCCCATGCGTTCGCTTCTGTGCGCGGCCGGTGCCGCGGGGTTGCTGCTGTGCGCGGCGGTCGCGCCGGCCGCCGCCGACGAGTCCGACGGCTTCACCCTTCGCGATCCCCGGATCAGCGAGTCCAGCGGGCTGGCCGCCAGCCGCCTGCACCCCGGCGTCTACTGGACCCACAACGACAGCGACGACGGCCCCTACCTCTACGCCGTCGACGGCAGGTCCGGCCGTACGGTCGCCACCCTCACGCTGCGCGGCGTCGGCGCCCCCCGGGACGTCGAGGCGATCTCGGTCGGCCCGGACGGCGACATCTACGTCGGCGACATCGGCGACAACCTCGGCGGGACGTGGGACCACGTCTGGATCTATCGCTTCCGCGAGCCCCGGCAACTGCGCGACGCCACCGTCACGGCCACGCAGTTCACCGTGAAGTACGCCGACGGGCCGCGCGACGCCGAAGCCCTGATGGTGCATCCCACGACCGGCCGGGTCTACCTCGCCAGCAAGAAGCAGGGCGGGGGCGGCGCGCTCTACGAAGGCCCGCGGCGGCTGACCGCCTCCGGCGCCAACACCTTCCGCAAGGTCGCGCCGATCGATCTGTGGGTCACCGACGGGGCGTTCTCGCCGGACGGCACCCGGCTGGTGATGCGCAGCTACTTCGGGGCCCGGATGTACCGGTGGCGGGACGGCGTACCGAAGGACCTCGGCAGCGTCGGCGTGCCGATCCAGCAGCAGGGCGAGTCGGTGACGTTCACCCCGGACGGCCGGACGCTGCTGTACGGCTCCGAAGGGCGCGGCAGCCAGGTCGAGCCGGTCGGCCTGACCGGCGACGAACTGCCGGAGTCGGCGAAGGACGATCCGGCGTCCGGCTCGCCCACCAAGGGGCCCGACGGCCGGGACGACGCGGGCCCGGGCCCCAGCTTCGGAAAGGGCGCGCTGGTCTTCGCGGCGGCGACGGTGCTGGTCGTGGCCCTGCGCCGACTGCTGCGCCGTCGGCGTTGACGCAGCGTCACGACGCGTCCGAGCCCCCTTCCCGCTCCCCGTCCCCCTTCGCGTCCCCGCCGTCGATCAGCCGCAGCTCGTAGTGCAGCGTCCGGTCCTTGCGCAGACGGTGCAGGAGCGGCACGAACAGGCCGTGCAGCAGCGGGTATTTACGCGTCAGCAGGCGCTCGGCGCGCCGGTACTCGCGCGTCGCGGGGTCCAGCAGCCGCACCCGTGCCCGGTAGGCGGGCCCGGTGGGCCGGCCGCGCAGGGTGGAGGCGCGGAACTCCACCTCCGGGTTGGCGCGCATCCGCTTGGCCTTGCCCGCGCTGTCGTAGGTGCGGATGTAGGCGTGGTCGCCGTCGACGACGATGCTGACCGGGGTGCCGACGCCGGTGCCGTCCTGCCGATACGTCGTGAGCAGGATCGTGCCCTGGCGTTCGAAGGCGGCGAGGCCGGGGGCCGTGGGAGTCGTCATCTCTCCATACAGGCACAGACGTCCCGATTCGTCCTGCCGTACCGCGTCCGTTCGGGGGCGTGCGACGGGCGCCGAGCCGGGCCGCGGGAACGAGCGGGCCCCCGGCGAAGGACGCCGGGGGCCCGAGCGGACGCGGTGAGGGGACGCGGCGGCTACAGCTTCTCGATGACGTAGTCGACGCACGCCGTCAGCGCCTCGACGTCCGACGGGTCGATCGCCGGGAACATCGCGACGCGCAGTTGGTTGCGGCCCAGCTTGCGGTACGGCTCGGTGTCGACGATGCCGTTGGCGCGCAGCGCCTTGGCGACCGCCGCCGCGTCGATGTCGTCGTTGAAGTCGATCGTGCCGATGACCTGCGAGCGCTTGGCCGGGTCGGTGACGAAGGGGGTGGCGTACTTGGAGTCCTCGGCCCAGCCGTACAGGGTGCGCGCGGAGGTCGCGGTGCGGCGGACCGCCCAGTCCAGACCGCCCTGGCCGTTGATCCACTCGAGCTGCTCGTTGAGCAGGAAGAGGGTGGCGAGCGCCGGGGTGTTGTACGTCTGGTTCTTCAGCGAGTTGTCGATCGCCGTGGGGAGCGAGAAGAACTCCGGGATGTGGCGGCCGGAGGTGTGGATGGCGCGCGCACGCTCCAGGGCGGCCGGGGAGAAGACGGCCAGCCAGAGGCCGCCGTCGGCGGCGAAGGACTTCTGCGGGGCGAAGTAGTAGACGTCGCTCTGGGTGATGTCCACGGGCAGGCCGCCGGCGCCGGAGGTGGCGTCGACCAGGACCAGGGAGTCGTTGTCCGCGCCCGCGACCCGCTGGATGGGGGCCGCGACACCGGTGGAGGTCTCGTTGTGGGTCAGGGCGTAGACGTCCACGCCCTTCTCCGCCGTGGCCTCCGGGTGGGTGCCCGGGTCGGCGGAGATGACGGTGGGCTCCTTCAGCCACGGCGCGAGCTTGGCCGCCTTGGCGAACTTGGAGGAGAACTCACCGAACGTCAGGTGCTGGGACTTGCGCGCGATCAGGCCGTGCGTCGCGATGTCCCAGAACGCGGTCGAGCCGCCGTTGCCGAGGACAACCTCGTAGCCCTCGGGGAGCTGGAAGAGGTCGCGCACGCCCTCGCGCACCTTGCCCACCAGGTTCTTGACCGGGGCCTGGCGGTGAGAGGTGCCGAGAAGGGAGCTACCGGTTGCGGCGAGGGCGCCGAGCGCCTCCGTACGCACTTTGGAGGGGCCCGCGCCGAAGCGTCCGTCGGCGGGCTTGATGTCAGCGGGAATCTGGATATCAGCCACGGGGCGAAGCCTAATCCGTCGCGGGCGGGGCGCCCGCCGCGCGTCCACCCGATGAGATGGGATCAGCCTCCTGGTGGACGCCCGGCGCAAGGTCCGCGGCGTACAGCCCGGTGACGGCGGCCGCAGCGTCGGCCAGCACCCGGCGGGCCTCCGGCGGATCCAGCACCTCGAGGGAATCGGCGAACTGGAGCAACTGGCGGACGGCCCGCACCTCCGGATACGCCAGCTCGATGACGGCCCAGCCGCCGCCCGCCGCGCCCTGGGCGCCACCGGAGTCGTCCGTCCGGGGCGGGCCGGTCAGCGAGGCCCCCAGGATGCGGACGGCCAGGTCCAGCCGCTCGCGCCGGATCCGGGCGGTCACCCGCACCGGCGCCGGCCGCTCCTCGACCTGGCGCCGCAGCAGCCGCCACACCTCCGCCAGCTCCACGCCCGGCCGCCGGCGCACCGGCGCGTCGGTGAGGGTGGCCGACGCGACCCGGTCGGCCCGGAACAGCCGCGGCCGGCCGCGCCGGTCCGCGACCAGGTACCAGATGCCGGCCTTCGCCACCAGGCCGTACGGATCGACGGTGTACGTCCGCGCCCGGGTCTCGCCGCTGTGCCGGTAGCGCAGGCGCAGCCGGCGGTCGGTGAACACCGCGGTGTGCAGCTCGCCCAGGTCCACGGCCCGGCGCGGGCCGCTCATCCAGCGGTCGGGGTCGACCAGGATGCGCCGGCTCGCCAGCTCCGCGCCCGGCCGGTGCGGGGCGGGCAGCGCCGCCATCACCTTGCGCAGCGCCGAGCCGAGCGCGTCGTCCAGGCCGAGCGCGGTGTGCGCGCCGTCGGCCGCCAGGACGAACAGGGCCCGGGCCTCGTCGGCGGTCATCCCCGTCACGTCCGTACGGAAGCCCGGCAGCAGCGCGATACCGCCGTGCCGGCCGCGTTCGGCGTAGACCGGCACACCGGCCGCCGACAGCGACTCCACATCCCGGTAGACGGTCCGGGTGGAGACCTCCAGGCGCCGGGCGAGTTCGGCGGCGGGGACCCGCCCACGGGTCTGGAGGAGCAGCAGGAGGGAGAGCAGACGGTCGGACTTCACCTCAGGATTTATATACGGCGACTTGTACAGGCGAGCCGGCGAGCTATATATGACGGCAGGTGTCAACTTATGGCGGCAGGGTGCCGTCCATGACGATCGAGAACCGCACGCAGACCCCGCCCGCCCCCTTCACCCCGACCGCTCTGGCGGCCCTCACCCGTCAGGTCGGCGGCCCCGTCCTCCTCCCCGGCGACGAGGGCTACGACGCCGAGCGGTCCGGCTTCCAGGCGGCCTACGCGCACCGCCCGGCCGTCATCGTCGGCGCCGAGGGCCCCGGCGACGTGGCCGCCGCCGTCGCCTTCGCCCGCGACCAGGGACTGCCGGTCGCCGTCCAGGCCACCGGCCACGGGCTGTCCGCGGCCACCGACGGGGGCCTGCTGATCAGTACGCGGCGGATGACCGGGCTCCGGGTGGACGCGGCGGCCGGCACCGCGCGGGTCGCGGCGGGCGTCGTCTGGGAGCAGGTCGTCGAGGCGGCCGCCCCGCACGGCCTCGCCCCGCTCAACGGCTCCTCCCCGGGCGTCGGCGTCATCGGCTACACCCTCGGCGGCGGGGTCGGCGTCCTCGCCCGCACCTACGGGTTCGCAGCGGACCGGGTGCGCTCCGTCGACCTCGTCACCGCCGACGCCCGGCAGCTCCACGTCACCGCCGACAGCGACCCCGAACTCTTCGCGGCCCTGCTCGGCGGCGGCCACGGCCTGGGCGTGGTGACCGCCATGGAGTTCGGCCTGGTGCCCGTCGCCCGGCTGTACGGTGGGCAGCTCGTCTTCGGCGGCGAGCAGGTCGACGACGCGCTGGCGGCCTACCTGAGCTGGACCGAGACCGTCCCCGACCAACTGACGTCCTCCCTCGCGCTGGTCGCCTACCCCGACGTCGAGCAGTTGCCGCCCTCGCTGCGCGGCCGCTACCTCGCCCAGATCCGCATCGCCTACACCGGCACCGCCGCGGACGGCGAGAAGCTGGTCGCGCCGCTGCGCGCGGTGGGGCCGCGGGTCGCCGACGACCTGCGCGAGATGCCGTACACCGAGGCGCACACCATCCACCGCGACCCCAGCGACCCGCACGCCTACAACGGCGACAACGCGCTGCTCGACGGCCTCGACGCGGCGGCCCTGCGTCGGGTGGCGGCCCTGACCGGACCGCAGGCGCCGGTCATGTGCGTCGTGCAGCTCAACCACCTCGGCGGCGCCCTGGCCACGCCGACCACCGCATCCGCCGTCGGGCACCGCGACGCCCGGTTCGCGCTGCGCCTGCTGTCGCCGCTGGACGCCGCCGACCCGGCCGCGGACCTGCCGGTCGTACGGAGCGTGCACGCCGAGGCCCTCGCGGCCGTCGCGCCCCGGCGGCTCGGCCGCAGCGTGAACTTCCTGCTGGGCGCGCACGCGGAGCGGCCCGACGCCGACGAGGTGGCGCGCAGCACGCACGAGGAGGACGCGCACCGGCGGCGTACCGCCCAGAAGGCCGCCCACGACCCGGCCGGCCTGTTCCGCTTCCACCCGCTCGCCGGCGCGACCGCCCACGATCCGGCCCCGGGCGCCCGGCCCACCGCACTCACCGGCCGCTGACCTTTACGTCGGGCACCGCTCGGCCCGCCCGGCCAGTGCTCGGCCCTCCGGGCGGGAGGAACCCGCCCGGAGCGGGCAGGCTGGAGGAATGGCTGAGCGTACGGAGACGGAGAAGCGGGATCTGGAGAAGGAGTTGGCGGCCGCGGTGCGGGGGGAGGTGTCCTTCACCGCCGCCGACCGGGCGCTGGTGACGATGGACGCGTCCAACTACCGGCGGGTGCCCACCGCGGTCGTCGCACCGCGCGACGCGGCGGATGTCGCGGCGGCGCTGCGGGTGTGCCGCGAGCACGGCGTGCCCGTCGTGCCGCGCGGCGGCGGGACGAGCATCGCGGGGCAGGCGACCGGCGTCGGCGTGGTGCTCGACTTCACCCGGCACCTGCGGCACATCGTGTCGCTGGACCCGGCCGCCCGCACCGCCGTCGTCCAGCCCGGCGTGATCCTCGACGACCTGCGGGCGGCGGCCGGCAAACACGGCCTGACCTTCGGCCCCGACCCCTCCACCCACAGCCGCTGCACCCTCGGCGGCATGATCGGCAACAACTCCTGCGGCTCCCACTCGGTGGCCTGGGGCACCACCGCCGACAACGTCCGCGCACTGGAGCTGCTGACCTACGGCGGCGAACCGGTGCGGGCCGGGCGCGGCACGGACTCCACCGGATGCCCCACCGGCCTGCCGCCCCGCCTGCGCGACGGCGTCAAAGCCCTGGTGGACGGCGAGTTGGCGCTGCTGCGCACCGGCTACCCCGAACTGCCCCGCAGGATCTCCGGCTACGCGCTGGACGCCCTGCTGCCCGAGGCGGGCACGCACCTGGCGCGGGCGCTCACCGGCAGCGAGGGCACCCTCGGCGTCCTGACCGAGGCGACCGTGGATCTGGTGCGGACCCCGGCCGCGCGGGCGCTCGCCGTACTCGGCTACGCCGACGAGAGCGCGGCGGCCGAGGCGGCCCACACCCTGCTGCCGCACCGCCCGCTGACCGTCGAGGGAATGGCCGCCGACCTGGTGGGCGACGCGTCCGGGCTGCCCCGGGGCGGCGCCTGGCTGTTCGTCGAGATGGGCGGCGACAGCCCGGCCGAGGCGGCGGCGCGGGCCGGTGCGCTGTGCCGGGCGGCGGCCGCCGACGGCACCACCGGCCACACCGTCGTCACCGACCCGACCGGGCAGCGGGCCCTGTGGCGGGTACGCGAGGACGCCTCCGGCACCGCGACCCGGCTGCTGGACGGCAGCGAAGCCTGGCCCGGCTGGGAGGACTGCGCCGTGCCGCCCGCCCGGCTCGGCCCGTACCTGCGGGAATTCCGCGCCCTGCTGGCCCAGTACGGACTGCGCGGCACGCCCTACGGCCACTTCGGCGACGGCTGCATCCACGTCCGCATCGACTTCGATCTGCTGACCCCGCCCGGCATCCGCCGCTTCCGCGCGTTCTCCTACGACCTGGGCGAGTTGGTCGTGGCGCACGGCGGTTCCCTGTCCGGCGAGCACGGCGACGGCCAGGCCCGCGCGGAGCTGCTGCCGAAGATGTACGGGCCGGAGCTGGTGCGCCTCTTCGACCGCTTCAAGGACCTGTGGGACCCGGCCGGCGGACTGAACCCCGGCATGCTCGTCCGCCCCGACCGGCTCGACGACAACCTGCGCTTCGACGTCCTGCCGAAACGGCCCGTCCCGGTCGAATTCGGCTACCCGCACGACGGCGGGGACTTCTCGGCGGCCGTGCGGCGCTGCGTCGGCGTCGCCAAATGCCGCCAGACCACGACGAACGCCGGCTCGGCCGACGTCATGTGCCCGTCCTTCCGCGCCACCGGCGAGGAACGCCACTCCACCCGCGGCCGGGCCCGGCTGCTGCACGAGATGCTCGCCGGCGAGGTCGTCACCGACGGCTGGCGCTCACCCGAGGTACGCGACGCCCTCGACCTGTGCCTGTCCTGCAAGGGCTGCCGCAGCGACTGCCCGGTCGGCGTGGACATGGCCACCTACAAGGCGGAATTCCTGCACCACCACTACGCGGGCCGGCCGCGCCCCGCCGCCCACTACGCGATGGGCCGGCTGCCGCGCTGGCTGCGCGCCGCCGCCCCCCTCGCCCCGGTGCTCAACGCCCTCGCCCGCACCCCGCTCGCCACCCCCGGCAAACGCCTCGCCGGCATCGCCGCCGAACGCCCGCTTCCCCGGCTGGCCACCGAGCCGTTCACCCGGTGGTGGTGGCACCGGCGGCGGACCACGCGCGCCCCCGCCACCGGCCGCACGGTCATCCTCTGGGCCGACACCTTCACCAACTACCTTTCCCCGCAGGTCGGCCGGGCCGCCGTCACCGTCCTGGAAGCCGCCGGGCTGCGCCCCCTGCTGCCGCCCACCGCACCCCTGCCCCCGGCCGGCGCCGCGCCCCGCCGGCTCCCGCCGCGCTCGCACCGCCCGCTGTGCTGCGGACTGACGTACGTCTCCACCGGCCAGCTCGACCAGGCCCGGGCCGTGATGCGGCGCACGGTCGAGGTGCTCGACCCGCTGCTCGCCGACGGCCGTCCGCTGGTCGTCCTCGAACCGAGCTGCGCGGCGGCCCTGCGCACGGACCTGCCCGAACTCCTGCCGGACGACCCGCGCGCCGCACGCCTCGCCGCGTCCGTACGCACCTTCGCCCAGGCCCTGGAGGAACTGGCCCCCGACTGGCGGCCGCCCCGCGTCGACCGCCCGGTGGCCGGCCAGACCCACTGCCACCAGCACGCCGTCCTCGGCGACGCCGCGGACCAGCGGCTACGGCAACAGGCCGGCCTGACAGGCGAGTTGATTGGCGGCTGCTGCGGCCTGGCCGGCAACTTCGGCTTCGAGCGCGGCCACTACGACATCTCCGTCGCCTGCGCCGAGGACCGCCTGCTGCCCGCCGTGCGGGCCGCGACCCCCGACACCGAAATCCTCGCCGACGGCTTCTCCTGCCGCACCCAACTCGACCACCTCGGCGACCGCCCCGCCCGCCACCTCGCGGAGGTGCTGGCTCAGGCGCTGGAATCCCAGGAATCCCAGGACTCCCAGGTGGCGCCCGTCAGCCCTCGTCGCCGCCGATGACCTCCCGGGCCAGTGCGACCAGGTCCGCGATGCGGGGGTGGCCGGGGCCGTCGCGCCAGGCCAGGACTACGGGGACGGGTGGGGCGTCGGTCAGTGGGAGGTAGGCCATCGCCGGGTGCGGGTGCATGCCGGCGGTGGCGGTGGTGGTGACGCCCACCGCCCGGCCGCCGGTGATGGCGGCCAGCCAGTCGTCGGTGTTGCCGATGGTGAGCGTGGTGGCGGGGCGGGCACCGGCGGGCCACAGGTCGAGAGTGGTGCTGCCGGAGACGGTGTTGAGGGCGATGGTGCGGTCGGAAAGCTCGGTGAGGGAGAGGGTGGCGCGGCGGGCGAGCGGGTCGTCGGCGGGCAGCCCCGCCACCCGCGGCTCGGAGGTCAGCCGCGCGGTGATCAGCCCCGGGGCGTGGACCTCGCCGCGCAGCAGGGCCACGTCCACCTCGCCGCGGGCCAGGCCGGCCGTACGGTCGTCGACGCGCAGGAGTTCGAGCGGGGTGTCGGGGTGCCGCTCGTGCCAGCGGCGCAGCAGCGCGGTGGTGGAGGCGCCGGCCGCCGACCAGGCGTGGCCCAGGCGCAGCGGCCAGCCGGTGCGGTGGGCCTGGCCGAGCGCCCGGTCGAACGCGGTCACCGCGATGGCCGCCTGGTCGCGGAAGGTGACGCCGTCGGGGGTGAGCGCGAGGTGGTGGGTGGAGCGGTCGATGAGGCGGGTGCCCATCTCCTGCTCCAGTTGGCGCAGGGTCCGGGAGACGGCGGGCTGGGTCAGATGCAGACGCTCGGCCGCGCGGGTCACGCTCAAGGTATCGGCGATGGCCAGAAAGCAGCGGAAATGGCGGAGCTCGATGCTCATGCCTGCCGAGCATAACAACAGGGGAAACGGCATTTCACGAACCGGAAGGCGGGGTCTTAGCGTGAGGGGGTGAACGCTTCCCCCGCCGACTCCGATGGCTCGATATCGGCCACTTCCGCTCCCACCGCCCCTTCCACCCCCACCGCCGCATCCGCCACCGCGGTACCGGGGCCGGTGCCCGCCTCGGCCGAGGTGCTGACGGCGGAAGCCGCGGCCACGGGCCCGGCGGCGCCGCGCGAGCGGATCGCTTCGGTGGCGCTGGTCATCGGCGGGATCGTCTCCCTCCAGTTCGGCGCGTCCGTGGCCGTGCTGCTCTTCCCGCGAGCCGGCGCGCTGGGCGTCGTCACGCTCCGCCTGGTCGCCGCCTCGCTGGTGCTGTTGCTGCTCTGCCGCCCCAAGGTGCGCGGTTACTCGCGTGGCGACTGGGCCACCGTGGCCGGCTTCGGCGTCGCGCTGTTCGGTATGAACTCGCTCTTCTACCAGGCCATCGACCGCATCCCGCTGGGCGCGGCGGTCACTTTGGAGTTCCTCGGCCCGCTGATCCTCTCGGTGGCCACCTCCCGGCGGGCGCTGAGCCTGCTGTGGGCGGCGCTGGCGCTCGGCGGCGTGGGACTGCTGGGACGGGAGGGCTTCGACGGGCTGGACGCGCTGGGGGCCGGCTTCGCGCTGGCGGCCGGCGGACTGTGGGCCGCGTACATCCTGCTCTCGGCTCGTGCCGGAGCGCGTTTTCCGCAGGCGGACGGGCTCGCGCTGGCCATGACCGTCGCCGCGGTGCTGAGCCTGCCGCTGGGCATCTCCACCGGGGGCGCCGCGCTGCTGAACCCGGTCACCCTGGGCCTGGGCGCCGCCGTCGCCCTGATGTCCTCGGTCGTGCCCTACACGCTGGAACTCCTCGCCCTGCGCAAGCTCCCGGCGTCCGGCTTCGCGGTCATGATGAGCCTGGAACCGGCCGCCGCGGCCACCGCCGGCTTCCTCGTCCTCCACCAGGCGCTGGGCTGGGCCGAGGTGCTGGCGATCGGCCTGGTCGTCGCGGCGAGCGTGGGCGCGGTGCGCAGCGCGGGGGCGTCGTCGCACGGTTGATCCCGGCCGCCACTCTGCTGTTCCCGGCCACCACCTGCTGTTCCTGGCCGCCGCCCGCTGGTCCCGGCCGCCCTCGGGTGTGGGCGCCTCAGCCGCCACGGCCGTGCAGTACGGCACGCAGCGGCGGGTCCGGTTGGAGCAGCATCCCGGCCTCCGGGCGTACCTCGCGCGGCGTGACCTCCAGATGGAAGCGCTGCGCCAGCGTGGCCAGCACCAGTGCCGCCTCCACCTGGGCGAAGCGGGCTCCCAGGCAGGCGCGCTGCCCGCCGCCGAAGGGGAACCACGCGCGGTCGCGTACGGCGTCCGGGGCGTCCGCGGCGGCCCCGGCATCCGCGGCGTCCGGGTCCCAGCGTTCGGGGCGGAAGGCGGCGGGGTCGGGGAACCAGCGCGGGTCGCGGTGCGTGGTCCACTGGCTGCACCAGACCGTGGTCCCGGCCCGGATCGCGGTGCCGCCGAGCGTGGCGCCCTCCCGGGCCACGGCGGGCATCAGCCACGCGGGCGGATACAGCCGCAGCGTCTCCTTGACGATCTGCCGGGTCCACGTCAGCCGCTCGTAGTCGTCGAGGCCCGGCAGCCGCCCGCCGAGCACCCGCGCCAGCTCCTCGTCCAGCCGGGCGCGGACCTCCGGCGCCCCCGACAGCAGATACCAGGCCCAGGTCAGCGCGGTGGACGTCGTCTCGTGACCGGCCGCCCACAGCGTGACCGCCTCGTCCCTGACCTCCCGGGCGGACAGCGGTCGGCCCTCCTCGTCGCGGGCGGCGAGCAGCCGGCTCAGCAGGTCGTCGCGGTCACCGCCGTCCGGCGCGGTGGCCCGCCGCTCGCCGATCAGCCGGTGCACCTCGGCGTCCACGGTGGCGACGGCGGCGAGCAGCCGGCGCCGGGCGGGGGTGCGTACGTACGCGGGCAGGAAGAGACCGACGCCGCGCAGTTCGCCGCCGACCACCCGCTGGGCCACGCCCATGGCCTCGCCCAGCGCGCGGGTGCTCCCTCCCAGGTCGTTGCCGAACAGTGTCCGGAGCACGACGCGCTGGGTGAGGCGCGCCATCTCCGCGCGGACGTCGATCCGGTCCCCCGGCCGCCAGTGCCCGGCCGTCAGCCGTGCGCAGTCGACCATCGTGGCGGCGTACCCGCGTACCTGGCGGGGGCGGACCGTCGGCTGCACCAGGGAGCGTTTGCGGCGCCAGTCCGCGCCCCGGCTGAGGATCACGCTGCGGCCGGTCACCTGCCGGAACGCCCAACTGATCTCCAGGATGTCGAAGGTGTGCTCCCGCGCCGCCAGCATTTCCGCGATGTGCTGCGGATGCGCGAGGAACAGGCTGCGCAGGGGGCCGAGCGACCAGGTCACCGTGTCGCCGAACTCGTCCCGGAGCCGGACCAGGAAGCTCAGCGGGTCCTTGCCGAACGCGGGCAGATTCCCCAGCCACGGCAGGCCGCGCGGACCGGCGACGGGGGTCAGCGGTACCAGGCAGGGTGCGGCGGACGTCATGGGCGGCTCCTCCGGGGCGGCGCGGCGGACCTACGCGCCGCTGGGGGCGCCGGAGGAGCAGAGCGCGTACGCCGTGCCGCCGACCGGTGCCCGCTGCGGCAGGTCATAGGCCACTTTCCGCGCCTCCTCCAGGGCTTTCGCGGCGACGCGCCGCTCCTCCTCGGTGGCGGCCTTGTCCAGCGCGGCCTGCTTGGCCTGGATGACCTCCAGTTGCCGGAGCAGCGCCGGGTTGACGGAGTCGGCGCTGACCATCCAGCCGTCCCCGGCGGGGGTCGGGTGGGAGGCGGTGACGGCCTGTTCCATCTGGTAGCCGGAGATCTCGTAGCCGCCACCGGTGACATGGGAACCGGCCGGGCAGCGCGCGGTCAGCTTGTCCAGGGCGCCCTTCACCGTGACCGTACGGGGGGTGTCCCCGGGCGCGCGGCCGGTGTGGTGCGGCGCGGGCCGGGTGCGGGCGGTGGCCGGGACGGCGGTCAGGAGCAGGCCGGCGGCGGTGGCCGCGCAGAGGGTCAGTGCGGTGGCGCGCATGGCGGCTCGGCCGTTCCTTCCGTGGCGGGGCGTGACGTACGGGCCTCGACGGGCCCTTGTTACCCCTTGCCGGTTTCGGTGCAGATCCTCTGCCGGAGCGTCAGATTCACCGCCTTGGCGGCGAGGACCGGACGGAGGCCGGGCGGGAGACGGGAAGGAGGCCGGGCGGGAGACGGGACGGAGGCCGGGCGGGAGACGGGAAGGAGGTCGGGCGGGAGACGGGACGGAGGCCGGGCGGGAGACGGGAAGGAGGTCGGGACACCGGAAGAGGGCCGGAAAATAAAATCATGCAGGCGTGCTTGATTGTTTCTTCGGGCGCTGCCACGCTCGGAGCGCACCGCACCGCACCGCACCGCACCGCACAAGCACCACATGCCACCGCGCCCCGCCCGCACGGCGGTTGGCCGATGAGGGGAGTGTCGCGTGTCCGATCCCGGCGCCGTACTGGCCGATCTCAGGGCCGAGAGCGAGGAACTCGACGCGCTCGTCGCCGGACTCCCGGCCGCGCGCTGGGCGGCCCCCACGCCCGCCGAGGGCTGGACCCTCGCCCACCAGATCGCCCACCTCGCCTGGACCGACCGGCAGGCACTGCTCTCGGCCACCGACCCCGAGGGCTTCGCACGGGCCGTACGCAAGGCCCTCGCCTCGCCGCTGACCTTCGTCGACGAGGGCGCCGAAGAGGGCGCCCAGGCCCCGCCCGCACGGCTCCTCGCCGACTGGCGGGCGGGCCGCGAGGCGCTGTGGGAGGCGCTCGCGACGCGGCCGGCCGGTCAGCGGCTGCCGTGGTACGGGCCGCCGATGAGCGTGGCGTCGATGGCGACCGCGCGGCTGATGGAGACCTGGGCGCACGGCCAGGACGTCGCCGACACGCTGGGCGTCCACCGCACCCCGACGGCCCGGCTGCGGCAGGTCGCCCGGATCGGCGTCCGCACCCGCGACTTCGCCTACTCCGTGCACCGGCTCGACCCGCCCGACGAGGAGTTCCGTATCGAACTGCGGGCGCCGGACGGGGATGTGTGGACCTACGGGCCGCCGGAGGCCGCGCAGCGGGTCACCGGTGACGCACTGGAGTTCTGCCTGCTGGTCACCCAGCGGGCCCACCCCGCCGACCTGCCGTCCCTCCGGGCCGAGGGGGCGGACGCGCGGCGGTGGCTGGGCATCGCCCAGGCGTTCGCCGGCCCGCCGGGAAAGGGACGGAAGCCCGCCGCCGGCGCGGGCACGGCGGGCGGCCCCGCGTGAGCGCCGCCCGGCCCGGCGCCCGCCCGGCCGCACCCCCCGCCGCCGGCCCCGGCCCGCTGCGGATCGGCAACGCCTCCGGCTTCTACGGCGACCGCTTCGACGCCCTGCGCGAGATGCTCACCGGCGGCCCGCTGGACGTGCTCACCGGCGACTACCTCGCCGAACTCACCATGCTCATCCTCGGCCGCGACCGCCTGAAGGACCCCCGGCGCGGCTACGCCAAGACCTTCCTGCGGCAACTGGAGGACGGCCTCGGCCTGGCCGCCGACCGCGGGGTGCGGATCGTCACCAACGCGGGCGGCCTCAACCCGGCCGGACTCGCCCACGCCGTACGGGAGTTGGCGCAGCGCGTCGGCGTGCCCGTACAGGTGGCGCACGTGGAGGGCGACGACCTGCTGCCGCGCGGGGGCTGGGGCGAGGGGGTGCTGACCGCCAACGCCTACCTGGGCGGCGAGGGCATCGCCGCCTGTCTGCGGGCCGGCGCCGATGTGGTGGTGACCGGCCGGGTCACCGACGCCGCTCTGGTCAGCGGCGCGGCCACCGCCCACTTCGGATGGCGGCCGCGGGATCTCGACCAGATGGCCGGCGCGGTCGTCGCCGGGCACGTCCTGGAATGCGGTACCCAGGCCACCGGCGGCAACTACTCCTTCTTCGCCGCCCACGACGTGCTGCGGCCCGGCTTCCCGCTCGCCGAGATCGCCGCCGACGGCAGCGCGGTGATCACCAAGCACCCGGGCACCGGCGGCGCGGTCACGGCCGGTACGGTCACCGCCCAACTGCTGTACGAGACCGGTGGCGCGCGCTACGCCGGGCCCGACGTGACGGCCCGCCTGGACACCCTCCGCCTGGTGGAGGAGGGCCCGGACCGGGTCCGGATCGAGGGGGTGCGCGGTGAGGCGCCGCCGCCGACCCTCAAGGCCGGGCTGACCCGGCTCGGCGGCTGGCGCAACGAGGTCACCTTCGTCCTGACCGGGCTGGACGTGGAGGCCAAGGCCGACCTGGTCCGCGACCAGATGGACGCGGCCCTCGGCGCCGCCGCCAAACGCCCCGCCGACGTGTGGTGGACGCTGGCCCGCACCGACCGGGCGGACGCCGACGTCCAGGAGGAGGCGAGCGCGCTGCTGCGGCTGGTGGTGCGCGACGCCGACGAGGAGGCGGTCGGGCGGGCCGTCAGCGGCGCCGCCATCGAACTGGCGCTGTCCAGTTGCCCCGGCTTCCACGTCACCGCGCCGCCCGGCAAGGCCGCCCCGTACGGCGTCTTCGAGGCGGTCGCGGTGGACGCGGCCACGGTGCCGCACACCGCGGTACTGCCGGACGGCACCCGCACCCCGATCCCGCCCGCCCCGCACACCCAGGTGGTGCGGCGGCCGGCGGACCCCGCCCTGCCCGAGCCCCTCGACCCGGCCCTGCCCACCCGCCGCGCGCCGCTCGGCCTGGTCGCCGGCGCGCGCAGCGGCGACAAGGGCGGTGCGGCCAACGTCGGGGTGTGGGCCCGCACCGACGAGGCGTGGCGCTGGCTGGCGCACGCGCTGACCGTCGACACCTTCCGCCAACTGCTGCCCGAGACCGCGCCGCTGCCCGTCGACCGGCATGTGCTGCCAAGGCTGCGGGCGCTGAACTTCGTCGTCGAGGGACTGCTGGGGGAGGGCGTCGCCGCGCGGGCCCGGTTCGATCCGCAGGCCAAGGCCGTGGGGGAGTGGCTGCGCTCGCGGCACATGGACATACCGGAGGTGTTGCTGTGACCGTGCTCGCGACCGGGCTCGACCCGACGAGCGCCGCATACGCCGAGCGTCGTGCCGCGATGCTCGCCAAACTCGCGGACGTCGAGGCCGCGCACGCCAAGGCCGTCGAGGGCGGCGGCGAGAAGTACCTCGCCCGGCACCGCGCACGCGGCAAACTGCCGGCCCGCGAACGCATCGAACTGCTCCTGGACCCCGACACCCCGTTCCTGGAACTGTCCCCCCTCGCCGCCTGGGGCAGCGACTACGCCGTGGGCGCGGCCCTGGTCACCGGCATCGGCGTCGTCGAAGGCGTGGAATGCCTGATCACCGCCAACGACCCCACGGTCCGCGGCGGGGCCAGCAACCCCTGGACGCTGAAGAAGGCGCTGCGCGCCAACGAGATCGCCCGCGCCAACCGCCTCCCGGTCCTCTCCCTGGTGGAGTCCGGCGGCGCCGATCTGCCGAGCCAGAAAGAGATCTTCATCCCCGGCGGGGCGCTGTTCAGGGACCTCACCCGGCTGTCGGCGGCGGGCATCCCCACCATCGCCGTGGTCTTCGGCAACTCCACCGCCGGCGGCGCGTACGTCCCCGGCATGTCCGACCACGTCATCATGGTCAAGGAACGCGCCAAGGTCTTCCTGGGCGGGCCGCCGCTGGTGAAGATGGCGACCGGCGAGGAGAGCGACGACGAGTCCCTCGGCGGCGCCGGGATGCACGCCCGCGTCTCCGGACTCGCCGACCACTTCGCCCTCGACGAGCCGGACGCGCTGCGCCGGGCCCGGCGGATCGTCGCCCGCCTCAACTGGCGCAAGGCACACGCCGATCCGGCGCCGGCCGCGCCACCGAAATACGACGAGGACGAGCTGCTGGGCATCGTCCCCGGCGACCTCAAGGCGCCGTTCGACCCCCGCGAGGTCATCGCCCGCCTCGTGGACGGCTCCGACTTCGACGAGTTCAAGCCCCTGTACGGACCGAGCCTGGCGACGGGCTGGGCCGCCCTGCACGGCTACCCCGTCGGCATCCTCGCCAACGCGCAAGGGGTGCTGTTCAGCGCGGAATCCCAAAAAGCCGCCCAGTTCATCCAGTTGGCGAACCAGCGGGACATCCCGCTGCTGTTCCTGCACAACACCACCGGCTACATGGTCGGCAGGGAATACGAGCAGGGCGGCATCATCAAACACGGCGCGATGATGATCAACGCGGTGTCGAACTCCAAGGTCCCGCACCTGAGCGTCCTCATGGGCGCCTCCTACGGCGCCGGGCACTACGGCATGTGCGGCCGCGCCTACGACCCGCGCTTCCTGTTCTCCTGGCCGAGCGCCAAATCCGCCGTCATGGGCCCGCAGCAGCTCGCCGGTGTCCTGTCGATCGTCGCCCGCGCCTCGGCCGCCGCGAAGGGGCAGCCCTACGACGACGAGGCGGACGCCGGGCTGCGCGCCATGGTCGAGCAGCAGATCGAGTCCGAGTCGCTGCCGATGTTCCTGTCCGGGCGGCTCTACGACGACGGCGTCATCGACCCCCGCGACACCCGCACCGTCCTCGGCCTGTGCCTGTCCGCCCTCCACACCGCCCCGGTCGAGGGCGCGCGGGGCGGCTTCGGCGTCTTCCGGATGTGAGGCAGGAATGATCTCTTCGGTACTCGTCGCCAACCGCGGCGAAATCGCCCGGCGGGTCTTTCGCACCTGCCGCGACCTGGGCATCTCCACCGTCGCCGTGTACTCCGACGCGGACGCGTCCGCCGCGCACGTCCGCGAGGCCGACGCCGCCGTACGCCTGCCGGGCGACGCCCCGGCCGACACCTATCTGCGCGGCGACCTGATCGTGAAGGCGGCCCTCGCCGCCGGCGCCGGCGCCGTCCACCCGGGCTACGGCTTCCTGTCCGAGAACGCCGGCTTCGCCGCCGCCGTTACCGACGCCGGTCTCCTGTGGATCGGCCCGCCCCCCGCCGCCATCGAGGCGATGGCCTCCAAGACACGGGCCAAGGAACTGATGGCCCGCGCCGGAGTGCCGCTGCTCGCCGCCCTCGACGCCGGCCGGGTGACCGCCGCGGACCTGCCGCTGCTGATCAAGGCGGCGGCGGGCGGCGGCGGCCGCGGCATGCGGATCGTACGAGACCTGGCGGAGCTGCCCGACGCGCTGGTGGCCGCCCGGGCCGAGGCGGCATCGGCGTTCGGCGACGACGAGGTCTTCCTGGAGCCCTACGTCGTCCGGGGACGCCACGTCGAGGTGCAGATCCTCGCCGACGCGCACGGCACCGTCTGGACGCTGGGGACCCGCGACTGCTCGCTCCAGCGCCGCCACCAGAAGGTCATCGAGGAAGCCCCCGCGCCCGGCCTGGACGACGCGCTGCGCGAGAGCCTGCACACCGCCGCCGCCGAGGCGGCCCGCGCGATCGGCTACCGGGGCGCCGGCACCGTCGAATTCCTCCTCTCGGACGAGCGGCGGCCGTACTTCCTGGAGATGAACACCCGCCTCCAGGTCGAACACCCCGTCACCGAAGCCGTCCACGGCATCGACCTCGTCGCCCTCCAACTCGGCGTCGCCGAAGGGCAGCCGCTGCCGGACCGGCCACCGCCGCCCACCGGCCACGCCGTCGAGGCCCGGCTGTACGCCGAGGACCCGGCGCACGACTGGCAGCCGCAGACCGGGACGCTGCACCACTTCCACGTCCCCGGCGAGATCCGGCTCGACACCGGCGTCACCGACGGCGACACCATCGGCGTCCACTACGACGCGATGCTCGCCAAGGTCATCGCCTGGGCACCCACCCGCGCCGAGGCCGTCCGCCGCCTCGCGCACGCCCTGGAGCGGGCCCGCATCCACGGCCCGGTCACCAACCGCGACCTGCTGCTGCGCTCCCTGCGCCACCCGGACTTCGCCGCCGCCCGCCTCGACACCGGCTTCTACACACGTCACCTCGCCGCGCTGACCGAGCCGGACACCGCCGCGGCCGCCGTCTCCGCGCTCGCCGCGGCCCTCGCCGACGCCCACGGCCGCTCCCGCTTCGGCGGCTTCCGCAACCTGCCCTCCCGGCCCCAGGTCAAGAAATACGCCGCGGGCACCACGGAACACGAGATCCGCTACCGCCTCACCCGGCACGGCCTCGACGCCGAGGACTTCCCCGGCGTCCGCCTCCTGGAGCTCCACCCCGAACGCGTGGTCCTCGAAGTGACCGGAATCCGGCGGCAGTTCACCGTCGCCCGCTACGGCGAGGACCGGGTCTTCGTCGACTCCCCGCTCGGCTCCTACGCCCTCGCGCCGCTGCCGCGCTTTCCCGACCCCGAGGCCCACACCGCCCCGGGCTCGCTCCTGGCCCCCATGCCCGGCACGGTGGTCCGCGTCGCGGACGGCCTGACCGAAGGGGCCCGGGTCGAGGCCGGCCAGCCCCTGCTCTGGCTGGAGGCGATGAAGATGGAACACCAGATCACCGCTCCCGCCGCCGGCACCCTGACCGCCCTCCACGCCACGCCCGGCCGCCAGGTCGAGCCGGGCACCCTGCTCGCCGTCGTCACGACCTGACCCCCGCCGCGGACCGCCCTCCCGGGCCGCCCGCCAACCCACGGAGCCGCCATGAGCAACGTCCTCAGCAACGCCATGAGCAGCAACGCCCCGCACAACCCGGTGACCGAGTCCGAGGAGCACCGCGCCCTGCGCGACGCCGTCGCCGCGCTCGGCAAGCGCTACGGCCGCGACTACTTCACCCGGGTCGTCGCCGACGGCGAGCACACCGACGCGCTCTGGGCGGAAGCGGCGGCCCTCGGCTACCTCGGCGTCAACCTCCCCGAGGAGTACGGCGGCGGAGGCGGCGGCATCACCGAACTCGCCCTCGTCCTGGAGGAGTTGGGCGCCGCGGGCTGCCCCCTCCTCATGCTCGTCGTCTCCCCCGCCATCTGCGGTACGGTCATCGCCCGCTTCGGCACCGAGGAGCAGAAGCGCACCTGGCTACCGGGCCTGGCCGACGGCACCCGCAAGATGGCCTTCGGCATCACCGAACCGGACGCCGGCTCCAACTCCCACCGCATCACCACCACCGCCCGGCGCGACGGGGCGGACTGGATCCTCAACGGCCGCAAGGTCTTCGTCTCCGGCGTGGACATCGCCGAGGCCACCCTGATCGTCGGCCGCACCGAGGACGCGCGGACCGGCCGCCTCAAACCCTGCCTTTTCATCGTTCCGCGCGACACCCCCGGCTTCGGCCGCAGCCCCATCCCCATGGAACTCGCCGCCCCGGAGAAGCAGTTCGAACTGACCCTGGACGACGTACGGCTGCCCGCCGACGCGCTGGTCGGCGACGAGGACGCCGGACTGCTCCAACTGTTCGCCGGCCTCAACCCCGAACGCGTCATGACCGCCGCGTTCGCCCTCGGCATGGGCCGCTACGCCCTCGACCGTGCCGTCGACTACGCCCGCACCCGCCAGGTCTGGAACGCCCCCATCGGCGCCCACCAGGCCATCGCCCACCCGCTCGCGCAGTCCCACATCGAGCTGGAACTCGCCCGCCTGATGACGCGCAAGGCGGCGTACCTGTACGACGCGGGCGACGACACGGGCGCCGGCGAGGCGGCCAACATGGCCAAATACGCGGCCGCCGAAGCCGCCGTCCACGCCGTGGACCAGGCCGTCCACACCCTCGGCGGCAACGGCCTCACCCACGAATACGGCCTCGCCTCCCTGATCACCGCCGCCCGCGTCGCCCGGATAGCCCCCGTCAGCCGGGAAATGATCCTCAACTACGTCTCCCACCAGTCCCTGGGCCTGCCGAAGTCGTACTGAGGCGGGGCGGGGGGGGGGGGGGGGGGGGGGGGGGGGGGGGGGGGGGGGGGGGGGGGGGGGGGGGGGGGGGGGGGGGGGGGGGGGGGGGGGGGGGTGGGGTGTCTCTGTGTCTCACCCCCCCCCCCCCCCCCCCCCCCCCCCCCCCCCCCCCCCCCCCCCCCCCCCCCCCCCCCCCCCCCCCCCCCCACGGCCGGGCGTGCCGTACGCCGGGGCGGCGGCCGGAGCGGCCGCGCCCGAACCTGCCCGCCGTCACTGTAGGATCTCGCGCTTCGCTTCATGTGCGGGGTGCTGTGACCTGCGGAGTCTCCGGCTGTCTCATGCCGCTTCACCAAGGTCAGCCTCAATTTCCGCTGCACTTCTTCGCAATGGGGCGAGAAGACGCTGGGAACCTTCTAACCGGCCGGGGCTGCTCGTCGCCCCACTCGCTCTGGCGTTCACTGAAGTGTGGAGTCGACGAACTGCTGGGTTCCCTCGGGACGTGCCGTCGCCGATCTGCCCGGAGACATTGTCGCCCCACGCCTTCACCGCGCCGTCCTTGAGCAGTGCGAGCGCGAAGCCGTGCTCGAAGGAGTAGCCGCCGGCGGACAGCTTCGCGACCCCGCCGCGTTCAGATCGGTGACCACGACGGGGGAGGCGCTTCTGTCGGCGGTGGTGCCCTTCCCGAGCTGGCCGGTCAGACCGGCTCCCAGCTCAGCATCACGGCGTCATCGGCGTTGCGGACCATCAAACCCTCCAGGTAGTCAACAGAACGGATGGGACGTGCGCGGTCAGTCTGGGTGCCGGCCTCAGGGACCGCGGCGATCAGATCTGCCGTTCACCCGTCGAGTGTGCTGATCCACGCCATGAAATACCGCGGAAATCGGCCACAGGCAACGCGGGGTGGGGAGATTCATTGAACCTGTTTCACCCTCCAGTACAGGATGAAACAGGTTCAGTAACCGGGGCGCCTACCCCTTCGTTCGATTCCTCTTCGCCGCAGGCGTCTTCTTCGCCACGACTTCATTCGCCGTCGCCGTCTTCTTCGCCGCGGTGGCCTTCTTCACGGGCGCCTTCTTCGCTGCGGTCTCCTTCTTGGCCGCGGTCTTCTTTTTGGTCGCGGTCTTCTTCGCCGTCGGGGCCTTCTTGGTTGGGGTCTTCTTTTCCGCGGCCACCTTCTTGCCGGACGACCTCTTCGCTGCGGCCTTCTTCGCCGACGTCTTCTTCCTCACGGCTCGCTTCGCCGTGGTCGACACGCTCACCGTGCCTGCGGGGTCGATGTTCACCGTAAGGTCAACAGCCTCCTCAAGAACTGCGTCGACCGCCTCCGCTGCCCGCTCCCGGCTACCGAGTCGCTTAGCGACTTTGGCAATGAGAGCAGGCCGATCCGCGACACTGACGCCTTTCCAGGGTCCAACGTCAGATGTCAGACTCGTCCCCGTCCAGGGAGTCACATCCCCAGATTCCCGCTCCCGATCTTTGTCCATGGCCACGCGTCCAATCGACTCGTTTAGGGTTGCGCCACGAGGGCGCTTGTGAGGACAGCGGCCATTTCAAGACCTAGGGCAAGTACGCCGTACCGGAACCAAGCGGCCTTCCGGTCGATGATCTGCTGGTTGTCCTCCAACGCCTGCAAGTGACCACGGACGATGCCTCGATGGAGGCTCTGCTCTTCCTGCCCGGTCACCTCCCTTTCGAGAAGGACTTGGACGGGATGCGCAGCCGCGTAGGACCAGTTTTTCACTGGCCACAACACCCAGAGAGCGCACACGAGCACTAGTCCCAGGCTCGCCATCATCCAGACAAGGTAGGCGAGTGGTGGTGGGTGATCTTTAGCGATGAAGCCTACGTTCGAGGCGAACGTTGCAATCAAGGCGGCAACTGTAAACAGTCCTGTGGACCGGTTGCGATAGTTGCCCAATGTGGTGTCTTGCTGTGCAATGATCTTGATAACCGACTCGTAGGCGATCTTGAGCTTCGCCGCGCTAGCGGTGTTTGCGGCGGCCCGGGCCTCGTTTAGTGCCTCGCACGATTTACGCACTTTGACAAGATCCATCGGCACACTCCCCGGTCGGCGGCTGCAGTCGGATCGCAGAGCCCTTCCAAGTCATCACACGTGGAGTGTTCCGAACACCCTGCAGTGCTCTGTATGCCCGCAGAACTCACGCCCCCGGGTGAACTCTTCTCGTGAAACGACAGCAGCCAGGGAAGCAATTGAGCGAGTGCGCGGCCGGCCCTGAGTGGGTTGCCGCGTGTCACGGTCGCTTCATAAGCGCAACCAATATGAAGCGGAGGGTGAGACTGTGCAGCGAAATTTGAGATCCTACAGTCACACCGCCCAGGAGTCGGACGGGTCGTCCAGCCAGGCCCGTTCGCCCTCGGCGGTCACCGTCAGGCCGAACCGGCTCCGTTCGGGCCGTCCGCGGCCGACCCACCACCGGTAGGCGGCCTCCACCTCGTCCCACAACCGGCGCGGGCCCGACTGCCAGACGCGCGCCCGATCACCGTCCCGGAACATCACACACGCCCAGGAACGGTCCGCCAGGCCGTAGAACCAGACCGGCCGGGCACCGTCGACCTTTCGGGCGACGGCGTGCCAACACCGGGACACACGGAGTCCCACGACGAACTCTTCCGGCCCGAACCGCTCACCGACGAACTCCTCCTCCGTCACCGACGTGGACGACTCATCGCCCTCGGCCACACTGCCCGTGACGTACTCGGAGTGGACCACCGGCGAAAGCCGCTGGGAGCGCAGCTTCATGAACTCCACGGGCCCGGCGAACCTCCCGGACGCGCTTTCTCCGCTCGGCGCGACCACGAGACGGGCCACCGCGTCACCATGGCCGTAGTTTGTCCCCCATGGGGCCACGATGACGCCCCCGGGCCGGCACTGCTCCACCCAGGCGAACGGAAGGGAGCGAAGGCCGCAGGTCGCGATGACCCGGTCGTACGGCGCTCCTCCCGGGTGCCCCCGCGCCCCGTCACCCCACAGAACCCGAACGCCGAGACCGAACCGCTCCACGGTCGCCCGGGCCGCCGCGGCCAGAGCCTCATCCACCTCCATCGTCGTGACCTTCCCCGGCCCGGTGCGGTGGGCCATGAGCAGCGCGTTCCAGGCCGTGGCGGTGCCGACCTCCAGCACCTTCTGCCCGGGGCGAAGGTCCAGTTCCCGGAGCATCCCGAACACGACGGAGGGCATGGACGCGGAACTGGTGGGCACCTCGCCCGGTTCGGTGCCGCTGTGCCGGCCGTCGTCCCACTGCGTGACGATCGGTACATCGCGGGCGTCCGCGTAGTCCCGCCAGCGCGCCGGCTCCCGCGACCGGGAAACGGGGACGCTCCTGCCCGCCACCATGTCGAACGGCCAGACCAGATCCGGCAGTACGGCGGGCCGGGGTACGGCTGCGTACGCGGCGGCCCAGTCAGGGGAGAGGACCCCGGCAGCCATGAGGGCACGCCCCAGCCCGTCCGGACCGGGGCGCTCCTGGTGTGCGTCGGGGATCACCGGTCAGCCGGCCTTCGGCGGGTTGGGGACGCCGGGACCGCCATCCGGAGTCGGTGACGGATGCGGTCCGGGGTAGGGCTCTCCCGGGAGCTTGTCGCCGCCGTCGTTCCACAAGACCGTGTTCATCGTTCCTCCTGCTGATGTCAGTACGTGCGTGGGTTCGGTGCCCGAGCGATTTCGACCGGGACCGGTTCGCCGTCGTGTCGCGGGTGACGCCGGAGCAGCACCCGGCAGTCCACCGCCTTGGTCAAGTCGCGTGCCCGCTCAGCCGTTTGCAGCAGGCGAGCCAGCTCCTGGCACGTGGTGCAGGCCATCGCGGACCTCGCTGCCGGATTTCCCGTCACGGCCGCTCCCTCCTCTCGTGCGGGTGGCTCGCCATCTCCTCGTCGATGCTCCGGACCCAACGGGGCCGACCCGTCGCGTGAGCCGTCTGCCGTTGCCGGTCAAGCGCCCGGCACACGTCGCACCCCGGCACCGGCACGGGCTCCGGCGCGCATCGCTCAACCATCCGAACCCCTCACTCTTTGTGGCTGGTTGGTGAACAGAGTGCAGCAAGTCTCAGTAATCTCAGAGAGATTCAGCGCCCAACCTGGGCGTTGGGAAAAGCGCGTGACTTGCGGGCCGCTGACCGGCGTGAACGCCGTTACCGTCGGTGGTGACCAGCCAAGTGGTCAGGGGGAGTTTTGGCCGAGCGAAGCGGAACAACCGGGGGTTCGCCGGGGGCTAAGGACCCGCGTCTGCGGTTCGCGGAGGAATGTCGGAGCGCCCGGGAGCTGTACCCGGCCGGGCCGTTGACCCAGACGCAGTTGGCGCGGCTGGCCCGGACGTCCAAGTCCACCATCAGCCGCGTGGAGACGTGTGTAGGGCCTGTCCCATCCAGCCTTCCGGCCGTGCTGGACCAGGTCTTCTCGACGGACGGACTGTTCAAGCGCCTCTATGCGGAGATCGCCGCACAGACCTACCCGGCGCATTCCCGGCGACGGATCGAGATGGAGCCCCGGTCGCTTGCCATCGCGGAGTGGTCGCCAACGGCGGTGCCCGGCTTGTTGCAGACGGCGAGGTACTGCTATTCGCTCTTCAGGGAGGGCAATCCGCGAGCCAGTGAGGCGGAGATCTCGCTCATGGTGCGCTACAGGATGGAGAGGCAAGAGATTTTCAAAGGCAGCTCCCCGCCCGATTTCTCCGTCATCATCTGTGAGTCGGTCATCCGGCGGACTGTAGGGGATGCGGAAGTGATGCGGGGGCAGCTCGCCGCGCTCCTGGAAGGCGGCGCTCGACCGACCACCGTGCTGCAAGTGCTGCCACTCAACGCCGGCACCCATGGGCTGATGGACGGCTCGATGTCGATTCTGACGCCCGCGGAAGGTGCGCAGATCGTCTATACCGAAGGCATCAGGTCTGCATCGATCATCGAGGAACCCTCGACGGTGCGTCATCTGGCTCGGGCCTACGATCGACTTACCGCTTCGGCCCTCTCGCGTGACGCGTCCGCTCACCTGATCCGCACGTTTTTGGAGACATTGTGACCTCGCCCCTCCACCATCCTTGGGTCAAGTCCAGCTACAGCAACCAGGAAGGCGGCAACTGCGTGGAGTGGTCGCCCGCCTATGCCCGGGAGCATGGCGCGGTTCCGGTGCGGGACAGCAAGGACCCGGCCGGCCCGGCGCTCTTCGTGGAGCGGTCGGCGTTCTCCGCGTTCGTCCGCGCGGTCAGGAACGGACAGTTCGGGGAGGTCTGACCGCGAACGGCGTCAGACGCGAAGGCCGGCTCGCCCCCAGGGAATCATGCAGGCACGCTTGATTGTTTCCCGGCCCGCTGCCACGCTCTGAGGGTCGCGTGAGCAGCCGTTCGGAACGGGGCGCGCGTGCCGGGGAAAGGAGCCGATCACCCGATGACCGACGTGACGAACGAGGCCGACGCGGGCGCCGAGGCGCCCGTGGAGTCGCTGGTGCGCCGTACGCACGACCGCGGCATCACCACGCTCACCCTGGACTCCCCGCGCAACCGCAACGCGCTCTCCGCCCGGCTGGTCGCCGAGTTGCGCGGCGCGCTGGCGTGGGCGGCCGGGGACAAGGCGACCCGGGCCGTGGTCCTGGCGCACACCGGTACCACCTTCTGCGCGGGCGCGGACCTCTCCGAGGCCACCGCCACCGATACGCCGACGGCCGGACCGCTGGGGCTGGTCCGGTTGTTGCGCGGCCTGGTGGAGCTGCCCAAACCGGTCGTGGCCCGGGTCACCGGCCACGTACGGGCGGGCGGTCTCGGCCTGCTCGGTGCCTGTGACCTCTCGGTGGCCGGCCAGGACGCCACCTTCGCCTTCACCGAGGCCCGGCTCGGCCTCGCCCCGGCCGTCATCTCCCTGCCGCTGCTGCCGCGTCTGGACGCCCGCGCCGCGAGCCGCTACTACCTGACCGGCGAGAAGTTCGGCGCGGCGGAAGCGGCCCGGATCGGGCTGGTGACACTGGCCGCCGAGGACGTGGACGGCTCCCTCGCGCCCCTTCTGGACGGGCTGCGCAAGGGCTCCCCGCAGGGCCTGGCCGAGTCCAAGAAGCTGGTCACCGCCGAGGTGCTGCGCGCCTTCGACCGGGACACCGACGCGCTCGCCGCCACCTCCGCGCGGCTCTTCGCCTCCGCCGAGGCGCGCGAGGGCATGACCGCCTTCCTGGAGCGGCGGGCCCCGGCATGGGCGCGGTGAGCCCGGCGCGCGGCCCCAAACAGCCGCAGCAGGAACGCAGCCGCGCCACCCGCCTCAAACTGCTGGAGGCCGCCATCTTCTGCCTGGCGGAACGCGGCTGGAGCGGCAGCACCGTCTCGGTCGTGGCCGAGCGGGCGGGCGTCTCGCGGGGCGCGGCCCAGCACCACTTCCGTACCCGGGAGGACCTCTTCACGGCGGCCGTCGAGCACGTCGCCGAGAAACGCCGGGGTGCCGTCAAGGCGGTCGCGGACAACCTGCCGCCGGCCGGGTCCGTGGCCCGCACCCGGGTCGTCGTCGAGGAACTCGTCGGGCTCTACACCGGGCCGCTCTTCCGTGCCGCGCTCCACCTGTGGGTCGCGGCCTCCGACGAGGAGCAGCTCCGCGACCGCGTCACCGCCCTGGAGGCCCGCGTCGGGCGGGAGGCGCACCGCACCGCGGTGGCACTCCTGGAGGCCGACGAGAGCGTTCCCGGCGTCCGCGAAACCGTCCAGGGCCTGCTGGACATGGCCCGCGGCCTGGGTCTCGCCAACCTGCTGACGGACGACTCGGCCCGCCGGGACCGGGTGGTCGCGCAGTGGGCGAAGATCATCGATGACGTGCTGAACCCGGCGGGGGCGTAGGGACGGGCCTCCGGCGGGCGACCCGGAGGGCCGGCCCCCGACGCGCCGTACGGCTGCGCGGGAGCGACCCGAGCCGCGGACCGTACGGCCCGCGGCTCACGGGGCGACATCGCTCAGCGGGCGATGTCGTCGAAGCCGGTGATCTCCCGCGGGCTGCGCGAGGCCGGGCCCACGTAGCGGGCCGAGGGCCGCACCAGCCGGCCGGTCCGCTTCTGCTCCAGGATGTGCGCGCTCCAGCCGGCCGTACGGGCGCAGGTGAACATCGAGGTGAACATGTGCGCCGGCACCTCGGCGAAGTCCAGGACGATGGCCGCCCAGAACTCGACGTTGGTGGCCAGCACCCGGTCCGGGCGGCGGCTGTGCAGCTCGTCCAGCGCGGCCTTCTCCAGCGCCTCGGCGACCTCGAAGCGGGGCGCGCCCAGCTCCTTGGCCGTACGCCGCAGCACCCGCGCCCGCGGGTCCTCGGCGCGGTAGACGCGGTGGCCGAAGCCCATCAGCCGCTCGCCCTTGTCCAGCGCCTGCCGGACGTAGGCGGCCGCGTCACCGGTCCGCTCGATCTCCTCGATCATGCCCAGGACGCGGGAGGGCGCGCCGCCGTGCAGCGGGCCCGACATCGCGCCGACCGCGCCGGACAGCGCGGCCGCCACGTCGGCGCCGGTCGAGGCGATGACCCGGGCGGTGAAGGTGGAGGCGTTCATGCCGTGCTCGGCGGCCGACGTCCAGTAGGCGTCGACGGCCTTGACGTGCTTGGGGTCGGGCTCGCCGCGCCAGCGCTTCATGAAGCGCTCCACGACGGTCTCGGCCTTGTCGATCTCCTTCTGCGGCACCATCGGCAGGCCCTGGCCGCGCGCCGACTGGGCGACGTAGGACAGCGCCATGACGGCGGCCCGCGCGAGGTTGTCGCGGGCCGTCTTCTCGTCAATGTCCAGCAGCGGTTTCAGGCCCCATACGGGCGCGAGCATGGCGAGCGCGGACTGCACGTCGACCCGGATGTCCCCGGAATGCACCGGAATGGGGAACGGCTCGGCGGGCGGCAGACCGGGGTTGAACGCCCCGTCGACCAGCAGGCCCCACACGTTCCCGAAGGACACATGACCGACGAGTTCCTCGATGTCGACCCCGCGGTAGCGGAGCGCGCCGCCCTCCTTATCCGGTTCGGCGATCTCCGTCTCGAACGCGACGACTCCCTCGAGTCCGGGTACGAAGTCGGACATCAGGCGGCTCCTCAAGATGGGGACGGCATCCGGTCCGTGACCAGATGCCGTGCAGTCGAGTCTGGTGTGCGGCGCCGGCGCGGTTACGCGGCTGCGGCGGGCAGCTCGCGGTCCGTACCGGTCGCCCCGGTGATGCCCCGCCGGCGCGGGATCACGCGGCGGTTGCGTCCGCGGTGGGTCGGGCCGCGGGCGGAGATGCGAGGTGGTGCGCTTACGTCATGGTGGTTTCCGGGGCCGTCTCCTCAGGGCGCGCGGTACGTCCCCTCAGGCCGGCCACGATAGCTTCCGATGTTCGGAGGCCACAGTGGGCCGACCCATGATTTTGGCGGGTTCACCACCTGCGGGGAAGCGTGACATCCGGCACACTGGGCGATTCGCCGACGGGAGGGTTACGAGCCGTCGACGAGGGGCAGGCTTCTCTCCTTCCCGGCTGCTTCCGCGCGCCCCCATGCTGCAAGATGAGGCCGTGCACTCCGCCGACACGCCCTCTCCCGTGACCCCCGACCCCGCCTCCATGCGCGCGCACTACCGCGCCGAGGGACTCGCCGAGTCCGAGCTCGCGCCCAGCCCGTACGAGCAGTTCGCGTACTGGTTCAAGGAGGCGACCGCCGCCGGCCTGCACGAGCCGAACGCCATGGTCCTCTCGACCGCGGACGCCGCCGGCCGGCCCAGCGCGCGGACCGTACTCCTCAAGGGCTTCGACGAGCGCGGCTTCGTCTTCTTCACCAACTACACCAGCCGCAAAGGCCGCGAATTGGCCGAAAACCCCCACTGTTCGCTGCTCTTCCCCTGGCACGCCCTGGCCCGCCAGGTCATCGTGAACGGCACCGCGGAGCGCATCGGCCGGGACGAGACCGCCGCCTACTTCCGCACCCGCCCGCACGGCTCCCAACTGGGCGCCTGGGCCAGCGACCAGTCCTCGACGGTCGGCGGCCGAACGGAACTGGAGCGGGTCTACGAGGAACTGGTGGCCCGTTACCCGGAGGGCGAGCAGGTGCCGGCGCCGCCGCACTGGGGCGGCTACCGCGTCACCGCCGAAACCGTCGAATTCTGGCAGGGCCGGCAGAACCGGCTGCACGACCGGCTGCGGTACGTGCGGGAGGCGGGCGACACGGGGGCGGTGCCCGAGGTGTGGCGCGTGGAGCGGCTGGCGCCCTGAGAGGGCCGCCGGGTCGCGGCTCGCCGCCCGGCGGGCCGCCGCACACGCAGACGACCCGCGGGCTGCTTCCCCCGCGCTCGGTGGCGCGAAGGGCCGGTCGGACGAACCGGCAGCCCGCGGGTCGGGTGACTGCTTGGGATTGGCCGGCTGCGCATCCTGCAGTATGCGCGGGTCCGGCGCTGCACTGGGTGAAGCGACGGGCCCTAGCCCGCAGCCACCTCACGCGTCCGGTGCGAAATCATTGGCCGAACCACCTCCCTTCTCGTGTGCTCCACACAGTAGGAAGTGCTTCAGAGGCGCACAAGCGAATTTTCCGGCGGCTACGATTTCGGGAATCGGGTGTGTGCTGGGTCACGTTCCAGTTGAATGAGCCCAGGTGCAGCACGTGCGGCCGCGTTCGTAAGGGGTGCCAGTGACTGCTTCGTCCGCTTCCTCCGCCTCCTCAGCCTCGCCGTCCGACCATCGCGCCGAGGCCGCGTCCGGTGGACCGGGCCGACAGCGGACCCCGGAGCCGGCGGTCCCACCGCCCGGCGCCGCGGCCGACCCCGACCCACCCGCCACCGACGACTCCGGCCTGCTCGCCGCCCTCCTGGACGGCATGGACGCCGCCCTGATCGCCTTCGCGGCCGACGGTGCCGTCACCCACTGGAACCACGAAGCGGCCCGCATCCTGGGCTGGACCACCGAGGAAGCGGTCGGCCGGACGGGCCTGGCCGGCTGGGCGGCCCGCAAGGAGGACGCCGACGCCATCGAGGCCGCCCTCACGGCCGCCATGCGCTCCCGGGGCCGCCAGGTGCACGAGTTCGCCCTGCTGACCAAGGACGGCCACCGCGTCCTCGTCCGCACCCAGTCCTCGGCCGTCCGCGGCCCCGACGGCCGGGTCGCCGGCGTCTACTGCGCCTTCAGCGAGGCCGGCGCGCAGGTCGACCTGGAGCGGTCCATCGCGCTCAGCGAGGCGCTGTTCGAGGATGCCTCGTGGGGCGTCGTCCTGGTCGACGCCGACCTGCGGCCCGCCGCCGTCAACGCCCACGCCGCCCGCGTCCTGGGCGTCGGCCGCACCGCCCTGCTGGGCCGCCCGCTGGGCGACCTCCTGGCGCAGGGCGTGGAGGAGCTGGAGAGCGCGCTCCAGCACGTCCTGGCCGAGGGCGCGCCGCCCGCCGCCGCCGAACTGTGGGTGACGCTGCGCTCCGAGGAGGCCGAAGTCCCGCGCCGGTGCTGGCGCAGCGGCTTCGTCCGGCTGGCCTCACCGCTGGCGGAGGAACCGGTTCCGCTGGGCGTCGCCTGGCTCTTCCAGGACGTCACGGACGCCAAGCGGACCGAACAGGACAACGCCCTGCTCCGCTTCCGCGCCCACCAACTGCACCGCGCCGGCCGCGCGGCCGCGGAGTGCCCCGACCCCTCCGAGGCCGCCGCCGTCCACCTCGACTTCGCCCTCGCCGGCTTCGCCGACCACGGACTGGTCGACCTCGCCACGACCCCCGCGGCCGCGCCGTACGGAGCGGCCGACGCCGAGGGAGAGTGGGACGACGAGCGGCCCGGCGCTCCGGGCGGCGGCCCCGGGTCCGCCGCCCACCCACCGCGGCTGGTGCGGGCGCTGGCCTCCCCGGCCGGTTCGCCCGGCCCCTCGGAGACCGTTCCGGCGACCGGCATCCCGGTCGCCTACCCGCCGGGGCATCCCGCGGCGCAGGCGTACGAGCGGCGCGGATCGGTGCGCACCAGCGCCGGCCCCGACGCGTCCGAGGGCTGGGCGGCGGCCCGCAAGTGGCCGGACGGCACGGTGCACGGGCTGTGCGTGGTGCTGCGCAGCCGCGGCCGCACCCTGGGTGTCGTGACGTTTCTGCGACTGCCCGCGCGCCGCCCCTTCGACCGCGCGGACGCGGCGTACGCGGAGGAGGTCGCGGCCCGGATCGCGGCGGCCCTGGACCTCGCGGGCGCGGCGGCGCTGTGAGCGCGGGCCCGGCCGGGGCGCGCCCGAGCCGGTCCGCCCGAGTCCGCCGTCAGTGCCGGTAGAAGATCCGGTCCGCGTACTCCTCCATGACCTGACCGTTCCAGTCGTGGCCGCCGTCGACGTTGCCCGAGCGCAGCAGCGGCGGATCGATGCCCCGCTCGGCCAGCGCGCCGGCGGCGGTGGCGACCATCGCCTGCATGATCGCGCTGGTGACCACCGTGGAGGCGGGGGCGAAGGGCGCGTCGATGCCGGGCAGCGTCAGCTCCGCGTCGCCGACCGGGATGCCGCTGTCCAGGACGAGGTCGCAGTGGTTCATGAGGTACGTCCCCGAGGAGTGCCGGGATTTCATGGCGTCCGCGTACGCCACCGACGTCACGCCGATGACCTTGATGCCGAGCGCCCGGGCGTTCATCGCCATCTCCACGGGCAGCGCGTTGCGGCCGGAGAGCGAGATGATCACCAGTACGTCGCCGGCCTCCAGCGGGCTGGTGTCCAGCACGGCCGCGGCCAGCCCGTCGACCCGCTCCAGCGCGCTGCCGAGCGTCGCGGGCCGTACGTCCACGCCGACGACGCCGGGCACGGACAGCAGGTTCATGACCGCCAGGCCGCCGGCGCGGTAGACGGTGTCCTGGGCGGGCAGCGAGGAGTGGCCGGCACCGAAGGAGAAGACCCGCCCGCCCGCCTCGACGGTGTCGGCGATCAGCCGGCCGGCCGCGGTGATCCGCTCGCCCTCCGCGTCGCGGACCCGTCCCAGGAGGTCGATCGCGGCGTCGAAGTACCGCCCGGTCAGCTCCTGGCCCGGCCGCTCGCTCCGGTTGCTTTCCGCCATTGCCGCGGGCCCCTCTCGTCGCGTCCGGTCCAGGCTTCGCCCCGCCCTCCCCGCCGTCGGCCGGGGTGGATTCGCCCGGGCTGGCGGTCGTGGCGCGGATCACGTTGCGGTCCGGACCGGTGCCCTGTCAACACGGACGCGCGGTCCGGTGCGCGGACGAGGGCACACCGTTGTCGGTGGGATGCGTCAGAATTGAGTCCAGGGCCACCGCACGACACATCGAGGGGCACGCATGTCCGGACTGATCGACACCACGGAGATGTATCTCCGCACCATCCTCGAACTCGAAGAGGAAGGTGTGGTCCCCATGCGCGCCAGGATCGCGGAGCGGCTCGAACAGAGCGGCCCGACGGTCAGCCAGACGGTGGCGCGCATGGAGCGAGACGGACTGCTGACGGTCGCCGGTGACCGGCACCTGGAGCTGACGGAAGAGGGCCGGCGGCTGGCGACGAGGGTGATGCGCAAGCACCGCCTCGCCGAGTGCCTGCTCGTCGACGTCATCGGGCTGGAGTGGGAACAGGTGCACGCCGAGGCGTGCCGCTGGGAGCACGTCATGAGCGAGGCGGTCGAGCGCCGCGTCCTGGAGCTGCTGCGGCACCCGACGGAGTCGCCCTACGGCAACCCCATTCCGGGCCTGGAGGAGCTGGGCGAGAAGTCCGAGGTGGACCCGTTCCTGGACGCCGGCATGGTGAGCCTGATGGACCTGGACGCCGGCGCCGACGGCAAGACGGTCGTGGTGCGCCGGATCGGTGAGCCGATCCAGGCGGACGCCCAGCTCATGTACACCCTGCGGCGGGCCGGCGTGCAGCCGGGCGCCGTGGTCAGCGTGACGGAGTCACCGGCCGGCGTGCTGGTCGGCAGCAGCGGCGAGGCCGCCGAGCTGGACGCCCAGATCGCCTCCCACGTCTTCGTCGCCAAGCGCTGACCCGATGGCGGGGCGCCGGCGCGGACCGCCGGCGCTCGCCCCCGCGCCCCGCTCGTGTTCGTTGTCCTCCGCTTCGCCTCCCGCTCCACCCGTTTCCTCGCCCGGGGTGTTGAGCTGCGCCGACGCGCGTTCGGTCGCTCGGTCGGCTGGTTGTTCGTTGAACGGACTTGTGCGAATCCGTGCGTTCGGGCCGCGAGCGTGCCACGCTGGCGCTCACGCATAGGCATACGTGTAGGCATACGTGGCTATGGCCAGGTGTCGTGTTGCGCTGAAAACCCGGAGGCCGGGCGGCTGGAGTGGCGGAGCCGCTGAGCGCTGGGCCGCGAGGCGGCTGAGCGCGTGCGGGGCGGGGAACGCCCGCCCGCCGGCCTTCCGGGTGGGGAGGGAGCTCGGGTGCGTCCATACGGTCCGATCGGGCGGTCGCGCGCCCTCGCGCCTCTCGGCCTGCGGCTCGTTGCCGGGAGGAGCCACGGTCAGGGCCCCGGCGCTGCGAGCAGCCGGGGCCCTGCCTCCCCATGTCCCCCCGCCAAGACCCGGAGCCCCGAGCTCCCAGGGTCTTTCCCTGCGGGCCCCCTTCCCGGTAGGGCCCGCCTCCCGGCAGATGTCTCCCCGCCCGAGCGGCGGCCAATCCTTGAGCAGGGTCACCCGAAAGAGGGGTGTTGAGCGCGAGACGAGCATGTTCGAATAAAGATTCGATAGCGTGGAGTTGGTCGAGGACGAGTGGGGGTGCCAGAGCAGGATGGTGCGGCGCATCGATGTGAGAGGGGCCGGCGGTGTCCGGCTCGCGGCCTGGGAGTTCACCGACCCGCCCAAGGGCGCGGGCGGACCGGAGGAGGCCGGTCCGGTGCCCGGCGTGCTGCTCCTGCACGGCCTGATGGGCCGCGCGGCGCACTGGACGGACACCGCGCGCTGGCTCGGCGGGCGTTATCGCCCGGTAGCGCTGGACCAGCGCGGCCACGGCCGCAGCGAGAAGCCCCCCGAGGGGCCGTACGACCGCGAGGCGTATGTCGACGACGCCATCGCGGCCGTCGAGCAGCTCGGCCTCGGCCCGGTCGCCCTGATCGGCCATTCCATGGGGGCCCTGACGGCGTGGCAGGTCGCGGCCCGCCGTCCGGATCTGGTCAGCGCCCTGGTGATCTGCGATATGCGCGCCTCGGCGCTGGGCGCGGCCTCGCAGCGCGAATGGACCGAATGGTTCCGGTCCTGGCCGCTGCCGTTCGCCACCCTCGCCGACGTCCGTAAGTGGTTCGGCGAGGACGATCCGACCCTGGAGCGGCCCCGGCCGGCCCGCGGTGCGTTCTTCGCCGAGGTGATGGCCGAGCGGGCCGACGGCTGGCGCCCCGTCTTCTCCCGCCGCCAGATGCTCACCGCCCGCGAAACGTGGGTCAGCGACGCCCATTGGGAAGAGCTCGCCCAAGTGCGTTGCCCCGCCCTCGTCGTGCGCGGTCTCGACGGCGAACTGGGCCGCGCCGAGGCCCAGGAAATGGTCCGCGTCCTCCCCGGCGGCAGCTACGCCGAGATACCGGACGCCGGCCATCTGGTGCCCTGGGAACGGCCCGGAGAATGGCGCCGCGTCGTCGAGCCGTTCCTCCAGTCGGTCATCCGGGTGTGAGGCGGGGCGGGTGGGGGCGACCCGGGGACGCCGGGCGACCCGGGGGACGCCGGGTGGGGGAGCCGAGGGAGCGCCGGGTCGGGCGTGGGGCCCTGCGGGACGCCGGGTGGGGGAGCCGAGGGAGCGCCGGGCCGGGGCGGCGTGGGCCTGCCGCCGCCGTCGGCCCTGCCCTCCCGCTCTCTCAGCCCTTGCTCACCGCCGCCAGGATCTCCGGCAGTCGCCGTGCCACCAGAGGGGCGGCCACCCGCAGCCCCAGCGTCGCGATGCCGGCGCCGTAGGCCGCGCCGACCGGCAGCAGGATCCACAACAGGCCGTGCAGGCCCGCCACATGCAGCCAGATCGTCAGGCCCAGCAGCGGTGAGCTCAGCACGGCGCCCACCAGTACGCCGCCGAAGAGGCTGAACCAGGCGAGGGGGCCCTGCCCCGGCGCGACGTTCTTGTTGCCCTCCGAGGGGATCGAGTAGGGGAACAGCGCGGACGCCAGCGCGCCGGTGGCCAGCAGCGCGCCCAGCAGGGTCAGCGACAGGCCGTAGACCTCCAGGAAGGACGACCACGGGCCGATGAGCGCCGCGGCGCCGACCACGACCAGCGTGACGTACGGCACGGCCACCAGCGCCAGCGTCAACGCCCGGGCGCGCAGCTCCTGATACCCCTCACGCGGCGTGGAGATCGTCGAGGCCACCATCCAGAACGCCGAGGTGTCCTGCCCGAACTGGTTGTACATCTGCATGCCGAGCAGCGCGGACGCCGAGAAGGAGGTGTAGATGCTGCCGTTGCCCTGCACCGCCGAGACGATCGGCACCAGCAGACCGACGGCCAGCGAAGTCGCCCACGACATCTTCGACTTCGGGTCGCGCCAGGCGTAGCGCAGGGCGCGCAGCATGACCGTGCCCGTCCGCCCGTCCGGCAGCAGGCGGACGAGCCCGCCCCGGCCGGACCCGGCCGCCCCGCGCGCGCTGTCCTTCTCGACGGCCTGGAGGGTGGAGGAGTCCGGCGACGTCATCAAGGTGGTCAGCGTCCGCTGCCACCACCACAGCAGCAGGCCCAGCGCCAGCGCCGTCAGCGCCAGGCCGGCCGCGGCCCGCCCGTACGCCCCGTGGCCGGCGTCCGCGACGGCGCCGATCGCCGAGGCCGGCGGCACCCAGCGCAGGACGTCACCCAGCGGCTCCAATACGGACAGGCCGTCCGGGCGGCCCAGTTTCTGGGCGGCGATATTGACGCCCTGCGCGCCGACGGCGATGAACAGGCCGCTCAGCACGGCCAGATCGCGGCCGCGGCGGCTGGTCAGCAGCCGCACCGACGCCGTCGCGACGGCGCGCGCCAGGGACACGCACACCAGCACCACCAGGACGACGGCGAGGACGCCGGCGACCGCGGCGGCCGGCCCCTCGGCGACCGCGATGACCGAGCCGGTCACCAACGCGAACGTCACCAGCGGGCCGACCCCCACCAGGGACGCGACCAGCAGCGAGACGATCAGCGGGCGCGGCCGCAGCGGCAGCATGACCAGCCGCGTCGGATCGAGGGTCTCGTCGGCCGCCGGGAAGAACAGCGGCATCACCGCCCAGCCCAGCGTCAGGATGCCGGTGAGCAGCACGACCAGGGCGCCCGCGTGCGCGTTGCCGCGCAGCGCGACCAGGCCGGTCACGGCACCGGCCGCGAACAGCAGGCCGACGAGGAGCGAGGCGGCATACGCCATGGCGCGGCCCGTCGACCGGCGCAGGCCGTTGCGCAGCAACGACAGCTTCAGCCGTATGAAGACGGGGGTCAGGGAGGGCGCGGCGGCCGGGCGGACGGCCGCGGCGACGGATTCGGTGCTCATCGGGCGCCGCCACCGCCGAGCCAGTCGAGGTGCTGCCCGGCGCCGCGGTCGCTCGCGCCGACCAGTTCGAGGAACGCGTCCTGGAGCGAGGGGGCGTCGCCGCGCACCTGCGCGAGCGGGCCGTCGGCCCGGATCCGGCCGCCCGCCATCACGGCCACCCAGTCGCACAGCGACTCCACCAGCTCCATCACATGGCTGGAGAAGACGACCGTGGCGCCGGAGGCGGTATAGCGCTCCAGGACGCCGCGGATGGTCTGCGCCGACACCGGGTCGACGCCCTCGAACGGCTCGTCCAGGAAAAGGATCTCCGGGTTGTGCAGCAGGGCCGCGGCCAGCCCGATCTTCTTGCGCATGCCGGTGGAGTAGTCCACGACCAGTTTGTTCTGGGAGCCGGACAGGTCCAGTACGTCCAGCAACTGGTCGGCCCGCTTGTCGACCTCCTCACCGGGCAGGCCGCGCAACCGGCCGGTGTATCCGAGGAGTTCGCGGCCCGACAGCCGCTCGAAGAGCCGCAGGCCCTCGGGCAGCACACCGATCCGGGACTTCACCGCCACCGGGTCCCGCCAGACGTCGTGGCCGCCGATCTCGACCTGCCCCGCGTCGGGCCGCAGCAGCCCCGTCACCATGGACAGGGTGGTGGTCTTGCCCGCGCCGTTGGGGCCGACGAGTCCGATGAAGCGGCCGGCGGGCAGCGTCAGATCGATGCCGGAGACGGCGACCTGCTCGCCGAACCTCTTCCACAGGCCCTGGACGCGGACGGCGGGCGGGCCGGCCGCGGCGGAGGCGGCCGCAGCGGAGGCGGCCGCCGCCGACCCGCCAGGAGCGGTGTCCGGGGTGGTCGGCGGCGCCGACTCACCCCGCTCTTCGATGTGTTCCGGCTTGTTGGCCACCGGCCCTGCCCTTCGACGTCCCCGCAGGGGCCGCTGGAGCCCCCGTCCGTGATCCCACGATACGGGCGGGTACCGACAACGGCCGGGCCGTGCACGCGTCGGGCGTCAGGCGGGCGGGCAGCAGGCGAGGGCCCGGCGCCCGGGGGACCCCGCAACCACCCGCCTCACTTCCCCCGTGCCGCCGCCGCGTCGCGCCCGCAGGCGTACGCGAGCGCGCTGATCAGCTCCTCCGCGTCCGGCAGCCAGCGGTTGGTGGCGGTGGGCCGGCGCGCCCACTGCACCGACCCGTGGACGCCCACCCGGGTCGGCGGCGCGGCGATGTACTCGCCCTCGCCGCGGCACACCAGGTCCAGCGCGGCCGGCGCCCAGCCCAGAGAGCGGATGAGATCGGGCACCTTCACCGAGGCGCCGGGCAGGACGAGGAAGAGCATCCGGCGGTGGGGGGTGCGAGTGACCGGGCCGAGCGGCAGCTCCATCCGTTCCATACGGGCCAGCGCCAGGCAGCCCGCGCTCTCCGGCACGTCCAGCGCCTCGAACGTCCGGCCCGTGGGCAGCAGGATCGAGGCACGGGGGGTCTTGCTCCACATGCGGCGCACGGCCGTGGCGCTGCCGCTGGCGAGCCCCGCCCACCCGGGGCCGGTGGGGTGCGCGCCGGGCAGGGGGCAGTCGGCGGCCTCGCACGAGCAGCGCGGCGTCTGGCCGTCGTGCTCCAGCCATGCGCCGGGGAACACCTCCCAGTGCCGCTCTTCGGCGTAACGCACCGCAGTGTCGAGCAGCCGCTCGCCGCGCTGCTTGGGGATCTGTGAGGCTCCTGTGACTCCGATGGTCTCTTCCACGCAGAGGACAACTTCCCTTGTCACCAAGGGTTACGGCCGATACGGGGTATGCCCCGGCGCATCGTTCTTGCACGTGGGGCGCATGGGTGCATGGGCGGGGGCGCGTATGCGGCGGCGGCCCCGGGAGCGGGTAGCCACCTGCCTGCGGGCGGAGAGGCCGCCCGGCGGCAGGCCGTGGTGGGGGCGGGCGGGATCCCGGTCCCACGGCGGGCACCGCTGTCCGAGCACGGGCACCGCGCGCCACTCAGTTCTTCTTTTCCGTGTGTTCTCCGCAAAGCGGTGATGAGCCGCATCACTCGTATCCGGCATATTCCGGATATCCGGGATGCCCTTGGGGAATCGATCACGGGGAACGGCGTTCGACGGTGAACGCGCAGCAGTAACAGGGGGTACAGCATGGCCGCCAGGCCACTTGTCGCGCGGCAGCCCAATGAGCGGCTGCAAGCGCTGATCCAGGAAGCCGCCTGCTCCAACGCGGGACTTGCCCGCCGCGTCAACATGTGCGGCGCGGAACACGGTCTCGACCTGCGGTACGACAAGACCTCCGTGGCGCGGTGGCTGCGCGGGCAGCAGCCGCGCGGGCGCGCCCCCGCCATCATCGCGGAGGCGCTGGGCCGCAAGCTCGGGCGCACGGTCACCATCGACGAGATCGGGATGGCCGACGGCAAGAACCTCGCCTCCGGGGTGGGGCTGCAGTTCTCCCCGACCGTGCTCGGCGCGATCGAGCAGGTCTGTGAGCTGTGGCGCAGCGATGTGGGGCGCCGCGACTTCCTCAGCGGCTCGACGGTGGCGGCCTCGGCGCTGGTGGAGCCGAGCCGCGACTGGCTGATCACCGGGGCGGACACGCAGGTCGCCCGCAACGCCGGTGCCCGGGTGGGCATTTCGGACGTCGAGGCGGTACGCGCCATGACCTCGGCGCTCAGCGAACTGGACCACCGCTTCGGCGCCGGGCACGTCCGGCCGGTCGTCGTGCACTACCTCAACAGCGTCGTGTCGGGGCTGCTGGCGGGCTCGTACCGCGAATCCGTCGGACGCGAACTGTTCGCGGCCGTCGCCCGGTTGACCGAACTGGGCGGCTACATGGCCGTCGACACCGGCCAGCCCGGCCTCGCCCAGCGCTACTACATCCAGGCGCTGCGGCTCGCCCAGGCCGCCGGCGACCGGGGCTACGGCGGCTACGTACTGGCCGCGAGCATGAGCCACCTCGCCGCCTCGCTCGGCAATCCGCGGGAGATCGCCCAGCTCGCCCGGGCCGCGCAGGAGGGCGCCCGGGGGCAGGTCACGCCCCGGGCGGAGGCGATGTTCTTCGCGGCGGAGGCGCGCGGGCACGCCCTGATGGGCGACGGACGGGCCTTCCAGACGGTCGCGGGCCGCGCGGTGGCCGCCATGGAACGCGCCGAGGCGACCGCCGAATCGGGTGACGACCCGGTCTGGATCGGCCACTTCGACCCGGCGTACCTGGCCGACGAACTCGCGCACTGCCACCGCGACCTGGGTCAGCCGGGCCCCGCCGAGGCGCGGGCGCGGGAGGCCCTGGAGGGCCACCCCGAGGGCCGGGCGCGGCGGCGCGCCATCGGGCTGGTGCTGCTCGCCGGCGCCCAGGTGCAGCAGCGCGAGATCGAGCGGGCCTGCCATACGGCCACCGAGGCGGTGGAACTGCTGGGCCAACTGCGTTCGGACCGGGGCGCGGAGTATCTGGAGGACCTTCAGCTACGCCTCCAGCCGTATCGGGAGGAACCGGTGGTACGCGAATTCAGCGCGCGGCTGGAATTGGGGGCCGCGGCGGCATAGGGGAGGTCGGCTCGTCGGGCGGGCCGGAGAGTCCGGCCCGCCCCGGGCGCGTACGGGGGCGGGCCGGGGTGGTGACCAGGGGACGTGGTCGAACGGAGCTGCGACCCGGTAGCGTGAGCCGACGATTCCGTAGGTCTGCACGATGGTAGGAGTCCCGGTGACGCAGAGCGGACAGGGTCACGACCCGCAGGATTCTGCGGCCGGTCCCGCGCGAGAGGGCATTGTGCTGCCCGCTCAGGGTGAGCCGTGGGTGCCCGAGCAGCAGGCCGCACCGCCGCCCGGCCGCCCGTGGGGCCAGCCCTGGGGCCCCGCCGAGCAGGCCGGACCCCCGTCGGAGCAGCCCGCCCAGGGACAGCCGGCCGCGCAGCCGCCCGTCTACGGGCAGCAGCCGGTGTACGGCGGGCAGGCACCGATGCCTCAGCAGGCCCAGCAGCCTCAGCAGGGGCTGCCGCAGGGCGAGGGCTTCCCGCCGCCCCAGGGGCAGCCGCCCGTGCCGCCCCTGCCGCCGTCCGCGCCCCAGGGCGCCCCGCAGCTCCCGCCGGCCGCCGCGGCGCCCTCCGGCGCCTTGCCGCCTGAAGGCCAGCCCTATGGCGCCGGGCCGCAGCAGGGCTACGGCCAGCAGCAGGCTTTCGGCCAGCCCCAGCCGTCGGCGTACGGGCAGCAGGCCCCGCAACAGCCCCAGCAGGCCCCGCAGGCTCAGCAGCCCCAGCAATACGGGCAGCAGCAGCCGCAGCAGCCGTGGCAGCAGCCCCAGCCCGAGCAGTCCTACGGGCAGCAGCAGCCCCAGCCGCAGCAGCAGTACGGCCAGCAGCCCCCGCAGCGCCAGCAAGCTCAGCCCCCGCAGCCCCGGACCACCTCCGGTGAACTCGTCCCGGCGACGCCCAAGGCCGGCGCGCCGCTGCCGCCCGCCGCCGGGGACGCGGAGGCGACCGCGCTGATACCGCCCCTCGGCGCGGCCTCCGGCGCCCCCGGTGTCGCCCCGCTGCCGCCCGAGGCGGCCTCGCGGCCCGAGACGCCCGGTGAGTCGACCCAGATGCTGCGCCGGGTGAAGCCGCCGCAGGGCGGGCCGATGCCGCAGCCGCAGTCCCAGCCGATGCCCGGCCCGGGCGCCGCGGGCGACTCCGAGGCCACCCAGTTGATCCCCCCGATCGCCGCGGGCACCCCGGCGCCGCCGCCCGGCGCCCCGTTCGGCATCCGCCCCGGCGCGCCCGGGGACCGTCCGACGCCCGCCGAGTTCGACGGGCTCTTCCGTGCCGAGCCCGCCGGGCCCGCACCGACCGCCGCACCGGACGCCACCGCGCAACTGCCGCGCTTCGAGGACCCGGGCCAGCCGCCGTACGGCCGGCAGGGCTACGGGCAGCAGGCGCCGCCGCCCGGTGGTGGCTACGACCAGCAGCCCTCCTACGACGACGACGGTCACGGCGCGCGCCGCCGCCGGCTGGCCCCCGCCGCGATCATCGGCATCATCGTCGTCGTGCTGGCGGGCGCCGGCCTCGGCGTCGGCTGGGCGCTGAGCGGCGGCGGTGACGACGCCGCCAAGAAGAAGGACCCCGGCACCGGCACGCAGCAGTCGGCCAAGGAGAAGCCGTCGGCCGAGCCGACCGCGGACCCGGCCGAGGCGCAGGCCAAGGGCCTGGAAGCACTGCTGGGCGACAGCAACAACAGCCGGTCCTCGGTGGTCGACGCCGTCAACGCCATCAAGTCCTGCGACAACCTGGCCGGCGCGGCCAGGGATCTGCGCGCCGCGGCCGGGCAGCGCAACGACCTGGTGAAGCGGTTGCGGCAACTGCCCGTCGACAAGATCCCGGGCAATGCCGCGCTGACCGCCGCGCTGACCAAGGCGTGGCAGTCCTCCGCCGCGGCGGACAACCACTACGCGGCATGGGCCGGCCAGGTCGCCGGTAAGAAGGGCTGCCACAAGGGGCGCGCCCGCGGCACCCACCAGGCCGTAGAGGGCAACGCGGCCAGCGGTGAGGCGACGACCGCCAAGCAGCAGGCGGCCAAGCTCTGGAACCCCATCGCCCGCAAATACGCCCTGACCGAGCGCCGCCCCGACCAGCTCTGAGCGGGCGCGGCCGGGCGCCCGTCCCCGGAGCCCGGCCGCGCCCGCCGGTTGCGGCGCGCCCCTCAGCCGTCCGTCCGGCGCCGCTCCAGCGTCTTGGTGACGTTCACGAAGCCGTCCTGGACGGCGACCAGCCGTCCGTCGCGTACGGCCTGGTAGGTCACCATCCCGTTCACGATGCGCGGGAAGTCCTGGACGGCGAGCATGTCGTCGGAGCGCCAGCGCAGCTTGGGGGTCAGCCCGCCGGTGTCGATGGGGCGGTCGCCGCGGTCCAGCGCCTTCTGGAGGGCGTGCGAGGTGATCTCCTCGACGCCCTCCGCGTCGAGCTGGTCCACCAGGGCCCGCAGCACGGTGTAGGCGACCCACGTGGTCTGGACGCCCTGGTCGGCCGGGTCGATGCGGTTGTCGCCGAAGGCGTGCTCGTGGATCACCTCGCGCATCGGCCGCCAGCGGTCGTCGCTCGCGACCGGGTACCAGCCGGTGAGGTACGCGCCCTCCAGGGGCCCGGACCTGCCGCCCGTACGGTCCACCAGCGCCTGGCCGACGCTGCCGAGGACGGAGGCGATCCGCACCTTGGGGCCCTCCTCCTGGAGCCGCCGGAAGGAGTCGAAGAACGCGTCGGTGTGGTCGCCGAGCGAGGCGGTCACGCACGAGCCGGCCGCCCGGCCGACGGCTGCCTCGCCACCGGCCGCGACCGTGCCGTTGACGACCGGGTCCGCGGCGACGCCGGCCAGTGCGCGGGAGACCTCGCCCGAGTAGTCGGTGCCGTCCTCGGGCGCCCTGATGTCCGCCGCCGGCCGCCGGCTGCCGTTCTCCAGGCCGGAGTTGAGCAGGGACGGCATCTGGTCGCCCTGGATGGTGTCCGGCCGGACCAGCGCGACGCGCTCGCACTCGCGCGCCAACTGCCGCCCGTTCCCGGCCAGCAGCGACGCCTGGCCGCCGTTGACGGGATACGACAGCGGGCTGGCGAACTCCTCGTCGGAGGCACCGTAGCCGCCGATGAACGGGATGCCCTTGACTTCCAGCGGCGACATGAAGGAGCGGCCGAACTGGCTGTAGGAGCCGACGACGGCGACCGCGCCCTCGTCCACCGCCCGCTGCCCGCACCGCGCGGCGGCCACCGAGTCGTTGTGCTCGTTGCAGGTGAGGACCTTCAGCCGGTGGCCGGCCAGCCCGCCCCGGGAGTTGACCCACCGGGCGTACGCCTGGGCCATCGCCGGCATACCCGGCATATTGGTCGCCTTGGTGCCCTGGGGAGCCCACGTCATCACCGTGATCGGCTCCTTCTCCCCGGAATCCCCCGAGGTGCCGGGGAGGGAGCCGCAGCCCGAGAGCAGTGACGCGAGGACCGCCGCACCGGCCACCGCCGAAGCGAGCGCGACCACGGGAGCGGGGGAGGAGGGGCGGAGGGAGGTGCGTCGCCGTCCGGTCATGTCCCGGGAGCCTTCCGGGCCGCCCGGAACGCGTGCGTGACGCGAGCGCAACAGATGGTGACGATCAGGTGAACTCCAGGGGGCCGCCGGAGATCATCTTCGAGGAACGTACGATCGAATACTGTGCAAGGTTCGGAGAAGTCTTCCCGTCGCGGCCGCCGCTCGACCACCATGGGCGGCATGCCACTCAATGACATGCCGTGGTGGCGCTGGCGCAGCAATGTGCGCTCCGCGCTGCACATGCTCTCCGACCCCGCCTTCCAGCACGAGACCTGGCTGGCGGGCCGCCCCGGGTACGGAGACGTCACCGACGCCGTCTACCGCCTCGTCGAGGACACCTGGCTCGACAACTGGTCCGCCGACAAATACCTCGGCACGATCTTCCGGGACGCCCAGGAAGCCCAGCTCGTCGACGCCGCCGTGCTGCGGGTGCTGCGCATCATGCACCAGGTCGGCGCGGATGCCCCGGTGGCCGCCTACATGGAGCACCAGGCCTGGCCCGAAGCCGTCCGGGCGGCCCGCGAGGCCCATGTGCGGCTCGCGACGGCGGACGGCGAGGACCCCGACGTGCCGCCGCGCTCGCTGGAGGCGCTGGCCATCATGACCGGCGGCCTGGACGCCCCGGCCTGACCGGCCCGGCGGATGTGCGACCCTATGAGGTCATGAGCGAGTCGCAGCCCACCACCCAGCCAGATCGCGCCGACCGGACCGATCAGTACGTCCTCACGCTGTCCTGCCCGGACAAGCAGGGGATCGTGCACGCCGTGTCCAGTTACCTCTTCATCACCGGCTGCAACATCGAGGACAGTCAGCAGTTCGGCGACCACGACACCGGGCTGTTCTTCATGCGCGTCCACTTCAGCGCGGACGCCTCGGTGAGCGTGGAGAAGCTGCGCGCCAGCTTCGCGGCGGTGGGCGACTCCTTCCAGATGGACTGGCAGATCAACCGGGCCGACGAGAAGATGCGCGTCATCCTGATGGTGTCCAAGTTCGGGCACTGCCTCAACGACCTGCTCTTCCGCTCCCGCATCGGCGCGCTGCCCGTCGAGATCGCGGCCGTGGTCTCCAACCACACGGACTTCGCCGAGCTCGTCGGCTCCTACGGCATCCCCTTCCGCCACATCCCCGTCACCCGCGACACCAAGGCCGCGGCGGAGGCGGAACTGCTGGAGCTGGTGCGCGCGGAGAACGTCGAGCTGGTCGTCCTCGCCCGCTACATGCAGGTGCTCTCCGACGACCTGTGCAAGGCGCTGTCCGGCCGGATCATCAACATCCACCACTCCTTCCTGCCGAGCTTCAAGGGCGCCAAGCCGTACCACCAGGCGCACGCGCGCGGCGTGAAGCTGATCGGCGCCACCGCGCACTACGTGACGGCGGACCTCGACGAGGGCCCGATCATCGAGCAGGAGGTCGAGCGCGTCGGCCACGAGGTCACGCCCGACCAGCTCGTGGCGATCGGCCGCGATGTCGAGTGCCAGGCGCTGGCCCGCGCCGTGAAGTGGCACAGCGAACGCCGGGTGCTGCTGAACGGCACCCGCACGGTCGTCTTCGCCTGACGGCACGCCCCTGACCGCCTGACGACACGCCTCTGACCGCCGGGCGGTCAGAGGCGGTACGGCGACGGGGCCGGAGCGGGACCGCCCCGCCTCACAGGCGCGACAGCGACGCGGTGGCGAACAGGACGTCGCGGATCGCTTCCCGCTCGCCGTGCTGCCCGGCGGCCGCCTCCTCCGGGGAGACGTGCCCGGCCGCGAGCTGGCAGAACTCCGCGCTGTCCAGGGCGATGTGCGCCACCGTGCGGTCCGCGCTGCCGAGCGCGCCCGGGGAGTCCAGGGCTATGTACCAGTGCCCGCCGCCGCTGCCCTCGACCTCCAGATGGAGCGTCCGGCCCGGCGCGCCCACCTCGACCAGCCGCTGCGGCGACGCGGCGAGACCGGCCCGGCGGCGGTCGGCCAGCGCGCTGGGCAGCAGCCGGGCGGCGAGATCGACCAGCCGGTGCAGATGACCGGCGGCCGGCGGTTCGTAGGGATAGTCCACCGCGTCCGCGATGTCGCCCGCGTGCACCCAGCACTCGAAGGCGCGGTCGAGGAAGGCGTCCCGCAGGGGGAGCTGGAAGCCGCCGTACGGCACGGACAGCTCGGCCACCCCGGCGCCGGCGAAGGACGCCGTTCTTATCAACGCGTGGCTCTGGTCGCGCCAGGGCCCGTGGGTGGCGAGCGGGCCGCACTCCTCACCGGCCGTCCGCCAGTACGTCTCCGTACGGGACCGCGGACCGCCGCGGCCGTGCGGCGCGGCGTCGCCCAGCGGATCGGGCAGGCCGAGCGACGTCGCGACCAGGCCGTCGACCGTCCGCAGATGCCCGATGACACCCGCGACGGTGGTCTCCCGCTCGACCGGGCGCTCGCCCTCGAACCAGCGCAGCCGCACCGGCGCGCGCCACTCGGCCTCGCCCATGTCACGCAGCAGCGCGTCGAGTTTGGCGGTCTCCGCGTCGTAGGGCGCGGCCCACTCCGGGACCGGGATACGGGCGGGGCGACGACCCAGGCAGCCCTCCAGCACGCGGGAGCGCAGCAGCGGATCCAGGTCGAGGCTGTCGGCGGGATGCAGCAGGCCGACGGCGTCGCGCAACCGCAGCGCCTCGTCCGCGCAGGAGGCGCAGTCGGTCAGGTGCGCCTCGACCGCGGCCGTCTCCTCGGCGGAGCAGGCCGCCAGCGCCCAGGCGCCGAGCAGCGACTTCAGGACCTTGTGCGGCGGCGCGGGGACCGCGGCGGGCGGCACCTGGTCGGGCCGTGCGGAAGCCGCCCGTGACGGTGTGGGCGGCGCCGGGGCGGGCGGCGTCGGGCCGGGCGGCTCGCCCACCGGGCCGCCCTCGGCCCCGGGCGCACCGCGGGAGCCGGCGGGGTCGCTCCAGGGGGCGGACGGCCGTGGCGGGTCGGGCAGCGGACCGTGGTCCTCGGCGGCCGAGCGCGGGGACGGTATGCGCGGCCGACCGGCCGGACCGCGCGGCAGATCGCGACCCGGCGGCTCCGGCGGATACGCGTCCGGAGATCCGCACGCGTCCGGGGAATCGTGCCCGCACGGGGAGTCGTGCTCGCCCGGGGACGCGTAGGCGTCCCGCCCGGTCGCGGCGCTGTCGCCGGTGTCGTCCCGGTGGCTCGCCTCGTCACCGGGCGGGAAGGGCTCCGGCGGCTCGTCGGGGTCGTAACCGTCCCACTCCTGCGGGCCGTTCACAGCGACCGTCCGTGGCCCGGGCCGGGCGGCGGCATCGTTCCCGGGCGCGCGGGCGGCAGCGTCCGGGCGCGCATCCCACGGGACGCGGCGGGCGGCAGGGCCGGGTGGCGGTGGGCGGTGGACAGCAGTTGCAGGCCCAGGCGGAGGCGGCGCCGGGCCTCGTCTTCCGTGACGCCCAGGTCGGCGGCGGTCTGGCGGTAGTCGCGCCGCTGGAAGTACGCCAGCTCCAGGGCGGCCCGCAGCGGCGCGGGCATGGACGTGACGATGTAGTCGGCGCGGGCGGCGGTGGAGGCTTCGCGGATCTTCTGCTCTATCTCGGCGGGCTCGGGGGCGTCCGGCCCGCCGTCGCGCGCCGAGGCCGCCTCGGTCTGGCGCAGGCGCTGGACGGCCTGGTGGCGGGTGAGCGCGGCGACCCAGGAGCGCAGGGAGCCCTGCTTGGGGTCGTAGGAATCGGGGTTTTCCCAGATGTAGCCGAAGACCTCGCGGGTGACGCGGTCGGCGGCTTCCTCGTCGTCCAGGACGCGGTAGGCCAGGCTGTGGACGAGCGAGGCGAAACGGTCGTAGAGCTCGCCGAGCGCGGCGGCCTCGCCACGCGCGAGCCGCTGCTGCATCCGCCTGTCCCAGCGCGGTGGTGCGTCGTTTCCCATCGGACCCCCATACCTGTCCGTCGCCGCCGAGCTCACACCTCTACCGACACCTTCGCCCCTCCCCGTGCCCGCGCTTGTGCGTACGGTCACAGAGTCCGCCGCAGTCGAATGTAGTGGGCGGGTCCGACAACGCACCCTCCTTTGCGGCAAACCGAACCCTGCGGGGGATGCGGATGGTAGGGCGGCCATCACTTTGGGGTGGTAATTCCCGATCGGCGGCGATCGATGCGGACCGTTCGTGGCCGTATCGGCAGAGGTGTTATCCGGGTGTGACCAGGCAACGAGCACAAAACCAGGTGCCGGTGGGCATAGCCTTGGGCGGGAGCGGCCTGTTGCGCCAAGGATTCGGAAGAGTTTCAGGGGAGAGAGGCCGGGCAGTCGACCCGGGGAAGGGTGAGTTCCGGATGCATCCGAGGCCCATCCGTTCCGAAAGCGAGCGAAAGGCTTCGAGCGCGTGTCGTTGAAGGTGGCAGAGGGCGAACAGGGCCGATGGGCCGTACTGCAGGTTTCCGGGGAGATGGACCTGGTGACGTCGCCCGCGGTGCGCCAGCATGTGCACGACGCGGTCGCGGACGGCCGGCGAAGTGTCGTCCTCGATCTCTCCGAGGTCCGGTTCTGCGATTCCAGCGGTGTGGGCGTACTGATCGCCGCGCGCCGCCTGATGCGCTCCTGCCAGGGGCGGCTGCGCTTGATCCTGCCCGCCCAGGGCGCCGTCGACGGCTCGCACGTCAACCGCGTACTGGCCGCGCTCGGGGTCCGCCGCCTCTTCGAGGTCTACCCGGACCTGCACACCGCCGTCGACGAGGCCGCCGCCCCGCTCTCGGCCTGAGCCGGCCGGCGCCTCACCCCGCCCCGTAGGGAAACTCCGCCCGCACGACGAAACCGCCGTCGGAGGTCGGACGCGCCTCCAGCGTCCCCCCGAGGCTCTGGGCGCGCTCGCGCAGCCCCACCAGACCGTGACCGCCCCCGGGCAGCGCGGGCGGCGTGGCCGTCGCGTCCGGCGGCCCGTTGCGGATCTCCACCCGCAGCCCCGGCCCGTGAGACCCGTCAGCTCCTTCCGCCCCGGTCCCGTCCGTGTCGCCGACCCGCTCCCCGCCCGGAGTCCGGACCGGATCGACGCGGACCCTCACCCGGGCCCCCGGCGCGTGCTTGCGGACGTTGGTGAGCGCCTCCTGGACCGTACGGAACGCGGCCCGCTCCACGGTCTTCGCCCCGCTCGCGCCGGCCACCACACCGCCCTCGTACGTCACATCCAGCGCGCTCATCTCGATCAGCCGCGGCAACTCCTCCAGGTCCGGCTGCGGAGCCAGCCCGTCCGCCTGGGCCGCGTCCCCGCCGGCCGCCCGCAGCACTCCGACCATGTGCCGCAGCTCCTCCAGCGTCCGGTTGGACAGCTCGCGGATGGTCCGGGCGCCCGCGCGGGCCGTCTCGTCCTCCGTGCTGACCTGCACCGCCCCGGCCTGGAGGCTGATCAGACTGACCTGGTGGGCGACCACGTCGTGCATCTCGCGGGCGAGGCGGGCGCGCTCGGTGGTCTTCACCCGGTCCGCGAGCAGCCGGTCCTCGCGGCGCAGGCTGCGGGTGAGGTCCTCGACGCGCGAGGCCAACTCGCGGCGGGTGCGGGCCAGCAGGCCCAGGGCGATGGGCGCCGCCGAGGTGACGCAGGCGTCGATCAGCACCAGGGTGTTCTCCCGGTACGCGGTCGGCTCCAGATCGGAGATCGGGTACGGGAAGAAGTGCGCGGCGATCAGCAGCACCGCGCAGACGCCGAGCCGGACGCGGCCGGGGCGGCGCACGGCGAGGGTGTAGAGCGCGATCATCGGCGCGAACCAGATGTAGCCGATGTAGAGGCCCGGCAGGGTGAACAGGAAGACCAGCAGCGGGAGGCGGCGGCGCACCAGGAGGGCGGCCGCGGCGAGCACCGAGACGCCCAGCTCCAGGCCGATCTCCACCCCGTTGACGAGGACCGCGTCGGCGATGGCGAGGAGGACCGGGACCACCACCGGCGCGATCCGGCGCAGCCGGCGCGCCACCGCCCCGCGGGCGAGCGCCCCCGGCCACCGGCGCGCGGCTGCCGCGGCCACCCTCACCACGCTCCTCGGGGCGTGCCCGTCACCAGGCCCGCGCGGTCGGCGACGATGGCCGCCTGGATGCGGTTGATGCCGCCCAGCTTCGCCAGGACGGCCCGTACGTGATCCTTGACGGTGCTGGGGGCCAGGCCCATCCGTTCGGCTATCTGGGCGTTGCCCAGGCCCTCGCCGAGCAGCGCCAGCACCTCCGACTCCCGGGGCGTGAGCCCGCTGACCGCCCGCGCGGCCGCGGCCTGGTCCTCGGCGGTGAGATACCCGCCGATCACGGCCCGGGTGACGCCCGGGTCCAGCACGCTGCCGCCCGCCGCCAGCGTCCGTACGGCCCGCAGGAGCTGTTCGGGGTCGGAATCCTTGAGCAGGAAGCCGGCCGCGCCCGCGCGCAGCGCCGCGGTCAGGTACTCCTGGGCGTCGAAGGTGGTCAGCATCGCCACGGCCGGGGGATCGGCGGCGGCGCGCAGGCCGCGCAGCACGGTCAGGCCGTCCACGTCGGGCATCCGGATATCGAGGAGCACGACTTCCGCCGCGCTCTCCAGCACGGTGTCCACCGCCTCGGCACCGCCGCAGTCCGCGACCATCTCGATGTCCGGAGCGGTCCCCAGAATCATCCGCAGTCCGGACCTGACGAGCCGCTCGTCGTCCACCACAGCGACACGGATCACCGGCCGCCCCTTTCTCCGTCGCACCCATCCGAGCCGTCCGGGACCGCCTCGTCCCGCACCTCCTCGCCCGCCTCTCCCGGGTCTCCGCCTCCCGGCGGTCCCACACCCCCGCCGAGCGGCGGGGGTGAGCCCGCGACCTGTGGAGGATGCCGTGGGGTGGCACCCACGGGCAGAGTGGTTCACATGCTGCACCACTGAAGAGGCCACAAGCCTCAGACGCGTCGCAGTTCACATTGGCGGCCGCCGCGACCCCCACACGCGACGGCCGTCTTTGGCATACGGGAGGGCCGGTCGTGCGGGGGCGTTTCGGAGGGGAATCTCCCCCGCGCGACCGGGGGGCGACGGCGGCGGCTACTCGGACGGGCCGCCGCCGTCCCCCGACCGCCCACCCCGGCTCCCGGCGTCCCGCGACGCCCCGTCAGTTGGCCAGCCGCTCGCTCTCCGGATCCGCCGGCCGCCGGCCCGCCGTACGGCCCCGGTCGGTGGCGTGGCCTTCGTGGGGCGGTGGGGGCGTGCCGCGGCCGAGCCAGACGAGGAGGATGCCGAGGGTGCCGGCGAGGGCGGGCCAGTAGACGTAGCGGAAGTCCGTCGCGGGCATGATGGGCAGATAGCCGACCACGTAGGCCACCGAGCTGACCGCCACACCGCGGACCGGGATCGCGAAGCTCCCCTTCCCGGGGCGGAGGGCCAACAGGAGCCCCACGGCGAGCCAGAACCAGCCCGTGAAGAGGAACGGCAGGTCCTCGACCGCGCCCTCGACGTAGGTCTGGAGGGCGTCCTCCAGACGGGGGTACGAAACGCTCTGCCCCAGGTCGTTGGGGATGGTTCCGTCCTGGTACTCGTCGCGGTCGTGGAGGAGCAACTCCGAGAAGAGCCGCAGCCGGTACCGGAGGTAGTCCGGGAAGTGGCGGGGGATCTCGCTGGTCCACAGGGACGTGATCTGGTGCGCGTCCGGTGCCAGCCCCGCAGGAGGGGACTTGTAACAGGTGAAGTAGGTGTTCGACAGGGAGTTGACGCGGTCGCATTCCTGCACCGCGGCCACGAGGCGGTCGCGCAGGGCCGGTGACACGGGCGCCGACCGCAGTTCGTCCGCGCTGACCACATGGAGCAGGTCGTCCAGCATGATCTGCGAGCCCTGGCTCATCTGCACCGGGCGGGCGAAGGTGGAGATGGCGGCGGTCGGCACGACGAAGGCGACGACGAGGGCCGCCGTGGAGAGCAGCCAGACGCGGCGTCCGGGCCGGTGCCACAGCGCGAGGACGAGCATCACGAAGACCGGGATCACCGCGAAGACCGCGTTCTTGCGCACCAGGACGGCGTAGACGAGGAAGAGCACGCCGAGCCCGAAAAGGGCCCCGCGCAGGGCGGGGCGCGGCGCTCGCAGGCGTCGGCCGACGAACGCGACCGCGGTGGTGGCGAGGAGCGCGAACGCCATGTGGACGTCTTTCCACACCACTCCGGTGAACGTCACGACGTGGGGGGTCAGCCCCAGGACGAGGACCGCGAGGGAGCCCGGCCGGCTGGCGGTCGCGTCCCAGACGCACCAGGCGATCGTCCCGAGCGAGGCCCACAGGACGACGGACTGGATGACGGCCATGGTCGCGGGCGTGCCGGTCACGGCGATGAGCGCCTGCCAGACCAGGCTCATGACGGGCGGATGCCAGTCGCTGAGCGGTTCTTCGCCCATGGCCTGCCGGAGCTGGGAAACGCTGTCCGGGCTCAGGTATCCGGGGTGGAACACGACGACGGTGGCCAGGCAACAGGCCGCGGCGATGAGCGCCAGAGCCCAGGGCCAGCGTCGTTCGCGCCGGATCCCTCGGGGGAGTTGTCCCATATGTCGGGATGCTAACAGCGGGTGCGGGGCGGGGCGCGCATTAGGGCTGAAGGGCTGGCTGCGGCTCGCGCCTGAAGGATGGTCAGGGGGCGACGAAGACGTAGCGACGGTAGGTGACGAAGCGGAAGAGCGTGGCGGCGCCCCAGCCGAAGACGCGGGCGGCGTTGTCGGCGAGGGCCGAGTCGAGTCCGAGCAGGTGGCGTGAGAGGTAGACCGTGCCCGCCGTGATGACCAGCCCGACGGCGTTCACCAGGACGAACAGCGTCAGCTCTTGGGAGACCTTCTCGCGATGCCGGTGGCGGTAGGTCCAAAAGCGGTTCCCGGCCCAACTGAAGACCGTGGCGGCGCCCGTCGCGATCACGGACGCCTGGACGGGCGCGGCCCCCATCGGCCCGCCGCCCGCCCCGGGAGGGCCGAAGACCAGGAGGTTGTAGCCGCCGTTGTCCAGCACGAAGGCGAGGGCCCCGATGACCCCGAACTTGGCCGCCTCCCGCCAGATGGCCCGGACGGCCCCGAGGGCCCGGGTGGACCTGAGGGCGTCACCCATGTGCGGGGACAAGTCGGAGCAAAGTAGCGGGAAATGGCACGAAGGGATGCTAACAGGGTCGCTTGGCCTCGCCGCTTATCACCGGCTATGCCATATTAATTTCCGATATGGCCACCCTGAGGGCCGGAGTCGATTCAGCCGAGGAGAGTGAGGAGAGGCTGTGAGCCCGACGATCGCCTGCGTCGTGCCCTGCCACAACGAGGAAGCGGCCGTCGGCAAGGTGGTGCGCGATCTGCGAGCGACGCTCCCCGAAGCCGACATCTACGTCTACGACAACGCCTCGACCGACCGCACGGTGGAGGTGGCCCGCGAGGCGGGCGCGATCATCCGGGAGGAGCCACGCAAGGGCAAGGGCAACGTCATCCGGCGCGCCTTCGCCGATATCGACGCCGACGCCCTGCTCATCATCGACGGTGACGACACGTATGACGCCTCACGGGCGCGCGAGATGGTGGACCTGCTCTTCGAGGGGCCCTACGACCAGGTCCTCGGCGCCCGCCGCGAAACCGTCGACGGTGCCTACCGGGCGGGCCACGCCGTCGGCAACAAGGTACTGACCGGAGCGGTGCGCTCCCTTTTCGGCAACGACGTGACCGACCTGCTCAGCGGCTACCGGGTCTTCTCCCGGCGCTTCGTGAAGTCCTTCCCGGCGCTCTCCCGCCAGTTCGAGACCGAGACCGAGATGACGGTCCACGCCCTCATGCTCCGCCTGCCGACGGCGGAGCTGACGGTCGGCTTCAAGGACCGGCCGGCCGGCAGCGAGAGCAAACTGCGGACCTATCGGGACGGCTGGCGCATCCTGCGGGTGATCCTCAACCTGGCGCGGCGCGAACGGCCCTCGCTCGTCCATACGGTGGTCGCGGGCCTGCTCGCGTTCGTCGCGGTCGTTCTGGGGATACCCGTAGTGATCGACTTCCTCCGCACGGGAACGGTGCCGCGCCTGCCCACCGCGATCCTCGCGGCCGCGATCATGACCATCGCGACCCTCGTCCTGCTGGTGGGCTACATCCTCGAATCGGTCATGCACATGCGTCAGGAACAGTCCCGGCTGGTGCATCTCGCCTATCCGGCGCCGGTGCGCTCCCCGCGCCTCAAGAGACCCGGGGCCGGCGACGATCCGCTGCCGACCCCGGAGCCTCCCGTACGTGAGGAGTCCGCGCCCGCGGCCGGTTGACCCGGCCTACCGCCCCCCGTACCGCCCGTCCAGCACCGCGCGGAACGGTTCGGGGGAGCGGGCGTCGGCGTACGCGCCGAAGCCGCGGCCCGTCGCCAGGACGACCACGGACGTCATCGCGGCCAGGCTGTAGGCCGTGGTCGCCATCGACAGGGCCCCCTCGGTCGTCTCGAACGACCGGTTGAAGGAGTCGGTGACGGTCAGCCAGACCACCGCCCGGACGGTGAGGTAGAGCTCCACCGACGCGAAGACCAGCAGCGCCCCCCGCACGTCCCGCCGGCCGCGCAGGGCCAGCGCGCCGAGGACCAGCAGCACGACGATCGAGTCGACGGTGGAGAACTCGGAGCTGGCGGACAGGTCGAGGTTGCCGAGCGCCGAGCTGTCGACCACCGCGCGCAGATAGCGGCCGGCGTCCATCTCGGCCGAGGTCAGCTCGCGTACGGTCCACGCCAGGCGGGCCACGCCCGTGAGCACGAACAGGGCGCCGCAGATCCGCGCCGGGCGGCGCCACCGGGCCTCGGGGCCGGCGGGAGTCCCGGCGGCGGCCGCTGCGGCCCGCGGCCCGCGCCGCTCACCCGCCCGGAGCATCGCGGGCAGGACGACCAGCGCCGCCAGGAGCCCCAGCCCGCGCGTGGTGAGCGCCCAGCCGCCGACGGGGTCGGTGGCGTACTGGTCGCGGTACGCCGCGTCGAACAGCCCCACGGCCTCCCGGAGCGAGACGGCGAGCAGCACGGAGGCCGACAGCAGCGCGGCGGTGCGCGCCACCCGCCGCCGCGCCAGCGCGAGCGCGCCGGTGGCCAGGAAGGCGACCGTGAACGCCCATTCGTACGGGCCGAGCAACTGCGCCGACGGGGAGGCGCCCGGATTGAACAGGCCCTCCACGAAGTCCCCGAGGCTGCCGTCCGCCTGGACGATGCCGTAGACGGTCCAGGCCAGCAGCACCGCGGCGTAGCCCGTCAGGCACACGCCGGTCGCCAGATAGGCGCCGCGGTGCTCCGGTGCCGCCCGCCCGGGGTCGGGGCCCGGCCGGACATCCAGCGTTCCGCCGTCCTGCATCACCATGGCCGCCCTCGATCCGCCTGTACCCGCTGCCGTACCGGCCCGTTCCCGTACACAGCCTCACTGTGTCAAGGACGGGCGGACAGACGGTGGAGGTTCCACCCCGGGTGTCGCGAGGTGCCACGGGCCGAACTCGCCGCGGACAGGGGCGAGGTCCTCAGCGCAGGCGCGGGGCGGCGGCCGTGATGAAGTCGCGTATCCGCTGCCGGGTGCTGGCCCGCAGTTCGGTCAGCGCGGCCGGGTCCCGGGCCCAGTGCAGCTCCGTGACCTCCGCCATCACCTGCTCGGTACGGGCGCGGATCTCCGGGTCGTCGGTCACCATCTGCGCCCGGAACATGGCCTCTTGGGCGGCAAGGCGGGTCTTGTACATCTCCTCCCGCAGCGTGGGGGAGTCCTCGTCGCAGGGCTCGTCCTCGTGGAGGACGAACCAGCGGTGGACGACGACCCGGCGGTAGTCCAGCAGCGCCCCCGCGAAGGCGCAGTACGCGTCGATGCGCTCCTGCCGCAGCCGCTCCGCGCGGGCGGAACGCTCGCCGCGGTCGGCGGCCCGCCGCTGGAAGAAATGGGTGAGGGCCGACCCCAGCAGGGTTCCGATGACGGCCACGACGCTCGCGACAACTGCCTCCATACCAGCAGTGGATCACCCCCGCGCCGGTCCTCGCAGCGCATTCCACCGCACTCGCAGGTCAGCGGCTTCGCCGACGGGGCCGGGACCGGTGCGCGGGGAGCCGCTCCCGCCGGCGCGGCGGCCGTGGGGCACTATGGCCCCATGGGGAGCTTCGGGGGCGAGGGCCGGCTGGTCGCCGGCCGGTATCGCTTGGGCAGACGGCTGGGCCGCGGCGGCATGGGGACGGTGTGGCGGGCCACCGACGAGTTGCTGGGCCGCCAAGTGGCCGTCAAACAGCTTCACTTGGACGAGGCGGCGGCCGACGAGCCGGAGGCGCTGGAGCAGCGGGCGCGGGCGATGCGAGAGGCGCGCACGGTCGCCCAGATCAAGCACCCGAACGTGATCGTGGTGCATGACGTCGTCGAGCAGGACGGCCGGCCGTGGATCGTGATGGAGCTGGTGGAGGGTGCCTCGCTCGCCGACCGGCTGGCCGGCGGCGGGCCCGTGGCGCCGCGCGAGGCGGCCAGGATCGGCGTCGCGCTGCTGGGCGCGCTGCGGGCCGCGCACGCCCGCGGGGTGCTGCACCGCGACCTCAAGCCCGCCAACGTCCTGATGGAGGCCGGCACCGGCCGGGTCGTCCTGACCGACTTCGGTATCGCCCAGGTCCCCGGCGTCACGACGCTGACCGAGACCGGCGGCTTCGTCGGGTCGCCCGAATACACCGCGCCGGAGCGGATGGCCGGTCGCGGCACCGGCCCGGAGGCCGACCTGTGGTCGCTCGGGGTGCTGCTCTGCGCCGCGTTGAGCGGCGTCTCGCCGTTCCGCCGCGACTCGCTGGGCGGTGTGCTGCACGCCGTGGTCTACGACGAGATCGAACTCCCCGAAGCCGCCCGGCCGTTGCTCGCCGTCGTCGGCGGACTGCTGGAACGCGATCCGCTGCGCCGGCTGGACCTGGAGGAGACCGAGCGGCTGCTGCGCGGCTATCTGCACTCGGGGCGCGCTCCCGAACGCGGCGCGGGCGCCCACTGGGGGCACGGCCACGGCCACGGGTCCGTACGCGGAGCCGGCCACACACCCGGCCACACACCCGGCCATGACGCGGCGGAGGCCGTGGCGGCCGCTCCCGGCGGCTTCGGCGGCCCGGACTCCGGCGCGCACGCGCCCTCCCCCGACGGCCCCGGCGGCGGCCGGCCCAGCGAACACCCGCAGAGCGAGGAGCCGGCGCCGACGCCTCCCCCGACCGGCGCCACCCCCCTCGCCCCCTCTCCGGCCGACGCCACGCACCACCGGACGCCCGGCGGCCGCGGCACCGGGCTCCTGGGCGGACGTACGGGCGGACGCACCCCCGGCATGCCGATCCCGGACGCGCTGGACGACCGGGCGCTGGCCGCCGCCGCCCGCCCGCACACCGGCCGGACCCGCGTCGCACTGCTCGCCGCGCTGGTCGTGCTCGGCCTCGCGGGCGCCGGCGCGGGCATCGCCGCCCTGGTCATGAACCGCGACGGCGGCCCGGGCGCGAACGCCGGGCGCGGCCCCGAGCAGTCTCGGGAGGCGCCCGGCCCGCACGCCACCGGTGGCACCCGCCCGGCGCCCCGCCCCACGCCCCACGCGACGGTCACGGTCACCTCCGCGCCCGCCCCCGGCAGCACCGCCAAGATCCCGGCCGGCTACGGCGTCGTCCGCGACCCGCGCGGCTTCAGCCTCGCCGTCCCCCTCGGCTTCACCCGCTCGTACGAGAAGCCGCGGGTCTACTACTACTCCGAGAACAAGCGCTTCCGGATCGGCGTGCACCTCCAGCGGCAGGTGCCCGAGGGCGCGCTCGGCACGATGCGCGCGGCCCACGCGGACGGCCCTCGCGACTACCCCGGCTACCGCGCCGGCCAGGTCACCGAAACCACCCATAACGGACGCCAGGCCGGGCTCTGGGAGTTCATCTGGAACGGCGCGCCCGAGGACGGCGGTCCGCGCTACACCTACGACCTCAGTTGGAACGAGGGCGGCCGGATGATCGACGTATGGATCTCCGCCCCGCTCGGCTCGCGCGCCGAGGCCAAACGGCATTTCGACACCGCGCTCGACAGCTTCCGGCTGACGGCCCCGGCGGACAAACCCTGAAGCCGGCACCCTTGTAGCCAGCGATTGCTGGCGCGATTGTGCGGGCGGCGTGAAAACTCGTTACTGCCGGGTACACAAAGGGCCCACGGAGGCATACCCTCGCCGACATGACGGACTCGCAGGACACCGGACAAGCCGACTCCACCGCCGGCGACGGGCCGATAGCAACGGCTCCCGCCGCGCCCTCCGCCCCGCCCGCCGACGGCAATCCGGTCGCGCCCGCCGCGCCCGGCACCCGTACCGCCGCGGACGTCGTCACCCCGGAGGTGGCCGCCCGGCTCACCCGGGGCGTGGTCGGCAGCGGTCGCACCGCCAACCACACCCCCTTCACCGGCGAGAAGCTGGCCGACCTGCCCGAATCCACCCCCGAGGACGTCGCCACCGCCTTCGAGCGGGCCCGCGCCGCCCAGGAACGCTGGGCGAAGGTCCCCGTCAAGCAGCGCGCCGCCGTCCTGCTCCGCTTCCACGACCTGGTGCTCAGCCGCCAGGCCGAGGTGCTCGACCTGATCCAGTTGGAGACCGGCAAGGCGCGCCTGCACGCCCACGAGGAGGTGCAGGCCGTCGCCGTCGCCGCCCGCCACTACGGCCGCAAGGCCCCCGCCTACCTCAAGCCGCGCGGCCACACCGGTGTCGTCCCGACCCTGACCAAGGTCACCGAGCTGCGCCAGCCGCGCGGCGTCGTCGGGCAGATAGCCCCCTGGAACTACCCCCTCGAACTCTCCGTGGGGGACGCCCTGCCCGCCTTCGTCGCGGGCAACGCCGTCGTGATGAAGCCCGACACCGAGACCGCGCTGACCGCGCTGTGGGCCCGTGAGCAACTGATCGAGGCGGGCCTGCCGGAGGACGTCTGGCAGGTTGTCATCGGCGAGGGCCCGGTCGTCGGCCCCGCCGTCGTCGCGCACGCCGACTACGTCTCCTTCACCGGCTCGACCCGTACGGGCCGCGAGGTCGCCCAGGGCGCCGCGGCCCGCCTGGTCGGCGTCTCCCTCGAACTCGGCGGCAAGAACGCCATGCTGGTGCTGCGCGACGCCGACGTGGAGAAGGCCGCCGCCGGCGCGGTCCGCGGCTGCTTCTCCTCCGCCGGCCAGTTGTGCATCTCCATCGAGCGGCTCTACGTCCACGAGTCCATCGCCGACGACTTCCTCCAGCGCTTCGCCGCCCGCACCAAGGCCATGCGGCTGGGCAACGCCCTCGCCTACGGCGCCGACATGGGCTCGCTGGTCGGCGAACGCCAGTTGGAGACCGTCATCCGGCACGTCGAGGAAGCCGTCGCCAAGGGCGCCGAGCTGGTCGCCGGCGGCCGCCCCCGCCCCGACATCGGCCCCCTCTTCTACGAGCCGACCATCCTCGACGGCGTGCAGGCACCGATGGCCGTCTGCGGCGAGGAGACCTTCGGCCCGGTCGTCTCGGTCTACCGCTTCAGCGACGAGGACGAGGCGGTGGCCCTCGCCAACGCCACGCCCTACGGCCTCAATTCGAGCGTCTGGACCAAGGACGGCCGGCGCGGCCGCGCCCTCGCCGCCCGGCTGCGCACCGGCACGGTCAACGTCAACGAGTCCTACGCCGCCGGTTACGGCAGCGTGCAGGCGCCGATGGGCGGCATGGGCGACTCGGGCCTGGGCCGCCGGCACGGATCCGAGGGCATCTTGAAGTACACCGAGGCGCAGACCATCGCCCAGCAGCGGGTGATGCCGCTCGCGCCGTCCTTCGGGATGACGGATGAGAAGTACGCACAGTTCATGACCCGCAGCCTGCGCGCGATGAAGGCGTTCCGACTCCGCTGACCCACCAGGAGAGCGCATGTCCCAGGAGAACTCCGTCCCCCGTCCGGAGGACGGCCCCGCCGCACCCGCCGGCTCCGGCTCGCCCGAGGACGGCTACGACTACGACGTCCTCGTCGTCGGCTCCGGCTTCGGCGGCTCGGTCTCCGCCCTGCGGCTGACCGAGAAGGGCTACCGCGTCGGCGTCCTGGAAGCCGGCCGGCGCTTCACCCGGCAGACCCTGCCCAAGACCTCCTGGGACGTCCGCAACTACCTGTGGGCCCCCGCGCTCGGCTGCTACGGCATCCAGCGGGTGCACCTGCTCGGCAACGTCATGGTGCTGGCGGGCGCCGGGGTCGGCGGCGGTTCGCTCAACTACGCCAACACCCTCTACGTCCCCCCGAAGCAGTTCTTCGACGACCAGCAGTGGGGCCACATCACCGACTGGCAGGCGGAACTGGCGCCGTACTACGACCAGGCCAAGCGGATGCTCGGAGTCCGCCTCAACCCGACGATGACGCCCTCCGACGTCCATCTGCGGGCCGCCGCGGAGAAGATGGGCGTCGGCGACTCCTTCCACCTCGCGCCGGTCGGCGTCTTCTTCGGCGACGGACGCGACGCCGACGGCACGGCGAAGGCCGCACCGGGCGCGGAGGTGCCCGACCCGTACTTCGGCGGCAAGGGCCCCTCCCGCAAAGCCTGCACGGAGTGCGGCGAGTGCATGACCGGCTGCCGGCACGGCGCCAAGAACACCCTCAACGAGAACTACCTGTACCTCGCCGAACAGGCCGGCGCGGTCATCCACCCGATGACCTCCGTCGTCACCGTCACCGAGGACTCCCGGGGCGGCTTCGCCGTCGCCACCCTCCCCACCGACGCCAAACGCAAGGGCCGGGGCCGCACCTTCACCGCCCGCCGCGTCGTCATCGCCGCCGGCACGTACGGCACCCAGACGCTGCTGCACAAGATGAAGGACAGCGGACTGCTGCCGGGCATCTCCGCGCGGCTGGGCGAGCTGACCCGCACCAACTCCGAGGCGCTGGTGGGCGCGCAGACCGACAACCGCCGCTACCGCAAGGCGCACGGCGGCAAGGCCGACTTCACCCGCGGCGTCGCCATCACCTCCTCCATCCACCCCGACGCCGACACCCACATCGAGCCGGTCCGCTACGGCCGGGGCTCCAACGCCATGGGCGCCATGTCCGTCCTCCAGGTGCCGCTCGCCGCCCGCCGCGGCAAGCGCGCCCTGGCCTGGGCCGGCCGATGCGCCCGGCACCCGCTGCTGCTGCTCCGCTCGCTGTCCAACCGCCGCTGGTCCGAGCGCACCATCATCGGCCTGGTGATGCAGTCGCTGGACAACTCCCTGACGACGTACCGCAAACCGGGCGGAATCGGCAAGGGCCTGCTCACCGCCCGCCAGGGCCACGGCGCGCCCAACCCCGAGCAGATACCGGCGGCGACACAGGCCGCCACGCTGCTGGCGCAGGAGATCAACGGCTTCGCGGGCAGCAACGTCGGCGAGCTGATGGGCACGCCGCTGACCGCGCACTTCCTGGGCGGCTGCCCGATCGGTGAGGACGCCGAGCGCGGTGTCATCGACCCCTACCACCGCCTCTACGGCCACCCGGGCATCTCCGTCGTCGACGGCGCCGCGGTCTCCGCCAACCTCGGCGTCAACCCGTCCCTGACGATCACCGCGCAGGCCGAACGCGCCATGTCCTTCTGGCCGAACAAGGGCGAACCGGACCCGCGCCCCGCCCAGGGCCGCGCCTACCGCCGACTGGCGCCGGTCGAGCCGGTCAGCCCCGCGGTGCCCGAGAAGGCGTTCGGCGCGCTGAACCTGCCGTTCCTGGAGGTCCCCCGGGTCCCCCCGAAGAAGTCCCTCGCCTGACGCCTCGCGCCAGTGGGGAGCCACGGACGACGAAGGGCCGCACCTCCGCCGAGGTGCGGCCCTTCCTTCAGGTGCCTGTGCCGTTAGGCGGCGGCGCCGTCCGTCTTACGACGGCGGACGACGAAGATCGCGCCGGCGCCCACGGCCATCGCGACCCCGCCGACGAGGCCGATGGTCGGCAGCGCGGAGGACGAACCGGTCTCGGCGAGCTTGCCGGTGACCGGGAGCTTCTCCAGGCCGCCCTGCGGAGCCGGCGTGTTGGGCTTGTTCTTGCCCGGCTTGCCCTTGGCCGGCGGCACGGTGCCCGGCTTGCTGCCCGCGACCAGGATGTCGAAGTCGTAATCCGAGACCTCGGAGTAGCCGCAGACGTCGTTCTCGTCGTGGTACGCGCCGATGGTGAAGGCGAAGCCGTAGCTGCCCGGGGTCTTGGCGTCGACCTTCAGGCGCAGCTTGGCGTCGGAGTACTCGCCGGGCTTGAGGTCGGTGGTGGAGGCGAAGTAGCCGCTCTCGTCGGAGATGGTCTCCCAGGCGCCGGCTTCCTCGTTGTACCACTGCACCGTCAGGTGCTTGGAGATGTCGCGGTAGGTGTCGCCCGTGATGCCGGCCAGCGCGACGAACGCGTCGACCGACTTCATCGTCTTGTCCGAGGTGTTGGTGGCGCGGAAGGTGAAGTTCTTCCAGCCGGAACCGGCCACGACCTTGCTGGGCAGGCCGCGCAGCTCGGTGCTGATGGCCACCTCTTCCGACTCCTCGGCGCAGGTCGGCTCGTCGGACGGCTCGTCCGTCGGCTTGGCGGTGGCGGTCGCCGTCGCGGTCGGCTTGTCCGTCGGCTTGTCGGTCGCCGCACCGGTCGGCTTGTCGGTGGGGGCGGCGGTGGTGGCCGTGTCCGAGGGCTCCTCGGCGGACTCGTCGGCGGGCTCATCGGCCGGCGCCGGGGTGGTGGGGCCCTCGGTGGGCTCGTCGGACGGGGTGGACGTCGCGTCCGCGTCCGGTGCGGGGGCCGTGGCCTCCGTGGTCGCGGCCGTGGTCGGCTCGGCGTCCGCGTAGGCGGCGGGGGCCGCCATCAGGGCGGCGGGAGCTATGACAGCCGTCGCGGCGACGGCCGTCAGGGCACGGCGAAGCTTCATCGAGAAGACCTCTCAGGGTCCAAAGTGCCAGTGCTGGCACACGTTGGGGCGGGCCGTCGCGGTGGGGGCGGGATGGCCGTGCGATTGCACGTACATGACCGGCCATGGCCGAAAAAGGTTGTCCGTTCGACCAGTCAAGATCGCGTGATCCGCGTCACATTCGCCACAGCGGTCACACAGGAAGCGCGGGGAACGGCCCCGACGGGCGCCGGACCAGAGAAGAGCGAAGGGCCCCGGGCGCCGTCCGCGAGGGGGATGCGGGCGGCCACGGGGCCCTTGGCTTTCGGTGCCGGCGTCAGGGCAGCGCCGGCACCGAGGGGCGGCGCCGGGGGGTGCGCCGCTGGCTATGGGTGGTGCGTGAGCTGGGTGCCGTGCGGTGGTCGGACCAATGGCGGTGCCGGAAGTCCGCACCGGGCGCGGTGGGTGGTGCGTCATGCATCGTCGTGGATGCGCCTCATCCGGCGCAACCGTTTCGACCGGATGCGGTCGGTCCCGGGCGTCCCCAGGACCGACCACCCCATCGGATGTGACCGGGCTGCTGTCCCCTGCCGACCGGCCACCGCACCGGAACGAGGTCCCACGACGCGACCGCGGTGAGCGGCGGCGTCTCATCGTTCCGGAGTTTTTCCGCCCGCGGGGCGGCGTCTACGCGTAGTCCTGCGAGGCCGCGCCTGGCTGGCGTGGCACCGGGAACAACGACCCCCCGCGGCGGGCGGTCACGCGCCGTACGGGTGAGACGGCAACCGAACTCAGATGCGGCCGGTGCGCCCGTCGCGCACCTCGGCCGGACGCGGAAGCGGTGCGTGCGGCCGACCGCTCGGCAAGGTCAGATCCGGCCACGTGACAGCTCCAGCAAGGTCATCGCCAGCGCGGTGCCCGGCTTGCCGAGCTGATCGCGGTAGTGGGCGAGGATCTCCATCTCCCGGGAGAGGTTCACCCGGCGCCCGCCCGACCCGAGCCGCTCGCCCTGGATGACGGCCGAGACGGCCATCCGTTCCTGCACGAGGCCGATGATCCGGCCGTCGAGATCATCGATCCGGGCGCGCGCGTCGGTGATCACGCCGGCCGCCTCGGGGGTGCGGGCGCCGGTGTCGGGCACGGCGGTGGCGGGGCCGGTCGTGGCGCGGGTGGGCGCGGTCGGGGCGGCGGTGGTCTCGGTGCTCATATCCGTCTCTCCTGGGGTCGAGGACCCCGGAGCCGATGATCAGGCCCGGACACACACAGACGCCCCGGGCCTTGTCGGCCCGGGGCGCCTGGGGAAGTCGCTTGTCAGTGGATCAAGCAGCATGACCATGGCAGCCGGTCGGGCCGGTGCCATAGGTAAAGACGAAGGTCTGCTGCTTGGACATGGCGCTCAGTATGAGCCCGTTAGAATCGAAAGTCCAACCCCTTGCTCCACACCGCCGGAAGGCCGCCGAAGTGCCATCAGCGCCCCCCGCCGCCCCGGACGTCGTCCTCGTAGTCGACTTCGGCGCGCAGTATGCCCAGCTCATCGCCCGCCGCGTCCGCGAGGCCCGGGTTTACAGCGAGATCGTCCCGTCCACCATGCCGGTGGCCGAGATGCTCGCCAAGAACCCGAAGGCGATCATCCTCTCCGGCGGCCCCTCGTCGGTCTACGCCGAGAACGCCCCCCGCCTCGACCGTGCCCTGTTCGAATCCGGCATTCCGGTCTTCGGCATGTGCTACGGATTCCAGCTCATGGCCACCACCCTCGGCGGCACCGTCGACAACACCGGTGCCCGCGAGTACGGCCGCACCCCGCTGACCGTCTCCCGCCCCGGCTCGACCCTCTTCGAGGGCACCCCGGCGCAGCAGTCGGTGTGGATGTCGCACGGCGACGCCTGCTCCGCCGCGCCCGAGGGCTTCACGGTCACCGCCTCCACCGACGTCGTGCCGGTCGCCGCCTTCGAGAACGACGACAAGAAGCTCTACGGCGTCCAGTACCACCCGGAGGTCATGCACACCACGCACGGCCAGCAGGTCCTGGAGCACTTCCTCTACCGCGGCGCGGGCATCGAGCCGAACTGGACCACCACCAGCGTGGTCGAGGAGCAGGTCGCGGCGATCCGCGAGCGGGTCGGCAGCAAGCGGGCGATCTGCGGGCTGTCCGGCGGCGTGGACTCCTCCGTGGCCGCCGCGATCGTGCAGAAGGCCATCGGCGACCAGCTCACCTGCGTCTACGTCGACCACGGCCTCCAGCGCAAGGGCGAGTCCGAGCAGGTCGAGAAGGACTTCGTGGCCGCGACCGGCGTCCAACTGAAGGTCGTCGACGCCGAGGAGCGCTTCCTGACCGCGCTGGCCGGGGTCACCGACCCCGAGGAAAAGCGGAAGATCATCGGGCGCGAGTTCATCCGCGTCTTCGAGCAGGCCCAGGCCGAACTGGTCGCCGAGGCCGGCGCCGAGGGCGAGTCGGTCGCCTTCCTCGTCCAGGGCACGCTCTACCCGGACATCGTCGAGTCCGGCGGCGGCACGGGCACCGCCAACATCAAGTCGCACCACAACGTGGGCGGCCTGCCCGACGACATCGAGTTCGAGCTGATCGAGCCGCTGCGGCAGTTGTTCAAGGACGAGGTCCGGATGGTGGGCACCGAGCTCGGCCTGCCGGACGAGATCGTCCAGCGCCAGCCGTTCCCCGGCCCCGGCCTGGGCATCCGCATCGTCGGCGAGGTCACCAAGGACCGCCTGGACCTGCTGCGCGAGGCCGACGCCATCGCCCGCGAGGAGCTGACCGCGGCCGGCCTGGACCGCGAGATCTGGCAGTGCCCGGTCGTGCTGCTCGCCGACGTCCGCTCGGTGGGCGTCCAAGGCGACGGCCGCACCTACGGCCACCCGATCGTGCTGCGCCCGGTCTCGTCCGAGGACGCCATGACGGCCGACTGGACCCGGATGCCGTACGACGTGCTGGCGCGCATCTCCACCCGCATCACCAACGAGGTCGCCGACGTCAACCGCGTCGTCCTCGACGTCACCAGCAAGCCCCCGGGCACCATCGAGTGGGAGTGACCTCCCCCTGATGTCAACGACCACGCCGTCGCTCATTCGTTTGGGCGGCGGCGCTGTCGTTCCCGCTCGGTACGCTGGCGACACGGCCCAGAATCCCGTCCATGGGAGGACTTATGACCGCTGAGACCGCGCCCCACTGGCCGGTGCCGCCGCAGGACGGTTACACGGTGGACGACCTGCTGACGCTGCCCGACCTCCCGCCGCACACGGAGTTGCTCGACGGGAGTCTGATTTTTGTGAGTCCGCAGCGGAGTTTCCACAGCATCGTCATCGACTTGCTGGTGAATGGGCTGCGCCGAACGGCACCGCCTGAGCTGAAAGTCCGGCGCGAAATGACCGTAGTGATCGACAAGCGCAATGGCCCGGAACCGGATGTGTCGGTGCTGCGCGCTGCCGCGGTGCGAAGCCTGGACCAGACCTACTTCCAGGTCCGGGACGTGATGCTCGCCGTAGAGGTGGTCTCGCCCGAATCCGAGGCCCGGGATTTCGACACCAAGCCGCACAAGTACGCCAACGCCGGGATCCCGTACTTCTGGCGGGTGGAGATGACCGGCCGTGACCACCATCCGGTCGTCGTGCACGCCTTCGAGCTCGACAAGGAGAGGCGTCTCTACAGTCCCACCGGCATCTACCGCGACCGACTCAAGCTCTCCGTTCCCTATGACATCGACATCGATCTGACCGCGATCGACGAGCTCTGACGTTGACGCGTGCGGCCACGACGCCGATGATGGTTTCCGAATAGCGATATGGTGATTCTGCTATGCGGAAGTTAGTGGGTGGCGGAATGGGCACGATCGGTTTCATCGGCCTCGGCATCATGGGCAGCCCGATGGCGGTGAATCTCGCGAAGGCCGGGCACACCGTGCTCGGCTGGAACCGCAGTCCCGGGCGGGCGAAGGCGCTGGTCGCGGCCGGTGGCAAGGAGGCGGCGTCCCTCGCGGAGGCGGTGCGTGAGGCGGACGTCGTCATCACCATGGTCCCCGCGTCGCCGCAGGTCGAGGCCGTCGCGTACGGACCCGGGGGCATCCTGGAGAACGCCCGGCCCGGCACGCTGCTGATCGACCACTCCTCGATCACCCCCCAGACCTCCGTGGAGCTTGCCCGGGCGGCCGGCGAGAAGGGCATCCGGGTGCTGGACGCGCCCGTGTCGGGCGGTGAGGCGGGCGCCGTCGAGGGCGTCCTGTCGATCATGGTCGGTGGCGAGCGGGCCGACTTCGACGCGGCCCGGCCCGTCTTCGAAGCCGTCGGCAAGACCGTCGTGCTGTGCGGTCCGCACGGTTCCGGCCAGACGGTCAAGGCCGCCAACCAGCTCATCGTCGCCGTCAACCTCCAGGCGCTGGCGGAGGCCGTGGTCTTCCTGGAGAAGTCCGGCGTCGACCTCGCCGCCGCCCTGGAGGTCCTGGGCGGCGGGCTGGCCGGCTCCGCCGTCCTGGACCGCAAGAAGGGCAACCTCCTCGCCCGCGACTTCGCCCCCGGCTTCAAACTGGAGCTCCACCACAAGGACATGGGCATCGTCACCGACGCCGCCCGCAGCGTCGGCGTCCCCCTGCCCGTCGGCGCCCTCGCCGCCCAGCTCATCGCCTCCGCCGTCGCCCGCGGCGACGGCGCCCTGGACCACTCGGCGCTGCTGCGCGGGGTGGAACTGCTGAGCGGCGTGGAACCGCTGAGTGGCGTGGAACCGCTGAGCGGCGAGCGGGGCGCGTAGGCGGCCTGCCGGGGCCGTCCGTAGCGGCCCCGTGTTGTGCGGCGGGCCTTCGCGGCCCGCCAACGCCTAGCCCGGCTGCGGCCCGACGCGGTCGGGGCCGTCCTCCGGTGCCTCGGTGGACACCGCGAGCCGGTTCAGGGTGCGGCGCATAGCAGGCTCCATCCGCCGTGGGTAGCCCGGGAGTTCGATGACCAGGCGGGGCCAGCGCGCGCGAGTCCAGTCGTAGGTGTGGACGACGCGGGTGCGGTGGGGGGCGAGCACCTCCAGCTCGTAGCGCCAGCGCTGCCCGCCGACGAGCCGCCGGCCGCGGAACTCGCCCCACGTCTCCCAGGCGAGCAACCGGTCCTTCTCGTACTCCACCACGACGTTCACCGACCGGTACGGCACCCGCCCCTGCCGCATCGCCATCCGGAAACGGTCGCCGGGACCCAGCGGGGACGGGCCCTCGGGGCGGCCGCGCAGCATGCCCGAGCCGTCCAGCCCGGCGTGCCGGGCCGGGGCCCGCAGGACGTCGAAGATCTGCCGCGCCGTGGCGTCGATGTCCTTGCTGACCGAAATCGCTCTCATGGTGCCCCCTGAGTGTCGTGTGCGCCCGCCGCTGCGGACAGGGCCCGTGCCCACGCCTGGGCCTGTTGCCCGTGCCCCCTGATCGTGCCCCTCCTGCCGATCGTGCGGCCTCGCGGGTGCCTGCCCGCCCGTCCGTCGGTCGTAACCCTGGTCACCCGAGGTACCGAAAGGTAGCTTCCGGCCATAGCGAGTGACCGCACGTGCGAGGAGGAGAGCGCGATGCCCGAGCCGACGCCCATTCCCACCGAGCGGTTGCGGTTCGCCATGCCGCCGGCGCACGAGACCGCCGAGGACGAGCGGCGCCACCGCAAGGAACGCCTCGCCGCGGCCCTGCGCCTCTTCGGGCGCCTCGGCTTCGAGGAGGGCGTCGCGGGGCACATCACCGCCCGCGACCCGGAATTCACCGACTGCTTCTGGGTCAACCCCTTCGGGATGTCCTTCCGGCATATCACCGTCAGCGATCTGATCCTCGTCAACGACGAGGGGAAGGTCGTGGAAGGCCGCTACCACGTCAACCAGGCGGCCTTCGCGATCCATGCGCAGATCCACCGGGCCCGTCCGGACGTCGTCGCCGCGGCCCACAGCCACTCCGTCCACGGCCGGGCGCTCTCCGCCCTCGGCGAGCTGCTGGAGCCGATCACCCAGGACGTGTGCGCGTTCTACGAATCCCACGCGCTCTACGACGCGTACACGGGTGTGGTGGTGGACGAGGAGGAGGGCCGCCGGATCGCGGCCGCCCTCGGACCGCACAAGGCGGTGATCCTGCGCAATCACGGGCTGCTGACGGTCGGCGGTTCGGTGGACGCGGCGGCGTGGTGGTTCCTCGCGATGGAGCGTTCCTGCCAGGTGCAGTTGACCGCGAAGGCCGCCGGCAAGCCGGTGCCGATCGACCACCATGACGCCGTCCGGACGCGCGAGCAGCTCGGCACCGACCTGGTGGCCTGGATCAACTACCAGCCGCTTTTCCAGGAGATGGCACGCAGTGAGCCGGAGTTGTTCGAGTAGGGGTGGTGGGTGCCTGACGGGCTGACCTGTCGTCACGTATGTGGATGGGCATGCGTAGGCGTAGGCGTAGGCGTAGGCGTGAGATATGTGGTCGTCCAGGGGCCGGAATAGACGCGTCGATCAAGAGGTTCGAGCCTGACACGACTCACGGGCAGCACCCTCGCGGAGGAACTCCATGAAGATCGGCATCATCGGCGCAGGCAACATCGGCGGCAACCTCACGCGCCGGCTCACCGCTCTCGGCCACACCGTCTCGGTCGCCAACTCGCGTGGACCGCATACGCTGTCCGCCCTCGCCGAGGAGACCGGCGCCACGCCCGTCACGGCGGCCGAGGCGACGCGCGACGCCGAGGTGGTGATCGTGACCGTCCCCCTGAAGGCCGTCCCCGACCTGCCGTCCGGGCTGTTCGACCACGCGGCGGAGGGCGTGGCCGTCCTCGACACCGGCAACTACTACCCGAAGGAGCGCGACGGCCGGATCGCGCCCATCGAGGAGGGAATGACCGAGAGCCGCTGGACCGAGCGGCAGATCGGCCATCCCGTCATCAAGGCGTTCAACGGCACCTACGCCCAGGACATCCTCGACAAGCCTCGCCCCCAGGGAGACCCGGAGCGGATCGCGCTGCCGGTGGCCGGCGACGACGAGCGGGCCAAGCGGGTGGTCCGCGACCTCATCGACGAGCTGGGTTTCGACACCGTCGACGCGGGCGGCATCGACGAGTCCTGGCGCCAGCAGCCCGACACCCCCGTGTACGGCTTGCGGGCGGGCGTCGAGCAGGTCACGAAGGCCCTGGCGGAGGCGTCCCCGGAGCGGCCGGCGGGGTTCCGGGCGGAGGACTGAGGAGCAGGGGGCCTTGGGGGCGGCAGGGGGGGGGGGGGGGGGGGGGGGGGGGGGGGGGGGACCCCCCCCCCCCCCCCCCCCCCCCCACCCCCCTGATCACGGGGCGCTCTCCCTCACGCTCACGCTCACGGTTGCGGGAACAGGTCGGTGAAGGATTCGACGGCCGTCGCGATGCCACGGCTGAAGGGCGCGTCGAAGTCCCACACCAGGAACAGCAGGAAGGCGATCAGCGCGCTGAAGAGCCCGGCCATCAGCAACTCGCGCCCCGAGCGGCGGATCTGGAGCGTGAAGATGACGCCGACGGTGACGGCCGCACCGGTGATCAGCCCGAACCACACCAACGACGGCAGCGTCGAACCGGCCGCGTCCGCACGGGCGTTACGGGCCCCGTCGGCCACCGCGACCTGATCGACCAGCGGCTGGTAGGACTGCTCCTCGAAGCTGTCGCGCGGGTGGTAGTCGGTGACATCGGCCCGCACCTTGGTCAGCAGTTCCGTACCGCGCGAGGTCAACTCCCCCCGCTCGCGCATCACCGGCCACTCCTTCTTCACCACATAGCTGACGTACGTATCGACATCCGAGCGGATACGGTCGCGCACCGGCTGCGGATAGGCCCGCGCCCGCTCGCTGACCTCGTGCAGAGCCTGCGCCTCGGTCCGTACGGTGTCCTCGGCCGCGCTCCTGGCCTCCCAGACGCCGGCGATGGCGAGGCCCAGGACGATCGCGTAGACCACCCCCACCATCATCGTCATGTACTCGATCACGTCGGGCGTCTCGGACGGGTCGTCGTCGTCCCCGAGCCGGCGCTGCCGGAGCACCGTGATGGCCAGGACGACGCCGCAGGCAGCGGCCATGGCGAGGGTCAGCACCAGCCATTGCGACATGGAACCTCCTACGAGGAACGGCGGCCGGCGGAGCCGGACGAGGAGTTCGAACGGGGACGGAGTGCGGCGGCGGCCAGGACGGCCGGCGCGGTGATCAGCAAGGTCGTGGTCACCATGGAGCGCGCGGCCCGTGGCTTGCGGGCCACCGCCGCGTAGTTGCGCGGCGGGGCGGGGGTGGCGGCCGCCATGCGGGGAGTCACCTTTGGCGCTGGAGGGGTCGGGATCGCGGGGCGGGCCTGGGGTGCGGTGGGTCGGGGGGTGGGTCGAGTCGGCCGGGGAGTGGGTGCGGGCGGCGGCTCGGGAGCCTTCGCGCGCGGCGCCGGCGGGGGAGTGGGGGTGGGTTTGGGTTTGGTGCAGGGGAATTGCCAGTGGCGCGGCATGGGGAAGCCGGTGGGGACGTCGACGGGGGGACCGGTGCCGGCGAAGGCGCAGTTGTCGTGTCCTGGGCGGCCGTGGGAGTGGCTCGCGTGGGCTTCGGCTGTGCCCGCGTGCGCGTGCGCATGGGCGTTGCCGTGGCCGTAGCTATTGCCGTTGCCGTTGCCGTTGCCGTAGCTCTTCCCTTGGCCGTTGCTGTGGGCTTTGCCTGGGCGGGAGTTGTCGTGTCGGGGGCCCGGTCCGGCGTGGTGTCGGGGGCCGGGGGAGGTGGTGGCCGTAGCCCTGGTCGTGGTCCCGGTCGTGGCCGTGGTCGTGGTCGTGAAGGTGGTCGCGGTCATGGTCATGGCGTGGCTCTTGGCGGGTGCGCCTTGGGCACCGGCCTCCGGCGTCGCCGTGCCCAGCAGGGGGGTGGCGCCGGCGAGCAGCAGGATTGCGACGGCCGCGAAGCCCCGACCCGCACGGGATATCGCGCGTGGGCGGGGCGTCTGAGGTAGGGGGGAGAGGCGGGGCAGGTCGGACGGACCGGACAGGCGGTGGTCGGACTGTCCGGGGTGACCGGCGTGGCCCGCTTGATCGGGGTGACCGGCGCAGCCACCGCGCTTCCGGCATGGGCGGCATCTACGGACTCCGCGGAATCCGAATCCGAATCCGCCGATGCCGTGAAATCCGCGAGGTCGAGGGAGTTCACACACGCCGAGAGCTTGCGCCCTGTGGGGGCGGCTCAGCGCAGTGATCCACCGGGTTCGTCCGAACGGGGGAAGTGCGGGGGTTGCGCGGGTGCGCGCCGTGCAGGTGTGCGTCGCACGCGCGCAAGCTCGCACGTCAACCCGCCGACGTCGTACGCCCCCCGCCATCAACTGGACGTTTGACGGGCCCGCCCGGCACGTAGGGCACAATTCCCCTTCCTGGAAGAGAAGTTGGCGACAAGTGGCGGCGGGGCGGTAGCGGACGTGTCGGTTGAGGCGGCGGGTAGGCCGGGGGCGGGTGAGCCGGGAGGCGGCGCGGGGCGCGCGGGCGAGGGCGTGTGTCTGTGCGGGCAGTGTCCGCACGGCGCCCGCGAGGGGCACCGGCGGGCGGTCGCCGCGTTCGTCGCGCTGCGCGAGGAGTTCGCCACCGGTCGGGGTGTCCCGGCCGGCCTCGCGCACTCCGCCGGTGCGGCCCGGCAGTGGGTGTCCGACGAACTCACGCTCTCGGCGCGGACGTTGGCCGAACGTGCCGGTGCCGAGCGGGCCGCCTGGCTGGCCGCCGTACGACGGCGCACCGTCCTCGTCGTGTGGGGCGCGGTCGTGGCCCTCCTCCTCGGTCAGGCGCTGACCGCCATCGGGTCGGGCTGGACACCGGCCCGTACGGCGGGGCTCACCGCCGCCGTCGTGACGGCGCTCTGCCTGACGGCGGTGGCCTGGCGGCACGGCCCGCACGGCGGGGCGCTCGCGCCGCTGATCGGCGAGGACGGGCGGCTGTCCACGTCGCGGGCGGTCGCGGCGATCTGGGTGACCGCGACCTTCTACGCGGTGCTGATGGCGGCCGTTCACCTGGCCACGGCACCCCGGCCGCACGGGCGCCGGCACCTGCTCGCGGGTCACGTACTCACCGGTCAGGACCTCACCGGGCAGGACCTCACGGGTCACGCCGTCACCGGCCGTGAACTCGCCGGATTCGCGCCATTTCTGGCCGTACTGGCCGCCGTCTGCGCGGTGGCGGTGCTCGCGCACGGCCTGGTGGCGGCGCGTGTCCGTACGGGCCGACTGCAGAAGGTGCCGGCCGAGCGGCCGCGAGCCGTCGATCTCCTGGCGGACGACGCGGGGCGCGGCAATTTCGCGGACGCGCAGTACCTGCTGGTGAACGCGGTCGTGGCGGCCCACGCCCTGGCGCGCCTGGCCGTCCGGCCGAACCAACTGCCGCAGGTGCCATGGGTGTTGGCCGCCGTGGTGATGGTTTCCGGAGCCGCGTATCTGGCGGGGAAGAGCGTGGCGGGCGGACGTCCGGTCATCCTGTCGGTCGTCCGCTCCCGTGAGTTGGGCGACCTCGCCGCGCCGATCCGTACCGGTGACGACATCGAGATCCGCGGCACCGGCTTCGTCCCGCCGGGCGCCGGGAGCCCCGACCGGCTCGCCCGCACCGTCGTACGGATCGGCGCGGTGCACGTCCCGGTCCCCCTGGTCCCGGTGGCGGGCGGCTTCGCCAATCCGACGGACGGGGTGCTGACCGTGCCGGTGCCGGCCGACGTCGAACCGGGCCGCGTCGAGGTCCGCGTCGTCACGGCGGCGGGCGTGGAGACGGGCGGGTACGCGATCGAGGTGCAGGAGTGAGTGGGGGGAGTGGGGAGCGGGGTGAGCGGGTGAGCCGGGTGGGCCGGGTGGGCCGTGGGCGAACCGCGCGGCGGGCTGTGTCCCGGCTCGGGGCGCACGCCGGGGCATATGCGGGGGACGCGTCTCCGAGGTGTGTCGGATCGTTGAACGTTGAGCGCACAGGTGTCCGTATCTCCCCATGAGGCGCGGGTGGGGGGCACAATCGGCTGCCCCGGTCGCAACGGAGAGGCGGACGTCATGGTTCACGCGGATCGAACGCTCGGAGCCGACCTGGGCGGGGCGGCCATCGGCCCGGCCACCGGACTGCGGGCGCGGCTGGCGCGCCACGCACTGCTGCCGTTGCGGATCTTCCTGGGTGTCACGTTCCTCTACGCGGGGATCGACAAGCTGACCGACCGGGCGTTCCTGTCCGCCGGTGGCACGGGTTCGCTCGGCAACCTGCTGCGGCAGGTCCATGACGCGGCGGCGCTGCCGTTCCTGGTGGACCTCGCGGAGAAGAACCCGGTGGGCTTCGGCTACGCCCTCGCCATCGGCGAGGTGGCGGTCGGCGTCGGCATCCTCATCGGCCTCCTGGGCCGCCTGGCGGCCCTCGGCGGCGCCCTGATCTCCCTCACCCTCTGGCTCACCGTGAGCTGGTCGACGGAGCCGTACTACTACGTCAACGACCTGGCCTACCTGGTGGCCTGGCTCCCCCTCCTCATGGCCGGCACCCCACGCTTCTCCCTGGACGCCGCCCTGTCACACCGACGCAGCAGGCAGGGACGGAAGTTGTTCGGCTGAGGTAGCGGGGGTGCGGAGGTAGTGGGCGCGGTGAGGTAGTGGGCGCGGTGAGGTAGCGGGCGCGGTGAGGTAGCGGGGGTGGTGGACGCGTCGGCGTGCGGGCGGTGGTTGGCCGGCGTCGGCGTACGGGTGGCGGTGGTTCGCCCACGCCGGGCCGACCGCCGGGTCCCCGGACACGACCGGCGGGCCGCCCACCGGGCACGACCGCCGGGCCCCCACCGGGCCCCCGCCGGGCCGACCGCCGCCCGGTGCGGGGTACCCCGGAGAACCGTCCTCGTGGACGCCCTCGTCCCCGTCGTCCGACCGACGTCGGCGGCTGGCGTGGGACGAGGGGGAGTTGGCCGCCTACCTGGACAGTGCGGCCAACTGGGACCGTCGGGACAGCCAGGACCGTCGGGACAGCCGGACCTGCGCGTCGCGTCGCCACCCGTCAGGGGGAGCCGCCTGGCGACCGAGCGGCCGCCCTCCGTGACCCGCCCGACCCGCCCGGCCCGCCCGGCCCGGCGTCACCCTTCCGACGGACCCCGGTGACGGGTCGTGGTCCACAGGGCGGCGGTTATGCCGGACAGGAGGAGGCCGGCGGGGAGGGCGAGGAAGAGCCAGGGGCCGGGGGCGTGCCAGACGTCGAGGGCGTCCAGGCCGTAGCCGGTGCCTACGGCGAGGGCGGTCAGGCCGGAGATCAGGCGGGTCGGTTCGAAGGGGTGACGGGTCATGAGCGGGCTCCCTCGGGAGTCGGGGTGGCCGTCGGAGGCGCGGCGCGGTGGATGACGATCTGGCCGGCGCCGACCGTCAGATCCACGTTCAACGAGCCGCGTGGTTTCTCGCCCTTGTTCAGGCCCTCGGCGGGCAGTCTGACGGTCCGGTCCTGACCCCGGGCGGAGATGTCCACGTCGTCGGGCGCGTCGCCGGGCAGTTGGACGTCGCCGAGACCGAGCGAGAGGTGGAGGGTGACGGGAACGCTCCGGGGCACGGTGACCTGGAGGCGGCCGGCACCCAGGTCCGCGCCGGTGCGGACCGTACGGCCGTCCTTCAGCGGCAGTCCGCTCAGGTCCAACTCGCCGTCGCCCGAGCCGAGCTCGTAGTGCGGGCGCAGGGCGGAGAGGCTGGTGGGGGCCCAGACGCGGTGCTGCCAGTTGGTGGTGAGGTTGGCGGGGAGGGCGGTGGCGCCGGCCAGCAGGACGGCGGTCAGCACCACCATGAAGACCGTGCCGCCGCCCGTCCGGCCGTACCAGGCGCTGAGCACCAGTCCCAGCCCGAACACGACGAGGGCGCCGGCCAGGCCCGCCTGGAGGGACGCCGCGAGGCTCCCGTCCTGGGAGACGGCGAGAGCGGTGCCCGCGCCGGCGAGCATCGCCAGGAGGAACGTCCGGCCGCCGATGGGGCGGCCGGGGCGGGGCGTTCCGCGCGGCGCGGGCCCGTGGGCGGGGGGCGCGGCCTGCCGGGCGCGGTGCGCGTCGGCCCGGGCGGCCTTCCGTACGGAGTCGTCGACCAGGCCCGCGCCGTGCCGGAACTCGTAGGTGATGTCCAAAGGGGTCCTGTCCGGCCCCCAGAGATACAGGCCCGGCGTCGCTTCCTTGGAGCGCGGGTCGCGCCACCAGGACGGCATGTTCGGCGCGGGCGGCGCCTTCGTCTCGGGCGGGGCGTCGGCGACCGCCTGCGCGGTGGCGGCGTCCACGGACTCCGGTCCTTCCGACTCCGCCCGCCGCCGCTGGCCCGACCAGTAGGCGGAGCCCGCCAGGGCCAGCGTCAGCATGAGGGCGAAGGACATCACGCTGCCCTTGCCCAACGTCGTCAGGAACAGCCCGCAGCCGACCAGCGCGCAGAGCAGAGCCGTCAGCGCCGAACCCTCGACGCGGCCCGACAGCAGCCTGCGGCCCTCGTTCTCCTCCGCGCCCTCCTGCGGGATGATCAGCCACGCGAAGCCGTAGACGATGAGGCCGATGCCGCCGGAAAGGGCGAGGACGGCGAGCACGATCCGGAAGATCACCGGATCCAGCTCCCACCGCCGGCCCAGGCCGCCGCACACGCCCGCGACCACCTTGTGCCGCCGGCTGCGGCGCAGCGGGGCCTTGGGTGGGGTGGGGCCGGCGGGCTCGGAGGGCGCCGACTCCTCGACGGGGGCTGCATCGTTCATGAAGCCATGGTGACAAGGCCGGCACGGTCCCGGTATCCGTGACAACCCTGGCAGAACCCTGAGATCCGCCCCGGAACCCCTACGGCCCACGCGTCCGCCACGCCCCGCCACGCCCCATGAGGCCCCTGACGCCTCGCGAATCCCCGCCGCCCTCACGAATTCGCGCCACCCACGCCGGCCTGATTTCCCCCGCGCGTTCGCATATCCCCGCGAGTCTCCCCGGCCCGCGGAAAGACGCGGCGGACCAGCGGCGGCCGAGGGCCGATCCGGCGCCGCCGGAGACTATCGTTGCGCCCTGGATACGTACGGGTTTCCGAAGGGGCGTGCGGTGACGGAGGCGGCGTCGGTGAACGAGGGGCGACTGGTCGCCGGGCGATATCGCCTCATCGAACGGATAGGGCAAGGCGGCATGGGCACCGTCTGGCGGTCCCGGGACGAAGTCCTCGGGCGCCAGGTCGCGGTCAAGCGCCTGCACGTCTCGCCCGAGCTGGAACCGGACGAACTGGCCACGCGCTACGAGCGCACCACACGGGAGGCGCAGGCCGCGGCCCGTATCAACCACCCCAACGTGGTGGGCGTGCACGACGTCGTGGACGACGCCGGACTGCCCTGCATCGTCATGGAGTACGTCCCGTCCACGACGCTCGGCGACGCCATCAAGGAAGCCGCGCGCACCGACAGCCCGATCACCCCGCGCGAGGCCGCCCGCATCGGGCGCGGCATGATCGCGGCGCTGCGTGCCGCGCACTCCGCCGGCGTCCTGCACCGTGACGTCAAGCCGGGCAACGTGCTGCTCGGTGAGGACGGCAGGGTCGTCCTCACCGACTTCGGCATCGCGGTCGCCAGCGGCACCTCGACGCTCACCAAAACCGGCGAGCTGGTGGGCTCCATCGACTACTTGGCGCCCGAGCGGGTCAAGGGCGGCACCCCGGGACCCGCCTCCGACCTGTGGGCGCTGGGCGCGACGCTCTATCAGGCGGTCGAGGGGCGGCCACCGTTCCGTAAGAACACCGCCATCGAGACGGCGTACGCCATCGCCGTCGACCCGCTCGCGCCACCGCGCAACGCCGGGCCGCTGACCCCACTGATCGAGGCGCTGCTCGCCAAGGAGCCGGCGGACCGGCCGAGCGCCGAGGTCGTCGAGCAGGCCCTGCGGGCCGCCGAGGCCGATTCGGACACCGCGCTGATGGGCTGGCCGACCCTGGCGCTCGGCACGGTCCAAGAGCGCGCGGAGCCGGTCGCTTCGGAGGAGGCGCCCACCCGTGCCGTCCCGCCGACGGGAGTCCGCCGGTCCAGGACGGACACCCCGGCCGGGGCTTCCCTGGCGGCCATGGCGGCCACGGGCGCGGGCCGGGACACGGCCGCCACGGGCACGGGCGGCGCCCACCCGGGCAGCGCCGTGGACGGCTCCTCCGGTGCCAGCCGGACGGACGTACTGCCCGCCGGACGGCCACGCCGGCGCCGCGCCCGGATGGCGGTCTGGAGCCTCGTCGGCCTGCTGATCGCCGGTGGCGGCGGTGGCGCGGCGTGGTATCTGACGCACCGCGACGACGCCTCCGCGCCCACGAAGTCGGCCGGAGACAAGAGCGACCAGGGCGTCCCGGTCCTCCCCGGCGTCCCGAACACCAGCATCGGACCGCCGCCGCCCCTGCCCGACGGCTACCGCCGGGCCAGGGAGACGGCGCTCGGCCTCACCTTCCCCGTCCCCGAGGGCTGGCAGCGGAAGGTCGCGGACGGCGGCCGGCAGATCGTCTACGCCTCCGACCCGGAAAAGGCCCAGCTCACCGTCAGCGTCCTGGATTTCTCCTCGGCGGACCAGGTGCGGCACTTCAAGGACATGGAGGTGGACTTCAAGGCGAAGTACCCCGTCTACACGCGACTGCGGCTGCAGGACACCGTCTTCCAGGGCGACCCGGCCGCGATCTGGGAATTCTCCTTCCAGGGCCGGGAACGGGAGTTCCGGGGCATCGACCTCGGCTTCGGCCGCGAGGGCGCCAAGGAGTACGCGATCTACGTCTCCGCGCCGAGCGCCAACTGGGCGAAGTACGAAGAGGTCTTCTCGCATGTGAAGGACGGATTCCGCAAGGTCACGCCCAAGAGCTGAACGGGTGGACGCCGCCCGGAGAAACCTCAGGGACGGCGTCAGGGTCCTCCCTGATGTGCCCGGGCCCGGCCGCGTGTGACGATCTGGGACATGACCACCGAGCCGCCCCGCGCCGGGACGATCTACGCTCCGGCGCCGGACCCCGACGAACCGCCCGTGCGCAAGCTCTACCGCAGCGCCGACGGGCGGCTGCTCGGCGGTGTCGCGCGCGGTCTGGCCGGGCACGTCGGCCTGCCCGTCTCCTGGGTGCGGATCGTGTTCGTGGCGCTGTTCATGGCCGAGGGCATGGGTGCGGTGCTCTATGCCGCGTTCTGGTTCTTCGTGCCGCTGGGCATCGGCGGAGTGGAGGCGCGGCGACCGGCGGCGGGTGAGGACAAACGGCGGCTGCTCGGCCGCAAGCCGGACAAGGGCCAGGTCTTCGCGCTGATCGCGCTGCTGATCGGCGCCACGATCGTCGCCTCCAGATTCCAACTGGGGCGGGCCGACGGCTATCTGTGGCCGGTGCTGCTGATCGGCGCCGGCGTCGCCCTGGTGTGGCGGCAGGCGGACAACTCCCGGCGCGCCCAGTGGCTGGAGCTCGGCCGGCGCAAGGGGCTGCTGCCGGTGGTGCGCGGCGCGGCCGGCGTCGTCCTCGTCGGCGTCGGCGTGACCGGCATCGTCGTGCTCCAGGGCTCGGTGCGGTATCTGGGCTCGGTCCTCCAGGCGGCGCTGGCCGTCGTGGTCGGCATCGCGCTGTTGGCCGGGCCCTACCTCGTGCGGATCATGCAGGACCTCTCCGAAGAACGACTGATGCGTATCCGCGCCCAGGAGCGCGCGGAGGTCGCCGCCCATGTCCACGACTCCGTCCTGCACACCCTCACCCTGATCCAGCGCAATGCCGACGACCCCCGGGAGGTGGCGCGGCTGGCGCGCGCCCAGGAGCGGGAACTGCGCGCGTGGCTCTACAAACCGGAGGGCCGCGGCAAGGAGGAGGACGAGGAGCCGGCCACCGTCGCGGACGCGGTGCGCACGGCCGCGGCCGAGGTGGAGGACCACCACGGTGTGCCGATCGAGGTCGTGGTCGTCGGCGACTGCCCGCTGGACGAGGTGCTGGGCGCGCAGATGCAGGCCGCGCGCGAGGCGATGGTCAACGCCGCGAAGTACGGCGGGGAAGGCGGCGCGGTGCAGGTGTTCGCCGAGGTGGAGGGCCGTACGGTCTTCGTCTCGGTGCGCGACCGCGGCCCCGGGTTCGACCTCGACGCGGTGCCGGAGGACCGGATGGGGGTCCGGGAGTCCATCATCGGCCGGATGGAGCGCAACGGCGGCACGGCCCGGCTGCGCTCCGCGCCCGACGGCGGCACGGTGGTCGAGCTGGAGATGGAGCGCGCACCGGAGCACGCGGAATGACCCTCCCGGCGGCGCCCGGCTTCCCGGCGCGCGATGATGACAGGTCAGACACCCACGGACGGACGGACGAGATGAGCAGCGAGGACGCACAGCAGGGCGACGCCGGCGGCGAGGCGGCGGAGGGCCGGACCGTAAGGGTCGTGCTGGTCGACGACCACCGGATGTTCCGGACGGGCGTGCAGGCGGAGATCGGCGAGACCGAGCGTACGGGTGTGGAGGTGGTGGGGGAGGCCGCGGACGTGGACCAGGCGCTGACGGTCATCGGCGCCACCCGCCCCGAGGTCGTCCTCCTGGACGTGCACCTGCCCGGGGGCGGCGGCGTCGAGGTGCTGCGCCGCAGCGCCGCGATGATGGCCGACCCCGACCGTCCCGTCCGCTTCCTGGCGCTGTCGGTGTCGGACGCGGCCGAGGACGTCATCGGCGTCATCCGGGGCGGCGCCCGCGGCTATGTCACCAAGACGATCACCGGTACGGACCTGGTCAACGCCATCTTCCGGGTCGCCGACGGCGACGCGGTCTTCTCCCCGCGGCTCGCCGGTTTCGTGCTGGACGCCTTCGCCTCCACCGACGCACCGCCCGTCGACGAGGACATGGACCGCCTCACCCAGCGCGAGCGCGAGGTGCTGCGGCTGATCGCCCGCGGCTATGCGTACAAGGAGATCGCCAAGCAGCTCTTCATCTCCGTCAAGACGGTCGAATCGCATGTCTCGGCGGTGCTCAGGAAGCTCCAGCTCTCCAACCGCCATGAGCTGACGCGGTGGGCGGCGGCCCGGCGCCTGGTCTGAGCGGACCGGCGACGGGCCGGCGACGGGCCGGGGCGGCCGAGGGCCGACGGGGCCGACAGGGGCGGCCGGAGGCGGCGGCATGTGACCGAGTGTGGCGAAGAAGGGGCGAAACGCGGGCAACCAGGACCGCGGGGATCGCCATCTAAGGGCCAGGAGAGGCTCGCTGCCGGAGGCGGGGCCGGAACCACGCCCACGTCCTTCGTGTCACTGTCCTGGAAGCGAGATCCCGATGAGCCTGACGGGCACGCCCTTCTTCCTCACCTCGGTCGCGCTGCTGATCGTCGCCCTCGTGCTGCCGCTGGCCCTGTGGAGCCGAATAGCCGGGCCCCGCCTGGTGCGCGGGCTCGTCCGGCTGATGATGCTCGGATTCGCGCAGGTCACGGCCATCACCGTGGTCTTCGTCCTGGTCAACAACGCCAACAGCCTCTACGACACCTGGGACGACCTGCTCGGCACCGGCAGCCACATCGAGGCGGCCCGGGACCTCGGGCCGGACGGCATGGGCGGCAAGCAGATCAGCAACGAGCCCAAGCAGCTCCAGCGCTTCCGGCCGGCCGACGACCCGGTGGTGGGGCCGGGCGTGCGGATGACCGAGCTGACGGGCCGGATATCGGGCGTGAACGGCGAGGTCTATGTGTGGCTGCCGCCGCAGTACGACGACCCCGCCTACAGGAACACCAAGTTCCCGGTCGTCGAGCTGCTGCCCGGCTACCCCGGCTCGTCGAAGTCCTGGCTGGGCTCCCTGGAGGCGGGAAAGCAGCTCGACCCGCTCATGCGCAGCGGTCAGGTCAAGCCGTTCATCCTGGTCGCACCGCGTACCAACGTGCTCAGCGGTGCGGACACCGGCTGCGTGAACATCCCCGGCAAGGCCAACGCCGACAGTTGGCTGACGGTCGACGTACGGCGCATGGTCATCGACAACTTCCGGGCGGGGGACACGCCGGACGCCTGGGCGCTGGCGGGCTATTCGGCGGGCGCCCACTGCGCCACGAAGCTCGCGCTGGCCCACCCCGACCGCTACCGTGCCGCGGTCTCCATGTCCGGCTACAACGACCCCGCCCTGGAGCGCGATTCGCTCGCGGGCAAGGACCCCGCCCTGCGCCTGCGGTCCAACCCGCTCAACATCCTCAAGTCCGCCAACGCGGCCGGGAAGCCGCCGCGTACGGCGCTGTACATCTCCGGCGCGTCGGGCGACGGGTACCAGGCCGGCCTCGCGCTCCAGCAGATCGCCCGGCGGCCGACGACGGTGACCGTCCAGCCGATCGCGCCCGGGGCCGGCGGCCACTCCACGGTGGTGTGGAGGAACCAGGTGCCGGAGGTCTTCCGCTGGCTCGGGCAGCGGATCACCGCGTCCGGGCAGCTCACCCGGTGAGTACGGCCGCGATGGCGGCGGCTCACCCGGTGAGGACGGCCTCCGTCACCGGAGCGCGCAGCCGCCAGCCCATCGCCGCGTAGAGGGCGCGTCCTTCGGGACCCGTCACCACAATCCCCTGGCGGGCACCCCGTTCGGCGGCGTGACGGGCGAGCGCGGCCATGAGGAACCGGCCCAGACCGCGGCGGCGGTGGGTGGGCTCGGTGCCGACCAGGTCGAAGACGACGGAGGGGGCGTACGTGGTCATGCCCGGCGCGGTCGTGGTGAGCGCGGCGCGGCCGCTCGCGGCGGGCGAGGCGTCCGGGGCGCGGGCGGCGTCGGCGGACAGGAGGCGGGCGTCGTACACACCGTCGCGGTAGGCGACATCGAGGTGGTAGCCGGGCGGGCGCGGGGCGGTCGACACCGGCCCCAGCGCGGTCGTCATCAGGTACTGCGGCTCGCTGATCTCCCAGGCGGGCGGGAGGGCCGCGGCGACCACCTCCCTGGGCGCGCAGACCTTGATCCGGAGCCCGGGCGTGGTGAGCGTGGCGACGAGATCCGCCAGCACCGCCGGGTCGGCGGCGGGCAGGACGTGACGCGCGAGGTGATCGGGCGCTCCGGCCTCGATCCGGAACCCGCCGGGCACCTCCCGTGGCGCGCCCGTACGGCGCGAACGCGCCCAGCCGTCGGTCCAGGCGCGCACGACCGAGGTGAGATCGGAGCCTGGCGGATCCGCGGGGGAGCCGCCCGGGGCGGCGAGGGGACGGGTCACGCCCCGAGCGTAGGCCGACGGGCTCGGACGCATGATCGGTTTTGGTGGATCGGCGGCGACCCGGCCTCCGCGCCGGCGCCGGCCTAAGCGGGCCGCGTGGCGCCCGCGAACGGCATCTGGTCGATCGGCGCGATCCGCACCGGGGCTCCGGGATGCGGGGCGTGGATCATCTTGCCGTCCCCGATGTAGATCCCGACATGGCTGATCCCGGAGTAGAAGAACACCAGGTCGCCGGGGGCGAGCGCGGACTTGGCGATGCGCGGGCCGGCGTTGATCTGGGTGTAGGTCGTACGGGGCAGCGCGACGCCGCCGGATTTCCAGGCGGCCTGCGTCAGCCCCGAGCAGTCGAACGCGGAGGGGCCGGTCGCGCCCCATACGTACGGCTTGCCGAGCGCGGCGTAGGCGAAGGACACCGCGCGCGCGGCACGGGAGCCCTCCAGGGCGGCGCCCGCGCCCTCCAGACCGGCGAGCGCCTCGTCCAGGCCGTCCCGCTCCGCGCCCCGCCCGGCGCGCGCCCCCCGCCCGTCCTCGCCGGCCATCCGCCGCCGCTGCTCGTCGGTGAGACGGTCCAGCAACCGCTCGGCGCGGTCCAGCTTCCGCACGATCGTCACCCGGTGCTTCTTCAGCGTGCTCTCGGTGCGCTCCAGTTGTTCGACGGTGTCCGCCGCCCGCGCGCGGACCTGCCGGACGCTGCCGAGCCGGCGGGCGTATCCGGCCACCGCGCTCGCCTGGTGGCTGCCGGCGCGCTCCAGGACGGTGGCGCCGTCGAGGTAGCGCTGAGGGTCGGCGGACATCATGAGCCGCACGGTGGGGTCCACGCCGCCGGAGCGGTACTGGACGGCGGCCATGGTGCCGAGTTCGTCGCGCGCGGCGTTCAGCTTCTGGGTGCGGCGGGCGGCCTCGTCCTGGAGCTCGCGCAGCTCACGGCGGGCCGCGTCTGCCCGCTCCTTCGCGCCGTCGTACTTCTGCGTCGCCACCTCGGCCTCCTTGTACAGCGCGTCGACCTGGTCCTTGACCTGGGTGGGGGTGGGCCGGTGGGCGGCCTGGGCGGTGCCGTCGAAGGCGGTCGCGGTGGCGGCGCCGGCGAGGGCCAGGGTGGCCGCGGTACGCGCGGTGCTCCCGGGGCTGCCGAGCGGGCCGAGCTGGATGAGCGGGTGGTGCCTGGTCTTGCGGTGCGACGCCACTGCGGCCGTCACTTCCTTCCCTGCGGGCCGTGGGCGGCCCGGGTGGTCCGGGGGGTTCCGGGGGTCCGGCGGCGGGGAGTCGGCCGCCTGACGGAAGGACGCTAAACCTGCACGTCACGGCCGTGAGTGCGGATGCCGGGCATTGCTCGTTTCCGACCACTGGCCGTTCGCGAATGACCGGCCGAATGCCCGAGGGAAGGCGGGTGGCACCGGTCGCTGACCGAACCGGCGATTGCTGCCGCCCTGCCGCGAAGGGCGTGTTATACGGCGGATACGATCCAGCACTATGGACGTAGTAATCAATATCTTCGTCGGCCTGCACATCATCGGCATCGCCTCCCTCCTGGGCGGCTTCCTCACCCAGATGAAGGCGATGAGCGCGGGTGGGGCCCGCTTCGTGCCGGCCATGCTGCACGGCGCGCTGACGATGCTCGTCACCGGCATCGTGCTGGTCGGCCTCAACCAGGCCGAGGATCACCCGCTCAACAACCTCAAGCTCGGCATCAAGATGGCCGTCCTGGTGGTGATCCTGGCGCTGGTCTACGTCAAGCGGGACGAGGAGACGGTGGCCAAGCCGCTCTTCGGCGCGGTCGGCCTGCTCACCGTCGCCAACATCTTCCTCGCGGTGCTCTGGACCTGAGCCGCCCGCGCCCCCGCCAACGGGCGCGGGCCGGGCCTCAGGCCGGGCGGACGCTCCCGTAGATCGGCATGTAGTAGATCGACTCCTCCCGGACGTTGGCGCCCGGCTTCGGTGCGTGGATCATCTTGCCGTCACCTATGTACATGCCGACGTGGCTGATGTCGTCATAGAAGAACACCAGGTCACCGGGCTGAAGGTCGTTCGTGGCCACCCGCTCGCCGACCTTGACCTGATCCCACGTCGTCCGCGGCAGATCGACCCCGGCCGCTTTCCACGCCGCCTGCGTCAGCCCCGAGCAGTCGTACGACGTGGGGCCGGTCGCGCCCCAGACGTAGGGCTTGCCGAGCTGGGCGCGGGCGAAGGCGAGCGCCTTGTCGGCCTTGGTGGAGTACGAGCCGCCCGTATCGCCGCCCGTCTCGCCCCCGGCGGTGCCCCCGCCGGTCGAGCCGTCCGAGGTGCCGCCGCCGTCGGGCTGCCGCTGCTCCTCGCGCTCCCGGCGCTCCTGCTCGGCCTGCTTGCGCGCCAGCTCCTCGGCCTTGCGCCGGGCCTCCGCCTCCTTCTCGCGCTCCAGTCGCGCGAGCCGCGCCTTCTCCTGGGCGGTCAGCCGGGACAGCAACTGCCGGGCCTCGGCCAGCTTGCCCTGCACGGACCGCTTGGACTCCCGGAGCGCGGTCCGCGACTCCTGGAGCCGCTCCAGGCTGCGGGTCGCCTCGGCCCGCTGCCGCACGGCCGCCGCCTGCTGCTCCTGGTAGTCGGTGACGGCCTGCTTCTGCCGGCCGGTCAGCCGCTCCATGAGGTGCGAACGGTCGAAGAACTGCTGCGGGTCCCGGGCGAACATCAGTTGCGCGGTCTGGCTCATCCCACCGCTGCGGTACTGCGCCGAGGCGAAGGTGCCCAGCCGGCGCCGGGACTCGTTCATCCGCTCCGCGCGCTCGGCGGCGGCGTCGAGCAACCCGTCGACGGTCTCGCGCCGCTCGGTCGCCTTCTCCTCGGCGGCGTTGTACTTCTGCGTGGCGACCTCCGCCTGGCGGTAGAGGCTGTCGACCTGCTGCTTGACCTCTTCGATGCCGGGCCGGGGCGCCCTGGGGGCCGCGTCGGCGGTCTGCGAGAGCAGCGTGACCGAGGCGAGGGCGGCGGTGGTGAGCCCGGCCGCCGTACGGCTTCCGGGCGAGGTGAGGACGCGGGTGCGCGGCTTGCGATGCGACGCCAAGGCCGGCAACTCCTTCCGTGGACCGCCTACCGGGTTGCGAGGGGGGTACCCCCAGGCCGTGCAGGCTCTGGGGGAGGGTTCGGGCGGTGACGCTGACGGAAGGCTTGCCCTACGTTCGGAACGTCCGTTGCCGGCCGTACCGTTCGATTCACCCCGGTGGTGCTTGGTGGGTCCCCGGCTCCGGATGCCGTCGTGGCAGGGCCGGACTCGGCGGGGGCGGCCCGTGCTGACGCTGTCGTCGGCGGGGAGGCGGGCTGCCCGAGCGAGCACGGTAGCCAACTCGTGTGGCTCGTGTGAAGGCTGATGTTCGATATGCCCGAAACCTTTTCGTGACCTGACCGCGATCCGGGGTTTCTTGCGCCAGATGTCGGGTTCGGTTACGGGGCCGGGAGCGGCCCCGGCCCGAATTCGCCGACTGCGGGACCGGCTGTCAGTGCGGCCGCCTAGACTCGGTGGGCGATGAGCAGCCTCTTTGACGACAGCTTCCTGGCGGACCTCGGCCCCAAGAGCGAGGAGCACCCGCCGCCCCCCGAGGACGAGCACGGCCCGGCCCCGGAGGAGATCCCCGCCGACCTCTTCGGCGGGAAGTTCGACGCGCCCGTGCCCAGGGAGGCGTACTACCGCGACGGCGCCGCCCGCCCCGTCGTCGATCCGGCCGCGCTGCTGGAGGGGCTCAACGACGAGCAGAAGGCCGCCGTGACGCACACCGGCGGCCCGCTGCTGATCGTCGCCGGCGCCGGCTCCGGCAAGACCCGGGTGCTGACCCACCGCATCGCGCATCTGCTCGGCGCGCGCGACGTCCACCCCGGCCAGATCCTCGCGATCACCTTCACCAACAAGGCCGCGGGCGAGATGAAGGAGCGTGTCGAGGAGCTCGTCGGCCCGCGCGCCAACGCCATGTGGGTCTCCACCTTCCACAGCGCCTGCGTCCGTATCCTGCGCCGCGAGTCCAAGAGGCTGGGCTTCACGTCCTCCTTCTCGATCTACGACGCCGCCGACTCCAAGCGGCTGATGGCCCTCGTCTGCCGGGACCTCGACCTCGACCCCAAGCGGTTCCCGCCCAAGTCCTTCAGCGCGAAGATCTCCAACCTCAAGAACGAGCTCATCGACGAGGAGACCTTCGCCGGGACGGCCGCCGAGGGTCTGGAGAAGACGCTGGCCGAGGCGTACACCATGTACCAGGCGCGGCTGCGCGAGGCCAACGCCCTGGACTTCGACGACATCATCATGACGACGGTCCACCTGCTCCAGGCGTTCCCGGATGTCGCCGACCACTACCGCCGCCGCTTCCGGCACGTCCTCGTCGACGAGTACCAGGACACCAACCACGCGCAGTACACCCTCGTGCGCGAGCTGGTCGGCCCGGCCGAGTCCGCCGCCGAGCTGTGCGTGGTCGGTGACGCCGACCAGTCGATCTACGCCTTCCGCGGCGCCACGATCCGCAACATCCTCCAGTTCGAGGAGGACTACCCGGACGCGACGACGATCCTCCTGGAGCAGAACTACCGCTCCAGCCAGACCATCCTGTCCGCGGCCAACGCCGTCATCGAGCGCAACGAGAACCGCCGCCCCAAGAACCTCTGGACGGACGCCGGCGCCGGACCGAGGATCACCGGCTATGTCGCCGACACCGAGCACGACGAGGCGCAGTTCGTCGCGGACGAGATCGACCGGCTCACCGACGCCGGCGACGCCCGGGCCGGCGACGTCGCCGTCTTCTACCGCACCAACGCCCAGTCCCGTGTCTTCGAAGAGATCTTCATCCGGGTCGGGCTGCCCTACAAGGTCGTCGGCGGCGTGCGGTTCTACGAGCGCAAGGAGGTCCGCGACGTCCTCGCGTATCTGCGGGTGCTCGCCAACCCCGAGGACACCGTCCCGCTCCGCCGCATCCTCAACGTCCCCAAGCGCGGCATCGGCGACCGCGCCGAGGCGATGATCGACGCCCTCTCGCTCCGGGAGAAGATCACCTTCGCCCAGGCGCTGCGCCGCGTCGACGAGGCGTACGGCATGGCCGCCCGCTCCGCGAACGCCGTCAAGCGGTTCAACGTCCTGATGGAGGAGCTGCGCACGATCGTGGAGTCCGGCGCGGGACCGGCGACGGTCCTGGAGGCGGTGCTGGAGCGCACCGGCTACCTCGCCGAGCTGCAGTCCTCCACCGACCCGCAGGACGAGACCCGGATCGAGAACCTCCAGGAACTCGCCGCGGTGGCCCTGGAGTTCGAGCAGGACCGCGGCGTGGACGCGGAGTCGGCCGGGCCAGCCGGCCCGGGAGCCACCCTCTCCGACTTCCTGGAGCAGGTCGCGCTGGTCGCCGACTCCGACCAGATCCCCGACGAGGACGAGGACGGCAGCGGCGTCATCACCCTCATGACCCTGCACACCGCCAAGGGCCTGGAATTCCCGGTGGTCTTCCTGACGGGCATGGAGGACGGCGTCTTCCCGCACATGCGCGCGCTGGGCCAGACCAAGGAGCTGGAGGAGGAGCGCCGGCTGGCCTACGTCGGCATCACCCGCGCCCGCGAGCGGCTCTACCTCACCCGCTCGACGATGCGCAGCGCGTGGGGCCAGCCCTCCTACAACCCGGCCTCCCGGTTCCTGGAGGAGATCCCGGACGACTACGTCCAGTGGAAGCGGACCGGGCCCGCGACACCGTCCGCCTCGATGGGCGGGCTGTCGTCGGGCGGCGGGGGCGGCTTCGGCGGCGGCATCGCCTCCACGCTGTCCGCCGCCCGGGCCAAGGGGCCGAGCGGCTTCGCGACCCGCCGGGCCTCGAACCGCCAGGTGGTCTCGCTGGCCATCGGCGACCGCGTCACCCACGACAGCTTCGGGCTGGGCACGGTGGTGGGCGTCAAGGGCAGCGGCGACAACGCCGAGGCGACCATCGACTTCGGCGGCGAGAAGCCCAAGCGGCTGCTGCTGCGGTACGCGCCGGTGGAGAAGCTCTAGCCGGGCGGCCGGCCGGGGCCCGTTGTCGACGGGCCCGTTGTCGGCGGCCGGTGGTTGGCGGGCCGGCCTCAGCGGCGGCCGGCCGGGCCGGTCAGTTCGGGTCGAGTCCGTGGCTGCGCAGCCACGGCAGCGGGTCTATCGCCGAGCCGCTGCCGGGACGCACCTCGAAGTGCAGATGCGGGCCGGTGGAGTTGCCCGAGTTGCCCGAGTAGGCGATCTGGTCACCGGCCTTGACCGAGCCCGAACGGATCTTGGTGCTGCTCAGGTGGCAGTACCACGTCTCGGTGCCGTCGGCCGCCGTCACGATCGCCATGTTGCCGTAGGCGGAGTTCCACTGGGTGCGTACGGTGCCGTCGGTGGCGGCCATGACGGGCGTGCCGTAGCTGACGGGGAAGTCGATCCCGGTGTGCACGGACATCCAGTTGACGCCGGCCTGGCCGTAGAGGGCGCTCAGCCCGGGCTGCGACACCGGCAGCACGAACTTGGGGCGGGCGGCCTCCTTGCGGGCCGCCTCCTCCGCCTTGCGCTTGCGCTCCAGCGCCTGCCGCTCCTTGAGGTCGATCCGCTCCTGGGTACGGCTGGCGCGGTCGGCGAAGTCGTCGGCGCCCCTGGTCAGACCGGCGAGCTGGGTGTCGAGCTTGCTGTTGGCCACGGCCGGTTTGACCGCCCCCGCGTCCGGGGCGGCCTGCGCGGTCGCGTCGTCCTTGTCCTCGGAGGCGAAGCCGGTGACGGAGGCGGCGGCCACCGCGCACACGCCCATCGCGGCGACCGAGGGGACGGCGACGGTCAGCAGCGCCGACCGCTTCGCCGTACGGCGACGGCCGCGGCCCCGGACCGGCTTTCCGGCCGCCGGGCCCGCGACGCGCCGCGCGGCGGGGACGGTGGCCGACGGGGTGACCGGCATGGCCTGCGTCATCGCGTCGGCGACCGTCGCGGCGTCGTCATCGGGGGCCGGAGTGGCGGAGGGGTCCTCCGAGGCTTCCGGGGCGTCCGGGGCCTCGGCGGCGGGCTCGTACGGGGACTCGTACGGCGCGCTGTCGTAAGCGGAGCCGGCGTCCCACGTCGTGGTCTCCCACTGGCTCATGTCGGTCGGCGGCGGTCCCGCCTGGGCCGGGATGCCGGAGATCAGGTTCGCGTCGGCGGTGGACCACACGGCGGTCGCCTCGAAGCCGGCGGTGTCCTCGGCGACGGCCGTGAAGCCGGCGGTGTCGTAGGTGCCGGTGGCGTAACCGCCCGTGTCGTACGTCCCGGTGGCGTAACTCCCGGTGTCGTACCCGCCCGTCGTGTCGTACGTAGCGCTGCCGTAGCCGCCGTCGTAGCCGTTGCCGGCGTCGTGGCCCGGCTCGTGGCCGGCGAGGTCGTAGGCGGGCGTCGGCGCCTCGTAGCCGGTGTGGGCGTACGGGGCGAAGCCCGCGCCCTGCTCCGCGCCCGGGGCGGCGTAACCGTCGGTGGCGTAGCCGCCCTGGTCGTGGGCGACGGCCTCGTAGGCACCGGTGTCGTAGGCGCCGCCCCCATGGCCGCCGGTCGTCGCGTACGCGCCGGTGTCGTACTGGCCGGCGTCGTACTGGGTGCCGTTGCCGTACGGCGCGTGGTCGTAGGAGGCACTGCCGTAGGAGGTGACGCCGGTGGCGTCGTACGCGGTGGTGTCGTACTGGCCGGTCTCGTAGGAGCCGGGAAGCGAACCGAAGAGGGGGTCGCCGTCGCCGTACTCGGCGCAGGCGTCCTGGGAATGCTGCTGCCCGTAGGAGTCGTAGGCCGGATAATGCGCATACGAGGCGTCGGAAGTGGGGCCGGTCGGAAGCTGAGCCCCCGATGGGTGACGGTCGTTCACCAACTTCTCTTTCGCCTCGGCAGCAGGAGAATTAGCGGCGACTGTACCCGGCGGTACGCGACGGCGACAATCTTCCACAGGTTTCGGGCTCGGCGAGACCGGGCATTTGGCCGCCTTTCGCCAATGCCCATGCGAGTTCTTGGCGCCCCGTTCGAGACATGTTCGAGAAATTGTCGTCAGCACGTCGATGACGCGGCCCCGCGGCGGCCGCCCACCGCGCGGTTCAGGCCACCGAAATGACGTTCGCGGCTCCTTCCACGACCTCCGCCGAGGTGAGGGCTTCGCGGATACCGGCGGCGACGGTGCCGTTGACCGGCAGGGCGAGGTGGCCCACGCCGCTGACCCGGACGTTCTCCGCGGTGAGGTCCGGGTGCGTGATCCGGGCCGTCTCCGGCGGCTGCATGACGTGGTCCTCCGCGCTCCAGAACGCCACGAAACGCGTCCGGCAGCGCGGCGCCGGAAGGGCCAACTCCGCGATCACATCGGACTCCGGGCGCATCTGGCGGATGATCGGGTGCGCCGACATCACGGGCGCCACGCTCGTCCCGGCATGCGGCGTGCCGAGGGTGATCACCGTGCGTACGCGGGCGTCTCCGCCCAGGCGCTGGACGTAGTAACGGGCGATGAGGCCGCCGAGGCTGTGGCCCACGATGTCGACGCGGCCGTGGCCGGTGCGCGCGCAGATCTCCTCCACATGCTTGCCCAACAGGTCGGCCGCCTTGCGGATGTCGCAGGTGAGCGGGGAGTAGTTGAGCGCCTCGACATGGCGCCAGCCGTACCGGTGCAGGGAGCGGCGCAGCAGGAGGAAGACGGAGCGGTTGTCGATGAAGCCGTGCAGCAGCAGGACCGGGGGGTGGGCGCGGCCCTCCGTCGGCAGCAGGGCCGGAGAGCCGGGCTCCGGGTCCCGGTCACCGGAGCGGTGCCCGGCGGTGGCATGCGGTGGCGGCTGTTCCTGCGAGATGCCGGTGGGGTAGAGGACGAGATGGCCGGCGAGGATCGCCAGCTCGATGGCCGTACTGGGCGCGAGCAGCGAGGTCAGGCGCGTGCCGAGCGCGCGGGTGCCCCGGAGTGGCGCGCCGAGGAAGCGGGCGAGCGGAAGAGGTGTGGAGAGAAAGGGCAGGGCCTGCATGGCCGACCTCCCGAACGGCACACGGGAGGCGGCTTCGACACCCGTGAGCCCTCGTGGGAAGTCATGAGCAGCAGGGCGAGGGCGGTGCCTCGCCTGATGAGGGCCGTGCGGCTCGCGGGCCCGGCTGCGACTCCCCTCGCGCCCGGCCCGCACGCCCGCCGCCCGACCGTGCGGCGCTGCACGCGGGACGCGGCGCGTAGCGAACGTGTCCCATGTGTGATTTCCCCCTCCCCGCATGTCACGAAACGACTGGAGTACGGGATGCTGGCGATAACGTTCGTTCACGCTCGTGGCCGCCCGACGGCGGTGGCGCGGGCGATTGTCGGCTCGGCGGCACCCTCCTGGGAGTGCCGTGCATGGCTTGGAGGCAGTGATGGATGTGGCTCGGCACGACGGAGCGCAAGCGGGAAGCCAGGGCGCGGCGGGCAGGTCGGGGCCGATCCGCGTCGTCGTGGCCAAGCCGGGGCTGGACGGTCACGACCGGGGCGCCAAGGTCATCGCGCGGGCCCTGCGCGACGCCGGTATGGAGGTCATCTACACCGGGCTGCACCAGACCCCCGAGCAGATCGTCGACACCGCTATCCAGGAGGACGCCGACGCGATCGGGCTGTCCATCCTCTCCGGCGCCCACAACACCCTCTTCGCGAAGGTGATCGCCCTGCTGGAGGAGCGCGACGCGGCGGACATCAAGGTCTTCGGCGGCGGGATCATCCCCGAGGCGGACATCGCGCCGCTCAAGGAGCAGGGTGTGGCGGAGATCTTCACGCCGGGCGCGACGACCGCCTCGATCGTGGAGTGGGTCAACGCGCACGTGCGCCCGCTGGCGGTCTGAGGCGGACGACCCGGCCCGGGGCGGCGGCCCGGGGCCGGTCATGGCGTGGCCTCCTGTCCGAGGGCGGGAGCGGGTGCGGCGGCCGGGGTGTCGGGCCGGCCGGCGAGTTCGGCGTGCATGGTGGCGCGCAGGCGCAGGGTGCCGACCAGGCGCTGGAAGGCTTCCGACCAGTAGCCGCCGGCGCCCGGTGAGGCGCCCTCCGGCTCGTCGGTGAGGGCGGTCAGCATGTCCAGCCGATCCGCCGCGGCCGGGTCCAGGCAGCGCTCGGCCAGGCCCATCACCCCGCTGAAGCTCCACGGATAGCTGCCGGCGTCCCGGGCGATGTCCAGCGCGTCGATGACCGCCCCGCCCAGCGGCTCGGACCAGGGCACCGCGCAGACCCCCAGCATCCGGAAAGCCTCCGACAGGCCGTGTGCGGCGATGAAGCCCGCCACCCACAGCGCCCGTTCCTCATCGGGCAGGACGGTCAGCAGCTTCGCCAGGTCGCGCGACGAGCCGGCCGGAGCCTCGTCGTCCGCCCCCGCCGGGATGCCGGGATTGCCCAGCAGCGCCCGCGCCCACGCGGCGTCGCGCTGGCGCACCGCCGCGCGGCACCAGGCGTCGTGCAGCTCCGTGCGCCGGCCGTCGGCCACCGGAAGGGCGACGATCTCCTGCGGCTCGCGGCCCCCGAGCCGTTCGCGCCACCCGTCCAACGGCGCCGCCTCCACCAACTGGCCCAGCCACCACGACCGTTCGCCCCGGCCCGTGGGCGGCTTGGCGGCCACACCGTCCCGCTGCATCCCGGCATCACACGCCTGCGGTGGCTCCACGCCGATCACCGGTCCGTCCGCCAGGCCGACGCACCGCCCGGCGCGCTCGGCCATCCGGGCCGCGAGGGCGGAGTCGGGCAGCGCGGACAGCAGCTCGGCGGCGGTGGCGCGGACGTTGCGGCTGCGGTCGGACAGCGCCTCTTCCAGGAACGGCTCGTCGGCAGCGGAGAGGCCCTCGCGCAGCGAGTCCAGGAACATCAGGCGGTCCTCCGCCCGCTCGGTGGCCCAGGTCGTGGCGAGCAGGGCGAGGCCGGCCGCCGCGTCACGGCGGCGTACGGCGGTCAGCAGCGCGACCCGCTCCGCGAACAGGCCCTCCTCCCACAACTCCCGGATTTTCTCGGGGTCTTCGGCGCCGGCCACGGCCGACGCGCCGCCCAGGCCGCGCAGCGCGAACTTCCATTCGTCGTTGAGCCGCGCCAGCCACAGGGCACGCGGCCCGGCCAGGGCGAGCGCGGCGGGCCGCAGGTCCGTACGGGCGCGCGCGGCGTCGAGCAGCGCGGGCAGCAGCGCCTCGGGGGCGCGATAGCCGTAGGAACCGGCGGCGGCCAGCCACTGGGGCAGCAGCTCCGTCAGGTCGGGGGCGGTGCCGCGCCGGCTGCCGCCGCTGCCGCCACGGTCGGCGAGCAGCAGCGCGAGTCTGCGCCGTGCGGCGGGCGGCAGCGGCGGACGCGGGTCGGCGGGGGCCGGTGCGGGCCGTTCGCCGGCCGGGGCGGGGCGCAGGGCGGCCCGGCGGCGCACCGTGCTGACGGCGGCGCCGTCAAGGAGAGCGGCGGCGCCACTCTGCCCGGCCCGCACGGCCACCGGCGGCGTCCGGCGCTCCGTACCGAGCAGCGCGGCGCTGACCAGGTCCGCCCATGACGCTTCCGCGGCCGGTGCGAGCGGGGTGGCGGGAGGGGGCGAGGTGAGGGGAGTGGAGGGGGTGGAGGGGGTGGTGTCGGTGGCGGGGGCGTTCGGCGCGGCGTTCAGCGGGGCGTGCATGGCGTTCCTCCAGGAGTCGGGCGGCGCGGGTGAGGGCGGCGGGACGGCCGGGGGCGGCTCACAAGGACACCGGAGCGGGATCCCAGGCGGTCAGCGGCAGGAAGCCGCGGTGGCCGCATTCGCCGAAGACCGTGATCGGCGCGCCCCCCGATATGGCCGCCAGTTGCCACAGGGCGGCCGGACGGCCCAGGCAGCGCGGGTCCAGCGGCAGCGCCGACTCCCCGTCCGCGTCGGCCAGTTGCCAGCCCTCGCCATCGTGGCCCGGTATGGGCGTGACGTCGGCGAGCACCACCGGCCAGGAATCCAGCCAGGGATCGTCGCGCAGCGCGTCGCCGTACGCGGCCAGCGCGGCGTCGATGCCGCAGCCCGGCGGCACCGGGCCGGGGACGGCCGGGGCATGGCGCTCACCCAGGGTGGCGCGCAGCGGGCGGGCGCCGGGGTAGTAGGCCAGGTCCGCGTCCAGGAGCAGACCGGGCGGCAGCGCCGTGGCCGGTGGGCGGTTCGCGCCGGTGAAGGAGAGGTGCAGCGCCATCCGGCCGGTGCGCTCACCGCGCAGGAAGATCCGGCGGGTGGTCAGCTTGCCGTCCTCCCTGTCGTGCTGCGCGAGCACCAGCCAGCGGTCCCGGACCGTCGCCGCCTCCGGGCCGGCCAGCAGGTCCGCGGCCTCCGTCGTCAGCCCCACGCGGGCGCGCACCGTCGCCGCGAGCGGGGCCGGCAGGCGTTCGATCCCGAGGAAGCCCCGGTCGAGGAGATGGAGCAGCGCGCACTCCTCCAGCAGGCGTGCCGGCCAGTTGGCACCGGAAGCCGCGACCGAGGCCAACTCCCGTACGCGCGAGGCGAGGCCGGGCGCCTGCGCGTCGACCATGCGGGCCGCCGTCTCGTCCCACGAGCCGTAGCCACCGGGGCCGGTCGCGGCCAGCCCGGAGTGCAGCAGGTCCTCCAGACGGCGCTCCAGCTCCGACGCGCCCGCGCCGATCCGCCGCATCCGGCGCTCGGCCCGCTGCCGGGCGGCCTCCGGATCGGCGGGCGCGCGCGAGGCGGCGCCGGAGCCCGCCGCGGCACCCGCGGCCCGCCCGGCCCGCTCCCGGCGCGCCGCCAGCCACTCGCCCGCCCACTGCGGCGGCTCGCCCGCCGCCACCGCCCCGTCCGCGCCCGCCCAGAGCAGCAGCAGCCCCAGCGCGTGCTTGCACGGGAACTTACGGCTCGGGCAACTGCAGGTGAAAGCCGGGCCGTTGATGTCGACAACGGCTTGATACGGCTCCTTGCCGCTGCCCTCGCACCGCCCCCACACCGCGCCGTCGCCGGCGCCCGTCTCCGACCACGGACCGGGCCTCGCGAGCCTGCCGCCCGCCGTGCGTGATGCGGCGTCGGGCGCCAGCGCGAGCACCTGATCCGTCGTCCAGCGTTCCCCCTGCGGATTCATGCCAACGACGCTACGACCCGCCACTGACAATCGCCTTCGGCGCACCCGAACTCCCAGGTCACAGACGGTTTTCGGGGCGTTGTCAGTGGCGTGGTGCAGGCTTGTTCACGCAAGCGGCCGGCGGGATTTTCGGGGTGCGGGCCGCACACCGTGCGACGAGGGGGAGCCATGTCCGACAACGGCATCACGACGGGGGATGACGCGGCGCGGGAGGCCGCTTCCGGCGAGGCGCTGCGACCGCACGCGGAGGTCACCTTCGCGCAGGAGCTCAAGGCCCTCGCCGCGTCCGACGACCGGCCCCGGCCCGAGCGGTGGCTCCTCTCGCCGTGGGCGGTCGCGACGTATCTGCTGGGCGGCACGCTCGCGGACGGCACGGTCATCACGCCGAAATACGTCGGCCCGCGCCGGATCGTCGAGGTCGCCGTGACGACCCTCGCGACGGACCGCGCGCTGCTGCTGCTCGGTGTGCCGGGCACCGCCAAGACGTGGGTGTCGGAGCATTTGGCGGCCGCGGTCAGCGGCGACTCCACGCTGCTCGTCCAGGGCACCGCCGGCACCCCCGAAGAGGCCATCCGCTACGGCTGGAACTACGCCCAGTTGCTCGCGAACGGCCCCAGCCGCGAGGCGCTCGTGCCCAGCCCGGTGATGCGCGCGATGGCGCGGGGCATGACCGCGCGGGTCGAGGAGCTGACCCGCATCCCGGCCGACGTACAGGACACGCTCATCACCGTCCTGTCCGAAAAGACCCTGCCCATACCGGAATTGGGGCAGGAGGTGCAGGCCGTCCGCGGCTTCAACCTGATCGCCACGGCCAACGACCGCGACCGCGGCGTCAACGAACTCTCCAGCGCGCTGCGCCGTCGCTTCAACACCGTCGTCCTGCCGCTGCCCGCGACACCGGACGAAGAGGTGGACATCGTCTCGCGCCGCGTCGACCAGATCGGCCGCTCGCTGGACCTGCCGGCCGCGCCGGAGGGCATGGACGAGATCCGGCGGGTCGTGACGGTCTTCCGGGAGCTGCGCGACGGCGTCACGGCCGACGGCCGCACCAAGCTCAAGTCGCCCTCCGGCACGCTGTCCACGGCCGAGGCGATCTCCGTGGTGACGAACGGCCTGGCACTGGCCGCCCACTTCGGGGACGGTGTGCTGCGCCCCGGGGATGTCGCCGCGGGGATCCTGGGCGCGGTCGTCCGCGATCCGGCCGCCGACCGGGTCATCTGGCAGGAGTACCTGGAGGCGGTCGTGCGCGAGCGCGACGGCTGGAAGGACTTCTACCGCGCCTGCCGGGAGGTGAGCGCATGAGCGGGCGCGAGGCGGCCGGGAGCCGGGCGGCGGAGCGGGGGACGGCCGGGCTGGGGACGGCCGGGCCGGAGACGACTGGGCCGGTGCTGCTCGGCGTGCGGCACCACGGGCCCGGGTCGGCGCGGGCCGTCCGGGCCGCCCTGGAGCAGTGCCTGCCCGGCGCGGTCCTGATCGAGGGCCCACCGGAAGCCGACGCACTGGTCCCGCTGGCCGCACGGGAGGACATGCGGCCGCCGGTGGCCCTGCTCGCGCACGTCCTGGACGACCCCGGCCGGGCCGCGTTCTGGCCGCTGGCGGAGTTCTCCCCCGAGTGGGTGGCGCTGCGCTGGGCGTGCGAGCGCCAGGTGCCGGTCCGCTTCATCGACCTGCCGGCGGCGCACACCCTGGCCACGGCCGACGCGGCGGATGACGAGGGGCCCGGGGACCCGGGGGACGTACGGGTCGATCCGATCGGGGTGCTGGCCGAGACCGCCGGCTACGACGACCCCGAGCGCTGGTGGGAGGACGTCGTCGAGCACCGCCGCGCTCCCGGTTCCGGGGCGGACGCGCTCGCCCCGTTCGCCGCGCTGGCCGAGGCGATGGGGGCGCTGCGCGAGAGGTACGGCGACGGCGGGCACGACCGCGATCCGGTGCGCGAGGCCCATATGCGGCTGCGCCTGCGGGACGCCCGCCGCGAGTTCGGCGACGACCTCGCCGTGGTGTGCGGGGCGTGGCACGTCCCGGCGCTGGCCCGCCGCAGCACCGTCGCCGCCGACCGGCGACTGCTCAAGGGCCTGCCGAAGGCGAAGACCGAGGTGACCTGGGTGCCGTGGACGCACCGGCGGCTCTCCCGGCGCAGCGGCTACGGCGCCGGTATCGCCTCACCCGGCTGGTACGGCCATCTCTTCAGCGCCCCCGACCGGCCCATCGAGCGCTGGATGACCAAGGTCGCCGGCCTGCTGCGCGAAGAGGACTACGCCGTCTCCTCCGCGCATGTCATCGAAGCGGTGCGGCTCGCCGAGGGCCTCGCCACGGTCCGCGGGCGCCCGCTGGCCGGGCTGACGGAGACGCAGGACGCGATCAGCGCCGTCATGGGCGACGGCTCCCAGGCACCGACCTCGCTGATCCACGACCGTCTGGTGGTCGGGGACGTCCTGGGCGAGGTGCCCGAGGACGCCCCCGCCGTGCCGCTCCAGCGGGACCTCGCCCGCAGCCAGCGCACCCTGCGACTCAAACCGGAGGCGCTGGAGCGGGAGCGGGAGCTGGACCTGCGCAAGGAGACCGACGCCGCGCGCAGCAGGCTGCTGCACCGGCTGCGGCTGCTCGGCATCCCCTGGGGCGAGCCCGCCGCCGACTCCCGTGGCAGTACGGGCACGTTCCGGGAGACATGGCGGCTGCGCTGGGAGCCGGAGCTGGCCGTGCGGGTCGCGGAGGCCGGGATCTGGGGCACGACCGTGCTGTTCGCCGCCACCGCCAAGGCCGCGTCCGAGGCGGCGAAGGCGGCCTCGCTCGCCGAGATCACGGCGCTCGCCGAACGCTGCCTGCTCGCCGACCTGCCGGACGCCCTGCCGGTGGTCATGCGGGCCCTGTCGGACCGGGCCGCCCTGGACTCCGACGTCGGCCATCTCGCCCAGGCGCTGCCCGCGCTCGTACGGTCCGTGCGCTACGGCGATGTGCGGGGGACGGACGGCGCGGCGCTTTTGGAGGTGGCGCGGGGGCTGGCCGAGCGGGTCTTCATCGGGCTGCCGCCGGCCTGCGCCGGACTGGACGCGGACGGCGCCGCGGAGATGCGCGGCCATCTCGACGCCACCCACCAGGCCGTCGGCCTCCTCGGCCAGCTCCCGGCCGACGCGCCGGCCGATCTGCGGGCGCGCTGGGCGGTGGTGCTGCGGGGCGTGGCCGGACGCGACGCGGTGCCGGGGCTGATACGCGGCCGGGCGGCCCGGCTGCTGCTGGACGACGGCCAGTTGGGCGACGCCGGCGCGGCGCGGCTGATGGGGCTCGCCCTGTCACCGGGCACCGCGCCCGCCGAAGCCGCCGCGTGGATCGAGGGATTCCTCGGCGGCGGGGACGGCGGCGGCATGCTGCTGGTCCATGACGAGCGGCTGCTCGCGCTCGTGGACGGCTGGCTGACGCGGGTACCGGCCAACGCCTTCACGGCTGTGCTGCCGCTGCTGCGCCGGACGTTCGCGGAGTACGAGGAAGGGGTGCGCCGCACCCTGGGCGAGCTGGTGCGGCGCGGCCCCGGGGCCGCCGGCGAGACGGCCGCGGGATCCGAGGCGGCGGCTCCAGGGTTCGGCCCCGGCCTGGACCGGGACCGCGCCGCGGCCGTGCTCCCCACCCTGCGGCTGCTGCTGGGCACCGGCCAGGACGGCTTCGGCGTCGGCGTCGGTGACGGCGTCGGCGGGGACGAGGAAGAGGACGCGAGGGAGCACAACGGACTGACGGGGGTGGCGACATGACCGACACACAGGCCGAGAGGCTGCGGCGCTGGCGGCTGGTGCTCGGCGGGCACGGGGCGGACGGCACGGGGTGCGAGCTGCGGGGGCGGGACGCCGCGATGGACGGCGCCCTGGCCTCGCTCTACAACGAGGGGAGCGGCGGGGGCCGGGCGGACCGGCGGGCCGGTGACGGGCGGCGTTCGGGGGGACTGGGCGCCTCGGCGCCCGGCGTGGCCCGCTGGCTCGGCGACATCCGCACCTACTTCCCCTCCTCCGTGGTCCAAGTGATGCAGCGGGACGCCATCGACCGGCTCGGGCTGTCCACGCTGCTGCTGGAGCCGGAGATGCTGGAGGCCGTGGAGGCGGACGTCCATCTGGTCGGCACCCTCCTCTCGCTCAACAAGGTCATGCCGGAGACGACCAAGGAGACCGCGCGGGCCGTCGTCCGCAAGGTCGTCGAGCAACTGGAAAAACGCCTGGAGACCCGCACCCGCGCCACCCTCACGGGCGCGCTGGACCGCTCGGCGCGGATCAGCCGGCCGCGGCACCACGACATCGACTGGAACCGCACGATCCGGGCCAACCTCAAGAACTACCTCCCGGAATACCGCACGGTCGTCCCCGAGCGGCTGATCGGCTACGGCCGGGCCGCCCGGTCGGTGAAGAAGGAAGTGGTGCTCTGCGTCGACCAGTCCGGATCGATGGCCGCCTCGGTCGTCTACGCCTCGGTGTTCGGCGCCGTACTCGCCTCCATGCGGGCCCTGGACACCCGTCTCGTCGTCTTCGACACCGCGGTCGTGGATCTGACGGACCAGATCGACGATCCCGTCGACGTCCTGTTCGGCACCCAGCTCGGCGGCGGCACGGACATCAACCGCGCGCTCGCCTACTGCCAGTCCCGGATCACCCGCCCCACCGAGACCGTCGTCGTGCTCATCAGCGACCTCTACGAGGGCGGTATCCGGGACGAGATGCTCAAACGGGTCGCCGCGATGCAAGCCTCCGGCGTGCGGTTCGTGACCTTGCTCGCACTTTCCGACGAGGGCGCGCCCTCCTACGACCGGGAGCACGCCGCGGCTCTCGCGGCCCTGGGCGCACCGGCGTTCGCGTGCACACCCGATCTGTTCCCCGAGGTGATGGCCGCCGCCCTGGAGAAACGGCCGCTGCCCATACCGGACATGGAGGAGCAACGGTGACAGGATCGCCGACCGGACTTGCGTGACACCTGGTTTGTCGTGCAAGGATCAGGCCATCGCTCGATCGCCCGCGACGCGAGTGACACCTGGGCAGAAGGCCCGGCGTGTCCCCGTCCGTATGGGAAGGTCCCCTCCTTGTCCGCTGTGTTCGTCATGCCTGCCGCCGTGCGCTCTGTGCGCACCGTGGCCGCGCGGCGTGCGCTGCTGGCGGGGCTCTTCCTGGTCGGCTTCGTAGCTCTCGGCTTCGCCTTCGGTCCCGGCGCGCACGCCGACGACGGCACGCGGTCGCCGAATCTCACCGGTCCGGTGACCACCGTCCGGGACACGTCGTCCGACGAGGCCCCGACGCCCACCGACTCCAGCGCTACCGCGCCCGCCCGGACCTCCTCTGACGGGGCTTCCGCTCCGGACGAGGCGTCCACCCCCTCCCGGGCCGCCACCCGGGACGGGGCGGCGGACCGGGCCGCGTTCGCGCGGCACCGCGAGGCGACCCGCACGAAGCTGGCGGAGCGCGAGGACACCGCGTCCGAGGCGTTCGCCCGGGCCGTGCGGCCCGCCGCCGAGCGGGCCGAGCCGGTCACCGGCCCGATCGCCGCACCCGTGGCCGGTGTCGTGGGAAAGTTCCGGGACGCGGCCGGCGCCACGCTGCCCGTACCGCTGCCGACCTGCGAGCTTCCGGTACAGCCCGGCAGCGGTGCGCCCGCCACGGACGAGGCGCGCCACGGTGCGCGGCCGGCCGGTGCGCGGACCGCGTCGCCCGCCGGTGACCTCGCCGCACGCTTCTCGGCCCAGGCCGCGGAGGCGTCGGCGCACACCACCGCGGCACAGGCGCCCACCGCCGCGCACGAGCAGCGCGGCCAGGGACACGACGGCCTTCCGGCGCAGTTGCCGCAAGGCCCCGTGGCGCCCTCCTCGCACCACGCCGGTGACGGCCACGGTCCCCGAGGCGGGGACCAGCACGCCGCCGCCACGGCGGACTCCACACGCTTCCGGCTGCTGCCCGGTGGCGTCCGCACGGCCGATGGCGCTCCGACGCGTCGGCGTGCCGAAGAAATCCTCGAATTCCCCGGCTAGGGCAGACCGTTCCGCGTCTGTAACCGACCTGCCGCGCGGGGGCGGGACAGGTCTGCCCGTCAAACCTCCCTGAATTCGAAGGACTTTCACCACCATGCGCTCCAACATCCGTCGCTCCATCGTCGTCGCCGCCGCTGCCACCGGCCTGTGGGCCCTGGGCACCGTCGCCGCCAGCGCCGCCGAGCTGCCCGTCACCCCGGACCTGCCGTCCACCGGCTCGGTGACCGACGCCGCGAAGCAGCTCCCCACCGGTGACGCGGCCGGCAAGGCCAAGAGCGCCCTCGGCGGTGTCTCCACCGACGACCTGCCCGCCGCGCCGGCGCTGCCCTCGGCCGACGGCCTCGGCCGCGTGACCGACACGCTGGACGGCCTGCGGAAGCAGGGCGACCCGGCCAAGGCCGCCGACCTGAACAAGGGCAAGGCCACCGCCAAGGCGGCGGGCAAGAAGGCCGACAAGGACGCCAAGAAGGCGCTCAAGCGCGCCACCAAGCTCACCGACGGCAAGGTGCCCGCCACCCCGTCGCTGCCCGCCACCCCGGGCGTTCCGTCCGCCGGTCTGCCCGGTGAGCTGCCCGCCACCCCCGAGCTGCCGAAGGCCCCGGCGCTGCCGAAGGCGCCCGGCTCGGCCGACAACCTGCTGGCCGCCCTCGCCGCCGCGGGTGTCCGTCCCGAGCAGCTCACGGACCTCGCCCAGGGCGGTCTCGGCACCGTCCGTCCGGCCGTCGAGCAGGCCGCCGACGACGTGCTGCCGCCCGTCGCCCGCCGCATCGTCGTCAAGGTCGTGCCGGTCGCCCAGGGTGCCGTCGGCGGTGCCGGTCAGCTCGCCGCTGACGCCGCGGGCCGGACGACCCCGTTCGTGACCGTGGTCGGCGGCCGGGCGCAGGGCCTCGCGCAGAACGTGGCCGCCAAGGCCACCCCGTTCGTGCAGGGTGTCGCCGCGGAGGTCACCCCCTTCGCGCAGGGCGTCGCCGCCGAGGCCCGTCCGTTCGCGCAGGGCCTGGCCACCGTGGCCGCCGCCGACGCCAAGAGCACCGCCACCGACGCCGCCAACGGCGTGCGCGGCGCGGCCCCGGTCGCCGTCCCGGCCGTCCCGGCCGCTCCCGCCGCTCCCGCCCTCCCCGCCGCCCCGGCCGACCTGACCAACGCCGCCAACATCCCGGCGCTCCCGGCCTTCCCGGTGCTCCCGGTCCAGGCCGTCTGAGGACCGCTCGACGGTACGGTCGGCCGGTGCGGCCGGGCCCTTCGGCCCTAGCTCAGGAGACGGGCATCATCCGTCCCCCGGGCACGGCCGGGCCCACCCGCACCGCCCGTACCTCCGGCAGCACCGGAACGGCGTAGGCCGGGTCCCCTCGGGGACCGGCCCGCCGGCTGCGGCGGCAGCCTCGCGGGGCGGCGCGCAAGCGTCACCGCGATGTCCGGTCAGGCCGGAACACCCATGAACAGCCGGGCGGTCCTCTGTGGGGGAGGACCGCCCGGCCTTTTGCGTTCCCCGGGGCCGCGCGGTCGGCGAATGCGCCGGTGGGCGAATGCGCGGGCGTGCGGTGTCGGGCTCCGCCGCTCGGCCCGCCGCCCACACCTAGGAGTGGGGAACGCGCAGCCGGTCCCAGCTCACCTTCCCCGGTATCCCGTCCGCGTCCCGCCCGGAGAAGCCCAGCCTGCGCTGCCAGGCCGCGTACGACTTCCGGTCCGCCTCGGTCCACTCCGGACCGGGGCCCTCTTCGTAGTGGCCGCAACCCTCGGCCACCAACCGCCTGCCCATCGCCGTGATCACCGCGTCGCGCGCGCCCGTGTGGAAGAAACCGCGCCCGGGGAACGGCTCGTACGGCGGGTGTTCCGGCCTCGGCGGCACCGGCCGGGTGGTGTCGTCACCGGAGCCCGACCCCGACCCCGAACCCGACCCCGACCCCGCGCTGCCCTCCGCCGCCTTCGCCAGCCGCTTCTTTATCCGCGCCCGCATCGAGTCCATCGTGAAGCCGCGCGGATCGGTCTTGCCCGGCTGCCACTCCTTGTGCCCGATCACCGAGCGCTCGCTCCAGCCGTGCGCCCGGCAGATCGCCGCCGACACCTTCTCGATGGCGACCATCTGCTCCGATGGCCACGGGTCCTTGCCGTCGCCGAGGTTGACGCACTCGAAGCCGTAGAAGTGCCGGTTGCCGTCGGTGTCGGCGGAGTTGTCGGGCGGCAGTTCCGTCTCGTTGATCACCGCCCGCAGGACGTCGCGGTCGCCCAGTCCGGCGTGGTTGGCGCGCCCGTTGCCGACGAGATGGATCTCGCCCTTCTTGTCGATCACGCCGTGGCACAGCGGCCCCGGCAGCGCCGCGTGCCCGTCGTAACACAGGTCCACGGAGTTCGCGGTGCCCTTGGTGACGGTGTGATGGATCATCACGCCGTGCATCGGGCCCCAGGGGCCCTTGGAATTACGGTTGTGGGTGCGCCAACTGCGCACCTCGTGGACGATCAGACCCTCGTCGCGCAGGGCCTTGAGCAACCGGGAAGCGGTCAGGGGCGTGGCCATCAGTGGTTCCCTTCCTCGTCGACGGCGGCTTCCGCCGCGGCGGTCGTCTGCGACCTGCTCACCGCACGTTCCGCCGGTTCGCCGGCCGCCTCGCCGTCGGCCTCCTGCGCCCGCGCCTCCTCCTCGGCCGCCAGTGCCGCGTCGTCCGCCGCCGGGATGCCCGCCGCCAGCGGCCGGAACGCCAGCCGCAGGTCGGGGGCGGTCTGTTCGCCCTCCACCCAGGCCAGCGGCGCGTAGTGCACCTCGATGCCGGCCGGGTCCTGGAGCAGCGGGCGACGCGCCGCGTCCACCGGCCACTCCACGCCGCCGGTGGCCGTACGTGCCGGGATCAGCCAGAAGTCGCCGGTCCGGTAGGTGCCGCCGGCCGCGAAGTACACCTCCACGCCGTCCTCCAGCGGCAGCCAGCGGCCTTCCGCCACCCGCACCGCGCCGTGCCGCAGTTGGCCCGCCTGCCCGCCGCGGCCGGTCCGCCCGGTCTCGTGGTGGTCCCAGCGGCGCAGGAAGGGACGCAGCTCCGGCCGCCGTCCCACGCCCGGCGCCGGCTCGCCCGACAGCCGCACCCGCCGCCCGGGCAGGTCGACCTCCTCCACCCGCAGCAGCGGCTCCGCCTCGCCGCGGCTGGTGTACGCGGTGTCCACGAACTCCACCAGGTCCCCGACCGCCAGGGAGAGCTTGTCGTCGTTGCCGAGGGAGGCCAACTCCACCCAGGTACCGTCGAGTTCGTCGACCGGGAAGGTCACCGAACCGTTCTCCCGGGACCATTTGAAGGTGGCGTCCGCGGCGGGCCCGCCGTCGTGCACCTCGACGCGGTAGAGCTGGTTCTCCGGCCCCCGGTAGCGGGCGTCCGGCGCGACCAGGCACGGCCCGTCGTCGGCGTGGTCCGGGCGCTCGGCCCGCGCCGCCAGGCGGGAGGCCGGCGCGGACGCCCGCTGCGCCCAGCGGGCGAACGCCGCGCGGATGTCGTCGACCGGCGGGTGGTCGCCCTCCAGGCCCAGGGCGGAACCGGGCAGCGGCAGCACCTGCCACACCACCTTCGTGCGGGCCGCGGTGTCCGGCATCGCCGAGCCGAGCGCCACCTCGCGCAGCGCCGGATCCTCGGCCGCGGTGACCACCCGCTCCCACACCTTCAGATACGCCAGGTAAGGGAACCGGGTGGGCAGCCGGTCGCCGGGCCGCTCCGGGTCCCGGAAGCCGTCGGGCTGGTCCCAGTAGGTCCAGGTGGCCGGTGGGGCGGCCGCCTTCGCCGCGTCCCGCGGCCCGTCCTGGCCGGCCCGGCCCTCCTCGCCGGTCTTCCCGTCGTCGCCGTCCTGGCCGGCCGCCCCGCCCGCCGGCACCGGAACGCCGGGCCGCGGCCGGGTCGCGTCACACAAGATGCCGTCCACGTAATAGCGGCCGCCGCCGATCAGCAGGTCGTCCAACTCCCGGCTGCCGCCGACCATCTCGATGCGGAAGCCGGTGGCGCCGCGCGGCCCGCCGTGCTGCCCGATCAGGTCGGCGGCGAGCGTACGGGCCTGGTGCCGCTGGATCGCGGCCTGCTCGTTGGCGTCCGCGTCCAGTTGGACGCGGCCCTGCTGGGCGACCACCGCGGAATAGTGCCGCTCCGGCCGGTAGGTGTCGCGGGAGAGATCAGCGTGCATGGAAGGGGTCCCCCTCGTACGGGATGCTCAGAAGGTCAGGAAGGCGACGCCGGAAGGCGCCGGTCCGGCCGGGCCGGGTGGTCGCGTCACGCGCGTCGGGCCGCGGGCTCATGTCACGAACACGATCCCCGCGTCGGTGCCCGCCGGGGTGTACTCGGCGAGCCGGGCCCGCAGGCTGTCCTCGCGCTGCGGCTGGTAGAGGTCGTGGTACGCGCCCATCTCGGCGCCGTCCTCCGCGCCGCGCCGGATCTCCTCGGCGCAGCCCGCCGCCAACTGCCCGTACCACGGCGTCCCGTAGCGCACCCCGCGCAGCAGCGGCCGCACCCGGGCCGCGTCGTGGGGGCCTGCCAAATCCGGCTGGCAGCGGTGGCGGCGCGGGGTGCGCGAGCCCGGCGGGACGTAGCTGAAGCGCAGGCAGCCGATGCCGCGCCGGGCGACGTGCAGCCGCCCGGTGAACAGGCTGTTCTCGGCGATCTCCACGGCGTGGGTGTGCACCTCGCCGATGACGGTGGTGCGGTGCGCGTGCAGCACGGCGTGCGCGTGCCGGCAGTCCGGCGCGGACAGCGCCGCGCGGTCGGAGCCGGTGGCGTCCAGGATGCTGTCGCGCAGGTGCAGGGGCAGCGGATCGGTGCTGACCTCCTCGCCGATCACCTCGATGGCGCCCAGCACGCAGCGGTCGATCTCGACGCAGGCGGTGGTCCGCTCCAGGACCAGGCTCGGTTCCTGCGGTGAGTGCGGAGCGCACTGCGGCTCCAGCGACCAGCCCGGTACGAGGGTGCAGTGCCGCAGTACCACCGCGCCCATCGGCCCGGTGACGTTCAGGCCGCGCCCGGTGACCAGCAGCCCGTCGAGCACCATCCGCGGCCGTTCGCCCGGCGGGCGGTCCTCGCCCTCACGGGCGCGGATGTTGAGCGCGTCGGGACGGTTGCTGTACCAGTCCAGCAGCCGGATCACCGGCCGGGTGCCCTCGGCGGCCCGCAGTTCGAGCCGGTCGCCGGGCTCCAGGTCGAAGTCGAGCTGCTCCTGGTAGGCGCCGCTGTGGGTGATCTCGATGATGCCGTCCGGGCCGCCCGGCCCGGCCCGCCGGTCGTCCCGCCACCGGCCGTACGCGTCCATGATCCGCCGGAACGGCTGGCCCGGCCCGACCCGGTAGACGGCGGCGTCCGGGGCGGCGGGCCGTTCCCGGGGGTAGGTGCCGCCGCCCAGGTCGTCCCCGAACGCGTAGTGGTAGTCCACCCACACGCCCTGCCGCGGCGCGAAGCGCGCGCCGAACGCCATCCGGCCCAGCTCCGGATCGACCGCGACCTGCCCGCGCCGCGGACGGTAGCGCCACTCGCTCAGATCGGCGACGACGATGTCGGACGGCGCGATGGGGGCGTCGTGGCCGTCGCGCCGGACGGTGAAGCTCTTGCCCGGTCCGTAGTAGTCGGCGAGCCGGTCGTGCAACTGCCGGCGGCGGATCGCGGCCGGCACGTTGTCGATCGTCGCGCTGTGCGTCGCGGACGGTTCCGGCTCGGGGCGGGTGACCAGCGGGGTGTCGTTGCCCAGGATCGAGAAGGTGTAGAGGTTGCGGGCCCGGTCGACGCAGTAGGCGGGCGCGTGCGTCACCGCGTACGGCTTCAGCCGCCACACGAACAGACCGACCCCGGCGGGAGAGCTGGTCCCCTGCGTACGACGGGAGTTGACGCGTCGCACGTCCACCGAACGGGCCACCGCGCCGAACGGCCCACCGGCCAGGTCCAGCGCCGCGCCGTCCCGGACATCGGCCAGCCGGCCCCGCCCCAGCCGCCGCGCGTCGACGGCCGGGGTGTCCGACCCGTACAGCTTCACCGGCTGCTGGTGCGCGACCAGCCGGGAGCACTCCACCGCCCGCGCCGGCCATCCCGCGACGCCCTGCGCCAGCTCCTCCAGCAGGGCGAGGGTGCCCTTGCGCCGCCGGTTGCCGACGGTGGCCGCCACATCGCGGCGCGGCGCCAGCGCCTCGGCGAGCCGGCGCCGCGAGTCGTCGGGCAGCCCGCCGTCCCGCAGCCCGGTCGCCAGGACCCGCTCGTAGCCGGGCAGCGGGCGGTAGCCCACCAGGTCCCCGATGTAGGGCAGCACCCACTCGGCGGCGCTCTCCACGAACCAGTCGTCGTAACTCTGGGCCACGCCCTCCCGTACCCGGTCCACCTGCTCGGCGATCACCGCCAGCAGCGCCCGCAGGGGCTCACCGCCCTCCGCGTCGCGCAGCCGGTGCCACTGCGGAAGCAGCTCCGCGAGCCCGTCCGGCTCCCTCGTCGTGCTCATCGTGTGACCTCCGTGAGGATCAGCGTGTCCGCGACCCGCGGTGAGAACAGGGCGAGTTGCGCCGGCCTGATGCCGCGGAAGACGCGGACCGCGCGGCCCTTCTCCAGCGGGCGGGTGTCGGTGATGTCGGGGTTGAGGCGCAGCAGCGTCGCGAGCGGGATGCCGTAGCGGGCGGCGACGGAGCTGAGGGTCTCGCCGCCGTCGGCGCGCACTTCGTGGACGCGCTCGTCGTACGTGGCGAGTCGGGCGGGGACCGAGGGCTGGTGTGGTTCGGTGAACCGGTCGGCCAGGCGGGCGAGTTCCTCGGGTGTGACGGAGGCCGGGACGCCGGTGAAGGCGTCCACGTCCAGGTAGTCGACGCCCGGCACCGCCTGCGCCGCCGCCAGCACCTGCGACAGATGGGCCGGCTGACCCAACTCGCGCCCCTCGTAACCCAGTTCGCTCATCAGTGCCTGCCGCAGGCGGGGCTCGACCAGCGGCCACGAGCGGTCCGGTGCCACCTTCACCTTCGCCGCGAGCAGCAACAGCACCGGCTCACGGACGTCCACCCGCACCGGCAGCCGGGCGTCGCCGTACTCGGCGAGGGCACGGCGCAGCGCCCGCAGCACGTCCGCGTCCGGTGCCAGGGGGATGTCGTCCACGCCCGCGACCGTCACATGCAGCACCTGGCGGCGGCCGTCGAAGAGTTCCCGGGCCGAGGCCCGGCCGATGCCGGCCCGCGAGCGGGCGAAGTCCTCGTAGTCGGCGAGGGAGACCAGGCGGTCCAGGGCGGACACCGACAGTGGAATGGTGCGCCGGGTCAGCCCGGGCCCGTCGGCGTCCGCGCCGCCCGTCGCCGGCTGCGGGTTGGTGACGCCGGTGACGCCCAGCGGCCGGGAGACGGCCTGGGTGATGCGGTGCGCCGCGACGTTCGCGGCCCGGCCGGTCCCGAAGCGGTAGCGCGCCCGGACGTTGTCGTGACCGGTCGGCAGGCGCGCGCCGTGCACGCCGTCGCCGAACGTCACCGTCGTGCGGCCACCGTCGACCGCCGGGGCGGTCACATACACCCGCTCGTGCGGCCCGCGCCCGGCCAGGCTGTCCACGGCGTGCCACAGCAGCCCGTCGACGCGGATCTCCAGTTGGGCGGTGGCGCCCAGCGGATTGTCGTCCGGCAGCCAGGTCAGCGGCGACTGCCACAGCGCGAACGTCTGGTGGGCGCGGGTGGCGTCGCCACTGCCGACCGGCTCGTCGCGGCTCTCGCCGTGCGAGGCGGGCACGACATTGCCCTGGATCCGGACGGTGTCGCGCCGGTAGCGGTGGGAGAGGTCGGCGGTGAGGGTGAGCGTGGTGTGGACGCGGTCGCCCGGCAGACCGGGATCGAGCCGCTGCTCGACGCCCGCGATCACCGCCAGCTCGGTGCCGGGCACCCCGGCCGCGCCGGGGATGTCGGTGCGCTCTCCGGAGACGACCAGATACCGGCCGGGCCGTAAACCCTCGTACAGCCCGGCGAGTTCCAGTGCGTTGCCGTGCACGTCCTCGCCCAGCGGCTCGTCGGCCGGCCGCAGCGCCTCGCCCGCCGCGTGCACCGTCGTGTCCCGGATCGCGGAGAGCACCACATCGTGCTCGTCCAGCCACGGGTCGGCGAGGGTGAGCAGCGTGCCGCGGCCGGTGATGCCGTAGTCGGTGTGGACGGTCGTGCGCACGGCGGTGACCTTGGTGGTGACGAACGCCAGCTTCCTGTCGCCCGGAATCCCCTCCGGCCCGTCCATGCCCTTGCGGGGCCGCTCGATGGCGACCCAGCCACCGACGGTGATCCCGTCGTACACCGCGTCCAGCGGCAGCGTCAGCCGGTCGGCGGGCCGCGGCACCGTCGCGATGCCGATCTCCACGCCCGGCGGCTCACCACCGGACGCCACCTTCACCGTCACTTCGTATGCGCCGTGGGTGATCTGCCGGTGCTCGCCGGGGGAGAGCCGCCACTGCGCCGGGGTGCCGTTGTCCACCGCGATATGGATCTTGCCGTCCTCGCCCGGCCGGGACACGAACAGCGTCCGCTCCGGAAGGCCCGGCAGCAGCCGGACGGTGACGCCCGGCTCCTGCGAATCGGCGGGGCGCCGGCCGAGCCAGCTCAGGTCATGGTCCTGGCCGGTACGCGTGGACAGCTCGATGCGGCCGGGGCCCAGCTCGAAGTGGACGTCGGCGGGCAGGTTCTCGGTGCGCTGCACCGAACTCCCCGTCTCCACATGCTGGAACTCCGCCCGCACCGGCACCTTGCCCGCCGTGTCGAACACGATCCGTACGCTGGTCAGCGCCGCCCCGGTGAGCGGCCAGTCCGCCGTCCTGATCACCCGGCCGCGGTCGTCCTGTACGGGCTTGAGCGGCGCGGTCGCCCCGAACGGCGCGGCGGTCACCCGCATCGCCAGGACGGCGCGGAGCAGGGGGTCGGGGGCGGGCCTTCCCGGGGCTGCGCCGGCTCTGGCCGCGCCCCCTGCGGCCGCTCGCGCCACGGTCGTCGCCGCCGGTGTGGCCGCCTGCCGCCACGCCGGGTACAGCCCGTCGGACACCCGCGGATCCAGCGCCGACAGCAACCGTGCGCCGAGGTCCGCCCCCGCCCCGAAGAGCCGGCCGGGATCGCCGGCCGGGGCTTGGGAGCCGGCCGGCGGGCGTACGACGCGGGTCCGCAGGGCGGGCAGGAGGCCGGTCAACGCGGCGAGTGCGGTGGGTGGTTGAGCGTCGTGGCCCTCGTCCTTACGGGCCGCTTCCGCCGCTGAGGCCGGGCCCGTCCCGGCCTCCGGCTCACCCGGCGCACCCGACTCACCCGGCTCCTGAAGCTCGCCCCCCAGCTCCCCGGCCCGCCGCGCCAACTCGTCGACCACCGCCGCCAGTTCCTCGAACCACGCGGCGACCTCCTCCCGCGCGGCCGCCAGCGCCTGCGCCTCCACCAGCCGTTCGTGCGGCCCGGTCAGCCGCCGCACGAACGCCTCCGGCGTGGTCAGGCCGTCCAGATCCGCGCGCAGCGGCGCCAGCACCTGCGCGTCGAAATCGGCGATGAACTTGCTGACCGGGCGCGGATCGGGGGCCTGGGGAGTCGGTGCGGGCGGGTAATCGGGGTCGTCCGGGTCACCGGCGTCGGGCGGCTCGGTGATCCACTCGCGCAGCTCGGCCACCAGCTCCTTCAGCGAGGCGGGTGCCGACCCCGGCAGCCCGATCCCGGTCACGTCCTCCGCGCGGTCCCGCCGCACCCGGGCGACGGGCAGCAGCAACCGCCGCGCACCGAAGTCGAACAGCAGCCGGTCGCCGACCGTCAGCACCGTCTGCGCGCCCTCGATCAGCAGCTCGGGCCGCGTCCGCACATCGTCGGCGGTCAGCAGCGCCGGCCGCCGGCGCCGCACCGCCAGCTCGTTCCAGGCCCAGCGCGCGGTCAGATCCTCGTCGGTCTCGAAGGTCTGCGCGTCCTGGCCGGTGGTCGCCGGCACGCTGTGGCTGCGCGCGCCCCGCGGAATGACCACCGGCACGTCCTCGGCCCGCGGATCGCGGTCGAGGGTGTACGCGAGGTGGGTGCCGGCGGCGACGCCGGGGCGCGGCCGGTGCCCGACCAGCCGTCCGAGCAGGGCCAGCGAACGGTGCTCGTTCGCGGTGCGCAGATACCCCTCCTCCGCGATCCGCTCGGAGTGGAAGGTCAGGACGTCACCGAGCACCGCCCAGGCGTCCAGCAGCCCGATCGCGGGATCGTCGGGGGTGCGGACGGTCAGGCCGCGCAGCGCCGGGTAGGCGGGCGAGGCGAGCCGGTCGAGCATCGCGGCCAGGAACGAACCGTGGTCGCCGACGCGGTAGTCCAGGGCCGTGCGGCCCGGCGGGTTGTACAGGGCGGCCGGGGCGCGGCGTTCGTCGCTTCCCCCGCAGCCGCAGCCGCAATCGCGGGCGCTCATCGTCCGCCTCCCAGCTCGATGACCAGCCGGCCGTTCTCGGGCCGCTCGGGGTCGTTGTCGCACACGGCGATCTCCAGCGGGCCGAGCCGCAGCACACCGTCCTCCAGTTCTCCGTCGTCCTGATGGAAGAGCCGCCGCAGCCGGGTCACCCGTACGCTCTCGACGCCCGGCACCGCCGCGGCCACCGCCACCAGTCGGCTCAGCCGCACCGGCTCGCCGAACGTCAGCGCGTCGGGATGGAAGAAGCCGAGCCCGCCGCCGGACAGCCGCCGACTGCCCAGCACCCGGGTCAGCTCGGCGAGGATCTGCCCGTGCTGATGGCCGGGCGCGGCACAGACCTCCAGGGCGACGTCCAGCGGCACCGGGCGGGCGGGCCCGACGACCAGGTCGTGCCCGATCCGCCGGTAGCTCTCCAGCGCGTACGCCACGGAGTCCAGCAGCTCGGGACCCGGCTCGCCGGTCCCGGCCGCGTCGATGGCGACATGCGCCTCCTGGACGCCGCCGGTCCAGCGGATCTCCGCCGCCGCGCGCCGCACACCGGGCAGCGCGGACGCCAACTCGGCGTAGTCGGCGGCGGTCACGGCGCGCAGCCGGGTCCGCCTCAGATCCAGCGGGGCGAGCTGGCGGACCTGCTCGACGGGCTCCGGGTCGACGCCGCCGCGCGCGGGCAGCGGGTTGCGTACGCCCGCCACCGGCATCGGGTCACCGGCGTCCGACTCCCCGTCGGCGCGGCGCAGGACGAGGTGGTTGATCGCCTCCGCGCCGACGTTGCCCGCCGTGCCGCCGCCGAGGCGGTAGTGCGCGGTGAGCCGGCTGCCGGGCGCCGGGCGGGCGCCGTGGCGGCCGTCGCCGAACCGCAGCGCGATCCGCCCGTCGTCCTCCAGCTCGCCGACGAAGTGCCGGTCGCGGGGCCCGCTGCCCAGCAGGTCGCGCCGGGGGACCCAGGTGTGCTCGCCGTCGGTGATCCGTACGGCGGGCAGCGCGTCCCGCGGGTCCGGCAGCAGGGTCGCCGCCGGACCGTGCAGCACCGGCTCGTCCGGGTGCAGTCCCGCCGCGTACGCCGGGCCCCAGCCGTGCGCGATCTCCCAGGCGATCCGGCCGTCCAGGACCGTGCCCGCCCGCGCCCTGGCGGTCAGCACGTCCAGGCGGCGCAGCTTGCCGGCCAGCAGCCGGTCGCCGCGGTGCAGCAGCTCCCGCAGGGCCCGTACCGGGTGCCGCCGCAGTTCGAGGCGCTCCAGGACCTCCAGGCCGAACACCACCGCCAGTTCGGCGACCTCGTCGTCCGACAGCCCGTCGTGGTCGCGGGCGCCGCGCCACAGCTCCACCAGCCGCGCCCACACCCGCTCGCGGATGCCGGCCAGACGGGTCGCCTGCCCCGCGGCCACCTGCGCCGACTGCGGGAAGGGCACGGTCTGGGCCACGGGGGAGCGGTGCAGTACGGGGCGGAAGCGCGGCACGAGGCCGGGGTAGACCGACTGCGCGAGCAGCGTGCGCAGCGCCTCGGCCTGCGCGTGGACGGTGCCCGGCACCACCCGCTCCCCGCTGCCGCCGGCGGACGCCGCGCCGCCGTGCCGCCCGGCGGCCTCCAGACCGATACCGGCGCGTGCGGTCGCCTCCGCGCCGACGACAGCGCACAGCTCCCGGATGTCGTCGGCGGTCAGCGCCCGGTGGCGACCGGCCTTGTCCAGCAGGGCGTTGACGGTGCGGGCGGTGGCGTTGCCGCTGTCCTTGTGGTCGGCGCATCCCCACCTCGACGGCTCGCAGGAGCCGAGTACGGCGGGGGCCGCGGGGACGTCCGCCGTCTCCGGTGGGCTGCCCGGATCGTCCGCGCGGGTCAGCGACCGCCCGTGGTCGACCAGCGCGACATTGCCGCGCGCCACGCTGACGTCCCCGACCGGCGCGCAGTCGCGGCCGCCGAGGGTGGACAGGCACAGGGGGAAGGTCAGGGCGTCCTGCGGCGCCCAGGCGACCTCCAGTACCGGCTGCCCGTCGAGCCGGTCGATGTCCGGTGTCACGGAGGTCAGTCGGACCACCTGGCGGTGCGTGGGGTCCTGGTCGCCGGGCGTGCCGGTGCGGGGCCCCTTGACCTCCTCGAAGAGCAGCAGGTCACCGGGGGAGAGCCGCAGCGCGCGGGTCCGGCACCCCTCGTCGGCCCCCTCGTCGGCCCACTCATCGCGCAACGTCGCCGAGGTCGCGCCCCTCGGCAGTGCGCACACCTCCTCGCCCCAGGTCCACAGGCGGATGGTGGTGTGCTCCGGGCGCAGGCACAGCGGCCCGTCGGCGACCGGCTCGAAGATCTCCACCGCCCCGCGCTCGTCCAGTACGGCCAGATCCCGGTCGTCGACGACGGTGCCGGGCTCCGGCCGGTCGCGCGGCACGGGGGCCCGGACGTCCACCGCGGCGAAGCGGAACTCGCCCGGCAGCAGGGTGAGTTCCCGCGCCACGTCGACCGTGACGAACGCGCGGGCGCTGCACCCGTCGTGCATCGGATAGTCGATGAGCCGGACGTGGCGGCGTACCGACACCCGGCGCCGGGCGGTGTCGAGATACGCCTCGGTCGCCACCGCGTCCTGCTGGTAGCTGATCCGGTCGGCGGTGTACGCGAGCAGCTCGACCAGCGTCATGCCCAGGTCGGCGGGGTTGCGCTCCACCCAGTCGGGCGTCGTCAGCCGCATCCGGTCCAGGACGAGCCGGCGCAGCGCGTCGTAGTCGCGGGCGGTGTAGTCGATGACCGGGGCGGGCCGGAAGGTGTCCGGGCAGTCCTGCCCGCCGTCGTCGCCGGCGCAGTCGAAGGGGCTCGGGCAGTTGGCCCGGAAACCGAACTCCGCGCTGTGATACCGCTGGTCGAACCCTTCGTACGGCTCGGTGCCGGGCCGTCCGTAGGGGTCGGTCTCCACCAGCGACAGCCGGTAGCGGGAACTGTCGCCGGTCCGGTCGAGCACCACCAGGAGCCGGTCGTCCAGCTCGGGATCGTCCTCCCGCTCGACGGAGATCTCCAGCGCCTCCAGACCGGTGATCCGGCGCCCCCCGTCGATCCGGACGTTCTCCGGGCACAGGCCGTGCGGCGCCTTGCCGAGGAAGGTGACGGTCAGGGTCACCCCGTCGTCCGCGACCTCCACCGCGTCGATCCCGCCCCGCCGCGCCGCCCTGACCCGCCCGCGCCTGCTGTCCGTACGGCACACCGACTCCGCCATGGCGCCGCCCCGTTCGCTCACAGTCCGCCCCGCCCCTCGAACACTTCGTCGCGCCGATTCGCGGTGGAGCGCACCACATAGCGCAGACACACCCGTACGACGTTGTCCTCGCTCACCACGTCCAGGGACTCCACCTCGATGAGGTCACCCAGCCAGCGCTGCAACGACGCCTGCACCGACAACTCCAGTGCCGACGCCAGCTCCGGGCTGTTCGGCGTGAAGACCAGATCGAGCAGCCCGCACCCGAAGTCGGGGCGCATCACCCGCTCGCCCGGGCTGGTGAACAGCAACTGCTCGATCAGATCCCGCACATGATCGTCGTGGTCGGCGTGCGCGGTCCGCCCCCGCCGGTCGACCCGGAACGGGAACGCGATCTCGGTACGCGTCTGCCTGGCAGCCCTCATCGACTGGACACCCCCTGGTGAACGGACGCCACGACCGGCGGGCCCTGCGGCACCAGCCCGGCGCTGAAACACATCGCCGCCGCGCTCTCCAGCAGCACCGGCACACCGTCGACCCGCACGGCGTCCTCGCCGGGGGCCGGCGTCCACCGGACGCCGGCGCACGGCTGTGGTCGCCGGTCCGCGAAGTGCGGACAGCCGCTGACCGTGAAGAGGTCCGCGGCGGTGGCCACGGGCGCGCCGTCGATCCGCACGCCCGCGCCGCCGGCCGCGGTGGACACCACCAGGCCGCCGTGCGGGCAGCGGATCACGACGCCGCCGTGGACGAGATTCCCGGTCAACACGTTTCCCGACTCCCCGTTTCTCGATGCTTCCCGAAGCTTCCTGACGGTTTTCGATGGCCCCCGACGATTCCCGAGGCTCTGCGACGGTTCCCGCTCCGATGGGCGGGCGGCCGGCCGCGCTCAGTGCTTCCCGGGCACGGTCAACCGGCCCTCGTTGATGTCGACCAGGTCCCCGACCAGCGAGATCGAGGCGCCCTGACCGTTGTTGATATGGACACCCGTCGCATCGATCCGCACGTACGCGCCGCCCGGCGCCTGGAGCAGAATCCCCGTGGTCGGCACGTCCGACAGGACGACCTTGTGCTTCCCCGGCGTCTGGATCACGACGGGATGCGACTGCGCCGGCGCGATCCGCGCGTCCTCCGGCAGCTCCTCCCGCCGCCCGTACCAACACCCCGTCCACACCGGGAAACTCGGGTCGCCCTGCTCGAACTCCACCCACACGCCCGCCCCCACGGACGGCACGACCACCTGCCCGGCCCCCTCCCCGGTGAACGGGAAGCACGGCAGCGCCCAGGTCGACGCCTCGTCCCCGAGCACGTCCGGGACCTCCACGACCAGCCGGCCGATGCCCAGCGGGTCATCGTTCGCGGCCACCCGGCCCCGGAACTTGCCGAGGAAGCGGTTGTTCGGTGCACCAGCCATCTGCGGTCTCTCCTTTTGGGGGCTACGGGCGGACGGTCTTCGAGCGCGCGATCAGCCCTTCCCGCGAGAGCGTGAAATTCTGCTGATACGAACCCGGCCGGAGAGTGGTCGTCACGCTCTTCACGTAGTAATCGCCGTCATACGTCACGCCGGCACCCCGCACCCCGACCAACTCCCGCGGCCGCAGCACATATCCGTGCCGGTTCACATCCAATTGCCCCGACCCGGAAATCGCGTCCGCGGACGTCGCCGCCCGTCCCAGCGCCTCCGCCTTCGCCAGCGCCTCGTCCTTCTTCGCCGTACCGGAAAGCGTCCTGCGCTTCAGCGCCGGCGAACCGCGCAGACCGAGCGGCGGCCGCAACGGGCTGATGTCGGGCTGCGCCAGCAGAGGCGCCTGCCGCGTCACCGGGTCCTGCACCCGCGCCTGCGGCTCCTCCCGCGCGGTCCCGTCATAGGCGAACGTCAACTGGTCCACCGTGGAATTCACGTCCATGTTCACGTTCAGCGCGTGCTGGCGCTGCCCCAGCCGCTGCTCCGGGCCCCAGAACGCGGTCGAGCGGCCCGCCACCGGACCCGGATCGAGATAAAAGGTGTAACCGTTCGCCCGCGCCAGGTCGTTCACGTACTGGAGATCGGTCCCGCATTGGTAGTCGACCCGCATCTGCTCCCGTGGCGGCTGCGGAATCTGCTCCCGGATGATGCGCGCCTCGATCCCGTAATCCGCGTACTTCGCCAGAATCCGCTCGACGCGCTGGGAGGGCGCGAGATTCGGATACCGGTCCGTCCGCTCCTCCAGGTCCATCAACAGCGTCAGGTCCTCACCCGTCACCGTCAGCGTCGTCTGCCCCGGCTGATTACTGGCCCCGACCTCCTGCCGGACGATCAGCCCGTCCAGCAGCACCATCGGGATTCCCCGGATGGCCACGGTCACGATCACCCGCGTCTTCGGATCGAAGAATCCCTCCGGCAGCAGCCGCCGCGTGATCAGCCCCTTCTTGGTCAGATCGAAGGCGATCTGAAATCCCGAACGCTCACCCGCCGTACTCGTGATCTGCGCCGACAGCAACGCCTCGGTCACTTCGGACGGCACCGGCCTGACCGACTTCGGCCCCATGGAGACCGACACATGAATCGGCCCCCGCCCCACCGGCTCATCAGCCATTGCGCACCCCCGGACCACCCATGCCCCCGGGAAAACCGCCCGGCAGGGGTACGGCTATCCGCTCGCCCGGCTCATCGGTCAACTCCGCCGGATCCAGTACCGGATTCGCGTCGGCGATCTGCCACCACTGCCCCGGATCCCCGAAATACCGCTGCCCCAGTTGGTCGGGCCGCTCCCCGCCGCTGACGGTATGCGGCACGGTCTCCTCGGCCGCGTCCTCCAGCGCCGGTAACAACCTGCGTTTGGCGTACCGCACTTCGGTGCCGTCCGCCGCCCGGTGCACACCGATCCCGACCTGGTGGTACCGGCTGCCGCGCGGATACGGATGCGCCCCCGGCACCTCGTCCAACGCCCGCTCATACGGCTCGATCATTCCTCAGATCCCCCTCCCGAGCCCCAGCCCCGCAAAGCTCCCGCCCCGGGCCGCCCGGGCCAACTGCTCCTTCTGCGCCAGGTGCGCGAGATACAACTCCGCCCCACGGTGCCCGGCCGGCAAATCGCTGACGGTGAGCACCTTCAGCCCGATGCTCAGCGAGGCCCGAATCGGATTGAGCCGCACATCGAACGCCGACTCGTTGACCGACAGTTCGGTGAGCCGCACGGGCATCACCCGCTTGCTGCCCCAGGTGAACAGTGTCAGCGGCATCTCGATCGGGCTGATCTCGATGGTCCCCTTCTTGGACAGCCGACTCGCCTCCCGCAACTGCGCCGTGGTCGGCTGCACCAGCATTTCCAGGGTCGCCAGTTGCGGATGGATCCCGTCCGGCGCCGCCACCTCGAACTGGTCCGTCGCATCGATCTCGGCGGTGAACTTCCACGTCTCCTGAGCCGGCCCCTTCAACCGAAGCGCCTCATTACGATCACCGCCCCCGCTCCCACCCCCACCCGAATCCCCACTCCCACCCGCCGCCTGCGGCGCGACACTGCGCTCCAGCGTGTCCGGATTGAACTGAAGAACAATGATCCGCTGCGGCGTCCCCCGCTCCGGATCAACCAGAACGATCCCGGACCGAAGAGGCTTGGGAATATCGGCATAACGGGTCACAGGCGGGCCTCCAGTCGTTCGCGCAGCGCGGTGTAGTCGTGCGCGGGGAATGCTGTGGGGAACACTTCGAGCATGGCCTGGAGGTTCTCGGTGACGTGCTTGCCGAGGCCGCGCAAGGAGACATCGGAGAAGAGGTACTGCCACCCGAAGGTGCCCTTGGTGACGGCGAGGACCTTCATGTATTCCGGGTAGTCGAGCTGCAGGCGGACGACGTCCGTGGAATGGCCCGGACAGCGGCTGAGATCCTTGTCGTAGTACCAGAGTTCCAGCGGGTTGACATGGGGTTGGATTCGGACGGCGGTGAGCAGTCCCGCGCCGGAGCGGGGCGTGTCGTCAATGGTGCGGAACTCCGCGACCAGCTCCTTCTCCGCGTCGGGGGCCTTCTCCCAGGCGAGGTCGGGAGCGGGCCGCAGGAGCGCGTCGTAGAGGTTGCGCACGCGAAACTCTCCGTGGATCACCGGCGTCTTCTTGCGTTTCGCCGATCGCCAGCGGCACGCGAGTTCGGTGATCCACGGCGTTGCCCGGTCGAGAGCGGGTTCGAGGATGACGTCCTGCCACTCCGGTTGCGTAGCGAACTCCTGGGGCTTGCCGGCCGACGGGTCCGTGAAGGCGCCGATGCTCTCGAAGTCGATTTCGAGGACGCCGCAGTCCAGTAGTTCGTCAAAAGATTCGTAGAGTTTCGACTCGATCGCCGAGTACTCGCGCATTTCTCAGGTCCCTTGCTGGTTGCGGGTGGGGCGGGTCACGGCTTCTTGTCGAAGGTGAACTGCCCTTCCGCCGCTGCTCGGATGAGCTTGCGAATGTGCCTGTCCCAGCCCTTCTTCCGGCGCCGCTTGAGCCTCCTGAGCGTCTTCAGGTCCTCCAGCAGGACGGACATGTTCGGGATGTTCCGGCTGTGGACGCCGGCGACGTCCTCGATGTCCTCGGCTATCCCCTTCGGGATGTTCAGCATGTTCTGCATGCGCACGGCCGAGTCGTAGTTCGCGTACACCTTGTCGCCCGGGCCGGGCGGGATTTCGAGGTCCGACCTCTCGTTGTAGTCCCGTGGCCGCTTCTCCTTCACCCATGTGTTGTTCGCGTAGTCGGGGTAGTAGGCGCCCCACTCCGTCCGGAGGAAGGACGGGAATCCGGCAGGGCTCCCGGAGTGGTAGTTCACCTTGACGTCGTACCAGGCGATCTTGTTCTTGCCGGAGCGAATCCACTGCTCGGCCGGTATTTCGACCTCGTTCTTGAAGTTCTGGTTCACTCTGTTCCGGGCCGGCACCAGATTTCGCCCGTCGGCCGTTCCGCCCAGGAGCTGGGTCAGCAGATGCTGGCGGACCCAGTAGTTGCTGGAGTCGGCGTTGAGATCGTATGTGTTGATGTACCGGAAGCCGATGGGTTCGTCCTTGCGGGCCTTGTCCGCCTTCTCGCCGCGCCTGTCCGCCCAGGGCTCGTTTATGGCCTCCGCGGTGAAGTCGGTGGCCAGCACGTTGTTCTTCTTCGACGGGGCTTTCGGCGTGGGCAGCGGAGGGTCCGGCTTGCTGTGGTCGATGTGCGTTTCGTACGTACTGAAGCCCGGGATCACGGGAACGGAAGGATTGAGCCGCGCGATGACGGTGAACTTCTCCCCGCCCTGCTTGTAGAGAGCGGTCAACCGGAAGTGCCTCCGGAGGCTGCCCAGGAGCGCCTTGTGGGAGCCGAACTCGATTCCCCGGTCGAGACGTGGCTCAAGCATCTTCCGGATTCTCGCCGCGATCAGCGCCAGGCGCCTCTCCTTGGCGCTGCTGGAGTCCTCCTCCTCGCTCCTGGTCCTCTTCTTGTCGTTCTTGTCGTTCTTGCCGGGCCTGGGGCGAGGCTTCCCGTCGCGGTCCTTGTCCGGTTTGGTGTGCGGCTTTCCCTTGCCTTCGTTGCCCTTGTCGGGCTTCGTGCGGGGTTTGTCGCCGTCGTTCTTGTCGGGCTTGGCATGCGGCTTGCCGTCGCCGTCCTTGTCGCCGCCCTTGCCGGGCTTGGTTGTCGTGCCCGGCCCCTCCTTCTTGGGCTTGGTCGTGGAGGCGGGGTTGTCCTTGCCCGGCTTGGTGGTGGCGGGGCCGTCCTCGTCCGGGTGCTTCGTCGTTCCCGGTCCGTCCTTGTCGGGCTTGGCGGTCGTGGGGCCGTTCTTGCCGGGTTTCGTGAGGTCCGGCCCGGCCTTGTCCGGCTTCGCCGCCGGCTTGGGGGAGGGCGCGGGCGTCGGGCGGGTGTCCGGCTTGTTGGTGGGCTTGGTGGGCCTGGTGGGGGTCGAGGTGGGGGGCTTTTCGTGGGTTGTGGGTTTCTTGGGTGTGGTGTGGGGCGTGGTGGGCTTGCTTGAGGGGTGGGGTGTGGGCTTGGCCGGGTTGGGCCTGGTGGTGGGGTGGGGGGCCGGCTTTGGCTTGGTGGTGGTGGGGTGGGTTGGTGAGGTGGGGGCGGTGGGCTTGTTGGTGCGGGTGGGGGGCTTGGAGTTGGGGGTGGGGGTGTGAGGGGAGGGCCTGGGGGCGGGGCCGGGGGGCGAATTGTGGTGTGAGGGGGAGTCGGCGGGGGACTTGTCGTTGGTCTTGGTCTTGGGGTTGCCGAGTCGGGCGGCTACGCCCTTGAGGCGTTTGCCGACCTTGGCCACGTATTTGCCGATGCCGCTGAGCAGGAACTCGTAGGCGAGTTCCAGGAGCGCGACCACGCCCGCCGCGACCGCCTTGGCGAAAAGGAGGCCGGCGCCGCCGTTCCGTACGGCCTTGAGCCAGTCCAGGACCAGGCCCATCGCCCGCATGATTTCGCTCAGCGCGCCCAGGGCCGTACGGATGGCGTCGATGACGGCCATGGCCCACCCGGCGCCCGGAATCAGCTTGGCGATGACCTTCGTGACGACCATTTCGCCGATGATGACCGGGAGTTGGGGGACGACCGCCTCCCACGCCTCCTTGACGATCTCCTCCAACTTGATGCCGCCGTTGAGCAGTCGGTCCAAGATGGCCTTCGGGACGCCGATGATCTCCTGGATCTTGTCCTGGAACCACTGCTTGACGGCCGCCTTCACCTCCCGGAAGAGGTGGTTCTTCGCGCCGTCCACCGCGGAGTTCTTGGCGCCGCTCAGCCAGCCGCCCGGGTCGGAGAGGAAGTCGACGGCGATGAGCATCCAGTCGCCGAGCGCGCTCAGCAGCTTGGCGGCGAAGTCCAGGACCGCCTTCACCGCGTCCACGACGGCTTTCACGACGTCCTGGAGCATCTTCTTCAGGACGTTGAGGATATTGCTGAGCAGTTGGCCGATGGCGTTCAGCAGGTCGGTGACGATCTGCTTCAGCAGGGTGGCGAGCTTGTTGACGAGCGCGATGGCGGCCGCGATCAGGTCCGTGATCAGCTTCCGGATGCGCTGGGCGAGTTCGATGACCGCCCGCACCATGGCCTTGGCGAATTCGATCAGATCGTTGATGAAGTTCTTGATCGTGTCGACGATGAACGTGCGGGCCTCGTTGATCCAGCGCTCGACCGTCTCCTTGAAGTTCTTGATGAAGCCGACGACCGCGTCCCGCGCCTCCTTGATGACGCGGACGATCGCGTTCTTGATGTCGATGACCTTCTGCTTGATCCAGTCGAACGCCTTGGAGACCCAGTTGCCCGAGTCCTTGACGCTGTCGTCGCGCTGCTTCTTGGCGTCCTCCTCGGCCTTGGCGCTCTGGTCCTGGATCTTCTTGTCGCCGCTCTCCTTCTCCTTCGTGACGTCGTCGTCGGTCTTCTTTTCCTTGTCCTTGACGTCCGTGCGGACCTTTTCGTGCCGCTCGGTCTTCTTCGTACCGAGCTTCTTGAGCTCCCCGTCCTGCTCCGCGCGCCAGTCGGAGCGCTGGGCGGTGACCTCGTTCATGGCCTTCTCGCGCTCGCCCGCCTGACTTTCGGTGTTCGTCGCGATCTCCGCGTCGACCTGCTGCTTGTGCTTTCGCTGGGAGTCGCGGAAATCCCTGTCCTTGGTCTGCCGGCCCTCGGACATGCCCTTGTGGCCCTCGCCGAACGCGGCCCGGAACTGCGGTCCGCGGTCGTGCTCGGCCACTTCGGAGGCCGCCTCGGGAGGCACGGCTCCCGTATGCGCGTCACCCCCGGGCGCGCCGCCCTTCCCGCCCTGCGGGCCCGGCACCTTCGCCGTCAACCGCTCCTTCGGAGCATCGGGGTAGACCTGGTCCTCACCCATCGGGCGGGCGGCGTCGTCACGGCCCGCCGCCACGGTCTCCTGGCCCTTGGCGTCGACAGCGGAGCCCTGTTCGCCGGCCGTCTGCTCGGCGGCCCCCTGCATCTGGACGCCGGGCGCGTTCCCCGCCTGGGCCTTCTTGAGCGCTTCGTCCTTCGTCGGCAGCCCGGCGAACTTGGCGGCCAGCTCCTGCGCGTCCACCTTGAAGCCGACCCAGCTCAGGACCTTCCCGATGCCGAAGCCCAGCGCCATCTTGAACGTGTCCCAGCCGCCGGGCTCCTCCGCCTTCTCCGCCTCGATCGGGCCCTCGGGCTCCTTCGCGTCCTTGACCTCGGCTTTCTCCTGCTCGGGGGGCGCGGACTTCTGCGCCGGGTCCTGCGCGTAGCGGCCGGGCGCGTCGGCCTTCGGCTTGCCCTGGAGGGTCTGCGGCGCGCCCGCCGGGCGCTGCATGGCGGGCGGCGCCGCGGCCAGCTCCTTGTGCTCGTCGCCGACGGTGCGCTCCACCGCGCCGCTCACACCCGACATGGCCTGAAGTGCCTTGTGGGGCTTGAGCTTCGAGGCGGTCGACAGGCCCGCTTCCGGGGACACCTTCGAGAGGTTCGGAGCCGGTCCGGAATCCTTCTTCCCCTTGCCCGGGGCGGACGCCCTGCCACCGCCACCGCCACCGCCTCCGCCGCCACGCGGCCCCTTGGCGGCGGGAGCCGGCCTGGACGCCGCCGCCCGGGGCGCCGGTGCCGCCTTGGGCGCGGGTGCGGCCTTCGGGGCGGGTGCGGCGGCCGGGGCGGCGGCCGGTGCCTCGGGGCCCTTCGCGGGTTCGGGAACGGCGGGCGCGGACTCCTTCGCCGCCGGCGCCTCCGTACGGGAAACCGGCTCGCCGCCCTCCGCACCGCCGCCCGACGGCTCGCTCCGGGCACCGCCGGCCGCGTCGCCGCTCGTGCCGCTCGCGCCGCCCGGCGTATCGGCGTTCGACCCGCCCGAGACGTGACTGTCGCGTGCGGGCGAGGCCGCCTGTGTGTCCGCCGCCGGCCCGCTCCCGCCCGCCGGAGCCGCGTCCGTCTTCTTCTGCTCCTCCCGGGCCGCGGGTGCGGGCGGCGCCGACTGCCCGCCCACCGCCTGCGAAGAGCCCTTCTCCGGCGCGCCCCCCGAGGTGCCGCCCCCGGCGGGAGTGCCCCTCTCCTCCTTGGCGGCCGCCTCCTTGGCGTCGCCACCACCGGACCTGCCCGGCGCCTCCTGCACCGCCGTCTGCGCGGCGACCGGCCCGGCCTTCGGATCGGCGCCCTGCTCGGGGTCCTTGGACGTCGTGCCCGGAACGGGTGGCACCGCCGCCCGCGCCAGCGAGAGACCGCCGGCGCGCCCACCCCCCGGCGCGTGTCGCTCAGCCGACGACTCCGCATCGTCCGACGCGCCGCCCCCGTCCTCCCCGGACGCGGACGCGGACGCGGCCCCGGCCCCGGCCCCGTCCTCGGACTCCGGCCCCGATTCCGACTCCGCTTCCCCTTCCGCGTCCGCCGCCGCGTCCTCGGCGTCCTCCGCGTCCCGCTCCGCCTGGACCTTCTCGGCCCTGGTCACCGGGGGTGCGGGGAACGAGGGAGCCGCGCCGGACGACGACGGGTCCAGCGCGTCCGCGGTCGGTACGCCCGACACGTCGGGGTCCTGCTCGGGAAGGAAGTCCTCCGGCCGGAGCTTGATGTCCCAGGCGCTCTTCTCCTCGCCCCCGGCCTCCACCTCCGACGCGCCGCCGGCACCGAACGGCTCCTCGTCGGCCTTCTCCTCGGGACCGTCGAGATCCTGGTCGCGTACGCCGTCGAGCGTGCTGACGGGGCCCGGCACCTGGGTGTCCTTGCCGGACACGGTCGGCGAGCCCGTGGGCTTTTCCGCCCCGTGCTTGTCCTCCTGCTTCACCTGCCGCCCCGCCACGAGCGGATCGACGGCGCCCGGCCGGTTCTTGGCCGCGGACTCCTGCTCGCTCGCGGCCGGGACGCCCCGCTCGTCCTTGCCTTCCTTGCCCGCCGCGGCGCCCGCGCCCTTCTTCTCCCCGCCCTGCTTTCCGCCCTCGGACCGCCCACCCTCCGACGTCCCACCCCCCGCCGCACGGCCGTCCGACTGCCCGCTCTCCGCCTTCCCGCCCCCGGCCGCGCTCCGCCCCGCCGACGGCCCTTCCCCGTCCCCCGCCGACGGCCCTTCCCCGTCCCGCGCCGACGGCTCATCCGCGTCCCGTGAGGACGGCTCATCCGCGGACGAGGACGACTGCCGCCCCCCGGCCGAGGCGCCCCCGCTCCCCACGCCCTCATCCGGCCGCTCCCCGCCCTGCGGAGTGCTCTGCCTCCCGCGCACGCCCCCGTTCTCCGGCGTACTGCCGGCCGCCCCACCCGCCTCCGCCCGGTCCTTCTCCGGCCCCGGCGCCACCGCCGGCCGCTGCTCCCGCTCCCGTCGCTCCTCGGCGCTCCGCCGCTCGGACTCGCTCTCGATCCGCAGTTCCTCGGCCGGGTCCCGCTCGACGGCCGGCACGTCGAGGGAGTTCCGCTCCAAGGCGCCGTCGGCCTCGACCTCGTCGACGAGGTCGAGCACCCGCTCGTGCTCGGAGCCGAGGAGCCTGCTCTCCAGGCGTTCCAGGACCGTGTCCCGCAACTCCTCCGGCAGCCGGGCCAGTTGCGTCCGGGTGCGCCGGGAGCGGTCCTCCGGGTCGCCGCGCAGCGAACGCACGACCGAGTTCGCCAGCCGCTCCACGAGCGTCGCCGGATCCATCAGCTCCATACGCCTGCGGTCGGCGTCCACCGTCGCGTAGCGCAGCCAGCCCGGCGTCGCCCGGCCCTCCCCGACCTCGGCCGCCGGCTCCTCCTCCCGTACGGAATCGCGCAACGCGCCCAGGACGGACGCCCGCGCCGCCGACTCCGCCTCGCGCTCGACGGCCTCCAGGGGGAGACTCACCGCGCCCAGGTCGCGGCCGGCGCGCAGGGCGCCCAGGCCGTGCGGATTCTGGACGGTGTGCAGCAGCTCGTGGGCCAGCAGACGCTGCCCGTCCGCGGTGCCCGGCAGGTAGGCGCCCGCGCGGAAGAAGATGTCCTGGCCGACGGCGACCGCGTCCGCGCCGAGCAGGTCGGTCAGCCGCCCGGCGTCCCGGTCGGTGTGCAGCCGGACCTGGCTGAAGTCGTGGCCGAGCCGCTCCTCCAGCTCCCGCCGCACGCTGACATCCAAAGGCTGTCCGGCGCCGCTGACGATGTTCTTCGGCTCGGGCACGTGCGAAACGGCGCGGCCCTTGCGCTTACGGCGCTTCTCGTCACGCGCCGACCGGGCCGACCGCGCCGCCCCCGCCTCCTGGGCCGTGTCCCGCGACGACGTACTCATCGGGCCTCACCCCGCCCCGACAGCCCGGCGTGCACCGCGCGCGCCAGCGCCTCGCCGATCCGTACGGGAGACGTGGTGGCGGGCAGGGGCGGCAGACCGGACAGGGTGTCGAGCACCGTGCCGGTGCCGTCCGCCGCCACCGGCACGCCGCGTTCGCGTACGAGACGGGTCAGCTCGGCCTGGAAGGCGGCCGATACGCGGTCCGGGTCGACGCGGGAGTCGAAACCGTCGAGGACGAGTTCGCCGATGTCGACGCGGACCGCCGCCGCGCGCGGTGCCTCGTTCACACCCATCCGTGGACCTCCGAGGGCGTCAAGGAGCGTTCCAGCTTCAGGTATTCGGTACGTGCCGCCGCCAGCATGTGGCGCATCTGGAGGCGCTCGCCCTCCTCGGCGGCCAGGAACGCGCCGGACAGGGCGATGTTGCGGATGGAGCCGCCCGCGACGGTGAGCCGGGCCAGCCGCCCGTGGTCGATGCCCTTGGTGGGCGCCTGCGCGGGCAGCACCCGGCGCCAGATCTCGGCGCGTTCCCTCTCGCCGGGGAAGGGGAAGTCCACGACGAAGCGGATCCGGCGCATGAACGCCTGGTCCAGGGCCTTCTTCATGTTGGTGGTCAGGATCGCCAGGCCCCGGTACGCCTCCATCCGCATCAGCAGATAGCTGACCTCCAGGTTGGCGTAGCGGTCGTGGCTGTCCTTGACCTCGCTGCGCTTGCCGAAGAGCGCGTCCGCCTCGTCGAAGAGCAGCAGCGCACCGCCGCGTTCGGCCGCGTCGAAGACCCGGCCGAGGTTCTTCTCCGTCTCCCCGATGTATTTGCTGACGACCTGGGAGAGGTCGATGATGAAGAGGTCCAGACCCAGCTCCTTGGCCATGACCTCGGCGGCGAGGGTCTTGCCGGTGCCCGAGCCGCCCGCGAAGAGGGCGGTGACGCCGAGGCCGTAGCGGAGCACTTTGGCGAAGCCCCACTCCTGGTAGACGGTGCCGCGCCGGCGTACGTGCGCCACGACCTCCCGCAGGACCTTCAACTGCCGCTCCGCCAGGACCAGGTCGCCCCATCCGGCGCGCGGTTCGATGCGGCGGCCCAGCTCGTCCAGGCCCATCCGGGCCTCGGTCAGACCCGCCTGCCAGGCCAGAGCGGTCGCCGTCGGACCGCCCTCGGACGCGTCGGGCAGGTCGCGGCGGACCCGGTCGGCGGCGGTCCGTACGACGTGCGGCGGCAACTGGAACTGCGCCACCAGGGCGCGCAGTTGGGCCTGTCCGACCTGCGGCAGGCCGACGAAGGCGGCCGACCACATCTCCAACTGCTCGGCGTCGTCCAGTTTCGGCACGCTCACCCGTCGGCCGCCCGGCCGCCCGCTGGGGCGTGGTTCGGCTCCCGCGACGACCAGCGGCACGGCGGCGTCCGCGACGAACGCGTCGGTGGCCGCGGCCTGCTCCCGGTCGAGGTCGGCGACCTCCACGAGCAGGGCCGCGGGCAGCAGGATCGCCTCGCGCTGCCACAGCCGGGCGAGGCGGTCGCGTTCGACGGAGTCGGTGGGCACGTCCCGCGCGTCCATGGCGTACAGCCCGAGGCCGGACCGGCGGGCGGCCAGGGCGGCGATGTCGGCACGGCTGCGCGGATCCCCGCCGATCAGCTCCACGCGCGGCGGCGCGTCCGGCCCGGCCTCGGCCCAGCCCGTCGCGACCTGGGCCGCGGCCCGCTCGTACGAGGGCGGCAGGTCCGCCGGCGGCGGTGTGCGGTGCAGCATGCCGTGCAGCCGGGTGTCCAGGTAGGGCGAGCCGACGAGGAAGTGCAGGACGCGCTCGTCCAGTCGCAGCCGGGACGTCGTCAGACGCGTCTCGTCGTTCACCTCCACCAGCCGCCAGCGGCGCAGCGGAGCCACCGGCGTCAGCGCGCTCCAATGCGGTGCGCCGAGGGCGGCCAGGGCGAGCGAGAACGTCGGATAGGGGCGCTCGGGGTCGCCGCAGGCGGCGGCGCAGCGGGCCGCTGTGGTGGGGTCCAGCTCCGTCGCGGCGGTGAGCAGCACGATGTCCCGCTCGAAGTCGCTGAGACCGAAGCAGGAGATCAGGGCTTCGAGCGTGGGCGGGGCGGGGGGTCGGGGGTCGGCTGCGGGGGTGTCGGACGACGCGGTGGCCGACATGGTGGCGCGGGCGGCGTGGGTGTCCAGGCGCGCCAGGACGGCGGCCACGGCGGCGGCCAGCGCGGCCTGGCCGTCCGAGGCGTCGGCCGCGCCGGTGTTGGTGCCGGTGCCTGCACTGGCACTCGTCCCGGTCCCGGTCCTGGCGCCGGGGCCGGTGTCGGTGCCCGCGCTGCCCATGTCGTCCCCTCCCGCCCTACCGGTCACGCGCCTCAGCCGTCCTTGCCGGAGCGGGAGCGGGAGCGGGAGCGGGAGCGGGAGCCGGTCCCGGGGCGGGTGCCGGTTCCGGTGCCGGTGTCGGTGTCGGTCCCCGGGTCGGTGTCGGACGTCGACGCCGTCGATGGGGTGGCAGGAGCCGTGGTGGGAGGCGCGGAGGGAGGCGACGAGGGAGGCGTCGATGCGGTGCCGGAAGCGGGTTTCGTGGCCGACTTCTTGGCGGCCCGCGCGCCCCCGCCACCCGCCGCGGCCTTCCGGCCCGTACGCGTGGCCGCCCCACCGGACCGCCCGGCCCGCGCCCCGCGCGCGGGCTTGGCGCCGCCCTCAGCCGCACCAGCGACACCGGCCGCCCCCGAAGTCCCTTCAGCCCCCGAAGCCCCCTCGGCCCCCGAAGCCCCCTCCGCCCCCATCGGATACACCCGCACCCGCGGCTCCCTCACCGGCGTGGCCGGAACCGGTCGCTCGCGGCCGTCGATGAGGACCAGCGCGGCCTGATAGCAGACCGACAGGGCGTACGGCGTCTGGTAGAGCATTCCCCAGAGCTTCGACGTCTCGTCGACGTCCATCTGCGTCGGGCTGAAGCGGACCTTCTGGATCGACTCGGCCAGATCGCTGCCCGCGAGATACGGGCGCCGCGCCGCCTCCTCGATCAACTCCCGGGGCAGCACCGGGATCTCGTGCAGGGTGCGGATGACCGTGCCCAGCAGCCGCTGCCCGACCAGTTCGGTTTCCTCGCCGAACGCGCTGATCAGGTAGTGCAGATCCAGCGGGGCGGCGGGGCGCTTGAGCAGGGTGCCGTCCGAGGCGCGGGTGGGCAGGTCGCTGTTGCGCAGGGAGGTGTTGGGCGTGACCTGGTAGAGGAAGACGGTGAGGGTCGGCTCGGTCGGGGGCTCGGCCGGTGGTCTGCGGGTTTCCACCGAGACGGCCAGGTCGATCTCGGGCCGCAGATTGTTCTCTATCAGCAGGGCGAGGGCCTGGGTGACGGTCGCGACGGCGAGTGCGTTGCTCATGGCGTCAGTTCCTCTTCTCGTCGCGGGAGAGGTAGTCCTCCAGGCTCAGCGCGGGGGCGGGCCGCCCCGGCCGGTCGGGCCGGGCCGTCGCCGCGGGGTCCCGGCCGCCCGTCGCGGTGACCTCCAGCTTGCCGATCCGCACGTGCACCACACGCTCGGCCGGGCGCCCGCCCCGCCGGGCCGCCGCCTGCCGGGCCGCACCGCGCGCCGCCGTCTCGCCGGGGCGCGGCCGCGGCGGCGTGACCGGGGCGGGAACCACGGCGGCGCGGCCCGGGGCGGCGGGCCCGGGCGGGCGCGACCGCCCGGTGTCGCCGTCCGCGTCGGGATCCGCCGGGGACCGCCGTCGCGGGCGCACCGCCCCGGGGTCAGCCGGGCGGGCGGTCTTCGGGGGCGGCGCGGCGGGGCGGGGCGGTGACGCGGCCGGGTGCGCCCGGCCGCCGTCCCGGTCGTCCGACGCGTCCCGCGCGGCGGCCTCCGCGCGTAACACGGTCTCCCGCTCGGTCGTCCGCACCTCGCGCTCGACGCGCGTGAACATCCTGTCCAGGGCCGGGAGTTGGGGTGCGGGTGGGGTGAGCAGGGCGGGCGCGTCCGGCTCGTCGTCGCGGTCGCCGCCGCGCAGGGCCTCGACGCGTTCGAACGGGCCCGGCAGCCGCGGCCGTACGAGCGCGGGGCGCCCCGGGCCGCCGTCCGGGTTCCGTGGCGGCCCGCCGGTCGGCGCGGCGGCGTGCCGGGCCAGCAGCCGGTCGAAGTAGTCGGGCAGGTCAGGCATCCGCGCACAACTCCAGGTAGTAACGGCGCCGTTGCGGGCTGAGCGCGAGGATCTCCGGTTCGCTCCAGCCGTAGGCGGTGGCGAGGAGGTGGACGTCCAGGAGCACGTCACGGGCCCAGGCGTCCAGCTCGGTCCACAGGTAGGCGGCGATGTCCAGTTCGGCCGGGGTGGCCTCGCCGCATTCCGGGCAGGCGATGTTCAGGGCGATCTCCGCCGCCGGGTCGGCGCGTTCGGCCTCCTCGGCCAGCCGCCGCCGCAGTTGCTCCGGCAGCAGGGCGGGCAGCCGGTCCGGGGATATCCGCTCACCGTCCCGTACGGCGGAGAGCGTGCAGCGGGCGAGCAGCAGACCCTGCGGATCAGCCGGGCCGGATGGGGCGGAGGAGGCAGACGAGGCGTACGACGCGGCGACGGCCGTCAGGTCGGCGACCGACGGCAGCCGGAACTCGACCACCCAGCCGCCCTCCGCCACCCGCAGCGCTCCCACCGGCTCCGGTTCCCCGCTGAGCGAGGCCGCCGCCGGCGCGAACCGGGCCGCGTCGAGGTCGAACTCCATCGCCTCGCCGCACGCCCCGCACTCGATCCGTACCTGCATCCGCTCGCCGAACAGCGCGCGCCGCAGCGCGAACAGATCCGCCGCGCGCCGGCCGGGAGGCATCGCCAGGAGCGTGTCCGGGCCGGTCCGCGGGCGGGCCGCCCGGTGCAGGAGCAGGGCGCGGCCGGGAGCGTCCCGGTCCAGCCCCGCTTCCCAGGTGGCCAGCAGTTCCGCGGGCCCCGTCAGCGCCATCCCTCACCCCGTGCCATCCCTCACCCCGTGCCCCTCCACGCCCGGCGCCTCGCGCGCCAGGCTCTCGCCCGCCCCCGCCCCGCGGGGCCGCGGCCGTCGTCCACCGGGCGCCCCGCGGTCAGGCGGGGTGGGTGAACGACGGTTCCTGCGGCTCGGGCACCTCGTAGTCCCGCTCCCAGCCCTCGCACTCCAGCTTCAGGCTCTGGATGGCGACCGCGTTGGCGTTGGCGTCCAGCTCGCCCAGCACCTGGTACTCGCTCGGCCAGGACCGGTAGATCTTGTGCGAGACGGCGACCTGCCCGGCTTCGTTGAGGACCTGGATGACGATGTCCTTGCGGAAGTCGGCCAGCGACACCTCCGAGCCCAGACCGGCGCCGACCTGCCAGACCTTGTTGGCCCAGCGGTCGAACTCCGGATCGTGGGTGACGCCCCGCTCCAGCGTGATGCCCTCGAATTCGGAGCGCCCGGGGGACTTGCGCGGGGAGCTGGGGTCGCCGCCGTTCCGGTGCTTGACGACCTCGGTGGTGCGCTTCAGCGGACTGATCTTGCTGACGCCGGCGACCGTCCGACCGTCCCACAGGACCAGGAACTTGAAGTTCTTGTACGGGTCGAAGCGATGGGCGTTGATCTGAAACTCAGCCATAGGATTTCTTCACGTCCCTCACGTCCCTTGCCTGCACGTTCCTAGGCGTCGAACCGGCCGGCCATCTGCTGGATCTTGACGATCACGAACTCCGCGGGCTTGACCGGCGCGATACCGACCACGACGTTGACGATGCCGCGCTCGATGTCCTGCTCGGTCGTGGTGTCCTTGTCGCACTTGACGAAGTACGCCTGGCGCGGCGTGCCGCCCTTGAAGGCGCCCTTCTCGAACAGCGCGTGCAGATACGCCGAGGCGTTCAGCCGGATCTGCTGCCACAGTTGCTCGGTGTTCGGCTCGAAGACCACCCACTGGAGCCCGCGCAGCAGACTCTCCTCGACGTGCAGCGCCAGGCGCCGTACGGGGACGTACTTCCACTCGCTCTCCAGCGCGTCCGCGCCCTCCAGGGTGCGGGCGCCCCAGACGAGCGGGCCCACCATCGGGAAGGTGCGCAGGCAGTTGACGCCGAGCGGGTTGAGCAGCCCGTTCTCCCGGTCGGTGAGCTTGACGGTGAGCGAGTGCACCCCCGCCAGCCGCGCTTCGGTGCCGGCCGGCGCCTTCCACACGCCGCGCTCGCCGTCCGTACGGGCGAAGACCCCCGCGACGGCACCGCAGGGCGGGAAGGAGCGCAGCCGCCCGGTGAGCGGATCGGTGAGCTGGAGGTGCGGGAAGTACAGGCCCGCGTGGTTGCCGCGGACCGGCTCGAAGGCGGCGATGCCGGCGCGGGCGGCGTCCACGCCGCTCCAGGCGGCGGGCGCGTCGACGAGCAGGAAGATCCGCCGCTCCCGGCACAGCCGCTCGGCCGCCGACAGCACCGTGATCATGTCCTCGGCCCGCGCGTACGACGCCAGCTCCGGCAGCGCGAGCAGGTTGACGTCGTCCACCTCGCGCAGCGCCTGGATGCCGCTCTTGCGGGCCTCGCTGCCGATCAGGTCGCGCGGTCCGGGCGCCGCGCCGTCCTCGCCGCCGCACAGCGGGAAGACCGGCGGATTGACGGACGCCTCCAGGCCCAGGTCGTTGGCGCACTCGCCGACGAAGCGGACCACGTCACGCGGGTCGACGGAGCCCGCGACGACCTGGATACGGCGTCCGAAGGCGGTGACCTCGGCGCCCGCGAAGGCGTGCTTGCCCGGGGCGTCGGGCAGCGCCCGCAGCTTGTGCTCCAGCAGCAGCGCCAGCTCGGCGACGGTGCACGGCGCCTCGCCGTCGCAGTCCGGGTCGTAGAGCGTGAACTCGCGCTCCACCTCGCCGATCTTCACCGTCAGGTCGACGTTCAGCTCGGGGAGTTCGTGGTGGAAAGCCTTGGAGACGGTCCCGGAGGGGTCCGGCCGGCCCTCGCCGACGACGTGGACGCGGATCAGCGAGGAGCCCGCGTTGATCACCGTCTCGGCGTACCGGCCGTGGTCGGCGTCCATCGACAGACCGGCGAAGGACTCACGGGCGGTGCCGTGGGCGTCGAGCACCTGGAGGTTGAAGGTCTCGTCCGGGCACGGGGTGTCGTGGTCGACGGCCACCCGCAGTCCGGAGCCCCAGACGCCCGGCTCCTTGGCGTGCACTTCGAGCACCGGGCACTGGCTGTGGCCCTCGGTGGACTCCAGGGTGACGTGGGCTTCCTTGCCGGTGCCGGCCTTGGCGACCCGGACGATGACGGCGACGGTGCCGCCGTTGCCGAAGAACTGGTGGACGGCGTAGCCGACCGCGCTCTGCGAGGTCAGCCCGCCGAAGCGGCGCTCGAAGTCGGCGAAGCTGGTGATCCGTACGGGCCGGTTGAGCGGGCCCCGCCGGGTGTGGCCGACAAAGGCGGTCACGGATGTGGTCACGGTGGTGATGCTGCGGATGCTGCTGGGAAGCTCTTCGACATAAACGCCTGGGTAGCCCCGATTGGCAGTATGTGTCGGCATTCCCCCTCCAATCCCTTCAGGCACCGAGTGTGAGGACACCAAGAAATCGAGAACACCGGGAGGGGTGGGGGAAAAAGGGGGGAGGAGCGTCAGGTGCGGAAGAGCCCACGACCGCCCTCTTCCCGCAGCCGTGCGTCCCCCCGCCACCCATCAAGTTCCCCCGTCTTCACCCGGCGCAAAACGGTCACCGACCGACCTGCACGGGACCAAGCCCGAAGCTTGTGACTCCTGATGCGTAAGTGCTCAACGCAGTTTCCGCTGTGGGGAGTTGAGGGGTCAAGAGGGCTTTCAGGACACCTTGCCGGGAGGAATTGTGCGGATGCGTCGCAGCCTCTTCTCAAGCGGATTCCCGCTTTCCCGCGACCGGAATCACACGACAAGGGGCGCGCGGGGACGTACCGGGTGGAGCTCGCGAACGGCGCGCCACGAGGGCGTGCACGGCGCGTGACACCGGCGCCGCCGCCCGGTCCGGCCGCCGCGCGAAACCGGCCGCCCGCTCACACAGCGGTACCGGCGGCAAAAGATCTGTGACCGTAATCACCGCCGGAGTGTGATCTGCGATTTAGGACCGCAGGTGAAGCGGCGATAGCCTGCGAGACGGACATGCCGCGTATCCGGACACCGTGTACGCCTCCCCTGTGACAGTGCCGTCACGTTGCCCTTCGCGGCACGCCCATCGCAGAGAACGACCCGCGATCACTACGGCGATTCTGAAAAGACAAGGGACGGACGCGCGTGGACCTGTTCGAGTACCAGGCGAGGGACCTCTTCGCCAAGCACGGTGTACCGGTGCTGGCCGGTGAAGTCATCGAGACGCCTGAGGCGGCGCGCGAGGCCACTGAGCGGCTGGGCGGCAAGTCGGTCGTCAAGGCGCAGGTGAAGGTCGGCGGCCGCGGCAAGGCCGGCGGCGTGAAGCTGGCCGCCACCCCGGACGAGGCCGTCGCCCGCGCGACGGACATCCTCGGCATGGACATCAAGGGCCACACGGTCCACAAGGTGATGATCGCCGAGACCGCTCCGGAGATTGCCGAGGAGTACTACGTCTCGTACCTCCTCGACCGCACGAACCGCACCTTCCTCGCCATGGCGTCCGTCCAGGGCGGCATGGACATCGAGGAGGTCGCGGAGAAGACCCCCGAGGCCCTCGCGAAGGTCCCGGTCAACGCCGTCGACGGCGTGACGATCGAGAAGGCCCGCGAGATCGTCGCCCAGGCGAAGTTCCCGGCCGAGGTCGCCGAGCAGGTCGCCGAGGTCCTCGTGACCCTGTGGGAGACCTTCGTCGCCGAGGACGCGCTCCTCGTCGAGGTCAACCCGCTCGCGAAGGTCGCCGACGGTCGCATCATCGCGCTGGACGGCAAGGTCTCTCTCGACGAGAACGCCGACTTCCGCCAGCCGGAGCACGAGGCCCTGGAGGACAAGGCCGCGGCTAACCCGCTCGAAGCCGCTGCCAAGGCCAAGGGCCTGAACTACGTCAAGCTCGACGGCGAGGTCGGCATCATCGGCAACGGCGCGGGTCTCGTGATGAGCACCCTCGACGTCGTCGCGTACGCCGGTGAGAAGCACGCCAACGTCAAGCCCGCCAACTTCCTCGACATCGGTGGCGGCGCCTCCGCCGAGGTGATGGCGAACGGCCTGGAGATCATTCTCGGCGACCCGGACGTCAAGTCCGTGTTCGTCAACGTCTTCGGTGGCATCACCGCCTGTGACGAGGTCGCCAACGGCATCGTCCAGGCGCTTGAGCTGCTCAAGTCCAAGGGCGAGGATGTCACCAAGCCCCTGGTCGTGCGCCTCGACGGCAACAACGCGGAGCTGGGTCGCAAGATCCTGTCGGACGCCAACCACCCGCTCGTGGAGCGCGTGGACACCATGGACGGCGCGGCCGACAAGGCCGCCGAGCTCGCGGCTGCGAAGTAAGGGACGAGGGACTCCAACACCATGGCTATCTTCCTCACCAAGGAAAGCAAGGTCATCGTCCAGGGGATGACCGGCGCCACCGGCATGAAGCACACCAAGCTGATGCTCGGTGACGGCACCAACATCGTCGGCGGCGTGAACCCCCGCAAGGCCGGTACCGAGGTCGACTTCGACGGCACCGCCGTCCCCGTCTTCGGCTCCGTCGCCGAGGCGATGGAGAAGACCGGCGCGGACGTCTCCGTGATCTTCGTTCCGCCGAAGTTCGCCAAGGACGCCGTCGTCGAGGCGATCGACGCGGAGATCGGCCTCGCGGTCGTCATCACCGAGGGCATCGCCGTCCACGACTCCGCCGCCTTCTGGGCGTACGCGGGCGCGAAGGGCAACAAGACCCGGATCATCGGCCCGAACTGCCCCGGCCTGATCACCCCCGGCCAGTCCAACGCCGGCATCATCCCGGGCGACATCACCAAGCCCGGCCGCATCGGTCTCGTGTCCAAGTCCGGCACGCTGACCTACCAGATGATGTACGAGCTGCGCGACATCGGCTTCTCGTCCGCCGTCGGCATCGGTGGCGACCCGGTCATCGGCACCACGCACATCGACGCCCTCAAGGCGTTCGAGGCGGACCCGGAGACGGACCTGATCGTGATGATCGGCGAGATCGGCGGCGACGCCGAGGAGCGTGCCGCCGACTTCATCAAGGCCAACGTCACCAAGCCGGTCGTCGGCTACGTCGCGGGCTTCACCGCGCCCGAGGGCAAGACCATGGGCCACGCCGGCGCCATCGTCTCCGGCTCCTCCGGCACCGCCCAGGCGAAGAAGGAGGCCCTGGAGGCCGCCGGCGTCAAGGTCGGCAAGACCCCGTCGGAGACCGCCCGTCTGGCCCGCGAGATCCTCGTCGGCTGACCGGCCTCCCGGCACCACCGGACCCGTTCCGGTCGTCGCGGCCGCGGGCCCGTACCCCTTGGTGGGTGCGGGCCCGCGGCCGTTCCGGGTCGCTCCGAGCACCGCGCGCTCGCCGTTGGTGCGAACCCTCACTTAAGCGGAGCTTTCGCGACACGGCCGACAATCGCCCCATACCCGCGTTGTACCGGTGGGGTTGGCAGCATGGCGGTGTGAGCCAGCTCATCGATCGTGGCCCGACGTTGTCCTCGCACGGCCGAGCCGCCGCGCAGCGCTCCTCCGCGATCGGCGCCGCGTTCCTCGGCGGAGTGACGGCCGCCGGCCTCGGACTCGGGGCGCTCGTGGTCGCGGTGCTGCTGCTGTGGGTCGCGTCCCCCTTCCCCGACAGCGCCCCCTCCCGGGCCCTGCACCTCGCCGCCGACCTGTGGCTGCTCGCCCACGGCGGCGACCTCGTACGCCACACCACCCACTCCGGCACGCCCGCCCCGGTCGCCGTGACGCCGCTGCTCCTGGCCGCCCTCCCTGCCTGGCTGCTCCACCGCGCCGCCCGCCACACCCTCGCGAGCGTGGTCGGCGGCCTTCCCGGGCCGGGGGGGACGGGGGAGGCGGGCCGCTCCCGTGCCGAGGCGGCCCCCCACCCCGTGAGCGGCGCCCCCGGGCCCGCCGGCCCCCGCACCCTCCTCGGCGCCCTGCTGACCGGATACCTCCTGGTCGCCGTCGCCACCGTGCTCTACGCCGCCGGCGGCCCGCTGAGTGCCGCGCCGCTGAGCGCCCTGGTGTGCGTACCGGTCGCCGCCCTCGCGACCCTCGCCGTCGCGGGCGGGCGCGTCCTGGGGCCCGACAGCGTCGACCTGCTCCCCGAGCCGGTCCGGCACGCCCTGACGGCCCTGCCGGCCGGCGTCCGGGCGGCCTTCCACCGCGCCCGGCCGACCGTCGCGCTGCGGGCCGCCGGCGCCGCCACCCTCACCCTCCTCGCCTCCGGCGCGCTTCTGACGCTCCTGGCACTCGCCGTCCACGCCGGCCGGGTCCGCCAGGACCTGCTCCAGCTCGCACCCGACTGGGTGGGCCGCGGCACCGTCGTACTGCTGTGCCTCGCCCTGCTGCCGAACGCGGCCGTCTGGGGCGCCGCGTACGGGCTGGGGCCGGGGTTCACGGTCGGCGCGGGCAGCGTGATCGGGCCGCTGGGCACCTCCGACCACCCCGCCCTGCCGCATTTCCCGCTGCTCAGCGGACTGCCGGACGCGGGCGCCGGCAACCCGCTGACCTGGGCGGCGATGGCGGCCCCGGTAGCCGCCGCCGTTCTGCTCGCCCACTACGCCGCGCCGGTCGCCCCGCCGCCCGCCACGCCCCCGCCCTGGCGGACCACCGCGTCGGTCGCGGGCCTGGCGGCGGCCTTCTGCGGCGCGTCGACGGCCGTACTGGCCGCCCTCTCCGGCGGCCCGCTGGGCAACGGCACACTCAGCGACTTCGGCCCCTCCGCCTGGCAAACGGGCCTCGCCGCCACCGCCTGGACGGCGGTCCCGGGCATCCCGCTCGCCCTCGCGCTGCGCATGTGGCGCGTGCGCCGGGGCGCGCGTCAGGGGGCGGTACGGACGGCCGCGCGGGCCTGGTTCCGCCGACGCGGCGAACCGCTCGCGACCGAGGACGCGGGCACCACCCCGGCGGTGCCGCTGCCGTCGACGGCGAAGGCGGCCGCGGAGGCCCGAGCGGCGGCGGTGAGATCGGCGACCAGGGCGGCGGCCACCAAAGCGGCGGCGGTGAGGGCGGCGACCAGGATGGCGGCCACGAAAGCGGAGGCGGTGAGGGCGGCGACGCGGGCGGCCGCCGCGAAGGCGGCCAGGGCGGCTACGGCGGCCAAGAGGACGGCGGCGGACGCGCGGGCCACGGACCACTCGCACCGCGGGCCCCGCACCTGGTGGCCGTCGCGCACCCGCGCCCAGGACAGCCCGGACACGGACGAGCGCGCCGACGCGCCCTCATCGGCCGTACCCGACAGCGGCCCGGTCACGGGCGACGGGCGGGCACCCGACGCCGCGGCCGAAAGCGGCCGGCCGGCGGACGGCGACGCGGCGAAGGCCCGGGCCGCCGAGCCCACCGCCCCGGCGGGCGGCGCCTGAAGGCGCCCCGAGCCCTGCCCGGCGCCTACCGCTGCGTCCCCAGCAGCGGGCGCAGCCGCTCGGGGAGGAGCTTTTCGCAGGACTTGCTCGCCGAGCGGGTGAGGGCGTCGTCCACGCACGTGAAGTAGTCGCGGTAGACCATCTGCACGGTGAAGGTCGCGGCGACCATCATCAGCGCCAGCGCGGCGGTCACCAGGCCGGCGATCGCGGCCGTCGTCTGCGGGCGGGTGGACCCCGGCGCGGCGGGGGAGCCGGCGGTGGGGGCCGGGCGGCCCTCCATGGCCGCGGTCGTGGCCGCCTTCGTCGCCTTCGAGGCGTTCGGCTTGGCGCGCAGCGAGCTGATGCCCCAGTAGATCGCCAGGGAGCCCAGCAGCAGGGCCACCTCCGGCAGGCTGAACAGGACGAAGAAGAAGGCCCACATGCCGGAGAGCAGGGCGTACCGCGCGCGCCGCTGCGTCGGGTCGGTGGGGTCCCAGCGCAGGCCGCCGGGGCCGCCGCCGGGAGCGCCGGGGCCGCCCTGCTGGCCGCCTCGGCCCGGCTTGGTGCCGAATCCGCCGCTCTGCCGGCCGGGCTGCCGGCTGCTCCACTGGCTGCCCCAGGCCGGCGGCGGCCCGTCCGGCGGCGTCCGGCCCTCGGACGGTCCGCCCTGTTGCGGCTCGGAGCCCTCACCCTGGCCGTGCGGAGCGGTGTGGCGGGGCCGCCACTCCTGCTCGGGGGCGTCGGGCGGCGGGGGCGCGAAGGGGTTGTCCCGGTCGCCCGCGCCCTCCGGTCCGCCGGTCCGCCCGGGGACGCCCGAGTCGTCCGGTACGCCGCCGTTCTCGGGGACGTCGGACGAGGGCTCGGAGGACGAAGCGGCCGAAGACGGGGAAGAGGACGACGACTTGCGCTCACGCCGCAGCAGGACCGCCCCGGGGGCGGTCGCGGGCTGGGGGTACCTCCCAGCGGTGGCCGGGGGAGGGAGGAGGAGAGCCGCGCGGCGGCGTCGGTCCGGCATTTGGAGTGTGTCTTCCCCTTGTCTTGGCCGCCCGTCCGGCCGGCGGGCCGGACACGCGATCACCACGAACTACATGCGTTCTCACGCCCGACGCTACCTCCCGCGCTCGCCCCCGTCCCGTGGGGGCCGCGCGGTGTGCCGGTATCGTTGCTGACGGTCGGCGCCTTCGTAGGGTTCCCCGTATCCACGTGACCCATGGCTTCGTATGACCGTACAAAGCCCCCGAGGTGCCGGCGACCCGTCCGCTTCACGGCAGCACCCCGCGAGAAAGACCCCCATCGTGGTCCCCTCTTCCCCTCCGCCCTCCTCCGACCCCGGCCCCCCGCCGCCCCCCGGGCCGCCGGCCGCGCCCGCCCGCCTCGTCGTGCTCGTCTCCGGTTCCGGGACGAATCTGCAGGCGCTGCTCGACGCCATCGCCGACCAGGGTGCGGCGGCCTACGGAGCCGAGGTCGTGGCCGTCGGCGCCGACCGGGCCGGCATCGCGGGGCTGGAGCGCGCCGAGCGGGCCGGACTGCCCACGTTCGTCTGCCGGGTCAAGGACTACGCCAGCCGCGCGGACTGGGACGCGGCGCTCACCGAGGCGACCGCCGCGTACGCGCCGGACCTGGTGGTCTCGGCCGGTTTCATGAAGATCGTGGGGGAGCGGTTCCTGGCCCGCTTCGGCGGTCGGCTCGTCAACACCCACCCGGCGCTGCTGCCGAGTTTTCCCGGTGCCCACGGTGTGCGCGACGCGCTCGCGTACGGCGCGAAGGTCACCGGATGCACCGTCCACTTCGTCGACGACGGCGTCGACACCGGACCGATCATCGCCCAGGGCGTGGTCGAGATCCGGGACGAGGACGACGAATCCGCGCTGCATGAGCGCATCAAAGAAGTCGAGCGCTCGCTGCTCGTCGAGGTCGTGGGGCGTCTGGCCCGTCACGGCTACCGCATTGAGGGACGAAAGGTACGTATCTCGTGACCGCCACCGAAGGTACCGCCACCGAGGGTACGAAGCGGCCCATCCGCCGCGCGCTGGTCAGCGTCTATGACAAGTCCGGGCTGGAGGAGCTGGCGCGGGGCCTGCACGCGGCCGGCGTCCAGCTCGTCTCGACCGGATCGACCGCCGCGAAGATCGCCGCGGCCGGGGTGCCGGTCACCAAGGTCGAGGAACTCACCGGCTTCCCCGAGTGCCTCGACGGCCGGGTCAAGACCCTGCACCCCAAGGTCCACGCCGGCATCCTCGCCGACCTGCGGCTGACCGACCACCAGCGGCAGTTGGCCGACCTCGGCGTCGAGCCGTTCGACCTGGTGGTCGTCAACCTCTACCCGTTCCGGGAGACCGTCGCCTCCGGTGCGAGCGCCGACGAGTGCGTGGAGCAGATCGACATCGGCGGCCCGTCGATGGTCCGCGCCGCCGCCAAGAACCACCCCTCGGTCTCCGTCGTCGTCAACCCCGGCCGCTACGACGACGTCCTCAAGGCGCTCGCCGACGGCGGCTTCGACCTGGCCGCCCGCAAGCGGCTGGCCGCCGAGGCCTTCCAGCACACCGCCGCCTACGACGTGGCCGTCGCCTCCTGGTTCGCCGACGACTACGCGGCCGCCGACGACTCCGGCTTCCCCGAGTTCCTGGGCGCCACCTACGCCCGCAAGAACGTGCTGCGCTACGGCGAGAACCCGCACCAGGGCGCCGCGCTCTACGTCGACGGCACCGGGGGCCTCGCCGACGCCGAGCAACTGCACGGCAAGGAGATGTCCTACAACAACTTCACCGACACCGAGGCCGCCCGCCGCGCCGCCTACGACCACACCGAGCCGTGCGTGGCGATCATCAAGCACGCCAACCCGTGCGGTGTCGCGGTCGGCGCCGAGGTCGCCGAGGCGCACCGCAAGGCGCACGCCTGCGACCCGCTGTCCGCCTTCGGCGGCGTGATCGCCGTCAACCGCCCGGTGTCGCTCGCGATGGCCGAGCAGGTCGCGGAGATCTTCACCGAGGTCATCGTCGCGCCCGGCTACGAGGACGGCGCGGTCGAGGTCCTCTCCCGTAAGAAGAACATCCGCGTGCTGCGGTGCCCGGACGCGCCGTCGCGGACCGCCGAGGTCAAGGCCATCGACGGCGGGGCGCTGCTCCAGGTCACCGACCGCCTCCAGGCCGACGGCGACGACCCCGCGACCTGGACGCTGGCCGCCGGCGAGGCGCTGTCCGACGCGGAGCTGGCCGAGCTGTCCTTCGCCTGGCGGGCGAGCCGGGCCGTGAAGTCCAACGCGATCCTGCTCGCCAAGGACGGTGCCACGGTCGGCGTCGGCATGGGCCAGGTCAACCGCGTCGACTCGGCGAAGCTGGCCGTCCAGCGGGCCGGCGAGGAGCGGGCGCGCGGCTCCTACGCCGCGTCCGACGCCTTCTTCCCCTTCCCCGACGGCTTCGAGGTGCTCGCCGAGGCGGGCGTGAAGGCCGTCGCCCAGCCCGGCGGTTCGGTCCGCGACGAACTCGTCGTCGAGGCCGCCAAGAAGGCGGGCGTGACGATGTACTTCACCGGCACCCGGCACTTCTTCCACTGAGCCGAGGTACGGCGAAAGGGCCGCATCCCCACGGGGATGCGGCCCTTTCGCGTCGGCGCCGGTCAGTAACGGGGCCGGTTGAACCAGGCGTTGCCGTCGTCCTTGGACACGAAGACGATGATCAGGATGCCGAGCGCGGTGTGGATCAGACCGAACGGGAAACTGAGCAGGCTGACCATGGTGTGGAGGACGCCGAAGACGATGGTGGCGACGCGCACACCCTTGCCGCCGTTGGCGAACTGGAGGGCGACCGTGATGGCGAACGCGGAGAAGGCCACGATCAGGACGATGACGGCGATCAGCACGCCCTTGCCGACGCTGATGAGGGCGGTGGTCTCACTGTCGGTGTAGGCGCCGTGGGCGGCCTTGCTGACGCTGCCCAGCCCCATCACGGCGAAGATCAGACCGATGACGTTCAGGCCGGCGAGGACGAACAGCATCACCCGCGCCGCCTTCACCCCGCCCGGCATCACGGTCGGGTACTGCGCACCGGGCATCCCGCCACCACCCGGGTAGGGGCCGTACGGCGACGCTGGCTGCTGCGGATAGCCGTATCCGGGCTGCTGGCCCGGCGGCGGACCGTAGGGATTGTGGTTCGGGTAGCTCACGGGCGGTGTCCTTCGGGCGTCTTGAGCGGATATCAGCGAAGCAGGGGGACGGCGGACCGGGCCGGCCGCGTCCGTACAGCGCCGCGAAGGCCCCGGTCGCGCGGCGGCGAGGGGGCCTTCGGGGAGCGGAGCGCGCTTACTGCGAGCGGACGACCACAGTGCCGGCGATCTTGTCCGCGAAGGTCTGTGCCTTCTCGTCCCACAGCGGCCACAGGTAGCCGATGGAGCAGGCGATGCTGTCGACGAAGTGGCACAGGCGGCGGACGAAGGCCATACCGAAGCCGATGGGCTGGCCGGTCGTCTCGCGGACCAGCCTGATGCCCAGGGCCTTCTTGCCCGGCGTCTGGCCCGTGCTGCCCTCCTTGACGAGGATGAAGATGCCCGCGCCGAGGGCGATCAGGGCGCCAAGAGCCATCACGAGGAAGCCGCCCACGCCGACGCCGCCGCTGGAGGCCGCCGCCGAGTCGAAGGCGTCGTTGATGCACTGCGTGTCGCCGGGCGGGCAGCTCGACGTGTCCGGGATCGAGGACGCGGCCGAGCCGACCGACATCGCCAGGCCCACGAAGTAAAGGATCGTCGGGACCAGACCCACGATCAGGTAGTCGATCAGGAACGCACCCACGCGCGCGCCCCAGCTCGCGTACCCCTGCGGCATGCCCATGCCCGGCATCCCGGGCTGGCCGTACGGAGCGCCCTGCTGCGGGTAGCCGTAACCCTGCTGCTGGGGGACCTGCTGCTGCGGGTAGCCGTACGGCTGCTGCTGGCCCTGCGGCTGCTGCGGGTAGCCGTAGCCCGGCTGCTGCTGCGGGGGGACCGGGGGCTGCTGGCCGTAGGGTGCCTGCGGCTGCTGGCCGTAAGGATTGTTCGGGTCGCCGAAGCTCATGGGTGTTTTTTCCTCCGTTGGGTCAGTGGGGGACGACGCGGCGTGACTCGGAGGAAAAACAGGTTTCACTGGCCCGCCCCCGACGATGCCTGCGGCACTGAGCGGCAATCCTTCTAGGTGGGACTTGGCTCTGTCCAGTCAAGAGGGGGCGGCGTTGTCCAAGTGCAATGATCGTCACGGCCCGCGCGCTCTCTCGCGCGCCCTGATTGGAACGGGACGGCCCCTATCCGGGAGGATGGGGTCATGACTGCCCAGATTCTGGATGGCAAGGCCACCGCCGCCGCGATCAAGTCCGAGCTCACCGCCCGCGTCGAGGCGCTGAAAGCCAAGGGTGTGCAGCCCGGCCTCGGCACAATCCTGGTCGGCGACGACCCCGGCAGCCGCTGGTACGTCAACGGCAAGCACCGCGACTGCGCACAGGTCGGCATCGCCTCCCTCCAGCGCGAACTGCCCGGGACCGCCACCCAGGAGGAGATCGAGGCAGTCGTCCGCGAGCTCAACGAGGACCCGGCCTGCACCGGCTACATCATCCAACTCCCGCTCCCCAAGGGCATCGACACCAACCGCGTCCTGGAGCTGATGGACCCGGCCAAGGACGCCGACGGGCTGCACCCGATGAGCCTGGGCAAGCTGGTGCTCGGCGTGGCGGGCCCGCTGCCGTGCACGCCGTACGGCATCGTGCAGCTCCTGCGGCGGCACGGCGTCGAGATCAAGGGCGCGCACGTGGTGGTCGTCGGCCGCGGCATCACCATCGGCCGCCCGATGCCGCTGGTGCTGACCCGCAAGTCCGAGAACGCGACGGTGACGCAGTGCCACACCGGCACCCGCGACCTCTCCGCGCACCTGAGGCGGGCCGACATCATCGTCGCCGCGGCCGGTGTGCCGCACATCATCAAGCCCGAGGACGTCAAGCCGGGCGCGGCCGTGCTGGACGTCGGTGTCAGCCGGGACGAGAACGGCAAGATCGTCGGCGATGTGCACCCGGGCGTCGCCGAGGTGGCCGGCTGGGTCGCCCCCAACCCCGGTGGTGTCGGCCCGATGACCCGCGCCCAGCTCCTGGTCAACGTCGTCGAGGCCGCCGAGCGCGCGGCCGGCTGAGCCCCGCCCGCACAGCACACCGCACACGCACAGACGGACCGGACACCGGAAGGGACTGCCAGCCATGGGTGCCGAAGCGCATTCGGACCACGCGTCCGCACCGCAGCGCTCCTCGCGCCGCTTCCCGCAGCTCACCCGCGACACCGCCCGCCCCGAAGGCGGTGGGCGGGCCGCCTCGGGCGACTATCCCGCGCCCGCCCGCCAGTGGCCGCTGCTCACCGTCATGGGCGGCGTCGCCCTCGGGCTGCTGCTGGTGGCCCTGGACGCGTTCCGCATCGGGTCCCTCGTGATCGGCCTGTCCCTGCTGGCGGGGGCGGCGCTGCGGTGGGCCCTGCCGTCGGTGGGCATGCTGGCGGTCCGCTCCCGCTTCACCGACCTGGCGACGTACGGCGTGCTCGGGTTCGTCATCGTGATGCTGGCGCTGATGGTGCAGCCCAAGCCGTGGGTGCACATCCCGTTCCTGGACGACATCGTCCACTTCACGGTGCGCTAGGTCCTGTCGACCCAGCGCCACCCGATCCCGCGAAGTCGTACGGACGCGGCGGGAAGGTCGTGGTAGCGGCGCCGGAATGCCACACTGCTGGTGTCACGGGGGCGTGCGCGGGCGAATGACCTATGCCCGAACGCTCCCGTGCGCGCCCCCGACAGCGGAACTGACATCCCGTCCGCCGGCATCCCTGGGAGTGGCCGGCAGGCCGGACCGGGCACGCCGGTGCACGGCGCGGGTGCACGCATACGGGGGGACAGGGGGAGGCAATGCCTCGTTGGAGGTCGCTGCCGGAGGAACTCGATCCGCAGGTGCGGGAGTTCACCGGCCAGCTCCGCAGGCTCGTCGAGCGCAGCGGACTGAGTGTCGCCGCCGTCGCGGACCGTACGGAATACAGCAAGACGTCCTGGGAACGGTTCCTCAACGGCCGCTTACTCCCGCCGCAGCGCGCGGTGGTCGCACTCGCGGAGGCGACCGGCACCCATCCCGGCCACCTGACGACGCTGTGGGAACTGGCGGAACGGGCCTGGAGCCGTTCGGAGATGCGCCAGGACGTCACCATGGAGGCGATACGCGTCGCCCAGGCCCGGGCCGCGCTGGGCGAGCCGGGGAAACCGGAGACGACCCCGGAGGGCGGTGCGACCTCCGGGAAGGACGAGACGGGGGACGTGCCGTCCGCCGCCGACTTCCCCGGGGTGGCCGGCCCCGCCCCGGCACCCGAGGGCGGTGGCGGGGGCCGTCCGGCCGGGCGCCGGCGAATAGCCATGGTCGCGGTCGGGGCGGTCGGTGCGCTGCTGGTCGGCGTGGCCGCCGTGTTGCTGCTGAATCCGGCCGGCGGCGAGCGCGGGAAGGCGGCGCCCGCCCCGTCGGCGACGCCGACTCAGAAGCCGGTCCTGCCCGCCGGGGTGCGGTGCGCGGGGGCCGGTTGCGCGGGCAAGGACCCCGAGAAGATGGGCTGCGGCGGCAAGCACGCCGTCACCCCGTCCCGGGGCACCGCGGGCGGCGCGCTGATCGAGGTCCGCTACAGCGCGCTGTGCCACGCCGCCTGGGCGCGGATCACCGCCGCGGCCCCGGGCGACCAGGCCACCATCAGCGCCGGCGAGCACAGCGCGACGGCCCGGGCCGGGCAGGACGGCGACGCCTACACCCCGATGGTCACGGTCTCCGGCGACCCGGCGAAGGTGACGGCCTGCGGCACGACCGTCGCGGGCGTCAAGGGCTGCGTGCGCCCCACCGCGAACGCCTCCGCCGCCCCCTAGTCCGGGCACCGGGGTGGCCGGGATTCGCCCTTGGGGAAGGGGCGCGAGATCCGGGGGGATTGCCCGGCGGGATCGCGGGCATGCGCTCATTACCCCCCACGGGTGTCACCACTCGGCGGCCGTCCGCACTCCCCCCTCCAAGCGCGGGCGGCCGCCTCACCTGTGGCGCGGCGCCCGCGCGAGCGGGCGGCGGCGGACCGTCCCCGAAAGGGCCGTACGGGCGTGCGGGAGGCACCCGGTGAGGTGTTCCACACCGGCCCGTCGCCTGCGCCGGGCGGGGGTCCGATAGCCTGACGCCCGGGTCTCTCGATACCAAGAGACCTCGTGAGACCTCGATAAATGGGCAGGGACACCCACCGCCACCCATGGTGGTCCGGGGGCTTGCCCCCAGGAACCCCCAGAAAATATCGCGCAGGAGATCGCCATGACCCGCACTCCCGTCAATGTCACCGTCACCGGCGCCGCCGGCCAGATCGGTTACGCCCTCCTCTTCCGCATCGCCTCCGGTCATCTGCTCGGCGCGGACGTGCCGGTCAAGCTGCGTCTCCTGGAGATCCCGCAGGGCCTGAAGGCCGCCGAGGGCACCGCCATGGAGCTCGACGACTGCGCCTTCCCCCTGCTCCAGGGCATCGACATCTCCGACGACCCGAACGTGGCCTTCGACGGTGCGAACGTCGCCCTCCTCGTCGGCGCCCGCCCCCGCACCAAGGGCATGGAGCGCGGCGACCTCCTGGAGGCCAACGGCGGCATCTTCAAGCCGCAGGGCAAGGCCATCAACGACCACGCCGCGGACGACATCAAGGTCCTGGTCGTCGGCAACCCCGCCAACACCAACGCGCTGATCGCGCAGGCCGCCGCGCCGGACGTACCGGCCGAGCGCTTCACCGCGATGACCCGCCTGGACCACAACCGGGCCATCTCGCAGCTCGCGAAGAAGACCGCCACGCCGGTCTCCGAGATCCGCCGCCTGACGATCTGGGGCAACCACTCGGCGACCCAGTACCCGGACATCTTCCACGCCGAGGTCGCCGGCAAGAACGCCGCCGAGGTCGTCAACGACCAGGCGTGGCTGGCCGACACCTTCATCCCGACCGTGGCCAAGCGCGGCGCGGCGATCATCGAGGCCCGTGGCGCGTCCTCCGCCGCCTCGGCCGCCAACGCCGCCATCGACCACGTCCACACCTGGGTCAACGGCACCGCGGACGGCGACTGGACCTCCATGGGCATCCCCTCGGACGGCTCCTACGGCGTCCCGGAGGGCCTGATCTCCTCCTTCCCCGTCACCACCAAGGACGGCAAGTACGAGATCGTCCAGGGCCTGGAGATCAACGACTTCTCGCGCGAGCGCATCGACGCCTCGGTGCAGGAGCTGGCCGACGAGCGCGAGGCCGTCCGCGGTCTCGGCCTGCTCTAAAGCGGCGCGTCCCTGACGGACGCCTTCGTCCCACCGAGCCCGCACGGCCGCAACAGACCGTGCGGGCTCCGGCGTTCGGGACGCCCCCTTCCGGGTGCCCACGGTGGTGCCCCGCGCGTTCGGGTGGCGCACAAAGGGGGCGGAATGCGCCCCGGCCCTCTATCCTGGACAGGTTGCACCAACCGCAACCGCCGTATCCGTACGGCGAGTTGAGGGACGGGGGCGGCCGGGACGCCGCTCGTCGGAGCCGGTCGCGGCCCGCCGTGACCGGGAGGATCGGGGGATCCGGTGAACGGACCGTCGCGCGCGCACGCGCACAGCGAGGCCACCCGGCTGCTGAGCGCCGGAGTCCACTTACAGCCCGGCTTCCGCCGCCGGGTGATCGACGAACTGATCGGCCATGAGGAACGCCCCGTGGCCCCGTCGCTGGGCATCGACGTCGTGACCGTCCTCGCCCACGCGCTGCGCGCCCGCCGGCAGGAGGCATGGACCGCCGGGGCGCTGCTGGTGATCTGGATCGCCTTCTTCGTCACCGACATCCGGCGGGCCCCGGGCGGGGCCACCGACCGCTCGTTCGGCGAGGGCGGGCAAGGCGGCTACGGCGGCACGACGGCCGACGACGCCGCCCTGAACATCGGCGGCGTGACCGCGCTCGGCCCGGCCGTCTGGTACGCGCTGATCTGCGTCGCGCTGTGGACGGCGCGCACGATCTCCGGGCGCGCCACCGTCGTCTACGTCCTGGACCGCCCCGTCGCCCCCACGCGGGAGAAGACGCCGGCACGGTCGGGCGGTGCGCTGCTCGGCCTCTTCGCCGGGGTCGGCGCCGCTCTCTACTGGTTCCGCGTGCTCAGCGGCGGCGACCTGGTCGGCGTGCTCTTCCCGCTGCTGATGAGCGCCACCATCTGGGTGCACCGGACGCGGGTGACCGGCGTCCTGCGCGGGGAACTGGGCCAGGACACCTTCCCGTCGAGGCCGCCGCCCGAGCTGCCGGCGACCCCGCGCTGCCGCCGGATCGGCGCGGCCCTGGCCCGCGAACAGCACGCCGGAGCCACCCTCTACGACCCCTACCGGCCGTTCATCGGCGTCGGCTTCCCCTACCGCCCCTGGTCCTTCGCGCTGGAGCTGCGCCGCAAGCAACTGGGCGGCGCGCCCGCGGGAGAGCCGCTGACCAGCCGCCGCGTCATCGACCTGATCAAGCCGCAGTTGGCCGCGCTGCGCGAGTCCGCCACGGAGACCGGACGGGACCGGCTCAGGGGCCTGGAGATCGAGGAGCTGGTCTATCTGCCGGCCGGAGTACGGCGGAACGAGGGCGTGTACGAGCCCGAGGCCATCGCCCGGCATCTGCGCGACGCGGTGGACGAGGGCGGCGAGGCGCGGCGGCACTTCCTGCGCATCCGGGTCGGCGGCTGGGACGAGCAGGTCGTGGTGTCCGTGCACGTCCGGGTGCACACACAGGGCCGGATGCTGGTCCTGGAGGTCGTACCGCATGTGCTGGGCCCGATCCTGGAGGAGTTCCGGGACGTCGACGTGATCGCGGAGCGGCGGTCCGAGGGCGTGCCGCGGGACGCGGCGCGGGCGCTGGCACACAGCCCGACGACGGCCGTGGCGGCGGGTATCTCGGCGGCCCGCACCCTCGCCGGGGTCTGCCGGATCTGGCTGGACGACCCGCGGCACCAGGCACCGGACGGGCCGGCCAACTCGGTGCGGGAGATGGGGAGTACGGAGTACGTCTCGCTGTTCCAGAAGATGGATGTCAGCCGCTATGTGAAGACGATCCAGGACCGGATCGCGAGCGGGGTGCGCGACGCGCTGGAGTCGCAGGGCTACGAGACGGACCGCTTCGAGCAGCAGATCGTGCACGTCAGCGACGGCGGGCTGTTCATCGGCGAGATGAGCGGCGGAGCGGTGGCCATGGGACCGGCGGCCCAGGCCCGGCATACGGAGAGCGGGAGCGGGAGCGGCGGTACGCCATGACGGGGCGGGAAGGGACGGACGCGGTGAACGAGGCGGGCGAGAGGAACGGGGTGGACGAGATGAGCGGGTCCGGCGAGATGAATGGGTCCGGCGAGATGAACGGGACGGATGCGGTGGACGGGAGGGGCGGAGCGGCGGAGCGGGGGCCGGCGCCCGCCCCGGGCGTGGGGGCGAACAGCGTCAGCATCGGGCGGATGAACGGCGGCGCGGTCGCCGTCGGCCCGCACGCGCGGGCCGTCCACCAAGCCGCGCCGACCGCCCCGGACGGCCTGTCCGAGCTGCTGGACGCGGTGCGGACGCTGCGCGGGCAGCTCGTGCATCTGGTGCCGTCGGAGGAGACCGCGGCGGTGGACGGCGAACTGGCCGAGGTGGAGGGCGAGATCACCGGCGGCGGGCGCCCGGACCCCGGTCGCCTGGCGCGCTTGCGGGCGCGGCTGGAGGTGGGGGCGACGGCCGCCGCCGGTCTGGCCTCGGCGGCGGCCGTGGTGCAGGCGATCGGTCAGTTGGTGGGGTGAGGGGCCGATGAAGGAGTGGGACGCGGACCGGCAGCGGTGGGTGGAGACCGCCGCGGCGCCGCCGCGCCGCGCCCCGGCACCCTGGCGCCGGGGACAGGCCCCGCAGCCGCCCGAGCCGCCCGGGCCCCCGCCACCCGCGCCCTCCCCGACGCCGTCCGAAGGCCCCCGGCCGCCGTCGGCACCCGCCCCCTCTCCGGCCCCACCGCCCCCGCCCCGGTCGTCCTGGGCGGTGCGTCACAGGCTGCCGCTGGCGCTGGCCGCCGTGGTCCTGGCCGCGGGGACCGGGGGCGGGGTGTGGGCACTGGGCCGGGACGGCGGCGGGGAGCGGGTGGTGCCCGCCCCGGGCCCGGCCGGTGGCGGCCGGACCACGCCGTCGCCCGGCCCCGGTGCCTCGGCGGGAGCCACCGCCACCCCGTCGGACGACGCCACCGGACCGTCGGGCGCCGCCACCCCGACCGGGCCGCCCGTCCCGCCCGGCTACACCCTCGTCCGCGAAAACGACTACTCCGTGGCCGTGCCCGAGGGCTGGCGCCGCCGCGAGTCCGCGCCCGGCGTCGTCTTCCACGAGACCCCGGACCGGGTCCGGCAGCTCCAGATCTTCTGGCTGGAGGACCCGACCGTCACCGTCTCGATGGACCTCGCCGAGGAACAGGCCGAGCGCCGATCGGGCTACCACCGCGTCGCCCGACGCCAGTTGGGGGAGGGACCGGACGACCCCGTGGAGCTGGATTACGTCTACACCTCGCGGGAGTCCGGCAAGCGGCACGTCATCGACCACCGCTTCGCGACCGCGGCCGGGGAGCGCTACGCGATCCTCGTGGTCGGCCCGGACGGGGACCACGAACGGGAGGAGCGGCTGCTCACCGCCGTGGTGGCGGGATTCTGCCCGACCGGCGCGACGTGCGCCCCGCAGCCGTGAGCGGGGCCGCCGGCGGGACGCGTCCGCTCAGCGCACCGGACGCAACCGCAGGTGGGTGACGTCCGGGGAGGCGATCACCCGGGTCGTCTCCAGTTCGCGCAGACCCGGCGGCAGCATGCCGAAGAGCTTGACGCCGCCGCCGAGCAGGACGGGCGGGAGATGGATCTGGAGCTCGTCGAGCAGACCGGCGGTCAAGAGTTGCTGGATCACCTGCGCGCCGCCCGAGACGGCCACGTCCTTGCCGTCCGCGGCCTCCCGCGCCCGGCGCAGCGCCTCCTCGATCCCGCCGGTGACGAAGGAGAACGTGGTCCCGCCCTGCTTGACGAGGTCCTCGCGGGCACGATGGGTGACGACGAACACGGGGCTGTGGAAGGGCGGTTCGGCTCCCCAGGGGCCCTCGGCGACGTCGAACATCCGCCGGCCCATCAGATAGCTCCCGGCGCGCGCGAACGCCTCGCCCAGCAGCTCGTCGTCGCGGCCCGTCGTGCCGCCCTCCAGGCCGTGCCGCGCGCGCCAGCCGGCGAGGCCGTACACCCACTGGTGGAGCCGTTCGCCCTGGTCGCCGAGGGGATTGTCGACGCCGTCGTGCGGCCCGGTGATGTACCCGTCCAGCGACATCGAGATATCCGCGAAGACCTGCGCCATGACCCGCTCCTCCCGGTGGTCCGGCCGCCCCTCTTCCCATCATGGCGCCGGGCGGAATCCGGGGCGACGCGGCCGCGGCGGGAGGCGCGTCGGGCCCGTCAGTTCCGGGGGAACGCGTCAGTGGCGAGCGTGAGGTCGACCACCGTGCCGGTGAGGTCGATCGGTTCGCCGTACGCGAGCGTGAGGTCGCTCTTGTAGTCGCCGTCCTGGGGGTGGGTGAAGACGCGGCAGCGGCCGCGGTAGGGGTCGGCGATGACGTAGACGGGGACCTCGGCGAGGGCGTAGACCTCCTTCTTCGGACCGTAGTCGTTCATGCCGGTGCCCTTGGAGATGACCTCCGCGATGAACTCGATGTCCTGGTAGCGCCAATGGCCCCGCTCGTCCTTCTCGGCGCCTTCCGCCAGCTTGGCGACGTCAGGGGCGAAGCCGTTCCGGTCGCCCGGGAAGTCGATCCGGACGTCCGACATCACCATGACGTCCATGCCGAACCGGTCTTCCAGTGCGCGCACGATCCGGCGGATGGTCTGCCAGTGCGCGTTCCGCTGCGGCGACATATAGATGGCCCCCTCGACGATCTCAACCTTGTAGCCCTCGGGGACGGGCATCCGCTCCAGCCGCTCGAACAGGTCGTCCAAGCCCGGCTCGCTCTTCTCGGCCATCTCGTCGGTCTCGATCCTGTCGGTCCGTTCGAGGCTGATGGTCATCGTGCCGCTCCTCCTGGCCGCCGCGCGATGCGGGCAGCCGCAGGCTTCAACGATACGTATGTGCGACAGGTCACGCGGGCTCTGAGCGGCACGGGGGCCCTGAGCGGCCCGTCGGCCGGCTCCGGAAGGGCAAAGTGCCTTTACGGGGTATTCCGGGACATTCGACGGCACATTCAGTGAGTCGGGTCACTTTCCATGAAGGTTTGGGCATAGGTGAGGGGCTTTAGGGGAGGGCTCCCCGTTGCTGGTTGAACCAGTGGCAGCAAATCGGTAACCGGAAGGCAGAACGAACGTGTCGTCAATCGAGACCATTCACGTAGACGGGGTGTGGCTCCCCGCCGCATCCGGCGCCACGCGGGAGGTCCTCGACCCCGCCGACGCGACGACGCTCCGGCTGGTGTCCGAAGGCGGCGCCGAGGACGCCGACGCGGCGGTCGCCGCCGCGCACCGGGCCTTCGACGGCGGCGCCGGCGCCTGGCCGCGCACCCCGGTCGCCGAGCGCTCCGCGCTGCTGCGCAAGGTCGCCGAGCTGCTCCAGCGCGACCGCGAGAAGATCGCCCTCATCGAGAGCCGGGACACCGGCAAGACGCTGGAGGAGGGCCGGGTCGACGTCGACGACGTCACCAACGCCTTCCGCTACTTCGCCGATGCCGTGATGAACGAGAGCGGCGGGCGGGTCGTCGACGCCGGGTCGCCGGACGTGCACAGCATCGTCGTCCACGAGCCGGTCGGCGTCTGCGCGCTGATCACGCCGTGGAACTACCCGCTGCTCCAGGCGAGCTGGAAGATCGCGCCGGCGCTGGCGGCCGGCAACACCTTCGTGATCAAGCCCAGCGAGGTCACCCCGCTGTCGACCGTGCACCTGGTGAAGCTGCTGGTCGAGGCCGGGCTGCCGGCCGGTGTCGCCAACCTCGTCACCGGCGCGGGCGTGCCGGTCGGCCAGCGGCTCGCCGACCACCCCGACGTGGACCTGTTCTCCTTCACCGGCGGCCTGGCCAGCGGTACGAAGGCCGGCGCGGCCGCCGTCTCCGGCGCGAAGAAGATCGCGCTGGAGCTGGGCGGCAAGAACCCCAACGTCGTCTTCGCCGACGCCTGCGCCACCGAAGAGGGCTTCGACACGGCCGTCGACCAGGCGCTGAACGCCGCGTTCATCCACAGCGGCCAGGTCTGCTCGGCCGGCGCCCGCCTGATCATCGAGGAGTCGGTGCGCGACCGCTTCGTCTCCGAGCTGGCCCGCCGCGCCGAGAAGATCAAGCTCGGGCGGGGCACCGAGGACGGCGTCGAGTGCGGTCCGCTGGTCTCCCAGCAGCAACTGGAGAAGGTCGAGGCGTACGTCGCCTCGGCGCTCTCCGAAGGCGCCCAGTTGCGCTGCGGCGGCTCCCGCCCCAAGCCCTCCGACGTGCGGCCCGCGACCGGCTACTTCTTCGCGCCGACCGTGCTGGACGGCTGCCACCGCGAGATGAAGGTCGTCCGCGAGGAGACCTTCGGCCCGATCCTGACGGTCGAGACGTTCACGACCGAGGCCGAGGCCGTCGCGCTCGCCAACGACACCGAATACGGCCTGGCCGGCGCCGTCTGGTCCGCCGACACCGCGCGCGCCCGGCGGGTCGCCGCCCGACTGCGGCACGGCACCGTGTGGATCAACGACTACCACCCCTACCTCCCGCAGGCGGAGTGGGGCGGCTTCGGCAAGTCCGGCATCGGCCGGGAACTGGGCCCCACGGGCCTGGACGAGTACCGCGAGAGCAAGCACGTCTACGAAAACCTCCGGCCCGAGCCCGTGCGGTGGTTCGCCGGCTGACCGGCCCCCGGCCGCCCTCGCCCCTCTTCCGTCCCGCGCACCACGCGGCACCCCAGCAGCTTGTGCAGAAGGAGCACCACCCATGCCCCCGTCTTCCCCCGCGCCCCGTCCTTCCCGAAGGGTCGAAGCCGACTACGTCGTCGTCGGCGGCGGCACCGCCGGCTCGGTGATCGCCTCCCGGCTCACCGAGGACCCGAACGTCAGCGTCGTCGTGATCGAGGGCGGCCCCACCGACATCGACCGCGACGACGTGCTGACGCTGCGCCGCTGGCTCGGCCTGCTCGGCGGCGACCTCGACTACGGCTACACCACCACCGAGCAGCCGCGCGGCAACTCCCACATCCTGCACAGCCGCGCCAAGGTCCTCGGCGGCTGCTCCTCCCACAACACCCTGATCTCCTTCAAGCCGCTGCCCGGCGACTGGGACGAGTGGGCCGAGGCGGGCGCCGCCGGCTGGGACGCCAAGGCGATGGACCCCTACTTCCACAAGCTGCGCAACAACATCGTCGCGGTGGACGAGAAGGACCGCAACGCCATCGCCCGCGACTTCGTCGAGGCGGCGCAGAAGGCGATCGACGTACCCAAGGTCGAGGGCTTCAACAAGCAGCCCTTCCACGAGGGCGTCGGCTTCTTCGACCTGGCCTACCACCCGGAGAACAACAAGCGCTCCTCCGCCTCGGTGGCCTACCTGCACCCGCACATCGAGGCCGGGGACCGCCCCAACCTCCGGCTGATGCTGGAGACCTGGGCGTACAAGCTGGAGCTGGACGGCACCCGGGCGACCGGGGTGCACGTGCGGACCAAGGACGGCGAGGAGATCCTCGTCGCGGCCGGCCGCGAGGTGCTGGTCTGCGCGGGCGCGGTGGACACCCCACGGCTGCTGATGCACTCCGGCATCGGCCCGAAGGCCGACCTCGAAGCGCTCGGCATTCCCGTCACGCACGACCTGCCGGGCGTCGGCGAGAACCTCCTCGACCACCCCGAGTCGGTCATCGTCTGGGAGACCGACGGGCCCATCCCCGACAACTCCGCGATGGACTCCGACGCCGGTCTCTTCGTCCGCCGCGACGCCGAGTCGCGCGGCCCGGACCTGATGTTCCACTTCTACCAAATCCCGTTCACCGACAACCCCGAGCGGCTGGGCTACGAAAAGCCCGAGCACGGGGTGTCGATGACGCCGAACATCCCCAAGCCGCGCAGCCGTGGCCGGGTCTACCTCACCAGCGCCGACCCCGAGGTCAAGCCCGCGCTGGACTTCCGGTACTTCACGGACGAGGAGGACTACGACGGCAGGACCCTGGTCGACGGCATCAAGATCGCCCGGGAGATCGCCAAGACGGCCCCGCTGTCCAACTGGCTCAAGCGCGAGGTGTGCCCCGGCCCCGAGGTGACCTCGGACGAGGACATCAGCGAGTACGCCCGCAAGGTCGCGCACACCGTCTACCACCCCGCCGGTACCTGCAAAATGGGTGCCACCGACGACGAACTCGCCGTCGTGGACCCGCAGTTGAGGATTCGAGGGCTGTCCGGCATCCGTATCGCCGACGCCTCCGTCTTCCCGACGATGCCCGCCGTGAACCCGATGATCGGCGTGCTGATGGTGGGGGAGAAGTGCGCCGAACTGCTCCAGAAGACCCCGACCAAGGGAGGTGATGCGTGATGGCTACCACCTCCGCCGCCGCATCCGGCACCACCGAGTCCGCCACCGCCGCCACGACCACCGCCGACGGCGCGGACGACCGCGAGGTCGTCTTCTCCGTCCGCAACCTGTGGAAGGTCTTCGGCCCCAAGGCCGACCGCATACCCGGCGACGCCGCCACCGCCGGGCTGAACGCCCAGGAACTGCGCGAGAAGACCGGCTGCACCGCCGCCGTCCGGGACGTCTCCTTCGACGTCCACAAGGGCGAGGTCTTCGTCGTCATGGGCCTGTCCGGCTCCGGCAAGTCCACCCTCGTGCGCTGCCTGACCCGGCTGATCGAGCCGACCAGCGGCGGCCTGGAGATGGACGGCGAGGACGTGCGCGCCATGGACCGCGGCACGCTGCGCGACCTGCGCCGCCGCCGCGCCTCCATGGTCTTCCAGCACTTCGGCCTGCTGCCGCACCGCACCGTTCTCGACAACGTCGCCTACGGCCTGGAGATCCAGGGCATGGGCAAGACCGAGCGCCGCGAGAAGGCCACCGAGATGGTCGAGAAGGTCGGCCTCGCCGGCCTGGAGAAGCGCCGCCCCAGCCAGCTCTCCGGCGGCCAGCAGCAGCGCGTCGGCCTGGCCCGCGCCCTCGCCGTCGACCCCGAGGTGCTCCTCTTCGACGAGCCGTTCAGCGCCCTGGACCCGCTCATCCGCCGCGACATGCAGGAAGAGGTCGTCCGCCTGCACCGCGAGGAGGGCCGCACCATGGTCTTCATCACCCACGACCTCGCCGAGGCCCTGCGCATCGGCGACCGCATCGCCCTGATGCGCGACGGCGAGATCGTCCAGCTCGGCACCCCCGAGGAGATCGTCGGCTCCCCGGCCGACGACTACGTCCGCGACTTCGTCCGGGACGTGCCGCGCGAGCAGGTGCTGACCGTGCGCCGCGCGATGCGCCCCGCCGAGGACGGCGAGGCCGACCAGGGCCCGGCGCTGGCCCCCGACACGCTCATCTCCGACGCCATCGAGGCGGTCGCCCGCTCCGGTGGCGCGGCCCGCGTCGTGGACGGCGCCCGCTGCCTGGGCATCGTCGACCACGCCTGCCTGCTGAACGTGGTCGCCCGTCTCGACAGCCCCCAGCCCGGGGAGGTGGCCGCCTGATGTACGCCACGACCCCCGGCGGCACCGTGCGTGCCGCCACCCCGCATACCGCCGCCCGCGCCGCGGCCGGCCGCCGGACCGCGGCCCCCGCGGTGGACCGGCTGCGTACCGCCCTGCTGCGCCACTGGCGCGAGGCGCAGCGCGCCGCCGCCATGAACGTGCCGGCCGGCACCGTGAAGCGGGGGCGCGCATGAGCACCACCACCCCCGCCACCACGCCCCGCCCCCTGGCCCCCGATGTGCGTCCCGGCCCGCTCCAGGCCCTGCTGCGCCGCCCCGGCCTGGGCAAACTCCTGCTGCTGGCCGTCGCCGCGGCGATCCTCGTGCCGCTGGTGCACGCCAAGTGGTCCGGCGCCCTGTGGCCGTCGGACCTGACCGTCGATGTCTCCGGGCCGCTCGGCAAGACCAGCGACTGGATCATCGACAACCGCGACACCCACCCGCTGTTCGTCTACTTCCTCGGCCACGTCAGCAACGCCGTGATCATCTCCGTACGCGGCGTCTACCTGCTGCTGCTGGCCCTGGGCTGGACCGGTGTGACCGCCGCCGCGACGCTGATCGCCTGGCGCGCGGGCGGCTGGAAGATCGCCGCCACCGCGCTGATCTCCTTCTTGGTCAGCGGTGTGCTGGGCGTGTGGGTGCCCACCATGCAGACGCTCGCCCTGATGATCGTGGCGGTCCTCGCCTCGGTCGTCGTCGGCGCGCTGCTGGGCCTGGCCGCCGGGCTCTCCGACCGGCTCTTCCGGATGCTGCGCCCGGTCCTGGACACCATGCAGGTGCTGCCGGCGTTCGCGTACCTGCTGCCCATCGCGATGATCTTCGGCATGGGCGTGCCCGCCGCGCTGCTGGCCACCGTCATCTACGCGGCCCCGCCGATGGCCCGCCTGACCGCCCTCGGCCTGCGCGACGCCGACGCCGGTGTCCTGGAGGCGGCCTCCTCGCTCGGTGCCACCGCACGGCAGCGGCTGCTGACCGCGCGCCTGCCGCTGGCCCGCAAGGAACTGCTGCTCGGCCTCAACCAGACGATCATGATGGCCCTGTCGATGGCCGTCATCGCCTCGGTGATCGGCGCGGCCGGTCTCGGTGACCGCGTCTACCAGGCGCTGGGCTCCGTCGACGTCGGCAGCGCGCTGGCCGCCGCGATCCCGATCGTGCTGCTGGCCATCGTCATGGACCGCACCACCGCCGCGGCGGGCGAGCGCCTGGGCACCGACCGCGTCTCCGCCGGGCCGCGCGGCCCGGTCGTCTGGGCGGGTATCGCGCTCGTCACCGCCGCGCTGGCCGTCGCGGGCCGGCTGGCCGGCTCCCTGGTCTGGCCCACCGGCTGGACCGTGGCCATCGCCCCGCCGGTCAACGACTTCAAGGAGTGGATGGTCGACCACATCTACTCCGGCGTGCCCGTCGTCGGCGGTACCGCCGAATGGGCCGCGCACTTCACCAACTGGGTGCTCAACCCGCTGCGCGACGGCCTGACGAACCTCCCCTGGTGGGGCGCGCTGCTGATCGTCGCCGCGCTCGCCTGGCTGATCGGCACCTGGCGTACGGCGCTGACCGCGGTGCTCGCGCTCGCGGCCATCGGCGTGCTGGGCGCGTGGAAGCCGTCCATGAACACCCTCTCGCAGGTGATCGCGGCGCTCGCCGTCACGCTGGTCGTCGGCTTCGCCATCGGCATCCTCGCGGCCGGCAGCAAGCGCCTGGAAGCGATCCTGCGGCCGGTCCTGGACGTGTGCCAGACCATGCCGCAGTTCGTGTACCTGATTCCGGTGGTCGCGCTCTTCGCCGTCGGCCGCGCCCCCGCCGCCGCGGCGGCCATCGTGTACGCGCTGCCCGCCGTCATCCGCATCACCACCCAGGGCCTGCGCCAGGTCGACCCGGCGGCCGTGGAGTCGGCGCGGTCGCTCGGCGCCACCCGCTGGCAGATCCTGCGCCAGGTCCAGCTACCGCTGGCCCGGCCCGCGATGCTGCTGGCCGTCAACCAGGGCGTCGTCCTCGTCCTCGCGGTCGTCATCATCGGCGCCCTGGTGGGCGGCGGCGGCCTCGGTTACGACGTCGTCAAGGCGCTCGCCACCGGTGACCTGGCGCTCGGTCTGATCGCCGGTGCGGCCATCGTGTGCCTGGGCCTGATGCTCGACCGGGTCACGCAGCCCACCGAACGCCGCACGGGGAAGGGAGCCTGACCATGTCCCGTACTCGTATCCGTACTCGTACGAAGATCGTCGGTACGTCGCTGCTGGCGGGGGCGACACTGCTCGCCCTCTCCGGTTGCGGCAAGGCCGACATGACCAAGCAGTCCTCGCCGTTCGCGGCGGCCGAGGGATCGAAATCCGTCACCCTCTCCGTGCAGACCTGGGTCGGCGCCCAGGCCAACGTCGCGGTGGCCAAGTACCTCCTCGAACACGAGATGGGCTACCACGTCGACACCGTCCAGGTGGACGAGATCCCCGCCTGGGACGCCCTCAGCCAGGGCCGCGTCGACGCCATCCTGGAGGACTGGGGCCACCCCGAGCAGGAACAGCGCTACGTCAAGGACAAGAAGACGATCACGGCGGGCGGCGGCAACGGCGTCACCGGCCACATCGGCTGGTACGTCCCCAAGTACTGGGCCGACGCCCACCCCGAGGTCACCGACTGGAGGAACCTCAACAAGTTCGCCAAGCAACTGCGGACCTCGGAAAGCGGCGACAAGGGCCAGCTCATGGACGGTTCGCCGTCCTACGTCACCAATGACAAGGCGCTGGTGAAGAACCTCAACCTCGACTACGAGGTCGTCTTCGCGGGCTCCGAGGCGGCGCAGATCACCCAGATCCAGCAGTTCGCCAAGGAGAAGAAGCCCTTCCTGACGTATTGGTACGAGCCGCAGTGGCTCTTCAACCAGGTGCCGATGGTGGAGGTCAAGCTCCCGAAGTACACCGACGCCTGCGCGGAAAAGGGCACGAAGGATCCGGAGTCGGTCGACTGCGCGTACCCCACCACGCCGCTGCAGAAATACCTCAACACCGATTTCGCCGAGAACGGTGGCGCCGCCTCGGCCTTCCTGAAGTCCTTCAAGTGGACCAAGGAAGACCAGAACGAGGTCTCCGAATCGATCGCCGCGGACGGCCTGACCGCCGACGAGGCGGCCGAACGCTGGGCCGCGAAGCACCGGGACGTCTGGAAGTCCTGGCTGCCCAAGAAGTAGCCGCCCGGGGAACAACCGGCGGCCGGCGGGGGGGGGGGGGGGGGGGGGGGGGGGGGGGGGGGGGGGGGGGGGGGGGGGGGGGGGGGGGGGGGGGGGGGGGGGGGGGGGGGGGGGGG
>NZ_JBVIHH010000009.1:0-42717 GCF_055570395.1 Streptomyces sp. NPDC031210
CCCGCGGAGCGGGTACCACATCGCTGCGCGATGTGCAAGCGAACAACCGTGCTGCGCACGGTTGTTGCTCTCCCGCTCCGCGGGAGCGCTAACGGGACGCTGCGCGTCCCGTACAACCTTGCTGCTGCGCAGCAAGGTTGACGCTCCGTCCGCTGCGCTCCCGGAGCAGCGGGACTTCGTTCCGTGGCCAGCCCTCCGCTGACGCTCCAGGCCGGCCGGGCGGATCCGCTGCGCTCCCCCGCCCTCAACGGTCCTTCCGGCTGCGCCTCCAGAACCTTGGGGCCCGCTAGCGCGGACCTGGCTGGCTAGGAGGGTGGGGGTCGCTCGTTCGTGTGGGTTCCAGTGTGCCGTGTGGATTCGGTAGATGCAGCATGTAGCGTTGGCGGAAACACGAGCCCCCCCCTAACCACCCGGGCGGGGCGCGGGAAGCGAGGACTCTTTGAATCCGTCGGGCTTCGAAAAGCGCTTTGAAGCGCGGAAGGAAAGCACTCATGAGGTTACTTCAGGGACGGACCTGGAGCTGATCCGCTATCGGATCGTGGCGCAGCGCACCGATCCGGAGCACCCGGGAGCGTCGGTGGTGACGAACTACGCCTACGGGCGGTCGGTCGAGGAGGCGATCACCAAGGTCCGCAAGGCGCTGGAGAAGCCGGACGGTCTGTACGGGGACCAGGGCATGTACCGCGTGGTGGAGGTGGTCGAGGAGAGCTGGTCCAGCGAGCTCCGGCAGCAGGAGGACGCCCGCCGGCGGTATCTCACCACCATCCTGGAGAACGCCACCACTACCGTGCGCGGTCGTGAGCCGGACAACCCGGATGCGGAACTTCTCAGCCGTCTGGACGACTTCTTCACCCGCGCCGTCGTCTTCCCCGACCCGCATGCCGGCGGCGTACACCCCCGGCCCCACCAGGCCACGTTCGGCTGGACCAGCGAGCCGCCCGGGATTCAGCACGCCAGCGACCCCGGCCGGGCCCTGGCCCTGTTCCTCCTGGCCTACCTGGACCACCACGGTTTGGACCTGGTGGAGGCAAGTGCCCGCATCAGCGCCCTGCCCGATGAGATCACGGGCGTCGGCCGGCCTTCGGCCCGTGCCGCGGAAGAGAACGAGGCGTCGCCGGAACTTGTCGAGCGCGTCCTGGACATCTGCGGACAGCACTACGCGGCCGTGACCGGCACCAGCTCCGAGCAGTGGGACCAGGAGTCGGACCGCGAGGTCGTGCGCATCGCCCTGCGGACCGTGCACTTGGCGGAGCGGGACACCTACTACCCGCGGGCGCTGGAGACCTACCTGCAGATGCACCGGGCGCGGCTGGAGCGGCTGTGGCAGCGCTACGGGCCGGACGGCATGTTCGCGGGCGAGCTCGTGCTGATCGACCTGCCTGCGTGCTTCGTGCTGTGCGAGAGGATCGACAGCAGCCCGCTCTGGCTCGAAGGGGTCTGGACGCAGGAGGGCCAGGAAGAAAACACGCTGGAAAGGCTTAAGAACGCCTGGCTGTACGACACGGGAGAGGACGACGGGCGATGAGCAGGATTCCGCTCAAGAAACACCAGATCGACCAGAAGTCGAGTTTCCGTAATTGGGTCGGATTCCCTGCAAGATCATCTGTGCCCCCTCAGGGTGCCCGTGGCACGATCGTGTCAGCGACCGGGTCCGGTAAAACGATCATGGCCGCCGCGAGCGCGCTGGAGTGCTTCCCCGAGGGCCGGATCCTCGTCACCGTGCCGACCCTGGACCTGCTCGTGCAGACCGCCCAGGCGTGGCGGGCGGTGGGCCACCGCTCCCCCATGGTCGCGGTCTGCTCGCTGGAGAACGACCCCGTCCTGACCGAGCTGGGGGTGCGCACCACCACCAACCCCATCCAGCTCGCCCTGTGGGCCGGGCACGGGCCGGTCATCGTGTTCGCCACGTACGCCTCGCTCGTGGACCGCGACGACTACGAGGCCCTCCAGGAGCAGGAGCGCCCCTACTGGCCCTGGCAGGGCAGCAGGGAGGGCACGGTGCGCAAGAAGACGCGCGGGCCGCTGGAGGCTGCTCTGGCGGGCGGAGAGCGCCTGTACGGACAGCGGATGGACGGTTTCTCGCTCGCCATCGTGGACGAAGCCCACGGAACCGCTGGTGATCTTGGTCGTCCGTGGGCGGCGATCCACGACAACGCCCGCATCCCCGCCGACTTCCGGCTCTACCTCACCGCGACCCCGCGCATCCTCGCCGCTCCCCGCCCGCAGAAGGGCGCGGACGGCCAGGAGCTGGAGATCGCGAGCATGGCCGACGACCCGGACGGCACGTTCGGCGCCTGGCTGCCTGGTGCTGAACTCGGGCTATCGGAGGCGATCGAGCGGGAAATCCTCGCCCCGTTCGAGATCGACGTGTTGGAGATCCGCGACCCCTCGCCGGTGCTCGGGTTGTCGGAGGAGGCGCTGCGGGGCCGGCGCCTCGCCCTGCTGCAGACCGCTCTCCTGGAGCACGCGGCGGCGTACAACCTGCGTACGGTCATGACCTTCCACCAGAAAGTGGAGGAAGCGGCGGCGTTCGCGGAGGCGCTGCCGAAGACCGCAGCCGAGCTGTACGTCACCGAGACCGATGACGCGACCATGGCCAAGGCAGAGAACGAACTCCCCGCATCCTCGATCGACGCTGAGTTCTACGGGCTCGAGGCCGGCCGCCATGTACCCCCGGACCGGGTGTGGTCGGCGTGGCTGTGCGGCGACCACCTCGTGTCCGAACGCCGCAAGGTGCTGCGGCAGTTCGCCAACGGCATCGACGCGGCCGACCGCCGGGTCCACCGCGCGTTCCTCGCAAGCTGTCGCGTCCTCGGGGAAGGCGTCGACATCACCGGCGAACGCGGGGTGGAAGCGATCTGCTTCGCCGACACCCGCGGCTCGCAGGTGGAAATCGTGCAGAACATCGGCCGCGCACTCAGGCTGAACCGCGACGGCTCCACCAAGGTCGCCAGGATCATCGTGCCGGTCTTCCTGGAGCCGGGCGAGGACCCGACCGACATGGTCGCCTCCGCCAGCTTCCGCCCCCTTGTAGCGGTCCTCCAAGGCCTCCGCAGTCATGACGAACGACTCGTCGAACAGCTCGCCTCCCGTGCCCTCAGCAGCGGGAAGCGCAAGGTGCACGTCCGGCGTGATGAGGACGGGCGGATCGTCGGGGCCGGCGGCGCGGGCGACGGCGAGGACCAGGAGCAGGACGACACCGACGCCGCTGCCGAGTCGGCCCTGCTCCACTTCTCCAGCCCGCGCGACGCGGCGACCATCGCGGCCTTCCTGCGCACCCGGGTCTACCGGCCCGAGTCCCTGGTCTGGCTGGAGGGCTACCAGGCCCTGCTGCGCTGGCGGGCGGAAAACGAGATCACCGGCCTCTACGCCGTTCCCTACGACGTTGAGACCGAGGTCGGCGCGACGAAATCCTTTCCCCTGGGGAGGTGGGTCCACCAGCAGAGGAAGGCACTGCGGGCAGGTGAGCTGGAGCCGCGCCGCAAGGAGCTCCTGGACGCTCCCGAGGCCGGGATGGTGTGGGAGCCGGGCGAGGAAGCCTGGGAGACCAAGCTCGCCGCGCTGCGCTCGTACCGGCGGGCCACCGGGCACCTCGCCCCGAGGCAGGACGCCGTGTGGGGCGAGGGCGAGGCGATGGTGCCCGTGGGGCAGCATCTGGCCAATCTCCGCAGGAAGGGCGGCCTCGGGAAGGACCAGGAGCGGGCAGCGGAGCGCGCGCAGCAGCTGACGGCGATCGATCCGGACTGGAACTGCCCCTGGCCGCTGGACTGGCAGCGGCACTACCGCGTCCTCGCCGACCTGGTCGACGCCGATGGCAGCCTGCCCGACATCCAACCCGGCGTACTCATGGACGGCGATGACATCGGGCGGTGGCTGGAGCGGCAGAAGCAGCCGAGCGCCTGGGCGCAGCTGTCGACCGAGCAGCAGGAGCGGCTGTCCCATCTGGGCGTGAAGCCCGTCCAGGCGCCGTCTCCCGCCCCGGCGGCCACGCGTGCGACGAAGGGCCCGAGCAAGGCGCAGCAGGCGTTCCAGCGCGGGCTTGCGGCCCTCTCCCAGTGGGTGGAGCGAGAAGGCGCCCACCGGCCGGTACCGCGCAGCCACAGCGAAGAGATCACGGTCGACGGCGAGGCAGAGCCGATGGTCGTCAAGCTGGGCGTATGGGTCTCGAACACACGCGCGAGGTGCGACAAGCTCACTCAGGACCAGCTGAATGCGCTGCGGAAGTTGGGCGTCGAATGGGTGTAGGAGCCCCGAGTTGCGACTTCCCCGCCAAGCCGTGGCTGGTGCCCCATAACGGGTGAGGCCGACTGACGGTTATGGGAGTTGCAGATCAACGGACCAGGCAGGGCATGGGCGGTAGGAATCGGAAGCTGGCGCCGTTAGGGGCGGGGTCGATACTCCTGGCAAGCGGGGTGTGGCGGGTGGCACCGCTGCGGGGTGAGATGACGCAGTCGTTTCTGAGCCGGGTGGCTGCACGCTATGGCGTAGGGCTCAGGGATCTGCTGGCGGCGATCGCCGAGGTGGGCGGGCTGTCGAACATCACGGGCCAGACGCGGTTGGACAGTGAGGTGTATCTGAACCGGCAGGCTCGGGATCGGGTGTCCCATCTGTGCCGAGTTCCGGAGGATCATTTGCGACAGGCACTGCCTGCCTGGGCACAGGAGGAGCCTCGAAAGCGGTTCGCCGCAGGCCCAGCAGCGCAGTTTCATCACACCTCGGAGAAGGTTGTGCCCTGGGGGCCGGCGTGTCCTGAGTGCGCAGCGCGATCAGCAGGGCGCGCCGAGGGCGCGCATCCTGCAACTCGGTGTCGTGCCGCTGCCCCCGGAGCAGGAGGCGCCCGCGAAGGCGTCCAAGGCGGCCTCTGAGGCGTTCGAGCGGGGTTGCGGCCCTGGCCCGCAGTACAAGGCGCGTACGGGCTCTGTGACGGCCCCCAGGGCCCACGTAGAGCAGATGGAGGACGGGACGGAGGTGAAGCTCGGGGTGTTCCTGTCCAACACGAAGTCGAGGCGCGGGCTCACCGCCGACAAGCTGGCGGTGCTGGCCGGCCTCGGTCTGAAGTGAGCGGCGGCGTGATGCGAGGGCGGTGCCTCGGCACCGCCCTCGCTGTTGGTCCAAGAGTCGGGGCCCCGGGGATGTTCCGAACCGTACGAGCTGGAGCATTCCGGCACGTCCCCGCGGTGCTGACGCTCATCTCGGCGAGCTGGGCACTCTCACTACGTCGAGCGGACGCTTCTCAACCCGCGCTAGCAAAACCCCAGCTCAGCACAGCTCGAAGCCGACACCGACGTGAGCCAGCGCCATGACAGCGGAGCGACAGTCAGCAGCGTCCTGTTCGAGGGCGACGACCTCGGACGCTGGATCCAACGACAAACACGCGACTGGAAGCATCTGTCCGCGGAGCAGCAGGAGCGGCTGTCGGAGCTGGGCGTCAAGCCCGCTGAGCGGCCGTCTCCCGCCCCGGCCCGGAAGGGCGCGGTTGGGGGTGGTCCGGGGAAGGTGTCGGCGGCCTTCCAGCGCGGCGTGGCGGCCCTGGCGCAGTACATCCAGCGTGAGGGGACGCACAGCGAACGGATCGTCATCGACAACCAGGAACACGACGTGAAACTCGGTATCTGGATCTCCAACACCAAAACCCGCCGCGACAAACTCACCGAACCCCAACGCACCGCCCTCACCGAACTCGGGGTGGAATGGGCATAGCCGGGCGTCCTCACGGGGCGGCCAGCCAGCCTGATCTGACCGGCATCGTCAGTCGGTCGGCGGCTTGGCCATGAGTAGGGACCTGAACTGCCAGAAACCGCGGCTGGCGGCGCGATTGATGATCTCGCGGGCGAGATCATCATGCTGCTGACTGCCCAAGCCGGCCAGCAGCATCGTACGAATGTCGGCTTCGCGGAGACCGGGGAGCCAGAGGTCGAGAGCCGGCGAGGTGATCCAAGTCTTCAGGACTTCGAGGACCTGCCCGTCTCGTCGCCTGCCACGCTCGCCAGGTATCGGAAGATCCGCGAGTCGGTTCCAAAGGCGCCGGTGACGCCGAGCACCGCCTGTAGCTGGTCGAGGCTCCAGTCGGCGGGGAACCGGCCGCTGGCGACGAGCGATCCGGTGCTCTCGAGCTCGGCGCGTTCGGCCGGGGTCAGATCAGCGGCGCGGCTGGCGAGGTCGGTGCTGCGCCATTCCACCCAGGTGCGTAGTCGGCCGATGTGCTCCTCGCTGATCGTGTCGTCCCCGTGCAGGGCGGCCACGATCTCCCAGGCGAGTTTCTGGAGGATCTCCGCGCTGGTGCGGGCGTAGTAGTCGGCGACGAGGCTGTCGTCCTTATCGAGGGAGACGACGCCGCACCAATAAAGGCTGATGATGTGGCTGCCCAGTTGCTGGCGCAGCACGGCCTGCCGTTCGGTTCCGTCTTCGGTTCGGGTGGCGGCTGCGGCGCGGTAGCCGTTGAGGAGGAGCTGGGCGGCAGGGCGGAAGTACGGTGCGGCCTGCAGGTATGCGTGCCAGGCGGTGGCTGCGAGCGGCCCAGTGCCACTGAGGAGCGGAACGTTGTGCCGGGCCCAGACGGGGTCGAGGTCGGCGAGCTGGGAGAACCGCTCGCCGATCACTGCGGCGATCAGCTCCGGGCCGGCGGACCCGCCAAGAGGCGCGGGGCCAGTCAGGGTGTCGAGGGTGTCGAACAGGCGATGGAAGTCGGCGCCATGCGTGCGGCGCCAGCGCGCCCAGGCCACCATGGCACGCAGGGCCTGGGCCCGGGGGTCGCTCGCGTAGAGCATGCTGGCGGCACCGGCCGGCTGTCCGCTGTCGGCGGCGGTGTGCAGCACGGTGATGAGGGTCTGCCAGATGTCCTCGGCCCGAGGCCGGGGACGGGCCGGGTCGCGGGTTTGGTGAGCGCGGCGTACAGGAGCAGGGCGGCTTGCCGCTGGAGGTCACGGGCGCGCGGGGTAGTGCGGGTAGTCGCGGCGGCGGCGAGGGCGGTCAGCGGCGCCCATTCCAGGTCATCGCCGCGGAGCGCGGCGTTGGTGAAGCCGGTGAGGACCGCGAGCAGGTAGGGGTCGTCCACGTCGGCAAAGAGCAGCGCGTGCGGGCTGTGAGCCCCGCCCCGCTGGTCGACGGCAGCCTGGACCTCTGCGGCAAAGCCATACTCGTCGGTGCCGCCGAGCGGGCGGGTTGTGGGCTTGAAATCCTGGATCTGGGTGACGAGGTCGGCGGCGCTCAGGGGGGCGAGTTCGGTGGCCGTGGCGTCGGGTTCCCCCGTCACATGGGCGGTGAACGGCTCGGGAACCTCATCCAGGGACGGTGCTGGCCCGTATTCGGCTTCGAGGCGCTCGAGCTCGGCGCGCAGGTCTTCGGGCAGGACGGCCCGGATCGCGGCGAACCGATCACGACGCCAGCCGTCCACCCACCGCTTCAGCCGCTCGTCAGTGACCTCCTGATAGGCGGCCTTCCACTCCTCGGTGTCGGGCCCCTGGCTGATGGCGTCGATCAGGCTCTGACGGGGTTCGGCCCCCAGCCGTTCACAGTGCGCGCGGGCCAGGCGCCGCCATTCGAACTCGACTCCGTCGTCCTGCAACAGCAGACCATCCGTCAGCGCCTGGCCGACCAACTCCGGTGCCGTGTGGCCGTAGTGCTCCAACAGGTGCAGGCGCAGCCTGCGGAAGATCAGGCACGGGTGGTCGGCAAGGATGTCGAGGACGGCCGGCAGACCAGTCTGGTCGGCGGTGAGGAGTTGGTGGACGGCGTTGCGCAGCGCCGCGGTCATGTGGGCCTCCCGCATCCGGTAAGGGTTGGCGGCCTCCTCCTGCTCGAGGGAGGGGTAGAAGGTCTGGGACAGGTCCAGTCCGGCAGTCCGGTGCGCTGCGCCGCGGGTAGCGAGGAGGTCTGCGAGGGTCGCCAGCCAGCGCATGCCCAGGTGTTGGGTGAAGGTGGGGCTGTGGCGGTTCAGGATGTGGCCGAACATCCACTCGTTGTGCTGACCCGTACCGTCGGCGGACTGCAGCAGGCCCGTCATCAGCTCCAGCGCCTCATCCGGCTGGTCGTGCTCGGCGCAGCGCAGAGCCAGAGTGGCGTAGCGGTCGGCGTCGAGCAGCTCAGGCATGCGGCGCGCTGCCGCGGCAATCCGCTCGATGAGCTTGATGGCCTTGGCCGCCGGCAAGGCCAGGGCAGTCTCGACGATGTCGAGGTTGATGAACGGGTTTTCTGCCTCCGGGATGTCGTCGCGGGCGATGACCAGCACCTGGTCCGGGGCGGCGGCCGCGACCCGGGCGAGGTAGGCGGAGGCCGGCCACCGGGAGTTGAAGAAGGTGTTGCCGTCCTCGTCGACGTACGGCGCGGGCATCTGGGTGAAGAAGCCTTGACTGCGCAGCGGAGCGAGCCAGGCCGGACTGTCGAGCCGGGAGAAGAAGATCTCCCAGGTCAGCTGGTTCTGGGGGAACTCCTTGCGCAGCCGCGACGCGTCGCCGTTCGACGGCTTGTCGGTGGACGCGAGCTTCTCCAGCCGGTCTACGACGTCCAGGTAGTGGGCGTCGAACGCGTCAAGGACGACATCCAGCATTTCCTCGAGGCCCTCGACGCGTTCCAGGACCTCGGTGGTGACCTCACGGGGGTGTTCCAGGTTAGTCCGGTGCGCCTGACCGTGCAGCTTGCCCACCGCCGCCAGCCACGCCTTGCCGGCAGGCGAATCCTCAGCGATGCCGTAGGCGGCGAGGATCGCCTTCACCTCGACTTTCTGGATGTTGCCCTCCACCTGGGCACGCAGCTTGCCCACCACCTCCAGGCATGCCTTACCGGCGGGCGAGTCTTCGGGCACGCCGTGAGCTGCAAGAACGGCCCTCACCTGATCCACAGGGTCGGTGTCCTCCGCCTGCGGGGACTTTCGGGCCCCGTCCGGCACCAGGACTTCCCTGACCGAACTCTCCAGTTCCCGAAGCAGATGGAAGATCAGCATCGACCGGCTGACGAGCTGGAGGTCGTAGTCCACCAGGCGACAGATATCAGCGAACAGCGCTGCCGGCCCTGGGCCCAGCCGCGTCAACCGCTTCGAGATCCGCGCCCGACGCTCGGCAACGGCCACATCCGGCTGAGAGAGGAAGGTCTGAGACTCCGTCACCCCACCATCGTCCCACCCGAGGGTAGTGACCAGGTCGGGACGGCGTCGTCGTAGTCGGTGGAGCCGTCGCCTTCGCCGCGGCCGATCCAGCGGCCGGCCCAGCACGCATGAGAATCTGCACTGTGCGTCGTGGGATGACGTCTTTCGGTGTCACCATCCTGCGAGCATTTCGGGTTCTCACGGTGACATCCCGGTGCGGCCGTGGTGACAGCGAACTGCAGATCTGTACAGAGGTGGGGCGGGGCTCATAGCTGACGGTGACCGGCGCTGTCATGGGTACGACGGAACCGGCCGGAGGGGCGGTGCGGATGTGGGACACCTGATGCGCTGGTGGCGAGGCAGGCTGCCTGACGGCATGCGTTCAAAGGGGGGTGGGGCTTTGGGGGAGATCGCAGATGGGCTGGAGCGGGCGTTGCGTACGCGGCCTGTTCCGTCAGATACCGCTGCCCGGCTGAAGTTCCTGCTCAAGGTGGAGAAGGGCTCCACGAAGAACGTCGCTGCCCTGCTGGGGGTGTCCCAGCGGACCGTGCAGCGGTGGGTCACGGTGAAGCCGGGCGGACGGCGCCGTCCTGGGCCAGCGCATGCCAGGGTGATCGAAGAGATCGTCTGGGCCCGGTGGCAGCCGCGGGTCCGCGCCCGTCTGCGTGCCCAGGCCGAGGCCGGCGGCTTTGTCTTGCACACCCGGGCGCGGTTCGGGTTCGCCTCTTCGGCGGGATCTTCCGACGATCCGCGTCTGCGGCTAATCACCCGGCACCTGTCCGGTGCTGTCGCCCGGGAGCTGTTCGCGGCCCGCGACGCCGGGGCCGGCGAGCAGCAACAGATGGTCATCCTCGCCCGTGCGCTGGAGCACGCCTACTTCCGGGACCAGGGCCGGCGTGCTCATGGTCTCCAGGTCTCCTTCAGCGATCTGGAGTTCGCGGACTTCTCTGTTGGCTGAGTGTTCTTGCGGCCTGACGGCGGCGGCGTGGGAGTCCGGTGCGTGGTCCGGGCCGGGGCAGTGGGGCGCGTGGTGGCGGGAGGGTGCCCGGCAGGCTCAGTCGCCCGGGGCCGGGGGCTGCCGGCTGGCGTGATAGGCGGCGAGTATCGCGTCGTAGCGTCCGGCTTCCTTGCGTTCGAGCCAGTCCCATTCGATACGGGACCGCGGGCCGGTCCGCTGTCCGGCGGGAGGCTGCGACGGGCGAAGCTTCGCCTGCTCGGCCAGGCGCAGCAGCAGCGGCCGGTCGCCGGGGAAGGCCAGCAGCCACCGGTCTGCGGTGGGGGTGAGCTCGGCAAAGCATGCGGCGGCGCGGAGGAAGACGCGGGCCCATTCGGGCACGGGGTGGGTGGCACAGCCGTCGGTGCAGCGGGTGGGGTCGTGGAGGGCGAGGGTGGCGGGGGTGTCGTTGTAGTCCTCAGTTCGTGCGGTGGTGAGCTGCTGGAAGGAGGCGCCGGTGAACAAGGTGGCGGCCAGAGCTCCGGCCAGGCGGGGGTGAGCTGTTGAGACGCGGATTCTACCGGCGGCCTCGCGGGCGGTTGCGGGCGTGACAGGGCGGGGCGGCTGACGTTGCCGCCACTCGGGCGGGGGCGGTGCGCACGGTCCGGGGCAGGAGGCGGTGGTGTCGTAGGACACGAGGCGGTCCAGGGCGGGGATGGTGATCCAGCGGCGGGCGCTGCTGCCGCGTTGGGGTGTGCTGGGCGTGGTGGCGGGAGCGCCGTAGTGGCGTCGGGCGGATTCGAAGTCGTCGATGCGGATGTGGGGGACGAGGTGCAGGGCCTGGTGCAGGGCGGCGGAGATGCGGGGGCGGTGGCAGACCAGGGTCAGGTGCAGGCCGGTCACGTCGCGCAGGTGCAGGAGGCGCTGCAGGCGGCGGAGGGTCAGGAGGTGGGCGCGCAGGACGGTGAGCTGGGTGACGGGGGCGGCCAGGATCCATGCGGTGGCGGCCTCCCAGGCGGGTTGTCTACCGGAACGGAAGTGGCCGGGGAGTAGCGGCGGTCTGTCCAGGGCGGCCAGGAGGTCGTGGGCGAGGGCGGTGTCGCTGGTGGTGCCCGGGCCGGGGTGCAGGGTGACCCGGCCGGCAGCCGGGTCGTGGCCGGCCAGTGCGGTGTGGGTGTGTGGCGCGTTGTCGTACGGGTCCAGTACGAGCACGACCGGCGGCGGCTCCGTGGAGCTGAGGGTGGTCATGCGAGGCGGCTGAAGGCCCAGCGCAGCAGTTCCTCGTCGACGTTCGGGCGGCCGGTGCGTGCCAGAGCGGTACGGACGTGGGCGGTGAGCTGGGCCCAGGCACGGAAGTTGCCGTGGGCGGCGTGCTGGTCGGCGAAGGTGATGTCCTCGGGGGTGGCGTCGGCCCACACGGGGTGGAACAGGGGAATGACGTCCTGGACCTCTTGCGGTGTGAGGCGGGTGAACTGCTGCCAGATGAAGACGCGGGAGGAGAGCATCGGTTCGCGGCGCAGCACGGTGTGGCAGCCGGCGCCGCCGACGAAGATGATCGCGAGCTGGGTGGCGGGTTCGTCCCACAGGTAGCGGAAGTATTCGAAGGCCTCCCCGTTGAGCCACTGGGCTTCGTCGACGAGGAAGGTGCGGGGGCGTTCGGCCAGGGCGGTTTTCAGGAGGCGGTCGAATTCGCTGGGGTGGCGGGGTGGTTCACCGGCCAGGTCGAGGGCGGTGAACAGTTCGTAGCGCACCGCGCGGGCGGTGGGGCGGGCGCGGAAGGTGACGCGGCGGACGTCCTCGTGCGGTTCGAGTTCGCGCAGGCAGGTGTTGACGGCGAGGGTCTTGCCGAAGCCGGCGCCGCCGTGGATGCACATCATGGCGCGGGCCGCGACCGTGTCGGTGATGTTCTCCCGTGCGGTGAGCAGGGCCCGGGTGGTGACGACGGACGCGTCGGGCAGGTCGACGTACTGGTAGGTGGCCGCGGTCATCAGGCGTCTCCGGTGGGGTGTGCAGCCGGCGATGGTGGGCTGTCCGCGGCAGGGGTGGGGTCGGCTGAGAGCGAAGCCGGGTCCGGCATGGTCCGGGCGACGAGAGAGGGCGGGGTCCGCCACGCAGCGGGCGGGATGAGGTCGGGCAGCGCCAGCTTCGACAAATCGATGTCGGTGGTCCGGGCGAGTTCACGGCTCGCCTCGGCCGCGTCGAGTGCGCCCAGGCGCTGGGGTGCCTGGGGTCGGGTGGCGGCAGCGTAGCGTTCGCGCTGTGATGCCTGCAGGTCTTTCTTCAGGCGGCGGCTGCGTGCTGCTCGCGTCTGGCGTACGGCGCTGATCTGTTCCTGGGTGGCCTGATCGGCGAGGTCGGCGGGGCCGAGGTAGCGGCCGGTGGTGGCGTGGAAGACCTCGATGCGGTGGTCGTGGTGCGGCATGAAGCGCACCCTGACCTGGATGCCGCCCCGGCCGGTCATCCACGGGCCCACGTAGTCGCGTTTGCGGAAGCGGACCCCGCGCGTGCCGAGCGCGTACACGCCAGCGTCTTCCAGGGTGAAGGTCCACAGGTCCTGCGCGCTCACCTCCCGCAAGGGTGTCGGGTCGGCTTCCCATGCCTGGAGCGGGGTCTTGCCCTTCAGCGGAGCCGGCCGGTGGGTGGTGTTCCACCAGGACACCCAGTCCAGGAGTCGGGCGGTGAAGTCCTCGAAGCTGAGCAGCAGCTCTTCCTTGGGGCGGGAGGGCCGTTTACCGGGGCGCGGTTGGTGGACGTAGCCGGGCAGCGCGGCAAGGAACATTGACTCCACCGCCCGGTTCAGACCCTCGACGGTGCCCTTGAGATGCGGGGTGTAGGCGGGCAGGTCCTCCACCGTCACGATCAGAGCGTCGAACGCGGCGGTCACCGTCTTGGACAAGAAGTCCTTGCCGCGGTCCACCCGCACTTTCTCCGGCAGACCACCGAGCGGACCGTAAGGATCCTCGCGCAGGACCGCCGAGCGCAGCGCGGCCAGTACCGACTCCCGCGACGGATGCCCGGGGGTGACCGCGACGCCCGTGATCGCGTTGGTGGCGCAGTCGGTGAACCAGGTGATCCACGGCCTGCGCGCGACGGCGTCGACATCGACCAGGACCGCGGCCTGCATGTGGTCGGTCTCCCACACCTGGTTACGCCAGCCCCGCGGCCGGGTGAGGAACACATCGTGCTTACGGGCCGCACGCTCCCCCGCGGCCAGGCCCGCCCGCTCCCCCGGCGTCAGATCCCGGTGGATCGCCCGGTGCAGGGTGGGCAGCGACGGCGCCGCGGCGGGCGGGCGCTGCCGGGCGGCGCGGGCGGTCAGTTCGCGGTGGACCGCGGCCACGTTCCCTTTCCACAACGCCAGCAGGTGGCGTACCTCGGGGGTGACGGTGAACCGGTCGCGGGTCTGGGCCCGCGAACCGGGCTCGACGGCTGCGGCCTCATCGCTCTCGGCTGCGGCCAGCCACCGCCACACCGTGCGCTCAGTGACCTGGAGGGACTGCGCCATCAGCCGCACGTGCTGGGTCGTCAGCGTCTGCTCCTGGCGCAGCGTCAGCAGCCGGCGTACCGCGGGGCCACGCAACGACGCGAGAGAGGCAGCAGGTAAGCCCGCCGGTACAGCTGGGCGGGCCTTGTCGGCGTCAGAGTGGGGAGGGGCGCTCCCCGGTAGTTCCGGCATTCCCGGGTCGGCCGTGTGGGTCACAGGGGCCCCACGAGCCGCGCGCAGACCCGCTCCAGCATCCGACGGTCGACCACCGCAGGACCGTGGCCATAAGTCTCGGCGGTGAGGTGCGAGGTGAGCTCCGCCCAGGTCCGGAAATTCCCGTGCCCTACATGCTCGTTCACCCACTCCATGTCTCTCTCGGCCACCTCGCCCCACAAAGGGTGGAAGGCCGCCATCACGGTGCTGACCTCGGCCGGGCCCAGGCGCGGCACCAGCTCCCATGCCAGCACCCGAGAGGCCAACGCCGGCACCCGGCGCAGCACCCGCTCACTGCCCGCCCCGGCCAGCACGAGTGCGGTGTCCGTGTCCGGGTGGTCCCACAGCCCACGGAGATACTCCAGCGCCGGCACCGGCAGGCGCTGTGCCTCGTCCAGCACCAGCACCCGCGGCTGCCTGAGCCCATCCACGAGCAGCAGGTCCGCCTCCCCCGTGCCGTGTGGGAGGCGTTTGTCCATGTCGAGTGCGTCGGCCAGCCCCCGCCGCAGCTCCGGCACCGTCGGGTGCACCCTACGTGCACCCGGCGGACCCGCGCCGGGTGCGGCAGCTGAGACAGGGCGTACTGCAGCGCGACCGTCTTCCCGTGACCGGCATCCCCGTACAAGCACACCACCGCACCAACTGCTGCAGCATGCACGGCCGTTCGCAGCACCGACTGCACCGTCGGCGTGAGGACCACATGAGCTCCGGGCACCAGGACCGGGACCTGCGCCAGATGCTTCTGCTCCCGCAAGAACACCTGCCCGCCAGCACCCTGGCCGGCCACGACATGCAGGCCCAGCTCGCTCAACGGATCCGGCCTGCGCTCCCCAGCGACCTCGATCTCCCACTCGATCACCAGCGTCCGCCCCGCCCTGCGGTCCCGGCGGATCACCCGGTGCAACGTCGACAACGACGGCACCTCACCCCCACCGCACCCGTCGGCCAGCCGACGCCTCAACTCGGCGACATTCCCGCCCACCCGGCCCAGCAACGCCCACGCCTCATCCGACATCGCGTAGCCCTGCCGGACCCCGGGCTCCGCCTGCCCCGTCGCCTTGGCCCGCTCCAGCCACCGCCACACCGTACGCACCGACACACCCGACACGTCAGCGACCGCCCGCACATGCCGGGACGTCAACTCCCCCGCCTGATGCCGCTCCAACAGACGCCGTACCACCAACGCCCGGGGCAACCCGGCCGGGCGCCTCAGTCCGGTTCCCGTGTCCTGCTCCATGCCCCGATCAAACCCGGCCCGCCACCACCGACCGCATCAGAACTCTCGAACCTGAGACAGCATCACCCGCCATGAGATAAAGCCCCACGACAGCGCTACCACCTCCGGATCTCTCGTCTCGTGACAGTGACAACCCCACCCCGCGGACCCCACAGACCAGCACCGAAAGACCACAGACCCAGACCAGCACCACTGACTCTCACCACCACCGACACCAAACCGAAAGATCGCACCCGACGGGCCACCCCCTGGCGAGCCTGAGCCCAACGCGCCCAACACCGACTGAGCCTGGTTGCGGAAAGGGCACGCATGGCAGACGACGGCGACCCCGGCACGGGGACACCCTTTCGGCGCAATTGGGTCAGCACACTCGCCACATTCGTCGCGCCGACCACATTCATCGGGGCTTTGCTGCTCTACTTCGGCTTCGCCTATACCAACGCGCTCTACGAGTACTTCGGGGTGGATGCCGCGACCCTCGGTTTCTCGACCCAGGATTTTGCCCTGCGCAGCGCGGGAGCCCTTTATGTGCCGGCCGGGGTCGCCCTCACCGTCGCGTTGGCCGATGTCCTGGTGTACTACGCGGCGCGATCCCTCGGGAGCCGGGACGCGTCGCTACCCCGAGGAATTCGAGTGTTTCCCCATGCGCTGTCGGTGTGCGGATTGCTCCTGTTCCTGCTCGGCGTGCTGGGCGGCTTCGGGGTGTGGCGCGCCGCAGCGATGGACACGCCGCTTCTGCTCGGCGGTGGTCTCGTGGTGCTGGTGTACGGCAGGGTGTTGTCCTTCAAGCTCGCCGGCGCCGACTACCCGGTGGCGCGCGAGCGACTGGCGCTCGCCTTCGTGGCGGCACTGGTCGCGCTGACATCCTTCTGGGCAACCCACGCATACGCCAAGAAACACGGCTACGACGACGCGGAATACTTGGCTTACCACCTGTGGCTGCGCCCTGAGATAACGATCGACACCGCCGAACGCCTCTACTTCGCCCACCAGCAGGTCCGCGAAACGGTCTTGCCCGCGGGTAGCTCACGCCAACGGTTCCGTTTCCGGTACGAGGGTCTGCGGCTTCTCGCGGAAGCCAACGGCCGGATGTTCGTCATCCCGCGGGGCTGGGAGCGGAACGATGGCAGCGTCCTCGTGCTCCCGGCAGATACGACGGTCCGGGTGCGATTCCGCCCATGAGACCGACCGGGCGGGGCCCTCTGGGCCCCGCCCGTGCGCTATGACTTTCGGCTCGGCTGGTTCCTCGACTTGGCGAGCCGGGTTTCCCTCACCCTGTCGCCGACCGCTTTTTTCCACCTGGTTCTCCAGCCGTCCGAGGTATGAACGGCCACTCAGTCTTGGTATGGCCACCGCTCAAGTCCTGCCGCTCGCGCTCACGCTTGCGTATCCCGGCAGGGCGGTTCCGTAGCGGAATACCGTCATAACCTGACCCTTTGTGTGGAGAGCACGGTGACGACGTGTACGTCTACGGGCGCAAGCCGGGTGGCATCTGGGGCCCAGGGGGCATCTGAGGCCCGGGCGGTGGCGCACCGTAGCGGCGTTGCCGGCGCGCGTAGGCGGCCATGGCCCGCCACAGGTCGCGGCGGTCGACATCGGGCCAGTAGCCGTCTGTGAACAGGAGCTCGGCGTAAGTGCTCTGCCAAGGCAGGAAGTTGGACGTTCGCCGCTCACCTCCGGTGCGCCACAGGAGGTCGACGTCGGGCATGTCGGGCAGCAGCAGATAGCGGGCGAGTTGCTGTTCGGATATCCGGGCGGGGTCCACGTGTCCGGCGACGGCGGCACGCGCGAGGGCCCCGGCGGCCAGGGCGAGTTCGGCCCGTCCGCCGTAGTTGACACACACGGTGAAGGTGAGGCCGGTGCAGTGGTCAGTGGCGTATTCGTGGTGGGTGAGGGCATCGACGAGGTCCAGGGGCAGGCCGTCGGGGACACCCGCCCAGCGCAGTCGTACGTCGCGGCGCAGATGCGCCTCGTCCTCGATGTGCTCGCGCACGAGGCTGGTGATCGCGGCCACCTCGGCGCTGGAGCGTTTCCAGTTTTCCGTGGAGAAGGCGTACACGGTCAGGTGGGGCAGGCCGATCTCCAGGGCGCCGTGCACGACGTCGGCCAGTGCCCGGGCTCCCGCGCGATGTCCTTCGGTGCGGGGCATTGCGCGGTCGGTTGCCCAGCGGCCGTTGCCGTCCATGACGATGGCCACGTGCTGGGGCAGCAGCTCGCGCGGGATCGTGGGCGGACGGGCCCCGGAGGGGTGCGGTGTGGGAGGCTCGGGCGGTCCGGGCCGGACGGCGAGCGGGCCCGGCCCCCGGAGTCGACCGATCTCTTCGGGGGGTGTGGACGGGACCCGCACCGGTGTCAGGCGCCAGGCGACGGCCGTGGTCACGCGGGCGCGGGCGATGCGCCACCGGGCGGTACGCGGCGCAGGCGACCTGCGGCGGAGGATCTTCGGTCCCGCCCTTTCGAGGGACTTCAGCCGCAGCAGGAGCACTTCGGTGACCGTACGCACAGCCAGCGCGAGCCCCGGGGGCAGGCCGGGCCCCAGCTCCGGCTGGCAAAGCCAGCTGCGGGCCTGCCCGGTCAGGTGGCGGATCATGCCTGCCATCGCAGGTGTCCAGCGGCGCGCGAGCAGGTCGTCGGGGGCCACCGTGAACTGCTCCAGCACCTCCAGCGGCAGGCTGATGTGCTGCCGGGCGAGGTCGGCGTGCAGGTCCTCCAGGTTGTCGGTCATCTGCAGCCCCTGCAGCCAGCGGTGGAAGGGCTCCAGATACCGCATGTGCAAGGGGATGTGCAGGCCGGCACCGGCCAGGACCAGCACTGTCTGGCCCGCGTAGCAGGTGTTGATCGTCCGGCAGTAGGCACTCCACTCCTGCCAGGTCACCGGGGCGCCCCGGTAGGGGTCCTGGGTGAGTGCGGCGAACGCCCCGCGCAGCTCGTCGGAGGACAGGCTCCATGTCTGCACCGTGTGGATCAGGGCGTGCCGTACGGGGTCCTGGCTGCTTCCCCGGCGCAGATCGTCGCCGAAGGCGTCGAGCCAGGCGGTCAGCCGGGCGGCCCGTTCGTCGGGGCCTTCCGGACCGGTGTCCACCAGGTCGTCCGTCACGCGTGCACCCGCGTACAGCGCCCAGATCGCGGGACGCACGGCGGGCGGCAAGAGGTGCGTGAGCGCGTAGTAGGTGGCGCTGTGGCCTTTGACGACGCGTCGGCAGGCCCGGTAGGCGCTCACGAGGCGGGGGTCACGGAGCTGAGCCCGGGCGAAGACGGATGAGACCATGACCCCTCCGATTGGCGGGACGGACAGGATGTGCGGGCTAACGCGGCCCGGGGGGCGGCACCCAGGAGAACGCCAGGCAGCCCCCGGCGATCCCGAGGGCGGTGCCCAGCAGGAGTCCGCCGATGTTGCAGGTGAGCAGGGCCAGCACGGCCAGCGCCACCGCCGTGATGCCGGCCAGGGAGTGCAGTTGGGGGAAGCGCAGCAGGACGATCCCGCTCAGCAGCAGCGGCAGGCTCACCCCGAAGCCGGCGCTCGCCGCCATCCCGGGCTGCAGCATCGCGGCCGGGCCGCCCAGCAGGGGCAGCGCCATCAACTCCGCGCCGGCCGCGCATACCAGGGCCGCGGAACCGGCCGGCCGCTGCCGGCACCAGGCCTTCGCGCGCCGGGCCCAACCCGCAACGGGAGGTGGGTTCAGAAGCATTCGTGCCTGCCCATCAGTAGCTCCACGGCTGGATCGCTCATGCGCAGCGTCGCCCCCGCGCCCCGCCACGCAGTGACCCTCCCGTCCAGGACGACCACACTTCGCGTGGTGGCCAGAAGGCCCCCACTCCCCCCTTCCGGCGGGCTTGCGGTTCGTCCTTCCGGCGGTCCTGCGGTTCGTCCTTCCAGCAGTCCTCCCGCCTGAGCCAGGACGTCGGTGAAGCCGACCTTCCCGCGCACCGAGTCGGCGTCCACCGCCAGCCCGGAGCCCCGCACCGGCTCCCCTCGGCCCGCCACGGCCCGCAGGGTCACCACCCCCACAGGCAGCGTCACCAACAGGCTGACGCACAGGTTCTCCAGCTCGGCCTTCTGCACGGTCGCCCGAATGACGGGGTGCCGGGTACCCTCCCCAGGCTCGGTGTAGACGCCCGGAACGGCGCTGACACCGCTGGCGGCGACCCGGTCCGCCGAGACCTTGAAGGCCGCATCGGAGGCGGCCACCGAGGTGGCCAGCGCGCCGCTGGCCGTGGCCGCCAGCACCAGCCCCGCGGCCACCAGCGCAGGGGTCAGCAACAGCCAGAACCGGCCCCAGCGCCGCCGCCCCGCCCGTACCACGTCCACCCCCGCATCACGTCGCGTCACCAGGCGAGCATTCCCGTGCGTAAGGCCACCAATCCGCCCAACGGGCGCATCCCGCCCACCCACGCCCGCGCGGCGCGCCGTGCGCCCCGGCGGAGGCAGTCGAGCGCGGATTGCCCGGCTCACCGGGTCGCGCGCGGGGCGGTGGTCCGGCCAGGCCCTAGGCCTTGGGAGCATCAGCTGCCCGCCAGCATCACGGCGCTGGGCATCCCGCGGCGCAAGAATCTGGAATGTGCCGGCGTGACGCGGATCGCTCGGGGAAAATGGCAGCGCCATATCCGAGGCGACAGGGCCGACAGGGCGATAGACGCGGTACGCCGGACACGACGACCTGTCCGAGCCGGCCGCGAACCGAGGCAGAGCCGGCCCGTGCGCCTGAAGCCGCATCAGACTGCCGAGCTGCTCATGCTCTACGACGCCTCCCGCCTACCGCAGGCCCCAACCCGCCCCGTCGCCTGGCACCGTGGTCGACGGCGACGGCGACGGAGAGCGGTGGCCGCGCACCAGCAACGGCGCCTGTTACCTGCCGAGTTTCGGTCCTTTCGCTGCTGTCTGATCCCAAGGCGGCCCCGCTCACCCCCGTTTGCACCGTTGGAAGGCTCTTGGTGGGCGCCAGCGGGGCGCGGCGCCCGCAGGTTGGAGGCGGCGTGCTCAGCGGGAGAGCGGTGCTGGTTGTTTTTTCAAAGACGCACGGGGAGGTGGGCGGGGCCGCGCAGGGTCGTGGTTTTCAGGCGCTCGGGCGGGCGAGGCAGGCTCATGTGGGGCAGACGTTCGGCGAGGGCCCGCAGAGCAACCTCGACCTCAAGGCGCACCAAAGGCGCGCCGAGGCAGTAGTGGGCACCGCTGGAGAAGGCCAGGTTTTCGGCGGTCTGGCTGTGTGTGATGTCAAAGGTGTCGGGTTGGCGGTGGGCTGCTGGATCGCGGCCGGCTGATCCCAGGAGCGCCACTACCAGAGCGCCTTGGGGGATGTGGCGGCCGGCCAGTCCGAGGGACTCGCCGGCATAGCGCAGCACCAACTGGATCGGCGGGTCGTAGCGCAGGGTCTCTTCGACGGCACTCGCCGACAGCTGGGGCTGGGTGGTGAGGAGGTGCCACTGCCGGTGGCGGTGGAGAGCGAGCACGGCGTTGCCGATCAGGCGTGCGCTGGTCTCGAACCCGGCCAGCAGCAGCAGATTGCAGATACCCAGCAGCTCGCCCCGGCTGAGTTCCTCCCCGTCCAGATGTGTCACGAGCTGGCTGAGGGCATCGTCTTCGGGTGCGGTACGGCGGTGCTCGACGAGGGCGTCGAACAGCTCGGAGAGCTCGCCGGCGGCCTGGTGGAGCCGGCGTGCCTGGGCGGCGCCGCGTAGTCCATCGATGGTTTCTCCCACCGTGTGTCCGTAGCGGCTGAAACGTGGAACATCGGCCTCGGGAACACCCAGCACAAGGCAGATGACCTCGATGGTGAGAGGCTTGGCGAACTCCGACACCAGGTCGATCTCGCGGTGGCGCCCCGCCCGTTCGATCCGGTCGATCAGTCGGTGTGCGATCCCCTCGATGCCCTGCCGGTAGCGGTCGATGCTCCGGGGACCGAAGGCGGGCTGGGCCAGACGTCGCAGACGGGTGTGGTCGGGCGCCTCCATCTGCAGGAAGCTCACGTCGATCAAGCGTGCCGCCGAGTCCACCGGCTGCCGGGGCGCCGTCACCACCAAACGCCGCTCGCGCAACACCTGACGGCACAGAGCATGGTTGGCCACCGCCCAGGCCCCGTGCACCCCGCGGTGGATCCCGCCGTCCTCCCGCAGCCTGTGGTAGAGCGGATACGGATTGACCGCCCACGGCCGGCAGACCAGTCGGGCCAGCGGATCGCCCCCTTGCGCCAGCGCGAAGAACAGCGCCCGCTTCACGGCCAACTGGGAGGCCAACAGCATCTGACCAGGCACCGAACGGATCGATCCCAACTCAGTCCTGCTCATCCATCCTCACCGCTATCGTCACCGCGCCGTCACCACCACATCGGCCTCACTTTTGAAGTCACCGGCGAGACGCGGCGCAAGGGCACCCACGCGACCACCGCTGGGAAGAGCCTGCGCGACCAGACCGCTTCCCCACACCGTGACCCGGACACATCGGTGCCCGCCCGCTGAGCGGCGTAAACGACCTTCCCGCCAAACCCCTCGCACAGCCGCCACAGACCACCCGCGCGATGTCCCGTGCCCCCTCGCCGGCCATGTCACGGCCGTATGGGACGAACACATCGACGGCGAATCCGGCTACGTCGTCTCTCGTCTCTCGTTCACCACGGTGATGAGCCGATACCTGCGACGGTGGTGCTCCTACGCCGGCGGGACACACGCCGCCGCCCCTACCGCAACGTTCCTCATCGACTGCACGCAGGAGGCCCACAGGTACCGGAACGCTCCTGCCCGACCCGCCAGTGCGCCCGCGCCATAGCGGCGGCGTGCCGGCCCTTCGCCGGCAGCTGCGAGAAGAGCTGCGGCGCACCTCCGTCCTAGGCAGTGCGCCGCAGCCATGCACGAGCCAACCAGGCATGAATCCGGACTGAGATACAACTATTTCCGGTACTACTCGCCCGACACTGCTTCATACCTGAGTCCGGACCCGCTCGGCCTTGCGCCTGCTCCCAACCACCATGCATACGTAATCAACCCGCTGTCCTGGACAGATCCGCTGGGTCTGGAGTGTCCCGATGCGGATCGCCAATATGACGAGGCCAGGCGACAAGCATTTCGCGACGCAGGAATTACCGAGGGAGCAGACCCCTACGACACATGGGAACCGCCGGTGGTGGCAGATGTGACATTGACGCCGCTCGAACAGCGGCGCATAAGGGTAGAAGTTGCGAGCAACCATACCGATCTGGCATTCACCAGTAGCGATTCCCTGACGGTGGGGCGAGTGAGCGCCTTCCGAGCCTCTACTGACGAGCCAGATCGAGAGAAACACCACCATGTAGGAAAAATGGACAAGCGGAAGTACGAATCCGTTCCCGACGTCGATTCGGCGACATACTATGAGCAGTTCTGAAGCAAACTGGATGGAAATCCTGGAAAACGCCGAGACAGCGAATCAGCTCTTTCAATCCGCGCCGGACCTTGGTCAGTGCGACCTGTTTTCCATGCAGATCGACGAACGAGGCCCGGGGCTCGCTCTTGGGATCAACCTCCTTCGCCTCCCGGACAGGCAACTGCCTGAGTGGGAAGAGAAGAATCTCAATGCACTCATGTTCTTCCTGAACTTCACCGATTTGCAAGATCTCGTCGTAGACGGCTGGTCCTACCGGCCCAGACGAAGCGTTGAAATCAAGCGGGCGAGTGGAGGACGAATTCGGGCAGAGATCCGAGGAGAGGGCGAAAGCGTGAGATTTACCGCCGGATCCGTCAAGATGATCGGAGGCAGGGCCTATCGAGCGTCGTCAATTCCCTAGCTCGGGCGGGTGTGATGCGTGACGGCACGAAGATGATTGAGCGCATTCCCTGCCGCCTCGGCGTGTATAAGGGTCCGCTCGAGGCCCAGGCCGCGCCGAGCTCAGGCGTCGGCGCTCCCTCGAAAGTCGACGCTTCTCAACCCGCTGCTCAACCCAGGGGCTGACGATTGGCGTACACGGTCGGAGCAGTCTTAAGAGGGTCCAAAGAATCCCAGAAAATTTCCCCTTTTGGATGGGCGTCCCGCCCGAAAAGCCTTCCGCGGGCGTAGACGCCGTCCCCGTCCCGGTCCTCCTCGCAGGTGTTGAGCAGCCTGGATACCACGGGACGCTGGAGAGGACCGCTACCCGGCCAAGCCGGGCGGCGGCGCCAGGCCCGGCCGCCCGGCCGCCCCCGGGACCTTGCCGCAGAACTCCGCCTCGAGCAGGCCCTCGTACAGCGCCGGGCCCGCCCACCAGTCGCCGTTCATGTGGAACGTCCACTGGTGCCGCCGTTCCGCGTGCCGACCACAACGGACATCGAGCCGTTGGCACGGCCGGTCTTGCCCACCACCGGCACTCCGCAGGACAGGGTGGTGGTCTCGACTCCGAGCCCGACCCCGACCCCGAGCCTGAACCCGAACCCGAAACCGTCGCCCGCCGGCACCTCGGTGAACAGTTCCTTCATCTGGGCAAGGGGCAGCAACGCACCGCGTATCAAAGCCCGGTGGAAGCGGTCGAGGTCACCAACGGTCGAGATCAGGTCGCCCGACGCGCCCAGCCAGGTCATGTTGTGCTCGGTGGCGTCGTGAATCGGGGCGTCCGTGGCCGGATTGTGCAGCCGCGAGTAGGCGACGGGGTTCGGATCCGGCATGCGCGTGACTGCCGTGGAACGACGTACCGCGCAGTTTCAGCGGCTTGATGATGCGGCGCGTGGCCTCCTGGGCGTATCCGCCCGGAAACGGTCGTCGGCCGAGCGCTTACGCCCCGTACCGGTGTCAGCGACGCCCGCCGAACCGAACCAGCTCCCCTTCCCGTCCCGTGCCTCGGCCGCCACGCCGGGCGGCCCGCCCCCTGTCACCATCTGCCGCAGCACGCCCTGTGTCGCCTCGTGTCCGCGCCCGTGCGCCCGTTCCGGTCCGGCGGGCGCCGCCGCGTATACGGGCGCGAGGGTGGCGGCGCCTACCGCGGTGGTCGTTGCCAGAGCGAGTACGGCGGTGCGTAGGGCTTGCCGCTTCATCCGTGCTACCTCCGGAGCCGGTGGCCGGCGGGCTCGATTCCTGGGTGTGACGAAGAGCGGCCACGTTCACCGATTGTCCGTACGCGTACAACCATCCGTTCAGCTAGGGCGTCGTATGAGCGGAGCCCCACACTCCTCTTCCGTTTCACTCTTCCGTTCCACGTGACTGGAGCAGTTTTGCGCATACGCACCTCGGCCATCGCCGTGACCGTCGTCGCCGCGGCGGTGGCGGGCGGGTCTGTGGCCCTTGCCCCTACCGCGAGCGCGGTCACCGCCAAGGCCGGCGACTTCAACGGCGACGGCATCGCCGACCTCGTTGTGGCCAGCCCCGGAGCCACCGTAGGTGGCTACACCGGCGCCGGTTCGGTCACCGTCGTCTACGGCTCCGCGGACGGGGTGTCCCCCGCCCGATCGGCGACCGTGACCCAGAATTCGTCCGGCGTCCCGGGCGGGGCTGAGCAGGGTGACCGCTTCGGCAGCTCCTACGCGACCGGCGACCTCGACGGCGACGGGTACACCGACCTCGTCGTCGGTGCCGCCAGGGAGCAGCTATCCGGACGCCGGGCCACCGGCAGCGTCACCGTCCTGTGGGGCGGGGCGAACGGCCTCACCCAGGGCGGCCTGGCGATCGACAACCCGGTGCGGGACGACGCCGACTCCCCGATACAGGGGTTCGGCTCGCAGGTCGCGGTCGGGGACTTCGACGGCGATGGGCGCGCGCAGCTCGCCGCGCTCGGCGAGAGCCAACTGTGGACCTTCGCCAACGACATCACCCGCACCACCGCGCCCACGGCCCACCTCAGTGACGAGCAGGGCGGGTCCGTGTCGTTCCGAACGCTGACCGCGGGTGACTTCCGGGGTACCGGCCGCGATCAGCTCGTGGCCACGGGCCCCTCGGACTGCGACGGCTACGGCTGCCAGTGGGCCGCCGTTTACGGGGCGAACGCCGAAGGGACCGTGGTCCAGCAGAACACCCTAACGGTGCCCAACCCCGGCGACAGCGACGAGGACGACGCGACCCGTTCCGCCGCCGCGGGCGACCTGAACCACGACGGCTACACCGACCTCGTCACCGGCCAGGCGGCGAACTACGGTGGCGCGGGCTACGTCTTCGTTCGCTACGGCAGCGCGGACGGACTCGGCGCCCACCGCACCGCCAAGCTCGACCAGAACACCTCCGGTGTGCCCGGCGCCAACGAGAACGGCGACCGGTTCGGCGCCTCCCTGGCCATCGGTGACGTCACCGGCGACGGCTACCCGGATCTCGTGGTCGGCGCCCCGGGCGAGACCATCGACGGCATCACCGAGACCGGTGAGGCGGTGCTGCTCAAGGGCTCCGCTACCGGCCTCACCGGCACCGGTGCCCAGGCCTTCCACCAAGCCACCAACGGCGTTCCCGGCGCATCGGAGCCCTTCGACTGGTTCGGCTCAGCGGTGCGCGTGACGGACGTCAACGGCAACGGCAAGGCCGATGTCGCCATCGCCGCGCGCGGCGAGGACGTCTTCGCCGGTGCGACCAAGGAGGGTGTCGACGGCTCGGACTGGGTGCTGCGCAGCTCGACGGGCGGCGTGACCACCACCAACGCCACCTCGTTCAGCGCGAAGTCCTTCGGATTCACCTACCGCAACGGCGAGTTCGGCGCGGTCCTGGGCAACTGATCCTCGTACGGGCCCTACACAGGGCCCGTACGAGCCGCTCCCGCAAGCCCGTCCTCGCGTAGGGTCCCGCACCACGCCTCCTAGCCCGCCTCGTAGCGCGCTCCGGACTGTCCCTTCGAGACCAACGCAGTGCCCCCGCCGCACGGGCCTTCCTGCCGGACGTTCACATGCGCCAGAGCCCTCGAAGCAGCCGGCAGCGATCGCCCCGGCCTGGACCTGCCCGTCGCCGCTGGACCGGCAACGCCACCACCGGGTGCTCGCTGACCTGGTCGACGCCGATGGCAGCCTGCCCGAGATCCAGCCCGGCGTGCTGATGGACGGCGTTGACATCGGGCGGTGGTGGGAACAACAGAAGCAGCCGGTCACCTGGGCGCAGCAGGCGTTCCAGCGCGACCTGGCGGCTCTGGGCGATGACGGTTCGGGGGCAAAGGGTGCTGGAACCGCGGGCGTGGAAGCAGGCCGACGTCCCGAAGGGGTCCGATGCGGATGTCCGCGCTCGGCGCCGTCCGGGTCGACCGCCGGGCACCGGAGTGCCCGGCCGCGACAGTTGCCTCGGTCCGCGGTCGGCCGGGGTCGGTACCCGCAGAAGTTTCGCGGTCCGGGTGCCTTCGTGAAGCGGCCGGTGCGGTAGGTCCCGGCGACCGCGCCGGAGCGTGAGCGGCACGGCGAGCCGGCTGAGCCGGGCTGAGCTTGCGGCGCGGGCAACGCGGGCGGCGGAGGGGGAGCCGGCCGTGACGTCTTCGCCGGAGGGCTCGGGCTCCGCTCTGCCGTGGCCGTGGCCGTGGCCGTGGCCGCCGGAGAGCTTGACGTCCTTGAGGAAGAGCGCGGTCACCAGTCCGGCCAGGACGATCAGGATCACCGCGTAGAAGATGGCGCGGAGCGAGTCCGCGTAGATGTCGGCGAGTTCGAGGCGTACGGCGGCGGAGAGTTCGGCTGAGTATCGCCGGGCCGGACCGCAGGTCAGCCAGGTCAGGACGCATGCCGGAAATCCACCGCCGGATGCCGCGTATTCACCGCACGGCGGAGGCCCCCTCGCGCGCCCGCACGAAGGGGCCTCCCGACAAGCGGGGATCCGCCGGCCGGGCCGCGTGCGCCGCACCCGCGTGGTGAACGCAGGCCCACCGCCGTCACTGGTGACGGTTCGGGTGACAGGTCGGGTGACGGGTCGGGTGACAGGTCGGTGGCACGTCGGTGGCAGACCCGGTTACAGCGCGTCGACGGCTGTTCTCTGACACTGAACATGGACTGATTGCCAGGGAAGTTGGACAACCGCTACGTTCCTGCCATTGATGTTGGACCGATGGGGCTGGGAGCAGGGTGGGGGCGCCGGCTCTTGCGTACGGGGATGCTGCGCTATCAGGTTTTGAGCTCGACTTTCTTGAGCGCGGGCGTCGGCGACGACAGCTCTTGGGGCAGGGGTGGAATACGCCGTTCGAGGCTGCGGCACCGGTCCGGAACTTCCCTTGGACCAAGGGCGTCGAGAGCTTCGCCGGCTGGTACTACTGCGCGACGGCTCGGGACCACGTCGGCTACGAATCGTGGCTGGAGCGCGACCACCTGATCCTGCTGGACCGCGATCTGCAGGTGGTGGGGATCGCCTCGCAGCCGTTCTGGCTGCACTGGCACGACGGCACCCGAAAGCGCCGGCATGCGCCGGACTACTTCGTGCGGCCGGCCGACGGCCGAGGCCGCGTCGTGGACGTACGGGCCGAGGACCAGGTCGATGACCTGGCTGCCGAGTCGTTCGAGGCGATGGAACTGGCCTGCAGCGCTGTGGGCTGGGGAGTTTGTCCGGGCCGGGACGCCCGATCCGGTCTTCATGGCGAACGTGCGATGGCTGGCCCGCTACCGGCGGCGCCGGTGTCTGCGGTGGTTGATCGCGGCAGGGCTGCTGGAGTCCTTCGAAGAGCCCGCGCCCTACTGAAAGGGGCCCTGGCGGCGGGCGACCGGCTGGTGGTGCTGCCGGTGCTGTTCCACCTGATCTGGTCCGGCGTCCTGGCTGCGGACCTGCGGGGCGAGTTGCTGCACGACCACAGCATCGTCTGGAAGGAACGGGGCTGGTGAACGCGATGCGACGGCCGTCGGGCATCGAGGTCGGGGCCTGGCTCCGCTTCGACGGACAGGTCCGCGCGGTGACCGCGGTGACCACGACGACGGTGACGCTGACCGAAACGGACGGGCCGGCGGCGGTCGTCGAGCTCGACGCACTGCTGCGCGGGGAGGACTTCGCGGTCGTCGACGTCCCGGTGCGCCAGCCGCTGCCAACGGCCTCGCTGCTGGAGGCGTTCCCGAAGCCGGTGAGGGAAAAGGCTCTGGGTGGGAGGGCCACATCCTGGAGGTCCTGCACGGACTGCCGCCCGGAGCCGAGCCGGGGACGTTGCCGCGGCCCGAGTACGGGCCGGACCGCTCGCTGACGGCCCGGCAGCGGGCCAACACGCGCTTCGTGGGGGGTGGGCAGCGTCCTGGGCGGGTGGTGTGGTGCGAGAGGTGTTCGAGCGCAGCTTGGGGGTGTGCTGGTTGGGGGGAGGCGCCGGCTGTTTCCCGTGTCGGCAGTGTGTTGGAGCGGTGGCGGGCTTGGCGCCCTGGTGCATCGTGGTCCGGTGTGGGGACCGGTTCTCGTATCCCCTTGCGGGGCGGCCCGGTTGCGGTTGGTCGGCTCTGTCTTCGGGTGTCCGGTTGGGGCGGCCGTGTGAGGGCGTAGGGCCCTGGGTCGTTCCTCGGGAGAGGTCCGGGCGACGGGTGTGCGTCCGTCTGGTCTCCAAGATCGATTGTCAGTGGTGGGTGAGACGATGAGTGCATCGAGTCGGAAAAGGGGGAGCAGTTATGTCTGGAAGCCAGAACTACATCAATCACGTTGCTCTTGTGTTGGATGCCAGTGCGTCCATGTCGCACCTGAGTCGCAAGGTCGTCGAGGTCGCCGACCAGCAGATTTCCTATTTGGCCCGCCGGTCGAAGGAGCTGGACCAGGAAACCCGCGTGACGGTGTATGTCTTCGCGAACACGGTGGAGTGCGTCATCTACGACAAGGACGTGCTGCGGATGCCGTCTTTGAAGCAGTTGTACCGGGTGGGGGGAATGACGGCTCTGCTGGCGGCCACGCTGAAGTCGCAGCGGGAGCTGGCGCAGACAGCTCAACTTTACGGTGACCACAGCTTTCTGACGTTCGTGCTGACGGACGGGCAGGAGAACGCGAGTCACCGGTGCGTGGATGCTCCTGCCAGGGATCCGCGGGAGTTGGTACAGGCGGTGGCCAAGATGAGCCAGACGCAGGAGGACAACTGGACGCTAGCTGTCCTTGTGCCGGATCAGATGGGCAAGCGCGAGGCCATGCAGTGCGGTTTCCCGAAGGACAACATCGCCATCTGGGACGCCACGAGCACACAGGGTCTGGAGGAGGCCGGGCAGGTCATCCAGCAGGCGACCGAGAACTTTATGGTGGGCCGGGCCCGGGGCATTCGGGGATCGCGGGCGGTGTTCTCCACGGGTGCCGAGGCTGTCAACAAGGACACCATAGAGGCGGCCGGTCTGACCCCGGTGAAGCCGTCCGAGTATCAGCTCATTCCGGTGGCTCGCGAAGCGACGATTCGGGACTGGGTCGTCGAATGCGGGCATACTTTCCGTACGGGTTGTGCGTTCTATCAGTTGAGTAAGTCGGAGAAGGTCCAGGCGCGCAAACAGATCGCGGTGCTGGAGAAGAAGACGGACCGGGTGTATACGGGACCCGAAGCCCGGGCCCTGCTCGGCCTGCCGGACATGGAGGTTCGCGTCAAGCCGGACCACAACGACGACTTTACGATCTTTGTGCAGAGCACCAGCGTGAATCGGAAGCTGGTGCCGAACACGCGGCTGTTGTTGATGATCTGACGCCGTGAAAGGCCCCGCCGGTCCGGACGGCGGGGCTTTTCACAAGCCAGCACGCCGCCTGCGCCGGCTGCGTGGCCAGGGGTGACGGGAGCCGAGCAGCCAACCCGCCGAGTCGTGCGGATGCCTGCAGAACGGCACATCCCGGTTTTGCCTGGTGTCTGACGCCGGGATGTGCCGTGACGGGATTGGGGATTCTTCAGTCGACGAGGGCGGGCTCCGGCTCGTCCGCCGGCTTGTCCATCTGCTTGGCCATCAGCACGTCCGCCGGCTTGGCCGTCAGCTCCTCCGCCGGCTTGTCGCTCTCGCGGCGCCCGAGCACTCCTGAGAGCGCGATGAGCAGGCCGATCGCCGAGAGGACCGCGATCGTGAGCAGTGCCGGGGTGAAGCCGGCGAGCAGGGCGTCGGGGCCGGTCTTGCCTTCGCCTCCGGCGGTGAGGACCGCGGTGACGATGGCGAGTCCGATCGCGCCCCCGACCTGCGTCGAGGTGTTCAGCAGTCCGCCGGCCAGACCCTGTTCGTGGTCCGCGATGCCGGCGGTGGCCTGGATGTTGAAGGACGCGAAGGCCAGGGTGAACCCGATACCGAGCAGGATCATGCTGGGCAGTACACCGACGACGTAGGGGGCGTCGCGGTCGATGGCGAGGAAGAGCACGTAGCCGATGAGGTGAGCGATGACACCGCCCGCGATGGTGCGCGAGGTGCCGATCCGTGCGATCAGAGGCTCCATCCGCGGCGAGCCGAAGGCGACGATCACCGCGGCCGGAAGGAAGCCGAGCGCGGTCTGGAGCGCCGACCACTGCAGCACCGACTGGAAGTAGAGCATGACCACGAACTGGAAGCCGATGTAGCCACCGAAGAACACTGATATGCCCAGGTTGGCGCGTGCCAACGAGCTTGAGCGGAGGATTCCCAAACGAATCAGCGGATGCGCACTGCGGCGTTCGATCATGATGAAGGCGAGCAGCAGCACCGCGGCGATGGCGAACTGGATCAGCGTGTTCGGCGCGGCCCAGCCGGCCTCAGGCGCCTCCACGACGGTGTAGACGAGCAGCAGCATCGCGCCGACCGAGGTGATGGCGCCGGGGATGTCGTAGCCGCCAAAGGAGCGGGGGCCGTCCTTGGGGAGCAGGCGGTTGGCCGCGATCCACGCGATCACCGCGATCGGTACCGGCAGGAAGAACGTCCACCGCCAGCCCACCTGGGTCAGCAGGCCGGAGAGCACCAGGCCGGCCGAGTAGCCGCTGGCTCCGAAAACGGAGAAGACGCCCAGCGCCTTGTTGCGCGCCGGCCCTTCGGCGAACGTGGTGGTGAGGATGGACAGCGCGGCAGGCGCGGTGAACGCCGCCGCCATGCCCTTGAGTATGCGGGTGGCGATGAGCAGGGCTCCGTCGTCGACCAGACCGCCGAGCACGGAGGCGCCGGCGAACACGGCTACCGCGGTCAGGAAGACCCGGCGGCGTCCGAGCAGGTCGGCGGCGCGTCCGCCAAGCAGCAACAGCCCGCCGTAGCTGAGGACATAGCCGCTGACGATCCACTGCAGCGCGCTGGTGGACAGGCCCAGGTCGGCCTGGATGGAGGGGAGTGCGACGCCCACCATCGAGACGTCGAGTGCGTCGAGGCCGATGACGAGGGAGACCGTGAGCAAAACCCCCCAGAGTTTGGCGTTCCACTGGGATGTGGGGGCGGGCAGGGGTGCGGAGGAAGTCATGCCACGACCCTCACATGCACACGCATCGAATGCAAGTGCATTTAATCTTCGCGCATCAAATGCTGGCGCATGCTAGTGTGGCCCCATGGTCGGTGGCTCGGAGCAGGAATTGGTCGACGAGTGGCATGGGCTTCTCGCCCGTCATGCCACCGTGCACAACGCTCTTGAGCACGAATTGCAGACGCGGCACGGCATCAGCGTCAACGAGTTCGAGGCACTCGAACTCCTCGCCTCCTCCGACCACGGCAAGTGCCGGGGCCAAGACCTCACCAACGTCGTGCACCTGAGCCAGAGCGCCGCATCCCGCCTGGTCGCCAGGCTGGAGCGAGGCGGCCTCGTCGAGCGCGTCATGTGCGACCTCGACCGCCGCGGCATCTTCGTCATCCTCACCGACCAAGGTCACAAACGCTACAACGACGCCAAACCGACCCACCGCTCCGTGCTCGCCCGAACACTCCGCCAAGACCACTGACCAGCCACCCCCGGGACCGAGGAACTGGAGACTGTCCGGGCCCGCCCACCGGGAACCCGACGCGCAGCTCACGCACAACTTCCCGCACGAAGAGGCCACTGCCCCACAGCCGAAGCCACCCAGCAGCCGCGTGAGGCAGCTGCTGAACGGCCGTCGCAGGAGCGCCACGAACAGGCGCAGAGGGATAGAGGGGTAGAGGGCAGCGCGGCCAGCGTCATCGCAGAACCGGACATCGCCACCTGACCGCACCTCGCGGGGTGTCCGGCAACCAGCAGCTGCTCGACTGGGCCGGCCGCCGATGTCAACGCAGACCGGCCGCGGTTGTGCCTGGTGCGCGGCGGGCAAGGCAGCGGCAAGAGCCGCCTGCTGGCGTGGTTTGTGGCAGGAGCAGCAGAGGCCGGCCACCCGCGTACGACGGTCCACGCCACCATCCCCGCCGACGGGCTGACCGCGGATACGTTCGCCTGGGACCTCGGCCGGCATCTGGGCTACGGGCCACTTGTCCTGGACCGCCTGCTGAACCAGGTCGCCACCGACCAGCGGCCGACGCTTGTTCTCGTTCCTGACCTGCATCGGGCCGGACGCGGGGCAGCGGCCCTCGCTCAGGCCGATCCGGCGACGCTCGTCACCGCGTTGCTCAGGCCTCTGCTTGCGCTTGCTCACGTCCGGGCCGTGACCGAGGTCGGTGACTGGGGGCTGCTCGCTGATCAGTGGGCCGAAGTCATCGAGGTGCACCCTGACGGCGATCACGAGCCGGCCAGCGCAGCAACCACCGCTTTTGTAGATCTCATCGCGGCCGTACCGCACACCGCCGCCGGCCGGCCTGACTGGGCGCAGGCTCCGGGCGACATCCGACAGCACGTGCTCGACCAGGCGCTGCATGAGGCCGAAGGGCGGCCGACTGCCGAGGTCCAGCGTCTGCTGGCCGACCCAGGCTTCCTCGTCTACGGGTCAGCTCGCGCGATCACCGCCGCGATGGATGACGCGCGTCTTTCGCTGCCGGTCGGGCCGCGTCGTATCTGGCGTCGGGCGGCGCCGCAGCTGACCGCGACAGGGCACAGTCCCCTTAAGCGGGCTGCTCTGTTGCACGCTGCTCCCCTCGGTGACAACGACCGTCTCGCCGCCTACCTCCAGCCCCTTGCCGAACAGCATCACTGGAGGGCTACCTGGGCACAGCACAACACATCAGTCGCCGCACATCGCCAGCTGTCGGGAGACGAAGGCCAGCTATTGGTCTGCGACCCGCTGGGTGTCGGCGTACGAGCTGAAGTGCAGAGCCGCGTGCAGATGAATGTGCAGAGCTGCCAGGGCCTGTCCCTGATCATGTGACAGAACAGGCAGCCTCTAGGGGTGGGGGCGGCACGGGCCCGGAGAGGCTGCGAACGTGCGCGGATGCTAGCTTTCTTTCCCGTGGTGGAGCACCAGGACGAGACCAGAGCGGCCTACGACGGGATCGTCGAACTGTATGCGTCGATGTTCGCCGATCGACTGCAGACGCAGCCGTTCTCGCGGAACATGATCGGCACCTTCGCCGAGCTGGTGCGCGGGACGGGAAACGCACGGGCGGCCGACGTCGGCTGCGGACCCGGACATCTGACGGCCATGCTGCACGACCTGGGGCTGGACGCCTTCGGGCTCGACCTCTCCCCCGCCATGGTCGACCACGCCCGGCGGGCCCATCCGGCGCTGCGGTTCGAGGAGGCGCGGATGGAGGCCCTGCCGGTCGAGGACGGCGCGCTCGGCGGCGTGCTGGCCCACTACTCGATGATCCACACCCCTCCTGGGGAACTCCCCGCACTGCTCGCCGAACAGGCGCGTGTCCTGGCCCCAGGGGGCCTGCTCCTGGTCTCGTTCTTCGCGACCGACGGGCTCGAACCGGTCCGCTTCGACCACAAGGTGACGCCCGCCTACAGCTGGCCGGCAGACCGGTTCGCCGAGCTGCTGGCCGGGGCCGGGCTCGTCACGTTCGCCCGGCTGCTCCACGACCCCGCCTCTGAGCGGGGCTTCCTCGACGCCCACTTGCTGGCCCGCCTCCGCTAGAGCAAGGCCTGCGGCCCCGAGGGGCCCGCGCATCCAACTGCGGCTGGTTCCACGAGGAACCCAGCCTGCAGGTGACCTTGTGTGATCCCCTGCGGCGTATGCACATCGGCTCCACGTCCCGCCGGGTTTCGGTGCGGAGCCGGCTGGTGGTCTTGTCGTGGTAGCCGACAGCGTCCGCGACGACGAGCGCGGGAAGTACGAGGAGTTGCTGCCGGACGGCGGCGCCGCGGGCGGCCGCGGCCGGAACTCCGACTTCGTTCAGGAGCGCCCACAGGTGGTCGGGGCGCCGACAGGTGGTCGGGGCGGGCCGGCTGACCTGCACGACCCGCCCGCCCTCAGGCCAGGCACGAAACGCCGCCGACATGGGCCGGTCAAGCTCAGATCACCGATCAGGACCGCCCTCTCACACTGGCCCCAGTGAGCCGGACCTGCCCACGGCTAGCACACCCCGACGGATACGTGCTCTCCACTCGGGTGGAGATGAGTTGCGTGTGCGGTGCTGCCCGCGCCGAGGCCAAAGACTTTGTGCACCAGGAGGAGGTGAGCCGGTGGACCGGGAGCAGTTCGAGATGGCCGAGAGGGTCTGTGGGTTGTCGACGCGGACCCGAGGGGTGCGGACGCGTGGCCGACCCGGCCCGATGCGGGCACGCGGACTTTCTCCAGTACGGATTCGAACTGCGGCGAGTCGCCGCGGTGCCCGGCCGTGATCACGATTGACATGGGCTTTCGGCCCTGCTCGACGGCCAGGTGCAGCTTGGTGGTGAACCCGCCGCGTGAGCGTCCCAGTCCGTGACCTCCGGGCTCGGCGAAGACACCGCCCGACGATTCCTTCTGCAGGTCGCCCTGCCTTCGAGCTCCGGCCGCGTGCTGGGAACACGACACCGTGGAGTCGTCGCTCAACTCCCACGTGACCGCACCCTCCACGTCGACCAGGGACTGGAACCGGGTGAGGATCCGCTGCCAGGTTCCATCCCGCTGCCACCGGCGGAAGAGGTCGTAGACCCGGCTCCACGGTGGCGTACTCGACGGGAACGTCCCGCCACGGAACGCCGGTCCGGACTCGGAACCGTATGCCGTCGATCAACTGCCGGCGGGACCAGACAGGCGGCCGCCCCACCTCCATTCCCTTCGGTAGCAACGGCTCCAACACCGCCCACCGCTCGTCCGTGAGATCACCCCGACCCATGCACTGTGATCACACACAGCCCAAGATCCACCTTCGATACATGGCCTAACCGCCGCCCTCGTGCCGACCTCGGCAGCGTGGACGACGGCCGCCGCCTGATCGACAAAGGCGAGTGGGCCGTGGCAGTCGAAGTGACCAGCCATGAGGACGGCACCGAGGGCACCGGCTTGGGTCGGGGCTACCCGGAGCCGCCGTTCGGCCCGCCGACCGCCCGCTGATCGACGGCCCCCTGGAGCTGCCCGCCTGGTGATCGGGACCGGGAGAACGCCGGGCAGCCGCAGGGCAGGCGCACCACCCTCCCTGTCCATGGCGGACCCGTTCCTCGTAGCCCTCGATCAGGCCACCCGAACCGTCGTCGCGCGCGTCCGCGGCGAACTCCCGACCGTGGCTCCCACCGCGGCAGTGGCATCGCCGAGCGAAGCGATCACGCACTACTACTGCTGCGACCCAAACCGGGCGCTGTGCGGGCTCGACCTGAGCGACATGCCGCCCGCTGGGGACGGGGAACAGGACTGCGTCGTCTGCGTCGACCTCGACGCGGACCGCCCCCTGTGCGCGAGCGGGCAAAGACCCCCGCCCGCCTGACCACGCGTCCACCCGCTGGCCGACCCGGAATCGGAAGGGCCAAGTCCGCTCGACGTGTGACTGAGCGTTTTAGGTGGCCAGTTGAGCGGGCGGTCACCGTGTGTCGCGGTTCTGTACCACCCGGCCACAAGCGCCCCTCCCCCACCGGCGCGCCCCGCATCATCAGCCCCATGCAACCCGAACTGATCAGCGCGCTCCTGGGCGCCGGCGCCGGGGTCCTTGTCGGTGGCCTCGCCCTATACGGCGCCTTGCACCAAGCCCAAGCCGCCCACCGTGCCGCCGAAGTCGCCGCCCAGGCCGCCCAACAGGCCGCCGAAACTGCCGCCCAAGCCACCCAACAGGCTACTGAGCGCGCCACCAGTGCCGCGTACGAACAGTGGCGCCAGGTCAGCAGGCGCGACGCCGCCGTGGCCTTCGCCCTGGCTGCCGACGAAGCCGTGTCCGCCGCCACGGACCTGGAGCACGGTTGGAACAACGCCACCCAGGAAGGTGAGGAAGCCGCGTATCGAGCCATGTGGCGGGCACTGGTGGTGGTCGAAGCCGAAGGCCCCGAGCCCCTGTTCAGACGAGCAAAGAGCATCGCTGATTCGGTGGCCGTCCTGTCGGAGTACGCAGTGACACTCCACCTGGAAGTCGCCGCCGGGCACGAGGAGAGGCCCCCGGTTGGGAGCCCTCCCAACCACGATCACGGAATGCTCTTGAACGGGCTTTTCCGTGAGCGGCGGGCGTTCCGAGAGGTGCTCCGCTACTACCTGGAAGACCCGGAAGCCGTCCTGCCCGAGCTGAGTACACGGGACGAATGGGAGCCGGACCCGGCAGCCTGACCCGAGTCCGGCATCCAGCACCGCCCTGCTCACGCCCCCGGCGGACACGCCCTCAACCGGCTAACTGCAACGCTCGGTGGCCAACTAGAAGGTGCTGACCGCTCTTGCGTGATGCCTAAGGCTGAAGGAGGACGCGGGCTCGGTCAGAACCCTTGAGTTGGCCAGTTGAGAAAGGTTGGCGCGCCCGCACAGTCTGCCCAGCCGACCTCGCTGTCAGCGCTCTGTGTCATTATGCGGACGCGTCCCAGGGGAGTGGGCCGCGGTTTACTGATTGCCAGGGGGTTGGGATGGGCGCGGGTACGGAGCCGGACGGCTCGTCCAGATCCGATGAGGAGTGGGAGCGGTTTCTGCGCGAGTCGGTGGCCGGTGCCGCCGACGCGCCAAAGGAACCGTCGGCCCGGGCCCGCGACGTGGCGAAGCGGCTGCGCGCCGAGCCCGGCCGCGGCCTGGAGGGCTGGCGCAGCTACACGCCCGTGCGCCCCAAGCGTCGCACGGGCTGGTACGTGGTCGGGTTGCTGGCCTCGCTGGTGCTGCTGGTGGTGGCGCTCGCCCCGGGGCGGATAGTGGACCTGTTCGCCGGTGCTGGCTCCCCGCCGCTGGCGGCCGAGACCGCCCGCCCGGCCCAGGCACCCCCGGCGGAGGCGGCCCAACGCCCCACCATGGACGAGCCGTTCCGCGGTTCGCCGGCGGCGAGGTGGGCGAGCGGAGCGGCGGGGATCACCGTGCCGAAGGCCGGGGCGGTCGGCTGGATGAGCGCGGCCGAGGTCGAGCGGGCCCTCGCCCGCAGCCGGGACTTCCTCGTCGCGTCCGGCCTGGACCGCGGGGTGCTGCGGGGCGAGCGCCCCGAGAAAGCGATTGCACTGATCAACCCGCACCAGAAGGACGTCCAAGGCCTTCTGAAAACCGCTTTCCAAACCCCGAGCGAGAAGAACGATCCCCTCCTCCTCTTCAGCCGCTTCCAGCCCTCCCGCACCCACCTGGTCGGCGACGTCGTAAAGACCCGGGGCCGGCTCACCTACCGGGAGGGCGAGCGCGGCGCGCTCGAGGTGACCGCCGACGTCACCTTCGTCTACCCGGTCACCCGCGCGGAAGCGGGCGGCGACGACGAAGTCGTGCGCACGATCGTCCGGCGCGAGCTGGTCCTGAGCTGGGACGACCCTGACAAGGTGATCACCAAGCCGGGCACGTTCTCGATCGTCTCGTACAAGTACGACATGACCAACGGCGGCTGCGGCGCCCCCACGGGCTACTTCACCCCGCCCTTCGGCACGGACCGCCGGGCGGACGAGGCCGGCACGGAGGTCGACCCGTACGACCGCAGCGCACCGGTCGGGCGGGGCGAGTCCTCTGGGGACGAGTGCGGGAGGGCGACGCGGTCCTAGCGGGCGTTACTCGGTGGCGGCCACCCCAACCCCGAGGGCGATGAACATCCAGCCGCCGATCCACTCCCAGCGCCGGCGCCAGGCCGGTCGCCCGAGCACCGCACGCGGCCGGGCGGCGACGTGCAGGACGAGCCTCATTCGCACTGCCCAGAGCCCGCATCCTCCTTCAGCCGTCGGCATCGGTTCCCACACGGCCACTCTCGCGATCATCGCCGCCTCCCTCTCGTCGCCTGAGGGCGGCCGAGGTTAGGCCTCATCTCAGGCAACGTGCAGTTGGGCGGCTCGGCCACCGGTAGAGCTTTCTTGCACGTCGAATTAAGGCCGCACGGTGACGAAGGCGGCGGCGAGGTAGAGGTAGAGGTAGAAGTCGACTACTCGGCCATCGCGTTCGAAGCAGCGGCGGATCTTGCCGCAGCCGTTCATCCAGGATTGGGTGCGTTCAACCACCCAGCGCATGCCGACTTGGATCGGAGCGGGCACGCCCTTGCGGGCGATCTCGCCGGTGAGGCCGTGGTCGTCGAGGGTCCGGCGGCTGGGCTTGCCGTCGTAGGCCGAATCGAGATGCACGGTGGCATTCGTGGGCAGGTTCCCGACCTGGTGCTTGGCGGCTTCGATGGTCGGTTCGAGCAGCACCGAGTCGTGCCGGTTGGCGCCGGCTGAGGCGAGGCCGAGCGGTATCCCGCCGCCGTCGACCAGGGGCGAACGCTTGAGCCCTTGCTTGGCCCGGTCGACTGGCGACGGCCCTGCCTTGTCGCCCTTGCATGGGGCCTTGGTGTGACAGCCGTCGACGGATGGTTCGGACAGCTCCAGGCCGGTCGTCTTGTCGTACGCAGTCAGCGCGATGCGGTGCAGTTCGTGTGCCAGTCCCAGGTTGCTCCACTCTCTGAGCCTGTTGCGGATGGTCCAGTCCGAGCAGTCGGCGGTGGCGACTCGTTCGTATCCGGAGCCGTGTACCAGTGCTTCGACAACCAGTCCGAACACCATCCTGTCTGGAACGTGTCGACGGTGGCAGCCCAGCGGATGCGTGGGGTCGAACTCGGGTCGCTCGGGCAGGAGATCCGAGAACTGTCCCCAGAGAGGCTCAAAGAGAGATGACGGCACGGAGGGCAAGGATCTCCTCGGCTTGCTCGGCGAACAGGGCGGCGAGAGCATCGGAGCCGTGCCTGTTCGCCACGTTCCTGGGCCGGGTCAGGGCAGCAGGTGTGCTGCGAGTTGCTTCCACTGCTGTGTGGGCGGTGTGTGGGGTGTGGTGGTGAGGAGGTGGAGGCTGACGTGGTCGGCCCCGGCGTCAAGGTGCTCATGGACGCGGCGGGCGATGTCCTCGGCGGTGCCGTGGGCCACGAGCGCGTCGACGAGTCGGTCGTCGAGCGAGTCCACGTTCTCGTACCCCAGGTCTGGGAGCAGGCCGCGGCGGTTGGGCAGGGCAGCTGCTGCCGTGGTGCGAGCCAGTGCGGCGGTGTGCGAGCGGTCCGGGCCCATCACGCACAGCTGGGTGACGGCCAGGAGCCCGGTGGGTCCGAGCACGGCTCTGGCGTTGCGGGTGTGTTCGACCGGCATACCCAACGAGTTTGCGCCCCAGGTCCGTTCGGCGGCGAGTGCGAGCATGCCGGGGTCCAGGGCCGCGAGCACCCGGTGTGGCGAGGGGCCTCTGACCGGAGGCCCGAAGGGGGCGGTGTCCAGCGCGTCGAGGTAGGCGCACATGGTGGGCAGTGGAGGGCCGAAGCGGTGGCCGCGGATGTCTTCGGCGAGACTGGGGTGGCTGTCCCAGAGACCGAGCAGGAAGCGTCCGGGGAATGCCTCCTCAAGGGTGCGCTGTGCGGCGGCGGTCGTCACCGCGTCACGCGCGTAGATGTCCGTGCTGCCGGCTGCCACCACCATCCGGCGGGTCTGCGACAGCAGGATCCCGGCCTGCGCCATCGCTTCCCGCCCCGCTGTCTCAGGGAACCACAAGGTGCCGAAGCCGAGCTCCTCGATCGTGGTCACGGCCTCGCGGACGCTGGCGGCCGAGCAGTCGTCGAGTTCGCCGGCCCAGATGCCGATACGCCCAAGGTGGATCCTCTGACCGCTCACGCGTCCTGTCCCTCTGCATCCTGGGCGTTCAGGAATGCCGTGATCTGGGCTGCACCCGTTCGCTCGAGCCAGGTGCGGAAGTCCATCGCGGCGGGGTGGATCCGCCGTGTGGCGGTGATGTCGGCGCGGTAACCGCGTTCGTTCAGCCACTCGTGGGCGAACGCGAACTGCTCGTTGACGGCGCGGATCGTTTCTATCGGGATCTGGGCGTACGGAAGCGGGCGTCCGGTGGCCGTCTCGATGTGCGCTGCGATCTGGACCGGAGTCAGTTCGTCGCCAGCCAAGGCCATGGCTCGCCCGACCCACTCCTGGGGCCGGGAGAAGGCCAGGGCGGTAACGAAGCCGACGTCGTCCACGGCCGTGATCTGCAGCGGAACATCGGGGGCGATACCTGAGACCAGGTTGCCGCCTTGCAGGGCGTATTCACCGGTGTAGTTCTCCATGAAGGACACCGGTCGCAGAATCGTGGCGGGCAGACCGAGCTTCGCAAGGTGCTGTTCGATCCGCCACTTGCTGATCAGGTTCTGCGGCAACATCTCACTGTCATGGCGGTCCGTGCCGGCGACCGAACTGAAGACGAGGTGCTTGATGCCGGCGGTTCGGGCGGTCTCGGCGATGTTCATTCCCCAGCGGACCTCGTCCTCGGCGGAGAAGTCCGCCGCCGTGCCGGGGGAACCCACCGTGGGCTGGACGCTGAACAGCCCATAGGCGCCTTCGGCAGCGTCGACGAGAGAGGAGATGTCCTCCATCTCCGCGCGTACGATCTGCGCGCCGGCGTTCGCCAGGGCCCTGGCCGGCGGGCCGTCCGGATTGCGCGTGAGGGCGCGCACCTGCCAGCCACCGTCGAGCAGATGCCTGGTCACTGCCCGGCCCTGCAGTCCGGTCGCGCCCGTCACCACGATGGTCTTGTCCGTCAGCTCCACTGTCTCTCCTGGATCTCGCACGCACCGGGGAGGGCCATCCAGTAAGCGGGGTGGCCCTCCGGTTAATGCTCGATACAATATGGAGGACCGCCCCGGTTAGCAAGCCGTCAGGAGCTCCCATGTCCCAAGACGCCACCGCGCCGTCCTCGCCCAGGCGTCCCCAGCGCGCCGACGCGCGGCGCAACTACGAACGGATCCTGGCCGCCGCTGGGGCCGCCATCGCCCAGCACGGCGTTGAAGCCTCCTTGGAGGAGATCGCGCGCCACGCCGGGGTCGGCTCAGCCACACTGCACCGACACTTCCCCTCCCGGCAGGCGCTGCTGGAGGCCGTCTTCAAAGACCGGGTGGAGACCCTCTGCGTCAAGGCGCACGACCTCGCGACCGAGCCCGATCCGGGGGCCGCGCTCGTCACCTGGCTCCACGCCGTCGGGGCACACGCCGCAACCAACAAGGGCCTGGGGGCAGCCCTGATGCCTGGCGCCGGCGATCCGACGCTCGGGGAGACCTGTCACACGCTCATCGTGAACGCCGGCAGCGAACTACTCGCGCGCGCTCACCAGGCACACGCCATACGCCCCCAGGTCGCCATCACCCAGCTGCTCAAACTCGTCGGAGCCATCGCGCTGGCCACCGAACACGACAGTGACGGCGCGGCCGAAACCGACCGCCTGCTGACGCTCGTCATCGACGGGGTGCGCCAGCACTGATGGCGCGGAAGATCGTCCGAAATGACGGGCTAGAACCAGTAGCGCATTGCCATCGCCATGAGATCCCCGGGCTTCCGCAACCCTCGGCCCTATCCTCGGTCGCTCTGTGAGTGACAGTGTCGTCGCGCATAAGCAACGTGTCGTCGATGGCGCGGCACCCCCTGACGGTGCCAGCGACAGCGAGACCGTCTTCATGTCGGACAGTGACAGTGCAACCGCTACCGAGAGCGCGGTCCGAGTCGGCCCGGCCCAGGGGCAAGCTGAGGGGATTCGGATCGTTCGGGGTGGAGACAGGCCCAGGGAATTCAGCGGCGATGTCCACGAGGACGGCTCGATCAGCGAATGCATTGAAGGGCGTCAGTTGGGCACAGAGGGCGGGGAGCTTCAAGTGGCTCATGCGCTTGCACAGAGGCTCAACCGGGACGGGGCGAGGTGGGGGCCGCCCCGGAAGGATGGCAAGCGTGAACGCCTGGTCGATTGCGTGGCCGATGATGAATGCGACCCGTCGCGCCCCCATCTGCTTATCCAGGTAACAAAGCCGCCCGAGAATGCCGTTCTACAGGACCTCAATCTGGGCCGTGAGGTGCGTCGCAACCACCCTGACCCTTCATCTGCGGCGGGCTACATCCGGGGCGCCATCGAGAAGAAGGCGACTCGCGCCGATGCCGATCGGGACATTCTCCTCGCCGTGGATGCCGCAGATCTCGCGGGCTATTCATTTCTCGCAGTAGTGGACACGTTCCGGGCGAAGTGCGGGGTCTGGGTGAATACCCTGGGTTTCGCGGCGGTTTGGCTCGTTGGTCCGACAGAGGAGACAACCCATCGGCTCGACAGTCAGATCTAGTCCGCGACGCCCTCAGGGCTGGCCGACGCGCGATTACGCACCACGTCTGTGAATTGGCGCTGATGCTGGTTGAGGCGCGGAATCCTCAGATGCCGAGCTTCTCGTAGCGTGACGGGCACGTCCGTGACGCATCAGTGCAGCTCAGAGCCAATCCGGCCAGTTCGACACTCGGTAAAGACGATCAGGCGCCGGCAGTACTCCTCCGGGCGCCCGCCGTTGCCGTCCAGCCAGGGCGGTCAGGGCAGCAGCGACACGATGGCCTGCCACTCCACGTCCGTCATGTCCGTGGTGTAGCGGTGCGGGCGGGCAGGACGCGGCCGGCGCCGTGGCCGAAGCGCCACGCGGCGCAGGAGCAGCCGACTTCCTCGACTGCGGAGACAGGGGGCAGGGCGGTGGCGTACAACGGCGTGACAGGACCTCTTGGTGGGGGGGGGGGGGGGGGGGGAGGGGGGGGGGAGAGGGGGGGGGGGGGGTGGGGGGGGGGGGCGACACCCCCCTTCCCCCCCCCAACCGCCGCCCCCCCCGTGGGGTTGTCG
>NZ_JBVIHH010000009.1:42727-300893 GCF_055570395.1 Streptomyces sp. NPDC031210
GGCTGCGCCACCCTTTTTTCTTCCCCTCGAGGGATCACCCCCCCCCCCCCCCCCCCCTTCTCCCCCCCCCCCCCCCCCCCCCCCCCCCCCCCCCCCCCACCAAGAGGTCCTGCTCGTCCGGACGACTTCACCAATTCCGCTCCACCGCCGCGACGATCACTTCATGCGCGGGTGCTCAGGCCAGGGGAAAAATGTGGCCGGCTCACGGCGTGGTGGGGGTTCCGTAGGCGGCGGCCATCGCGGAGGTGCCGGCGGTGACGTAGTCGTGGATCCCGGTGAGGTAGGTTTCGCGGTCGACGAATCCGTCCTGGTCGGCGTCGAGGTCGTCGAAGGCCCGGTCGACATCCGAGGCGGTGTTGCCGGAGGCTACCCGCAGGCGGGTGAACTCCTCCCGTGTGAGCCGGCCGTCGCCATCGTGGTCCGCCATGTCGAAGAGGGAGCCGAGGGCGGGACGGCAGGACCGTTCGAACGCATCGTGCCCGGCCCAGTTGCGGTACTCCTCGAACGTGACTCGCCCGTCGTGATCGGCATCCATGTCCGCCCAAACCCCCTCGTGCGCGGCACGAGCCGCGCGGACCACAGGATGGCCGTCCCGGCGTCCCATCGCCGCGGCCGCGCGGTCCACCCTCGCGAGGTACTCCGCCCGGGAGATGACGCCGTCGCCGTCCACGTCCAACATGGCGAAGATCCGCCGCTTGGCCGCGTCGCTGATCGTAACGGTGGATCCTTCGGACATCGGTCCCACTCCTGCCTGCTCCATCGAGGGTCTCGCCGACACCCCGCCGTGCAATCGTGGGCGTGCGGGTGTCGGGCAAATGCCCGCCAAGATCATCACAAGCCGTCGCGGCATCGCCACCATCCGCAACGGACATCACCCGGATGCCTCAATGACGCTGTGTCGCCCGCGCCACCGCCGCACCACCAACCCCGAAATGATCAGTTCATGGACGGGCACATCCCATTGCTGACCCGCCGGGCGTCTGTCCTCGGCCTGCCCGTCACGGCTTCGGGTACGAGTGGAGCGAGTAACTCCCGCTCTTGGTCAGGAAGTTCATCTCGACGCACCCCACCATGATCCGTCAGCAGGCGATCGTTGAGGAAAGGGACGCAAGGCCCGCACAATCGCTGGATGACCGACATCGGCCTTGGGAATGGCCGGTACTACGTCGAGGGAGGAGCCGGAACAGCCCGCGGATCGCCGAGACAGACAGCGCGCAAGCCGCCGTAGCGATGGTCATCGAGCGACTGCCGCCACACTGCGGCCCGGCCTTCGTCGGCAGTGCAGAGGAACTTGCCGCTTACGAGAGGGCACGACACAGCAGGTAGGACCACGCCCGCCAACTCGATAGGACCCGCCGAGAGTGCGAGAACAACAAACCTGCGCGTCGACCGGAACTGTTGAATCACGATGAGCAAGTGTCTCTGGTGTCCAGAGTCCGGGGGCAAGCCCCGTCGCCAGTTCTGACCTCCTCCTTCGTCGGCGAGGTCGACCGACGGCATCGCGTTCACGGCCGAGCCCGTCGACGAGTCCGGTGGCGGTACACCCCGGCGCGGGCCGGCCCATAGGCCGTCGTGGGGACAGTGATGCCGCCGAGCCCGGCACGCTGGGTGGGATGGGTGGTCGAGGCGGGTGCTGTCGCTGGTCTGCGGTTGCCTCATTTTCTCCGCATATGAGCAGGAGTGGTCGTGTCATTTACTCGTTCGGTCGGCCTCAATGGCGACAACCAGCCCGAGGATGTGCGGGATGTCCAGGAGTTCGTCAACGACTTCCGGGCCGACAACGGCCTTCCGCTGATCGCTGTGGACGGTCTGGTGGGTCCGGCCACGATCGGTGCGATCAACGGGTTCCAGGCAACCCAGGGTGGGAACCAAGACGGGCAGATCGTGCTCGCGGAGTCCAGCTCCGGTGGCGTGGCTGGCCAAGGCGACGGCAACACTCTGAAGGAGGCATGCGAGGCCGCCAAGGCGGACTGCAAGGCCAATGCGGGCTGCGCCCAGGGGGACACGCTGAAGACGGAGAAGTGCTTCTGCTGGCGGGGTGGCACCCAGGTGTTCACCTGCCAGGTCAAATGCAGTTGCCAGTCACCGGCGGCCTGACCGCCGGCGCGGGAGCGGGACGCAGGGCTCGGCATCACCGGCTCGTCACAGCGAGACCGTGTCCAGGAGCACGACGCTGACCTGTGTCCCCGTTCCGGGCCCTCGGAGGCCATGACTGCTTCCTCGACGGCCAGGAGCCGCCGGGCCTACACGAGTGAGCTGCCCCGAGTTTCGTAGCGACCGGTTTGCGCGTCTTCAGGCAGCGTTCGGGGTCGCCGGAGAACGGTGGTACGTGGCCTCGAATTCCTCGGGTGGGAGGTAGTCGAGGGCGGAGTGCAACCGTCCGGCGTTGTACCAGCCGACCCACTGGACGACGGCGCGTTCGACCTGGTCAGCGTCTCGCTGGGAGCCTTGGTGGTCGATCAGTTCGGCCTTGCAGGCCCCATTGAGGGCTTCGGCCATGGCGTTGTCGTAGCTGTCGGCGACGGACCCGACTGACACGGTCGCGCCTGCCTCCAGTAGCCGCTCGCGGTAGCGGATCGACACGTACTGCGAATCTCGGTCGCTGTGATGGATCAGTCCTGAGCCCGCCTTGACGCCCCGCCGCCACAGGGCCCTCTCCAGGGCGTCCAGCGGGAGATCGGTGCGCATGGGGGTGGCGAGCTGCCATCTGACGATCATCTGCGAGTACACGTCCGACGAATGCGAAGACCCAGCCCGACCAAGTGAGGATGTAGGTGAGGTCGGTGACCCAGAGCTGGTTCGGCCGGCTCGCCGCAAAGCGGCAGTTGGCCAGGTATGGCGGGCGCGGGGCGCTCCGCCCTCAACCTGGACGCGGCCTTTGCCAGAGACGGACTTAACGCCGCTCTTCGCGGGCTGGAATCGGCACGGCCGCCGGCCGCCACTCTCGCCTGATCAACCCGAACACCCACGAGTCGGATACCTCGCCGTTCACGACGCAGTCCTCCCGCAACGTCCCTTCACGCATGAATCCGATCTTCTCCAGGACCCGGGCAGATGCCACGTTGCGCGTATCGGTCTCGGCCTGAACTCGATTCAGGTCCAGTGTGTCGAATGCCCACTGCAGCAAGGCGTGCGCGCCCTCCGTCGCGTAGCCGTGTCCCCACATCGCTTCGTCGAGGACGTAGCCCAACGACGCGCTGCGGTAGTCCGGGTTCCATCCGGTCAGACCGCACCAGCCGACGAAGGCCCCGTCAGAAGCGCGGTCGATGGCCACCCGGGCCCCGGTGCCTTCGTCCGCCATCTTCCGGCACATGTTGATGAAGCGTTCGGCGCGGGCCCGTTCGTTCCACGGCGGGGAGTCCCAGTAGCGCATCACGTAGGTGCTGCTGTGCAGGGCGAAGAGCAGGTCCGCGTCGGCGTCGGTGAAGGGGCGCAGTCGCAGGCGAGCGGTGTGCAGTACGGGGGTGGCCAAAGTCATGCGCACCATCTTGCGTCCTCATGGGGCGGGCAGAACACCAAATATCTGATCCCGGTCCGACCCCCACGACCAAGGCACCGCCTACCAGCAGATCGTAGATGCCTTCAACCAACATCCCGACCAAACATGCAGAGTCCGCGAACGCCACGACTACTCGGCCTGCCCACCAACGGCCCAGACATGAACGCCACACGCAGCCGCCTCCGACGCCAAGGCTTCTCACCCAACCGCACAAGGCCACTACTGGAAACGGGCTTAACGACCTCTGATAGGTCAGTTAGGTCAGTTAGGTCAGTTAGGTCAGTGAACGAACCAGACTGGCGAACGGCTGCGTCAGGCGAGCGGTACAAGTGTGGGTGTGAACGATGTGGTGTTCCCCAAGTGCGGTGCGCTGGCCGGCATCAGCGACGGGCGTCGCCGCCGAGGACACCGGGGCGAGCGCGCCGAGGCACTGGCGCAGTGGCAGCAGTGGCAGCGGTGCATCCTCCGACACGCGGTGGAACACGGCGGCAGCCGTTCCCGGTGAGCACCTTGTGTGGTGCGGTGAATGTCAGCCCTTCCTCGTCGGCGGCTTGATCAGGTAGAGCCGGCGGGCGAAGACCCGGTCCGGGAAGTGCTCCGGGACGTGCTCGATGCGGTCGAGCTTGGAACAGCGTGAACCGGTCAGGGAGCAGCGTGGGGAATTTCTCCACCCTGTACGACATGATCGTCACCTGTAGTGGTGTCTCCATCAGGCGTAGCGTCACCGGGTCGCGAGCAGCGTCACGCATACGAGCGGCCACCTTGATCCGTGTCTCGTCATCGTCGGTGAGGTGCCTGTCGGTGATCTCCTGAGCGAAGGCCGCTGCCTCGACCGCAGGGAGCCTCTGAAGCTGCACGGTGTCGAAGCGTTCCGCGGGGAAGCGTTCGTCGTAGCCGGTGGGGCGGGTGGTGACCACGATGAGGAGATCGGCGTCGAAGTCCTCGGCACTGGTAAGGAGGTCGTCGATCTTGCTGTAGATGAGACGGCGAGCGTCAACTGAGGAACCATCAAAGTAGCCTCCAAGCGCCCGGGGATCACACAACCGCAGAGCCGCCGACCACAACCTGCGGTTGTGCCCATAGGGTTTCGGCATGGACCTCGACACCGTCCGCACCTTCCTCGCCGCCGCCGACGCGGGGCAGTTCCAGGAAGCCGCCACCGAGCTGGCCATCACCCAGCAGGCTGTCTCCAAGCACATCGCCGCGCTGGAGCGCGACCTCGGCGTGCGACTGTTCACCCGCACCCCGCGCGGCGCCGAGCTCACCATCGACGGGCAGGCGTTCCTGCCTCACGCGCGCGAGCTCCTGCGCGCCGCCGAGCGCGCGGTCGCCTCTGTACGCACCGACAGCCGTCCGCTGCGCGTCGACGTACTCGCCTCGCGCAGCGCGCAATCGGGCCTGATGCGCGCCTTCCACCGCGCCCACCCCGAGATCGACCTCGACGTGATGATGCTGCTCGACATCGAGACAGCCATCACCGCCATCCGCTCCGGCACTATCGACGCGTCCTTCCGCGCCGTCGCCGCGCCCGGCCGGCCCCTTCCCCACGACATCGCATCCGCCCGGGTGCTCGACGAGCCCCTCCAGCTCCTCACCGGCCCCGCCCACGCACTGGCGCGCGCCCGGTCGGTGACCGTCCATCAGCTCACCGGGCACCGGATCTGGATGCCCGGCATCGTCCCCGGCACCGAGTGGGCCGCCTACTACGACGACCTCGTCGCCCAGTTCGGCCTCACGATCGAGGCGACCGGCCCCAACTTCGGCTCCGACGCGCTCCTCGACACCGTCGCCGACACCCCCGCCCTGGCCACCTTCATGGGCGAGCAGACCCGCCTCGTGTGGCCCGCCGGCCACGGCCTGCGCCGCATCCCGGTGACCGACCCGACGCCCGTCTACCCGCACTCACTCCTCTGGCGCCGCGACAACCCCCACCCAGCACTGGCCACCCTCCGCGCCCACCTCGCCGCAACAGGGGCCGGCCACGACGCCGCCGGGACCTGGACACCGCGCTGGGTGATGCCGCGCTGAACACCGCCGCCCGCGCCGACGGAGGCCAGGTCTAAGGGATGCACACCTCCGCCTGCTGCGGAGCGAACGCATCCATGGGATGCCAGCCCCGGGCAGGTTTAGCTCACTTCCGGCCTGCGTGAGAGAGGGCGGTCCTCTTCAGTGACCATGAGCCTGACCGACTCACGGTCGGTGGCGCCTTCCAGGGCGCGTATTGAGTCGTGATCAATTTGTGGGGCTCCCCCTCGCGGCGGGGTTTAGGGGGTAGATCTGCTGGCGTGACGCGCGGGCACCTGACGGGGATGCGGTGGGGGTTCATCAGGCCGTACCTGCCGATCGGAGTAATTGGCATACCTGTGGATCAGCCGACGTGGCACAGGTGACAGGGACAGGCGGTCGCTGAGGTCGGCACCGAGTACCTGTGGTGTCGCGACCCTGCCGGCGCCCCTCGCGCGGACACCGGCGAGTTGGTCCCTTGGCCTTTGCCCCTGTCGAACAGAGCCTCTGATGCCTTGATCCGGGTCGCAGGTCACGCCTGCACCGTCGCCACCTCCGCGTTGACGGGGATGCGGTCCAGCGAACTGATGGAGCTGACGGTCGGCTGCCGCCGCACGGACGAGTCCGACTGGCCTCGCCCAGCACCGGCTGGTCAGAAAGGCCGTCAAAGGGCGTCTATGGGCGGCGAGGTCGACGACTGGGTCGTCATCGAGGAAGTCGTACGTGTCATGGCTCTGGCCGAGCAGCTCACGGACCCTGGGCCTGGACAGCCGTTGTTCGGCACGTTCAACGGCTTCGAGTCCAACGGGGCCATAACCTGGCTGCGGCAGTGGGTCGCCTCGCCCGCCGGGCGCCGCACGGGCCTGGAGCCGATCCCCGACGACCCGGTGCACCCCCGTCGTCTGCGACGGACGCTATCTGTCGAGATGGCTGCCCGCCCTGGTGGACTACTCGCCACCACGGTCCACTTCAAGCATCTCCAGGTGGCCACCAGCGAGGGATACGCAGGCCGGCCAGGCGGCGCCCAGGTCGTCTTCCACCACGAGTGGAAGAAAGAGGAGGCGAAGGAAAGGGTCAAGCGAACCGTCGAGGCATACCGGCAGTTCGAACAGGGGCATCTGCCCCGCCGGACTGGGAGCCGACTCCCTGCTGGCCACATTCCGCGCCGTCGAAAGCGAGCTGGCAGACCATTATCCGGGCCCGGCAAAGGTGGTCACCGACCGGCAGATCGAGCTGCTTTTGAAGATGAAGGCAGCGGTGCTGCACCTGTCCTCGGCGAACTACTGCTGGTTCGAGGACCGGCGAAGGCGCTGTGTCTCAAGCTCGCCAGCACCCAGTCGCAGCCCGACCCGCGCGAGGCCCGCATCGCACGACTGCGTGACCTCAACCAGAGGCCCACCGGCAAACTCGCCCGCACCCACAGGGAACTCACCCAGCTCAAGGAGCGCCACCAGCGACTCCTGTCGGCCCTGGCCGCCAAGGACGACGAAGTCCAGAGGCTTCGCCGTCAGCTCAGCACGTCCGCTGCGGTCCCGGATCAAAGGCAGGGGGACAACGCCAAGGGTGTCGTCCCCCTGCCCCGCCGCTGGTGTCACACCAGCGTGAACAGCAGGCGGAGAACAGCAGCGCAGTCTGATGAAGAGCTCAGTGCCTGGTTTCCCATGCGGCAAAGAGTTCAGTGCGCTCGCTGGCGAAGGAACAGAGCTGGTCCACGACCTGCCGGTACTCCTGAGGATCCTGCACCATGTTCGACGTGGCATCGGTCCACTGCTGCCACAGGCCACCGGCGGCAAGGTATCGGGATGCTCTCTCGGTCCCAAGGACGGCATCAAGGTGAAGCAGTGTGCTGAGAGCAAAGGTCCGATCATGGACGAGGTCGGGTTGAGGCAAGTAGCGATCAAGGTATCCGCAGACCAGATCGGCGTCCGCGCTGGTGCCGAAGGTGGCAAGAGTGATGCAGTAGGCCCCGCCGTAGGGGCCTGCGCTGGCCAGCAGGAGTTCGCCGATGCGGCTGCGGAACTCGGTCCTGCCGGCTAGCGACCAGCCAGGAGGCAGTCCTACGCTCTCGCCAACCACCTTCGAAAAGGATGCTGAGCTCAGCGGGAGTGATCTCCCTGGCAGCCTGGACCAGCTCCCTCACGAACAGGTCGCGCTCAGGCCCACTCAACCGCAGCGAGCTTCCACCCAGCCGCAGGTACCGCCGGCCGGGCGTGACGAATCGTCGGACCAGCTCCATGAGCTCGGGGTCGGTGTTGGCATAGCGCATGGCTGCATCTTTGCCCGGCGAGGACCCATCTGCCAGCGGTTTACCCACAACCTCGAATAGTGTCGATGGAGGTCATCAGCGGCCACCCACAAGAGCGAATCGTGAGGCCAGACCGTGACGCCGCACAATCGCGAGACCAGTGGTCTGCAGCGGGAAGGCGCCGCCCCCGGTCGCGAGCTGCGGGACCGAGACACCCGACATGATGGACACGATCTTTGCCGCGTTGACCCAGTTATCCCACAACCTCGCAACCTCACAGGCCAGTGCGTCTACCTGGGGAAAGAGGCTGTGAACCGCACAGAAACGCCCCTGTCCCTCGGCATTGCAACTTCCGGTGGACAGGGGCGTTATCGCGGTGGCTACCCGAGCCGGACGATGTCGATGACGTACAGGCGTCCGGCCTGGCGGTTGATGAAGTAGACGGCGGTCAGTTGTCCGACCGAGGCCGGGCGTACACCCTCGCCTTCGGGGTGGCGGTTGTTGAACGGCGGAAAGCTCCAGGGGTCGCGTGGGGCGATATCCAGGACGTCGCGGAGCACCTCGCGAGCGTGGTCGGGCAGAGCGTTGATTACGGCCAGGGCCTGTGGTGACAGCCGCCGCCTGCCAGGCGCCGTCGCTCACGGGCGTGCCCCGAGTACGCCCTCCAGGGCGATGCCGTCGGAGTCGTCGCATCCGCCGGCAAGGAACGCATCCACGGCCGGGACGGCGGCGAGGCGGGCCTGCCAGGTCCGCACGACGTCATGCAGCGGGGTGAGGCTGTAGCTGTGACGGGAGTCGTCCAGCGCCTTGACCCAGTCCTGTTCGAAGGCCGACACCCATTGCTGGGCGCGCCGGTCGCTGCGGATGCGGGCGAGTAGTTGCGCGGCCTCAGTCGGCGCGGGAGCGGCTGAGGGTGCGGGCGGGTACTCGGGCTGGGCGCTCATGGGCTCCTCCAGGCGGGTCTCGTCGCCACGACGCGCCGCCGGCGCGGCGGGTGGGTCGTAACGGTGGTTGAGGCTAAAGGCGTTGGAAGCGCGGTTTCTGATGACTGTGTCCGCCGGTGCGGATGTGGTGGCAGAGGGGTTCGCCGGTTGTGAAGGCGGCGGGGGTGTGACGGGTTACGGCGGGGAAGAACTGCTGGGCGGCCGATGACTGCTGCCGATGACTGCTGGGGCGTGGTCCAGTGGAAGTCCTGCGCCCGCGCCCCGCGCAGGACGCGTAGGGCCATGCTTGTGCCCAGGCCCTGGCCCTGCCAGTGATCCGGGAGGGAGATCTTGCCGATGTGGCCTCGGCGGCAGGAGTCGCAGACGTTCCACATCAGTAAAGCCGGGTCCCATCCGGAGCGGTCGCACACGCGCAGGGTCCGCACGCCGGGCGGTTGGGTGGACGGGTAGTAGAGCGGAAGCTTGTCGCGGAACGGGGGTAGTCGCAGTATGCGCACCCATTCCCCGTCGGTTAATCCCGGGGGCACGGCATTTCCTCTGCGTCAGAACCAAACGTCGAAGTAGTCGATGTCCGTGAAATCGGCTTCAAGATTGCCGGCGCGGCGTCCGCCGTCCTTTAAACAGATTTCTTGGAGTCCTTCGGCGACGATGTCGCGCCGAGGGCGACAATGCGTGTCGGCAGGCAGATCCCGCTCAGGTTGCGACCCGCGCCGCCAGAGTGGTGGTCACCTGACGCACGGGGAGTCAACCCCCGCCGCCGGACGCGACTCCGGGACCGGGGTCCGTGTGGACGGCGGCTTGGGCCGTCTCACTGGCGTGGTTCACCTATGCCCCACCGGGCCAGGCTACTGACCCCCTGTGCGCTTACACCACACGCAGTCCAGGGCGCCCTCAGGGCTGCCGGTGGGTAGGGCAGCGGCGGACTCGTCATGGTTGCTGGCTGGGGGCGGTTCTGCTGTTTGTGATGTTTCCCGACTGCCCTTCAGGAGCTGCACCCCGGCAAAACAGATGCCGCAGACTGCACGGCGACGTAATGTGTGACACCGACTAGTGTCTATTACCTGGCCGTTGGAACGGCCAGCTTCGGGAGGGCTCGATGGTTGGGGACATAGTGAGGACTTGGGTGGCGGGCTGGGCCGTGTCCCGGCGGACGCCCCCGCCTGTCGAGAAGCCCTGGGGGTTCTATATCAAAGTGGCCGGCAACGCCGACGAAGTGGGACGCCACGTCCTGCCCGAGGCCGAGGAGTCGTTGGTCCGCAGCGCCGCGGCCTCGGTGTCCGTGCCGCGGACTTGGATGAAGATGCCCGCAGAGCCGGAGGAGATCGAGTCCTGGCTGCCCCAGGGGTGGGCCTGGGAGGAGAGCGGCCATCTGATGGCCGTTGACCTGATGGCCACGACCCCGGTCGCGCCTGAGGGATACACCACGACCGTGGAGACCATTGGAGCCGTCACCGTCACTCGGGTGCTGGATGCGGCGGGCGAGCAGGCGGCCCAGGGGCAGATGGCATCCCTCGGGGAAGCCGTGGTCGTGGACCGGGTGGTGACCGAGGAGGCCCATCGGCGGCGCAGGCTGGGCAACTTCGTGATGCGTACGCTTGCCGACCGCGCCCTGGAGACGGGCGCCGTCCTCGGCGTTCTCGGCGCGACCGACGCCGGGCGCGCGCTGTACGAGACGCTGGGCTGGAAGAAGCACGCGACGCTGGCGGAGTGTGTCTACCGGCCCTGAAGCAGGAGCATTGGCCGTGCGCGGGGGGGGCCGAATCCCCAGAGCGCCAACAGCCCCGGACTGTCGCCGCTCTGGCCTTCACACAACTGCGGTCAGGGCCATCTTGTCCCCACCCGGTGCTCATGGCGTGGGATGCCGCGCTCAGCCTCGACGTCTGGGCTCTCTCTCCCCCCCCGCGGCGGGCGGGGGCAGGCTGTGGCTTGCCACTGATCCACTTCGGCCGATCGGTTCGCCCGCCATGCTTGTCCGCGCTGCCTGTCCGATAGCCCTGAGCGCCGCCGAACGCGTGTGGTTGAAAAAGATGGCCTACGGCCACAAGACCGGGCACCGGCTGCGAGTGCTTAAGCAGGTCGTCCTTTACACCGCGTGCGGACGCTCCAACGCGCGCGTCGCCCGGGAGAGCGGGGCTGCACCTGGTACCGCTTGACCCGCTCCGGCGTACGACGCCGGAGCGGCGGACAGCGACACGACCCGGGCGCGCGGCAGCCGGAGCCCGCCCCCGCCTCCGCCTCCGAGTTCGGTCACTGGTTCGATCGCCATGCCCACCCCGCCTCCCCGGCTCTGCCGCAGTAAATGCGTACACCTCGCCCCCGGCGGCCGGAATCGTCTACCGGGGCGAGGTGATCACCGTAGGGGCTCCGCCGCAGTAAATCCGGTATTTACCACGGCAGTTGTCCAGTGCTATCGAACTCTGCGCGCGTACCCTCACCATAGGCCGACGCGCTGGATCTCATGCGTTGACTTCTAATCCTGCGAGGCCTTCATGACTTGATCGACAAGGATCTTCGCGATCGGTTGGACGTCACTGGGCTGCTTAAGTTTCTGTCCCACAACGCTGACCACCACCCTGTCGACCCGCATCGTCGCGCGAGTCACGTAGCCATCCGACTCGTTCTCGGACCACGCCTCAGTGTCCTGTGCGCCAACGTTGATCTGTACCGACTGCGGTGACTCGTCGCTTCGTCCCGGGCTTGCCAGACTCCCCATGACGGCCCTCGCGGCCTCGATGGAGTCGAAGGACAAGACGACCACCTGCGCCGTGTACTCAAAGTCCCCTTCCGCCCGGTTCACGGTTCCTTGGCCGTACGAGTCGGACCCCATGACAACCTGACCGGCGGATTTACAACTCGCGGCCATAGACAGGCATTTCGTGAAGGCAGCCTTTCCCTCGAGCACCTGAGGATCTGCCTCACCTCGCCACCCGGCGGGGAGACTCTCGCGGTCGGGCATCGCGCTACGCATCTGCGCTGGCGTGAGCTCAACTGGAGATCCATTCCCATCGTTCCCCGCACAGGCAGCCAGGCTGATCACGCAAGCCACCACAAGAGTCAGATCTCGAAACGATGCACGCACAGCAACCTCCCCTACCCCTAGGTGCTTTGACGTGACTAGTGAATCTCACCGACTGCTCAGGCGCCACACGCGCGGCAGCGAGTAGCAGCCACATCTGTTGAAGCCCTCAGCGGACGAGGAGAGGACAGCCACGGTGGAGGAGGCGGAGCACCGGCTACACCCGGGAGGATCGCGGTCGCGAGCAGTATCCAGAACTCGATCAGTCCTGTCGCACCCGTGTACCTCCGCCCTGACCGAGACGTAGCCACCATCAGGCGGCCATCCGTAGTCGCCCCACCGCCTCGTTCTCGGACGGCTCCATGTCCAGGTGTCAGGTGCTGAAGCGGCGGGTCTTGCTCGTGATGTACGGGTGACGGCGGCCAGGTCGACCGGGGTCCACCTCCCACCCCTCGTCAATGAGGTCGTTGGCGACCCTCGTGATGTCCACCGCGGTATGAAGAATGAGGCAGTTCGCCAGCAACTCGTTGAACTTGATGATCTTCTCGTGTCGGTCCGGATCGTTGTCCTGGAGCACGTCGGAGGCGAACATCAGCCAGTTGCTGAACGTGTGGAACGCCTCGACCTTGACGGGTGTGCGGATGCCCTTGAGATCACCGACGGGGAACTGGCGGGTGGGGTTGCGGAAGACCATGCGCTCTTGGCGCAGGGCCATGAACAGGCTGCGCAGGCTGATGACGGTCTGTCGGCGGGCGTGCCCGGTGAGGCTCCTGACGGCCGCTGCGGCGTGATCGCCTGTGATCTCCCGCAGCGTCCCGATTCCAGCGTTCGTCCAGTGGGCTTCCCCGGCCCCTGGGCGCGCGACGCAAGGCTCTTCGCGAAGTACCGGGTATCGACGTGCCGCACCCGCCACCCCATGCCCGTCCGTCCTGATACACCCTGCCGCTGCGCTACGACCCAGCCCAGTTCGCCGGCCTGCCCGTCGAACGGTTCATCGAAGCCGTCCACGCCGGGAGCGCCAGCGAGATCGACCTGCCCGGCTCCACACGCGCACTCGGCGAGCACCACCTGTTTCGAACCCCCGGAGCCGTCCTACAGGGAGTTGCTTGCCGCGATCAGGCACAAGCAATCCCTGGCCAACGCCCCTCAAGGTCCGCACGATGCGTCAGCTACGGAGGACTACTGCACCGCGCCTTCCCCGAGACCCGCTGGCGCAGGCCGCTCTCATGACGTCGGGCACGGAGCTCGCCGATCTCCGGCAGGGGCTGTGTCCTCTTGGGCTACGAAGGCAGGCGCAGACGTTACCGGGCCTGGATCACTCGTTCTTTCTATCTTTCTATGCAAGCACGTACGATTCCTCGCATAACAAGATGAATGAAAAATACTGCCCAACTTGACGACTTCCCGTTGGGCGGTCCTCGCGGCCGGCTACGCGCTCATTGCTACCGTTCTGCCCTCCGCCGCGGCCCAGGCGGAACCCACGACGGGCAAATACCGGATCAGGATCACCGACGCCCGGATCGTGGACATCCAAGGCAAGATCGACTACGACGCTTGCGCCGAGGTCTTCGGCTCACTGGTGGTCCTTGCGGGACCGAAGGACGAATTCAAATGGCCCTGGGGGTACTTCACCGCCCCCGAGAAGACGCCGGTGGAGGTGTGCGAACCGAACCGCCCCCTCAACGAGGGAGTCCAGGAAGGACACCTGCGGCCCAAACCACTCCGCTTGGAACAAGCGCCAGCCCCTCACACTCAACAACAGCGCCAACCCAAAGCACAAGGGATGGCTGATCACCGCCAACCTCTGGGACCACGACCCGGTCAGCAACAACGACGCGATCTGCAACCACGGTAAGAGCCAGTGGATCGAACCGCGCGAGACAGCCCACGTCTGGAGCTGCACCAACGGCGACACCGAATTCAATGTCAGCTACGAGGTCGACCGCATCGGCTAGCCCTTCCATCGCCGCCTCGCAGGACACCGACCAGGACCTGCAGCGCCTCGGAGACATTGGCCCTGTCTTCGGGGCTCGGCCGGCCGCTCCGCCAGCGATTCGGAAGAGCCCCGCCCGCAACCGGGACTCTTCCGCCTTGTTTCCAGTAGTTGCGGCCGGCCCCTGCGATGGGCCCCCAAGCCCGCAAGCCACTCATGCTCCTCGCTGCACCTGAGATCTCCGGGGACCGACATACCCAGGTCCATCCAGTCGTCGACTCAACCGACCGTCGCCCCCACCGCAGGACGATCACCTGGGATACCTTCCCGCACAACGGCCATCCACCGTCACGCGGCACACCTCTCAAGGGGGCCGGGCCGCAGCCCGAGTGGCGTTGAGGAAGCATTCCGGCCACGGAGTCGTTCAGGCCTCGCCCAGCGGCTTCTGCGACAGCCGGACGGCATCTCGGTTCACACAGGAAGTCCTCCCCGGAGCGCTGCGTGCCACACGGCGCACCGGTGGGCGCCGGTTCATGTCCGTGTCGGTTGTCCCGGCCATGACGCGCCACCATTGGCAGGAATGCCAGGGATGGAACAGCACGGCGCTTCATCCTCGATACATGAAGATCATTGTGCTGTGCGGCGGGGAGAGTCTGGAGCGGAACACCTCGCTGGAATCCGGGCTGGCAGTGGCCGAAGCGCTGGTGGACGTCGGGCACGAGGTGCAGATCGTCGATCCGGCCGCAGTGGAACCCGCACTGGCGGGACCTGCCCGGAACGAAAGCGCACTGCCGCGCACGGCTGAAGATCTTAAAGGTCCGGAGCTCGACGAGGGCAAGAGACGCTATGTGATGCTCAACGCCCTGACGACCGGTCCGGTGTTGCCGTTGCTCCGGGGCGCTGATCTGGTATTTCCGGCTCTGCACGGCGGATGGGGCGGCGACGGGCACGTCCAGGCGCTGCTGGAGATGGCGCAGATCCCCTTCACCGGTGCGGCCAGTGCGCAGTGCAGCGTGGCATGGGACAAGTACCGCACCTTGGCACTCCTGCGGGAGGCGGGCGTCACCGTCACTGACAGCGTCTTCCTTCCGGCCCGGTCCCATGAGGCGGTCTCCGAACCACTGTCGCGGATGCTGGCCCGGGGACCCGTGGTGGTCAAGTCCAACACGGGCACCTCCCATCTTGAGCTGTGTGTGGCCCAAGACGCCGACGGAATCGCTCACGCCTCCTCACTCGCCCCCGCAGGTGAAGCGTTGATCACCACACCATTCCTTCCGGGGCGGGAGTTCACCGTGAGCGTGGTCGGGGGCCGCGTTCTGCCGGTCGTCGAGATCGAGTTCACGGGAGCACTCTTCGACTACGACACGAAGTCCCACCCGGAAACCGCACGCTGTCACTGCCCCGCAGATATCCCGCAAGGGCTTGATTCCCACCTGCGTGAGCAGGCACTGCTCGCGCATAAGGCACTGGGGCTGGGAGCAAGGGACTACTCACGCATCGACTTCCGCTGCGACGCCCGCGGCGTACCCCACTGCCTTGAGGTCAACGCCTGCCCCGGCTTGCGGCCCCTCAGCGGTCTGGGCGCCGCGGCCGCAGGGGCAGACTGGTCCTATCAGGACCTCATCAGCCAGATCGTCGCCCTTCGCGCGCCAGCGGACCCGATCCCGCGCTGACTTTCAACACCCGATCCGCGCTGACTTTCAAAAATGGTCAAACGCTCCGATGAAGAGTGCTGATGAAGAGTGCCGCGGATCGGCCATGCTCCGGCCAGCGATGTCGCGTGCAGCGCCGGACCTGAGGACCCGGCAGAGAGCCGGGCCGATGCCAGCCAGGCCCCGTCCCATCCGGTCCTGCCCGCACCGCCGCCACCGGGGACGACACCGCAGCCCCTGGCCGCCGGGACCGCGTACCCCAGAAGCAGAGCGATTCCACGGGCCGGCACCAGCACCAGCACCAGCACCACCCCAACGGGTGTCACACGTTGTCATGGGAGGCGCGCAGGTCTCCGGCAACGCCGGTATCGGGCCGGTCCTCGTCGTGACCAGGGCGCAGTCGGATGGGCTGTACGAAACGGTCCACACATCTGGCACGGTTCTACGCACCAAGCTCTTTGCCCACGCGTGCTGTTGAGACCCTGTGTCATGTTCACTCGTCCGCCACCCGTCAGAGAGCCAGCCCGGTGCACCGTAGCGGTCAGTCAGCGAGTGGTCGGCCCACGATCTCACCAGAACGGCTCGCCGAGGTCGGCCAGGGGCGGCCCTCGTCGATCTGCCCATTCGCGTAGCGAAGGCTCAGCGAGACCTCGCCCAACACCCACGCCCCCGAGAAGCAAGAACGGGAAGCGGAGCTCCCAACTGACGTGGCTTTCGCGGAATCGTGCTGATGGACGGGACAGCCCCGTTGATCGTGGTGAACCGTAGACCCGTTGACAAAGATCGGCCCGCGTGGCCACAGTCGCGCCATGGAGATCGACGAGCTGACACCGGCCGAGCTGCGGGTCTGGCAGGCGTTTCCGCGCGGGACCGAGGTCAACTTCCGTACGGCCCCCAACGAGGAAGCCACCGCCGGACATACCTGGGGACCCGAACGCACCCTGCGTGCCGAGGTGTTGCGCACTCTGCTGCTCAACGGACCTCGCACGGCGGGCGAGATCGCCGTCCTCAAGGTGGCAGGCGCCCGCATCACGGGCCGGCTCGACCTCCAGTACGCGGCCGTCGACTGCCCAGTCCACCTGTGGGCCTGCTACTTCGAGGAAGAAGTCGACCTGTACGGCGCCCAGTTACGCCGACTCAGCCTCGGCGTCTCCGTCCTGCCGTCGCTGCACGCCACGGCGCTCAGACTCGACGACTCACTGCGCTTGACGCTGTGCCGGGTGCGCGGCCCCGTACGCCTGGCCGGGGCGCGGATCACCGGGGCGCTGTTCCTGGACCGTGCCCGCATCGGCGAACCGGCTCAGGGGGCCGACGCGACCTCCACGCCGCTGCCCGACGACGCCTCCGTCCCGCCCATCCCACCTGTCCCGAACCGGCGTCGCGAGGACGTCCTGCAGCTCAACGGCGCCGTGATCGAGGACCACCTCTCGGCACGCGGCCTGACCGTGCACGGCACGCTCCGTCTGCACGGCGCGAGTATCGCGGGCGCCCTCGACCTCGACGAGGCGCAGCTCGACTGCCCCGCGGGCGTGGCCCTGCGCGGCACTGGCCTGGCGGTTGGCTCCGACCTCAATGCCCGATACCTCACGGCGAACGGCGAACTCTGTCTCAAGGGAGCGACGATCGCGGGCACGCTTGACCTCAGCGACTCGCGGCTCGACAACCCCACCGACACCACCCTGCACGCCTCGACGCTCAGCGTCGGCACGGACCTGCACGCGATGCGGCTCGTCTCGAACGGCCGGATCAACCTGCGCGGTGCCCGCATACCAGGTCAGCTCAATTTCGCCTACGCAACGCTCTCCCACCCGGGTGGTGTCGCTCTGCAAGCCAGCAGCCTGGTCGCCGGTGAACTCTGGTTCCGCGCGGCCCGGCCCATCCAGGGCATGGTCTCACTGCGCCGCTCCCAGCTTGATCTGCTCCACATCTCCCCGGAGACCTGGCCCGACGAGGCGCGGCTCGACGGCCTGACCTATACCACACTCGCCCCGCACGAACTGGCCGAACGCAGGCTGGCGCTGCTGCGGCGGGACAGAGACGGCCACGTCCCGTTCTCGTACGAACAACTCACCGCCGCCTACCGCCGCATCGGCGACGACGGCTCGGCCCGCACGGTCCAACTCGCCAAGCAGCGCCGGCACCGCGCAACCCTGTCGCCCTACGCCCGCCTGTGGGGCTACGTCCAGGACGCCACGGTCGGCTACGGCTTCCGCCCCGTCCGCGCGGCCTCCTGGCTGTTCTCACTCCTGCTGATCGGTACGCTCGCCTATACGGCCGAGCGCCCCCGCGCCCTGAAACCGGACGAGGCCCCGCCCTTCAACGCGTTCTTCTACGCACTCGACCTTCTGCTGCCGATCATCGACTTCGGCCAGGAAAAGGCCTATACGCCGACCGGCACGGCACTCCAGTCGCTGGCCTACGCCCTGATCATCACAGGCTGGGTCCTCGCGACGGCGATCGCTGCGGGCGTCACCCGCACGATCAGCCGTCAATGACGAGGAACGGGCCGCGACTTACGCCGCGGCCAGCAGCCGATCGACCTTGGGCCTGGTTTGGGCTCCGGCGCGAGCTTCACCAGGCTGTGCTGCGGTGGCACGGCCCGCCGCCGGGAAGTAACTCTCGCCAGTAGATGTGGAACTAACGAAGCGGGCAACCCTCTGCCAGCTCGGCTATACAGGCCGAAAGCGGCTGTGGGAGGTGCAGTGAGCCTTTTCAGCGTTGCCTCTCCAGGGCGAGGAAAGCCTCGGCGATGACGGTCATGCGGTTGGGGCTGATGCGGGCTCTGCGGGAGATCTGCCAGGACTTCAGTCGTGCCATGCCACGTTCAACGGGGGCTCGGGCCTGGGCCAGTGCGCGGTCGGCGGTGCGCTGCGGGGGGGTGAGTTCGCCGCCGAGTGGGTGTTTGAGTCCGGTGGTGACCGGGGGGCCGGCTCCTGGTAGGCGCGGCCGGCCAGGATGGGGACGCCTTGTCGCTCGCAGAGCGTCCAGGCCATCGGGGTGAAACAGCAGCCACTTGCAGGCGGCGGCCGGCGCCTCAGGTGTCTTTGAGTTCGCGGCGCAGGACCTTGCCGACGTTGCTCTTGGGCAGGGCGTCGCGGAACTCGATGTAGCGAGGTCGCTTGTATCCGGTGAGCCGGCTCTTGAGGTGCTCGCGGAGTTCCCCCTCGGTCAGGCTCGCGTCGCGGGCGACGACGAGTTTGGGGACCTCGCCCGATTTCGCGTGGAGGACGCCGACGGCGCCCGCTTCGGCGACCTTGGGATGGCTGGTCGCCGCTTCCTCGATCTCGTTGGGGTAGACGTTGAACCCGGAGACGGTGATCAGCTCTTTCTTCCGGTCGACGATCGGCAGGAAGCCGTCGTCGTCGCTGACGGCGATGTCCCCGGTCACCAGCCATCCGTCGGACGTGAGCACTTCCGCAGTCTTCAGGGGCCTGTTCCAATAGCCGCGCATCACCTGGGGGCTTTTGACGGCAAGCTCGCCCGGCTGGCCCGCAGGGACCGGCTGACCGTCGGCGTCGAGGATGCGCACATCGGTGGAAGGCAGAGGGACCCCGATGCTGCCGACCCTGGGTTCGAGGTGTACGGGGTTGAGGCTGACAACGGGCGAGGCTTCAGTCAGCCCGTAGCTCTCGGTGATGGGCAGGCCGGTGACCTCGTGCCAGCGGCCGGCGACTGCGGCATGCACCGCCGCGCCGGCGGCGACCGCGATCTTGAGGTTGGAGAAGTCGAGGCCAGCGAAGGAGTAGCGGGCGTGCTCGGTCAGGGCCAGCAGACCGTTGCCGCCGGCCACCCCGAACTCGACCACCGTGACACCCCGATGCCCCAGGCGGGCGGCGAGCTCGGTGGCCCGGCGCACCCCGTAGGCATAGTGTGCTCGCTCCACCAAACCGAACCGGTACGCCGTATCGGAGCTGACCCCCGGCAGGCGCCTGAGCAGCCGGTTTCGAGCCGCTTGCCGGGTACCGGACTTCGACCACTCCCACACCACATCGGCCAAGCCCCCAGTCGGCCTGCGACCGAAGGGAAGGCCCTTCTGAGCAGTCATCGGTAACCCCTTGCGCACCACAACACCCCTCTGAACAACAAACAAACGGTTCGTCGCAGGCTCCCCACCCACACCCCCGACCCAATCCGGCAAGTTCCGGCCAGCAAGCATCAGGCTGTCGTCGCCCCCTTCTGCGACCTCCGCTGCTTCAGAGCTTGCTAGCGGCCAGCGCCCCCGCCAGGCAGTCACCCACGATGACGGAAGCTTGCCAACTAGCCCGTGACACCCCTCCAACTACAAGGCGTGACGCCCACTGACCAGGACAGTCCGATGCAATCGCTTGCCAACTAGGCCGCGTCGTCACACCGCGGTTGGGGAATCTCGGTCGGTGCCGAACCGGCGGCGGTGGTTCCCGGGGCGACAGGCCGGCGATCGGCGCGCCAGGACTCTCCGGAAGCCCCCGTGGGCAAGGATGGGCCTACGACCGAACCTCTGGCTCCTGCACGCGATGGCGCCGTCTTCCCCGACAACCTTGTCGATCACCCGCCGCATCGGCACCATCGTCCAGGCCGTCCACACCCTCCTGACCTGCGCGCATTCAGGAGGGAAGAGGTTCAGTGCTCGCAGAGGGAGAATTCTCGTTCGTAGAGCTGCTCGTTGTGTTCGGCGACGAAGAACTTGCGTTCCTGCATGAGCTGTTCGCGGTAGTTCTTGGCCTGTTCAAGCGTCATGGTCGAGGTGTCGGACCATGGTTGTTGCGGTGGCACATCGGATGTCGAGACGATCTTTTCCGACGGGTCGACCAGGAAGAACGCGAGAATTTTGCGATATCCCGGGCGGGTGGAGTCTGTGAGGCGGAATGAGCCGACGCGGTGTTGCAGGATGTTCGGGAACGCCAGGCAGCGGCCCGCTGGGGTCGATGTCGATCCCAGCATCTGGTTCAGTGCGTCTTCGTCCTCCAGGCCGTAGACCTCACGCAGGCCGTTGTCGTCGTTCTGTTCGTAGTGCGGGTCGTCGAGTGCCGCCCGGAAGCTCAGCCGGCTCTCGGTGATGTTCTCGCTGTCCCAGTAGTAAATGCCGGTGGAAACAATCCGCTCGTTCATCATCCCCTCGACATGCCAGGAACCGCCGGGGTACTCGGGCTTGTCCGGGGTGAGATGAATGGTGGCGAGTTTGACGATGACCTGGAGACGGCGGCCGCGCAGGTCGACTCGGGCGGATTCACCGGGCAACTCGGGCGGGATGAAGGCCGGGGCGTCCGGAATGGCCGGACGGCGGTTTTCCCACCAGTCGTCCTGGGCCTCTTCCCATGCATGGAGGGCTTCTGCGTAGGCCCCATCATCACTGTACGAGCTTTTGTCCGGATACTCCGGCTCCGAGTCGTACCACCCGTAAGGATCGGCCTCGATCCGCAGGGGCCGGGGATGGCGCAGATCGGTGAGCACGTTCTCCAGCAGCGGGCGCAAGCGCGCGAACAAATCTGGCAGGACGGAGGCCAGTTCGCGATGATTCTCGGGGTGGACGTTATTGACGTACGAACGGAAGGCGACATCGCCGTCGTCACTGACGTCGACGTCCGTGGGCAGCCACTGGAATTTCTCCGAGAATTCGTACCTCGAGTAACGGTCCGTCGGGTTCTGCCAAGCCCGCTCGGGCGCACCGCTCACCTCTCTCACCAGGCAGAACAGTGAGGGATGAACCAGATCCAGTACCTGGCCGTCGGATCCAGGATGCCAGTCCTGTTCTGCTTCGGGGACCTCTTCCAGAACCCGAACCGCCTCGCGCAGCCGGGATCTGAGCTTGTCGTCGACCAGTGTGTCCGACTGCCATATCCCGTCGACGGCGGACACCTCGATGCCGGTTCGTCCGTCCCGCAGCGCGGCGTAATGCAGGAGTTCGGCAAGCACGTAACGAACCTGCGCTTCGGTGAGGCCCTGGGCGACCGCTTCTTGCGTCCACCTGGCGACGATGTCGGCATCATTCATCTTGTCGAACCACCCCGGCTTCGCCCGAATGTGTGCGCTGCACTGCATCATCTGAAGTTCCCGCAGCGTACGGGGTGTCGCGAAAGATATGGAACGGGAAGCATGAAAGGGCAGCGGGAAAGCAGACAGGCCAGTCAATTCTCTTGGTCCTCACAGTCGGTGTTGCGGTGGCGGGAAGGATACTTCAGCAGACTGACACCGCAGCCGTGGTCCCTGTCATCGCTGCTCCGGGAGCCAGGGCTTCGCCGTAGGAAGGCGAGGGTTGCAGACGTTGGTGCGTAGGCCGGCCGTGATGTTCTTTGCTCTGGCCGTGCGGAGCGCCCCGATGGCGGGTCTTCCAGGTTGAGCGGGTCTGGCTGGAGTCGACCTGTCACGCCGTCAGGGCCAGTGAGCAAGGGCCTGGCCTGCTTGAAGCAGCTCAACTTCCGCGGTGCCGAACGGAGTTCGCGTCCTTGAGCGTAGATGACCAGGAGACATGCCCGACGAGCTCGTACGGGACGCCGAGCATGTTTCCTGGTGGCTGTACACGCACCGTCTGACACGTAGCACCGCTGACGCAAACTCGGTTGCTTCGAGCAGACACCGCTCACTCTCGTCCACCTGCGCAAGAACGAGACGTTCTCGCAGCTCGGAGCCGGTTTCGGGACGCGCTCATGCCCAGAGAAGCCCGTGATCCTGCCCAGAGCGGAACGGCCAGTATGCTTCCGGGACCCCCTCTCGCCATGATCACGTCATATTGGAGTCACCATGCCCATAACTCGGTTGTCCGCAGCAGCCTCGGCCCTGGCCGCCAGCGCGCTGCTCGTCGGCTGCTCGGCCTCGATCCAGGCGGAAGAGGCCGAGCCGAAGCTTTCTGCGGACAAGCTGGCCACCACGGTCGCCGAAAAGCTCGCCGCCGCAACGGGCCAGCAAAAGCCCCACATCACATGCCCCGAGGACCTCGTCGGCAAGGTCGGCACCGCCACACGCTGCAAGCTGTTGGCCGACGACGGCAGCACTTTGGGTGTGTCGGTCACGGTGACCTCGGTCGATGGATCCGAGATCAACTTCAAGGTCAAGGCCGACGCCACGGCTTCCCCGGCGCGGTAACGCGAACTGACTGCTGATCAGGTCGTGCGTGCTGGTGCGGGTGCACCCCTCCTTGGTCAGAACGCGGCCGGAGGCCGGGTTGGTGGGGGTGCATGGCCTCCAGGTGGTTCAGGCCGGCCCTCCACCTGGCTCGCCCGCGCCGCCCAGCACGCCGGGCAGCACCGCCACCGGCGGCCTGCCCGCGTTCCTGCACCAGGCCGCCCGGCAGGTCGAACTCCGAATCGGCCGCACCCCGGCGCCGCTGGCCGCGACGCGGCGAACGGCCGAACTGGCCCTGCCAGATGCGGGAGTATCCCTGCACACAGGACAGTCCAAGGCGGGGATGCGCCCTTAGGAAGTGGAATCTCGTGCTTGATTTTCCATGTCCCCGCAACGCAGACCTGAGCCGTGGCTAAGGCGTGTCCGACGGATGGCGTGGGCGCAAGGCCTGTCATGTGGCCGCCGGTCGGTATCTGCCTGTGGTGGAAGGACGTTGCTCAGGCTCGGCCGGCCGCGGTACGGTCGCCGCACTCTAAAGATCATGCTCTCTGGAGACGTAGCCGCAGAACGGGAGCAAGCCCGCGCACAGCAGCGCGGAGCCACGGAGGGGCGGCACGTGATTCGTCATGCCCTCCGGAGGTTTTCCCATGAAAATCGGTCTCGGTCTCCCCATCGATGATCCCGCCCTGCTGCTGACCTGGGCCCAGCGCGCCGATGTCGGCCCCTTCAGTACGCTCGGCCTGCTCGACCGGCTCGTCTTCGACAATCCTGAGCCACTCATCACCCTTGCGGCGCTCGCCGGCGCCACATCGCGCATCCGCCTTCAAACCGAGGTCCTGATCGCGCCCGTCCACAACACAGCGATGCTCGCCAAGCAGACCGCGACCCTCGACTGCCTGTCCGCCGGCCGATTCACGCTCGGCATCGGCATCGGCGGTCGCGAAGACGACTGCATGGCCGCGGGCATCGACATCCGACGCCGGGGGCGCCGCCTCGATGAGCAGATGCCCCTACTGCGCCGGGCCTGGCGCGGCGAGCCGTATGGCGAAGGCGTCGGACCCATCGGCCCCTCACCCACGACGCCCGGTGGCCCGGAGGTGCTGTTTGGCGGCTTCGCCCCAGCGGCGATCGAGCGTGTCGGCCGGTTCGGCGACGGCTTCCTCGGCGCGGCGCTGGCGCCGCAGTTCATGGCCGGACTGTTCCGCGACGTGGAGGCGGTCTGGGAGAAGCACGACCGCTCCGGCCGGCCGCGCTTGGTGGCTCAGGCCAACGTCGCCCTCGGCCCAGAGAGCACCGTCGAGCAAGCCCGACGCAGTATCCATGACTACTACGGATTCAGCGGCCGTGCCGACCACGTCGCCGATGGTCTTCTCACCACGCCAGAGACGATCCGTAAGGCGGTCGATGACTTCATCGGCATCGGCGCCGATGAAGTCATGCTCTATTGCTGGTCACCGGACATCGATCAGATCGGCCGCCTTGCCGACACCCTGTTCTAGAGACCGTCCGTCACCTCCTCACCGAAGCCAGAGCCGGATCGCGGCGAGGGCGACCGTGCCATGGAAGACGTACGCCCTCTTGTCGTATCTGCCTGCTACGGCCCGGAAGCCCTCGAGGGCGTTGACGGTTCGCTCGATTTCGTTCCTGCGGGCATAGCGGGCCCCGTCGAAGCCGGTGGGCCAGCCGCCGCGTCTCCCGCGACGTTGGCGGTTGGCTCACCGGTCCCGGCGCTCGGGGATCGTGTGCCGCATCTGCCGTCGTCGCATGTGACGGCAGATGCGGCCTGGTATCCGCGCCGGGTGGTGGCGTGCCCCAGCGGCATGCTGATGGGCACGGCAAGGCGTGGAATCGACGCTGACCATCGATCAGTCATCCGGCCCTGCGCATCAGCGTCGGCCTGAACAGCCCGCGGGAACCTGTCCCACGTGCCATCGGCTGACCACCTCCGATGCCGGTCATGACAGTCTTCCCCTGTCCGAATCGCCTCGGCAGGTCCCGCCACGGGATTCCGGTCCGCTGCCGGAACAGGATTCCGTTGATCATCCTGCGGTGGTACGTCCATCGCCCGCCCCGTCCCGTGTTCTTCGGCAGGTGCGGCTCCAGCCGGGCCCACTCCCGACCTGACAGATCGCCTCACCCCACGCCTCCGGAACGACACCAGCACGGGCACAGTCACGCGATCTGCCTGACACGCCTTAACACGGTCTGTGGATCTTCGTTGGCTGCACGCTCCGCCTGCGTATTGGCCTCCTCGCCGATGGGCAGAGGGACAGACGGGCTTCTACTGGAGCCTGCGACAGGACCTTGGCCGTGAACCAACAAACGTCAGTAGTCCGGCCCGCCGGCCGGCCCGCGCCTGCGGGACTGCCGGGCGCCGAGCAGAAACTACGGGCCATCAATCTTTGAAGACGGCCCCTAACTCAACCTGCGCTCCCCCGCTTGACTCACCGCACCCACCCTCACAACGACTACCGCAACCACCACCGCCACCACTGTTCCCGTAACCGGTACCCCCGCCCCCGGTTCGGCCCTGGGCAATTGTTTTCCCAGTTCCCCGTCCCGCTGGGCCCGAGCTTGAGGTTCTCCTCACGGTCGCACTTCTCGCGGCGGGACGGGTCTCAGCTTGGAGGGCCTCCTCACGTAGACGGACGTGCGGTGGGAGCTTTCCGCCGAGCGTCAGGGGCCGTGCAGGCCGTGGCGGTGGCGTGGGAGGAGCGGCGCCGCCGTGGTGTGGGAGACGATGCGGGCGGCCAGCAGGTCGAAGGTCCCGGCCACCTCCTTGGCGGCCGGCGGGCCGCACCCCGCCGTTGATGCGCGGAGCGGACGTTCGGCTGGCTGATGCTGAACGAACATCACGGAACCCACGAGACCAAACGCCCGCTCAGGTGGCTCTGGCGCCCAGCGGAAGCCAGGTGAAACGGATGTCGAGGGTAGTGGGGGTCAAAGAGCTGATTTCTGGCTGGTAGTAGCCCATTAGCACCTTGTACCCCGAGGCCAGCGGGTAGCAGAAGGAGCACAGGGCACCGTCCTGGAAAGGCACGGATGACCCGACCCAGGGACCTTGTGCCCCCGAGGCCGACACTGCTCTGAAGCCGATGACGGCGGCGTTCTTTCCAGAGGGCGAAAAGCCAAAGGTGAACACGGCGGTGCCCATGACGAAACCGTCGCAGCTTCGGGCCGCTGCGGTCTTGCACGTCCACCCGACGGGTGCCGGAAAGGTGACCCTCCGGGTCCACAGTTCCTGCTCCGCGCCGAAGACGGTCGCGCCGGACTGCACGGTGAGTCGGCCCTCGACCGACACGTCCCCGGAGATCGTGGAGTTCCCCTCTGTCGCGCTGTCCCCCCACGTCGTGCTGGAACCCCAGACCGTCGAGTCCCCGGTGACGAGGAGGTTCACCGGGTCCTGCTGGGTGCCCAGGGTGACATCGCCGAGGACGGTGACCGTGGTAGTGAGGAAGTGGCTGACCTGGGCCGCTCCCTCGGCGAGCGTGGCCTTGAGGTAGAAGGTGGTGTCACGGGACAGCGGACCGGAGGTCCAGGTGCGAACGCCCTCCGGAGGGCTGCACGGCGGCTCGTTGTCATGGATGATCGAGTACATGACGCCGCGTGAGCCGTCCCAGGTGAGGGTGACCGGCTCGCCGGGCGCGACGGCAGCGTGTTTCCCGTCGCCGTCGGCCAGTTCGGCCGTCACCGGGTGGAAGTCGCCGAAGGTGAAGGCATAGGGCGCCTTGCCGATGTAGAAGGTCGTCCTGGCGACCGACTTGCCCACCCGTGCTCCCTCCGACATCTCACCGATCGTCAGCGGGGTCACGCCGACCCTGGAGTTCACGTCGATGCCGAGGAAGGTGAACACGTACGCGGCGTTGGGCCCGACGTCGACGACGTCGCCCCTGGCGGGGGCCGCGATGAACGTCCCCTCGTTGAGCGACACCGTCCAGTCCTCGGACGAGACACGTGTGCCGATCAGCTCGGGGTGCTTGGTCAGGTCCTCCGGACCTTCCCCTGTCTGGAACTCGAACCTCAACTTGCTGATCGCGACCGACTCCTCGGTGCTGTTGGACACCGTGACGACGATCGTGCTGTTCGCGAGCGGCGCGAACTGGGCCGGCGTCACCTGAAGCGGCGCCGGAGTGGTGAAGACCGCGTAGGTCAGGCGGACTGTTCTGTCCGGGGCCTGTTTCACGAACATGGCGCTCCCCTCACTCGCCCTGCAGCGTGGCGCGCCGCCCGGCGACGCCACCTCTCAGCACCAGGCGTCCGCTGTGGGCGGCGGTCGGCGTGCCGGGCACCGTGGCGACGGGGTCGGCCTTGCCGAGGGGCACGTCCTGCCAGCCCGGGCTGCCGTCCCGGTGGCGCTGCACCCAACTCCACTGCCCGTGGCGGGTCGAGGGCCGGGGCACGATCAGACCCGCCACCGGATCACCGTTCGGGCCGGCGACCTGGCCGGTGCGGGCCAGCAGCGGCCCCACCCGGTAGGAGATGTCCATCTGTCGCAGCGCCGGGCCGACCTTGTCGTCCGGCAGCCGAAGGACACCGGCCGGCAGGAGGTCGGTGACCGCGTGGACGGCGGCCCGCGGATCGACGAGCATGGTGACGTACTGGACCGGCTCCCGGACGGCCAGACTGAGCGTGAACCCGGACCCGATCGGCGACAGGTAGTCGGTGGTGTGCTTGGCCGGCAGGTGGACCGCCCGCAGCCGCCCGTAGTCGTCACCCGGGAAGTAACCGATCAGTCCGTCGTCGAGGTGGTCGAGCGCGCCGAGGCGGACACCCCACGGGTACTGCAGGACCGCGGGCGCGGGCGGGTTCTTCTTCAGGCCGACCAGGTACTGCCACTGTTCCCAGCTCGGGTCCATCAGCGGCGCTCCGTCGAGCTCCAGGCGCAGCCGGGCGCGGGTGAGTGCGAGTGGTCGGCCGACCAGCACGGTCATGGTCGGGTCGTCCCACCCGCCCAGCGCGTTCACGGTATACAGCGTCTCGTCGATCCCGAGGAGCAGGTCGGCGAACGCGTCGGGACCGTCGTCGCGGGCGACCAGCGCGGCGAGGAAGTCGTACAGGTGCGGGAACTGCGGGCGCAATGAGGCGAGTTCCTCGAACACACTCCCCGGCGCGGCCTCCCAGACGAGCTGCTTGCGGCCGTCCTCCAGGTAGCCGACGTACACCTCGCCGAGTGCCGATCCGTCGGGGGCGTAGGCGGCCAGGGCGTGGTCGAGGTGGTTGGGCAGCAGCCAACCGCACATCTGGGTGGCCTGGATGTTGGGACCGACCACCTGCTTGTCGGACGTCGCGGAGACCCACTCCATCCGCAGCCGCGCCCCTTGGAACAGCCTCGGGCGCAGCGCGACGGTGCGGGGCTTGGTGGAGGGCGGGGCGATGGTCGGGTCCTCGCCCGGGCTGGTGCTGGCCGGCAGGTAAATCGGTTTCTTGTTGCTGTCGGTCGGGGTGCCCGTTCCGTCGGGGTTGATCACGTCGCAGACCTGCCCGAACTGGTCGACGACGCTGAGCCGGGAGAAATAGAACTGGCCGGTCCTGGTCTGGAGGAACGCGGACTTCTTCCAGGCGTTTCCCGCCGGGGCGGCACCGGGCATCGGCGCGGTCCGGTGCTCGGCGCCGATCAACGCCTCGATGCCGCGCGGATCTCCCGGCGCGCCGGCCGCGGGGACGGGGTGGAGCTGTGGGCCGGGATCGCGCAGGCTCATCCGCCAGGTGATGCCGTCGAGCGCCTGGCTGAGCAGGTCCCAGCCGGTGACCTGCTGTTCGAGCTTGCGGAGCTCCTCGGTGAGCACGCCGGGGTGGGTGGTGCGATAGCGCCGCACCTGGGCGGCCAGATTGAAGGTGGCCTGCGGGGTGAGGAAGATCCGCTCGCTGTACGTCTGGAAGTCGTCGTGCTTCGGCGCGTTGCGGCCGTCCCAGGAATAGGTGGTGCCGTCGAAGTGCCAGCGGGTCCCGTCCTTGTCCTGGTAGGGCAGGGGGTAGTGGAAGATCTGGTACATCAGGTAGAGCGGCTTCCACGGCTGCGCCCACTTCGCGGTGGCGTACTGCGGAAGGACGCCGGTGACCTTCGTCGGGTCGGCGATCGCGGCGGCGAGGGTGCCGGCGGTCTGGGCGCGGTCGCTCAGCCAGAACTCGCCGAGGAGCTTGCGGACGGTCTCCGCCTCGGGAAGTTCGCCGATGCTTGAAGGAAGTTGGGGCTCGATGACGGACGGGGTGCCGTCGATGGCGGTGACGAGTGAGCCGGGCAGCCGGCAGGTGAGCGGCGTGCGGGTGTCCGGTGGGGTCGGCGGCCGCAGGCCCTTGAGCATCACGACCGGGTCGGCCGCGCGGTGGAACGGTGGCAGTGCCACCCGGGTGAGGACGCGGTGGGTGGTGTCGCCGCCCTTGGCCCTGAAGTAGGCCTCGGCGGCCGTGGCCAGGTCTTCGGGCGTGGCGCCCCAGGGGACGTAGTCGGCGTCGGTCGTGGCGGTGCGCCGTCGCCGGATGTCTTTCAACTGGGCCGTGACCTGCGCGGCGAGACCGTCGGCCTGCGTCGGGTCAAGCGCCTTGCTGAACGGGCCGGGGCCGCCGTTGTCGTCGTAGATCTCCGGCAGGTCAGGGTTCTGCTTCAGCAGCCAGACCCCGTAGAGCTGCCAGCGCGTGGTGGCGAGGGTGCGGACTGCCTCGTCGTGGGCGGTCTGCGCCTGGTCGATCGCGTTGACGATCCGCTCCTCGTCGGCGGCCTGTTCGGTGGTCAGGGCCGGGCGGGCGCGGACGTCGCTGTGGTCGCGGTCGACGATCTCCCACCGGTAGCCGCCCGGAGTCGCGCCGAACCAGGCCCGGTGGATGGATTGGTCCACGGCTGCCGGGCTGGTGTCGTCGAGGCCGTCGAGCAGGCCGTACTGCAGGGCCTCCAGCAGCGCGGTGTCCGCGTGCGGGGTGCCCTGCTCGGTGAGCAGTCCGGTGAGCGCGTCGGCCGAGCTGCTGCCCACGGCGACATCGACCTTGATCCCGTCCGGACGGTCGGAGGGTGGGACGTTGTCGTTGTCCGGCCAGCTTGTGCCCTGCCGGTCCCAGGTCAGCCCCAGGACCTGTCCGACGTAGAGGGCCCGGGCGGAGGGGTCGAGACTGCTGGTGCCCGCGATCCTCCAGCCGAGTTCACTCAGGCTCTTGACCTTGGCGGACGGGTCGGCGGACGGGTCGGTGTACCAGCCGACCACGAGGTAGCACACGGTCGTACGTGTCATCCAGGTCCATCAGGTCGTCGTGGAGCGACAGGACGTTCTCGTTGTACGGCTGGTAGGTGGTGAAGGACAGCAGCCCCGGACCGGCGGAGGTGACGAACGGCTTGTCCGGGGCCTTCTCGGCGGTCCAGGTGGTGAGGTCGAGTTTGCGGCCGATGGGTCGATTGATCGGATCGTTCGAGTCGGGAGTCCAGTCGGGCGCGGGGAACGGGCTGGTGCCGCCGCCTTTCTGGTCGTGCCAGTCGCTCTGGACGACCCAGCCGCGGGCGAGGCGCTGCTCGTCGGGCCCCCACCCTCGGACGACGAGCCAGCGGTTGGGAACGAGTGGGAAGGTGGTGCGGCCGTCCGTGCCGTTCTGGGTGCCGTGGCGCAGTGCGCGGGGTAGCTGCCACTGGAGGTAGATACCGCCGGCCTTGCGGTCGTCACGCCAGCCACCGGTGGTGTCGCCGGTCCAGGGCGGCGGCTCGGGAGAGAGACCGTCGTTCGCCAGCCGCCGGAAGTCGGCCTGCCAGCGCTGGAAGGGGATAACGCTGCGAGTGGGGTCGTTGACCTGGAGGGCGTCGACCTGGACGGGGACGACCAGCGGCTCCGGCCGGGTCTCTTGAGGGGTGCTCAGCATGGGAGTGGCGCCTTCTTCAGGGGACTTCTACGGCTGGAAGGTCATCTGCTGCGGCGAGAGGACCAGTTGGAGGGCCAAGCCGGCGGGGGTGAGACCGTCCGGCTGGTTGTGGTCACCGAGCAGCTCGCCGATGTCGGCTGTGAGCTTGGTCGTGTCCAGGACGCGTGGGGAGCCCGGGCGGAAGTACCCCTCCACACCGGCGAGGTAGGTGTCGTCCAGCGGCTTGCCGATGTCGTCCTTGAGATCGCGCAGGTGCAGGTACGCGCCGTGGTCCCGGTCGGTCTCGTAGCCGAAGTGCAGGCCCTGCGGCGGCTCGGCGACGGAGATCCTGTCGAGCAGGCCGTCCACCATCACCAGGAGGACGTCGGGGGCGAGCACGTCCGTGCGTACGACGGCCAGCTCACCCGAGGTACCGTCCGGCTTCGTGCCGTACACGCGCACCCGCAGGGCCGGCCACGTCGGCACGAGGGTGGAGCGGACCAGGAAGCCCGACATGGCCTTGGGCAGCGCGCCGAGTGCCTCTTCCACCAGCAGGTCGTCGGCCGCCAGGTCGGCGGACGTGGCCGCGCCGATGCCGACGGCACCGTAGAGGGCCGCTCGCTGCCAGCCCGTGTCGACGTGGAACAGGCGCAGGCTCTCATTGGGCAGGGCGCGGCCGTCCGGCACGAGGTGGTCGAAGGGCACGCCGTAGAGCAGCGCGAGCCGGTCGAGCCAGTCCAGGACGGGCTGGGCCGGGTCCTTCGCGTGGTCGCGCAGGGCGCTCCGGGTGAGCGGGTCGTCCAGGTGGGCGCGGACCTGCTCACGCCGCGACAGGCTCCGGTCGCCTGGTGCCTCGACGTGGGGATCCGGCCTGGCCGCCACGCCCGACTGCCCCGACAGCGGCTGCGGGAGGGCGAATCCACGCCGCACCGCGTCCTCGAAGGCGGTGCGGGCGGCCCGGTGGCCGAACAGTTCGCGGGCGGGCCGTTCGCGCAGTGCGGCGCCGGTACCGATGAGGCTGCCGTGACGCTGGCCGGGCCGGGCGGCGAAGACCCGGCCCAGGGCCCGCCGGACGGTGCCGCGCCAGGCCATCAGTGCGGGGCCGAAGCCGCTGTCGGCCATGGCAAGGGTCCGCCCGAGGGTCCAGGCGGCGGCGTAGCCGATGTCGAACAGGCCCTGATCCTGGCAGTACACCAGCCAGCCGTCGGCGCTGTCGGGCACGGCGGGAACGGGCACCGGTTGCGCGGGGACGGCGGTGAGCGGTCCGCGGTACCAGGCAAAGGTGCGCTCGCCGGTCGGCACCTCGTACGCCAGCGGAACGTAGCCATGGGCCAGCCGGTCGCCGGCCTCGCCGGGGGCGCCCGCGGGGTCCAGGCGAAGCGTCAAGTTCTGCGGATCCGTCTTTCCGGGCTCGGCCAGCTCCTCCATCACGGCGCCGAAATGGGAGCCGGTGTCCGGCAGCGAACGGAACGTCCACGCGGCCAGTGACACCAGCCGCAGGGGCACGGTCGCGTCGGCGGAGCCGGTCAGGTAGTTCTGCCAGCCCTCCAGGGAGACCAGGTGGGCCGCGTACTGGCCGCCGTTCGGATCGGGGAAGCGGTTGGCGACGACGACGGAGTGCAGGCCGGGCTGCGTGGGGTCGTCGGCGTCGACGGCGGCTGCGCGCCGGGGGGGCCTTCCGAATCAGGCCGTGGGGGGACCGGGCACGGGCGAGCGAGGAACGGGCCGGTACGGAGTCCGGCTCGTCGTGCCCGACCCGCACGTGGGTGAGCAGCTTCAGCTCCTCCACCGTGGGGACGAGTTGGTGGAACAGCTCGGCGGGCACGTCCACGGTGGCGCAGGCGCTGTCCAGAACGTCCTGCTCGACGTTCTCCCGCTTGATGGCGGGGGCGATCGCCTCACCGTCCGGGGTGTCGAGCAGCTCGCCGACCGATCGGCGGACGGTCGCGCCGATGGCCTCCGGATCGCCGGGCAGCTCGCCGGCGGCGAACAGCAGCAGGGCGAGAAACGGGACCTCGGGGGCGATTTCCGGGTCCACCGCGGTCTGCCAGGGCAGCGACGCGTGGTCGAGGGTGGCGTGCGGCAGGACCTGGTCGAAGGTGCCGGTGCACCCGTTCGCGGGGTAGACGGCGTGGACCGCGCCCGCCGGGAGCGAGAAGCGCGCCGCCCGGATGTCGAGGGTGCGGACGGCCGAGGTGTCGAAGTACGCGTCGGAGTCCTCGACCTGTGGGAGCTGGTGCTTGACGGTGACGGTGTAGACCCCGGCCTTGACTGCGGGGACCTTCCGGTCCCGGAAGGTGTACTGGGTGGTGGGGGCCTGCGTGGTCACGTTGCGCCTCCGGAGGGGACGAGCAGCGGTTCGGCGGTCAGGTACCGCCCGGCGTACACGGGGTAGCGGGTGAGAGGGTCGTCGGCATCCGTGCTGTCGCCGTGAGCGAGTACGTACCCGAGCTTCCGCAGCGTCGCGTAGAGCCCGGAGCGCGCGGCCGTGTACTGGGGGTCGGCGATCTGGTCACGGATCAGGCCGGGCGTACCTGTTGTGGCCTGAGGCGTCGGGCCGACCGGCGTGGCGGTGCCGTCGTACGGCATCGGGCCGGTCAGCGGCTCGAAGGCGAGGTTGCCGGTGGGAACCGCCAGCGGTGAGGGGCTGAGCGTGGGGGGTGGGATCCGCACGTCGAGTCCGTCGTACACGTCGCCCACCAGCCCGGTCCCGTCCAGTCCCAGCTCTCCCCGGCCCCACAGGCCGGCCGGCCCGGTACCCGCAATCGCGGTCGCCGGCCAGGAACTCGTGTCGACTTCGTGGCCGGCGGCGTCGGTGATCCTGACGGTGTGCACCGAGTCGGTTTCCACGGCCATGGGGCGGACGTACAGTTTGTCCTGGTCGGTGCCGATGCGGCGATCACCGAGCCGGAGCTGGGTGGCCGGCACCGCGGCGGCGGTGCTGAAGCTGAAGCCGCGGGTGGTCGCGTACCAGACCGGCGTACTGTCGTCGTCGGTCGCTGGCGGTGACTGAGTCTGCGAACCGGAGGCCGGGAGCGGTGGGGTGACCACCCCCTTGCCCGGCTTCGCCTGTTTGTTCTTGGGCTTCGGCGGCAGTTGGCTCTGGAACTGGGTCCAAGAGACCGGCGGGATCTCGCCCGGCCTTGGCGCACCGAAGTTGAACTCCCAGGACATGAACCACAGGTGGACGTCGGCGTGACCGCCGGTCTGTGGCCCCCAAATGTCGCAATCGGCGCCGACCTCGACGTTGACGGTGGTGTGCACGAACCAGTGCGAGAAGGTGGCCTGGATGCCGATGGTGATCCCGCCCGAGACCTCGATCACGTGCGGATCCCACTCGAAGAGCCCGTCCACGTGCAGGGTCATCCACGCCTTGAGGTCGTCCGACTCGTAGACGAGGGCGAGGCTGCCGCCGACCATGATGCCGTGCGGGACGATCGCCTCGTAGGCCTCGCCGCGCATGTACGTGGTGTCGCTGATCGTCCAGTTGATGCCGACCCGGGGGACGTCCGGGAACCAGCCCGGCTTCAGGTACCCCGGGTGGTATCCGCCCGCCGAGATGACGAAGCTACCCGCGTGCGGACTGGGAGGCACCCAGGTGCTGAGCACCAGCCCGCCGGTCAGCTTGGCGTACTCGGAGACGAGGTAGGAGTTGTCGGTCAGCACCGCGGCCAGCCGCAGCAGTCCTTCCCGCTGCGAGTACAGGGCCTCGGCGCCGAACTCGATCCGCAGACTCGGCTTCTGATCGGTGGGCAGGCCCTTCGGGAACTCGAACAGGCCGAGTGCCAACAGGCCCACGACCAGATCGTCACCCCACTCCAGGAACGCGGTGGCGTGCAGATCGATGAACTCGAACACCCCGGCATACAGGCCTGCCGCCACCCAGTACTCGTTGGCCTGCGGGGCGAACCAGCCGCGCAACTTGTCCAGCACATCGAGGGGTTTGAGCTGCCCTTCGCGGATCGGCTGGTCCACCCAGCGAACCAGGGGGAACTCACCCAGCTTGTCGATGGTCGGCAGTTGGATCGCACTGTTGTAACCGCCGCCGAGGCACAGACCCTTGACCTGGAACCAAGCCGGGCCGATGCCCCCGGTGTCCTTGGTGCCGAAGCTGACCGTTCCGAAGATGAAGAAGGACGAGAAGGGGTCCTGCGTCGGGCCCTGCTTGATCTTCCTCGCGTAGGAGCCGATGAGAGAGACGCTGAGGCCGGGCGCCACCAGGACGCCGAGGCCCTCCAGCCGCGGGTCGTACTCCAGGTCGCGGGAGTAGCGCAGGGCGCCGGCCAGGAGGAGCACCGGCACGTCCATCAGGAAGCCGACCGTGGTCGGTGTGAGGAACTCCGGGACGGATAGCCCCGAGTTGCTCAGCGGCACCCGCACGCCCAACTGGTGGACCTGGAGCGTGAGCATGCCCACGGTCAGTGTGAGGTCGACCAGGTAGATGAGCGCGCCGTCCCGGTAGCCCACGTTCATGGCGTCCAGGCGAAACGGGCCGAAGGAGGCGGGAGGCGCCGGCGACTCGGTCGAAGGGGTCGGCGGATCGGCCTTCATGTCCGTCATAAGGTCCGGCGGGCCGGCCTTCATGTTCTTCGAAAGGCTGCCGAGTTGAATCTTGACCAGGGGCCGCTTGGCATTGCCCAGCGTGTAATCCAGGGTCGCGATCGCTCCGCTGCCCAGTGGACCGTCCGGCAGCTTCGGCGCCTTGCGGCCGGTCCGGCTGAGGCAGGTCTCACGGAGATTCTTGAACTCCTTGACCGTCTTCTCGCTCAGCGTCTCCCTGGTGAGGACAAGCGACGCGGTCGTGAGCACGAGGTTGGCCGATGGCGGGACGAGATCACTCAGCATGTCGAACGAGGAGATCGCCAGGTCCAGGTCGGACTGGATCATGACGATCTCCCAGTCGCGCTCCGACTTGTCCGGCTTCGGCAGGAGCATGGCGATCCAGCTCAGCTTCGAGCTGCCGCTGTCCAGCTTCACTGCGCCACTCATGACGACGCCACCCCCCTGCAGGCTGCCCCAGACCCACAGGTCCGAGAGGGTGATCTTGATGTCGTTCGCAAAGCCGAACTTGAACACCCGGGCGACACTGCCCAGGTCCTGCTCGCTCCGCGAGGTGACCAACCCCCACCCGTCCAGACTCACTTCGTACGGCGTGCTGCCCTGGGAGCAGGTCAGCACGCCAACACCCGTGGGCCCCGAACTTCTCAACACCAAGACGGGATGGGTGAAGTCGTAACCCTTCTGCAGGTAACCGAAGTCGAAGGACTCCTTCTCGGTCTTGAACGCGAACCCCTTCAAGGTGATCTTGATCTCGTAGCCGGTGACGCTCGCGGTATCCGCGGTGAACGCCACCGAGACACCCAACGAGGCGGATTCGTGCAGCTTGATCTGGCCTTTGGCGGTCAGCTTCTGCGCATCGGTCGTCGCACTGCTGATCGTCAATGTTCCGCTGGGAAGAAACCGTCCGAACAGCTCCGTGGAATCCCCGACATCGAGCTGTTGGCCCGTGAGCGCGAACGTCTTCCCGGCGGAATCTCTCAGTACGGACTGGAGGTCGGCGAGCGCAAGAGGCATGGCGCTACGCCCGGGCGGAGAGAACGGGCAGCCAGATGTCGTTGGCCTCACCCTGACACGGGTACAGGACGGCGGGATTCTCGAAAGCCCAGATGTTGAGACACAGACCGCTTTCCACGTTTACCACCTCGAAACCCTTGCCGGGAACAGGGTCGAACCTCCAGTGGCTGTAGCGTGCGCCGGCGCATGCGGCGACTTTCAGGGGCGTGTCCGACAGGCCGTCGGGGGAAGAGAGGCATTTGATGTTGCCGTCGCCGATGACGTAGGAGCCGCGAGAGGCGGTCCGGGTGATGAACCAGCGCTGGCCTTGGAGATTCTGTTTCTCCTTCGCGATCACTACGTCACCCCCGCCACCGGGGTCGGTGAGGAACATCGTCAGCGCACCGGCCTCTTGAATCGTGACCCACGCCGCTGTACGCGGCGGCGGGGCAGCGTGTGCGGGTACGGACAGTAGTGCCGGTAGTGCCGCCACGGCGACGACGGCCATGGCGAACCTGCGCATTCCCATGTTCTCTCTTTTCTCGGCACTTGACGTGTGCCACTGATCAGGCGAAGGCCTCGGTGGATGCGGAGGTGAGGCCGGACAGGTCGACGGGCTCGCCGGCTTCGAGAGTGGCGGCCGGGATGTCGCGGTCGGCCACGTCGGCGGCGGCGTCGAGGATGGCAAGTGCCATGTACCTCGGGTGGCCGCTGCAGTCCGACGGGAGAGAGCGCAGCAGCATCGAGTAGTAGTTGAGCTCGACGGTCTGATGGATCACCTCGTTGGCGGCCGCGCCCTCACCTCGTTCAAGCACCCGGCACGCGTGTCACCAATGTGCCGGGACAGCACACTTAGGTCCAGGAGACCTGGGTGCTGATGCGTGGCGAGCGGGTGCCGTCGGGGCCGACCGCGACGACCGACAGCGTGGTGGTTGTCTCGTTGTTCCGATCGAGGCGCTCGATGTAGAAGACGTCATTGGTGGTCGAGCCCAGCCACGTAACACCACGCAGGATGTCGTAGTGGTGAACCCTCTCCGTGTCCGCAGCAGGCGTCCAGGCCAGACGCAGGGCCTTGCGGTTGCTGTCGACGGTGGCGTTGCCCGTGACCCGCAGGCCGGCCGGGGCCTGCGGTGCGGCGAAGTCGCCGTCGGAGACGGCGAGCTGGCCGACGCGAATGCCGTAGGTCGTGTCGGAGGCCGCGGACAGCCGCAGGCCCAACTGGACGACTGTTCGTCCGGTGTAATTCTTCAGGGAACCCGTGTAGAGGGTCCAGCCGTTGCTCGTGGCACCGGCCGTGAGGGAGAGGGGCTCCCGGGTGGTCGGCCCGTTGCTGAAGGAGAGCAGAGCTCTGATGGTGACCGGAGAGTTGGTCAGGGCCTTGATCCGGACGCTGACTTTCGTGGCGGAGGTGACAGGCAACCGGGAATCGTAGAGAGCGAGGTCCACGGGGTTGTCCTTCTTGAGATCACCGGTCAGCCGCAGGCACGAACCTCCGTGGTAGGCGTCGGTGAAGTCCAGCGCCGGGGTGAGAGTGGAGGCTCCCTGGGCCTTGACCTGCCACCGACGGGTGGGCAGCACGTCCTGCACGCTGAGGTTGGTCCAGGCACTGGTGCCGGTGTTGGCTCCGGCGTGGTGGTGGACGAGGCCGTGACCGGTGTTGAAGTGACTGACGAACGGCAGCCGGCGCACAGGCGTGGCCTCGGCGAACCAGTGGCCGATCCCTTGCCGGTTGTTCGTTCCTGACCCAGCCCAGTAAGCGGTCTCCTGGGCATAGAAGTCCTTCAGCCACAGCGCGGCGTTGTTCTTGTACTTGTCATCGTCCTTCTGCTTCCAGTTCGAGGCGCTGTGGGTGGCGAACAGTCCGACGGAAGCCAGGTGATCCTTTCCGTCGGGGCAGACCTCGGCCGGAACGCTCACTGCGTTCTTGTCGACCTCCCATCCGAAGAAGAGGTCGTAAGGGCTGCGGAGAATCTCCTTGACCTTGGTGACGGCTTCGGCGACATTCCCGGTCCAGCCATAGTCGATCAAGATCGAGTCGCAGACACGCTCACCCTTGTGGTGGAGGAGCTGCTTGCTGTCGTCGTCGAAGGAGGACTTGTTCTCGTACCACATGAACTCGACGGTGTTCGAGGTACGGGCATAGCGGAGGAAGTCGCGCAGGTCGTCACGCCGGTAGCCATCCATCTCCTGGTTGATGAACCAGCCGTCGAAGCCGTAGTACTGGGCGACCTGGATCAGCTTGTCCGCCACGGGGTAGGTGTCGCCGTCGACGGTGAGAAAGTCGTCCACCCATGCCTTCTGTCCCCCATGGCCCTCGTCGAAGAAGACGTTGCCGTAGACCTTCACACCATTGCGGTGGGCCGCGTCGATGAGCGGGGCGTTCGGAGGCACGATGATGCCCTCACTCGCTGAGCCTGCCCAGAACACCAGCACGTCCACGTACTCCCAGAAGCCGAAGGCGTAGTAGCGGCAGTCATTCAACTGCTGAGACGGGTGGCCCGAGGTCGGGTAGAACTCCGCGCACGCGACGACCTTTCCCTGCCGGGCACGGGCGTTCTTGTCCAGATTCAGTTTCCTGTGCTGCTCCCGAGACGCCAGCGGAACACGGGAGCGGTTGAACGCCGCGTCGGAATCCGTCGCCGGGTCCCATGCGCGGATGTTCCGGCCCGAGGAGGGGTTGGGTCCGGGAAACCAGTAAGACGCATGGGGGGCGAGTGTCGGGGCGTCCTCTGCGCCACGTTCGCTGCCGCCCAGATACGTTTCGTCGCGGATTTCCGGCGCGACGGTCTGCTTGTCCATGGTCGTCTCCTCAAACGCTGTCAGGTGGTGGTGTGGTCGGGAAAGCCTTCCGCGGTCGCCATGCCCTGGGTTGGAGGTGGCGGCGATCGGTGAGCTCCAGCAGGTCGATGGGGGTTCCGGTGTGATCGAGGTCGGTGGGGCCAGGGTCGTGGTGGTTGGCGGAGACGTGACGGCCGTGAGTGTCGGTGGCCCACAAGCGCGGGGCGGGGTGGATGCCGGCACGGGGCCCGGTCCGCGGTGGCCGAGCATGTCCAGCAGACGCTGGGTGTGCCGGCGCGGCGGGCTCTCCTTGTGGTCGTCGACGAAGACGGCCAGGTTGTGGCCGCCGCCACGGTGAACTGCGGTGGCGCGGTCCGCTTCGGCGAGGTAACTGAGAATCGGCTAGCTCAGACATGCCTACCGGCAGGCCAGTGGCTAGCAGGAGTTCCCAGGCCGGATCGTGGTCGGCAAGCAGGTCCGGGCAGTTCGTGGTGTGCGGGCAAGTGTCCGCGTGCGGCCCCGTGGTGCAGCGCGTCGCGCAGTGGGCCCAGGCCGGGGGTGCGCACAGGACGGTGGCGGTCGGTCGGCGGCGGTCAACTCGGTGCGCAGGCTGGTGTCGAAGAGCTGGACGAGGCGGGTGCGGCGGGCGCCGACCAGGGCGAACCATTCGCGCAGGAGGCCGGGTGGGACCAAGCCATGGTGGTGGGCGTCAAGCAGGTAGCCGTAGTACCGGACCCGGGGGATCGCGACGTGGACGGTCAGCGGTACGCGCGGCGTCCGGCCGGTCGGGAAGTGGATGCGAGGAGGGTGTCTGTTTCATGGAGAGTCCTTCGCGAATTGCGTGTACATGATCTTCTCTGTTGTCGCGTTTCCACCCCCTGGCGATCACATTATGCATTCAAGGGCATACGCACCGTGCATATGACACAAGCGCGCCCCACCGGCGTCCCGACCCACTCGATCGCCTGGAGCCCGCTCGCCCGGGGCCGACTGGGCCGCCCCAGGGATGTCACCACCTCACGCTGGGAGACCCGCGAGTACGTCGACAGTGATTTTCTGGACCACGACCGCGTGCACCGGCGCCAGGGCGTGCTCAGCGCGATGATGCGGCATCAGCTCGCCCAGTTGCGGGTCCGCGGGGAGTTCCTCTCCGTGCTGCTGGCCTCTGAAGCCCCGATCTACGGCAGGTTCGGCTACGGACCGGCGACCTACACGGCGCGGCTGACGGTGCCGCGCCACCAGGCCGCCCTCACCATTCCTCGGGCGCGCGCAGCGGTCGACGCACCAGATGCCGGCTCGGACCACGACTCGATCGAGGTGCTGCGTCGTGCCGAGTGCGCAGAGATTCTGGAAGAGGTCTACGACCGGTATCGCCGCGCCCAGCCCGGTGCCTTGTCCCGGCCGCACCGCTGGTGGGCCTTGCGCGCGGGGCAGCCCCCCATCTCGCCGGCGCCGCGCTACATCGCCGTTCACCGTGACACCGACGGCGTCCCGGACGGGTACTCCAGCTACTCGATCGGCGAGCAACAGACCTTGACGGTCGACGAGACCATCACCACCGACGACGCCGTCTTCACGGCCCTGGCCCGGTTCGTACTCGGACACGACCTGGTCTCTCAGGTCGTGTTCAAGCACGTCCCGACCGAACATCCGCTGCGCTGGCAGTTCGCGGACTTCCGCGCCGGCGAGGTGAGCGGCGACACCGACTGGCTCTGGGTGCGGCTGCTGGACGTCCCGCGTGCGCTGACCGCGCGCGGATGGTTCATGGACGGCGAGCTCGTCCTCGATGTCGAGGACCGGTTCCTCGGCGAGCACGGCCGCTACCTGCTGACCGTCCGGGACAGCAAGGCCGACTGCGTCCCCACGGATCGGGAGCCCGACCTTTCCCTGGACGTGAGCGACCTGGGCTCGATCTACCTCGGTGGCACCCCGAGCACACTCGTGCGTGCCGGACACATCCGGGCCCACCGCCCGGGCGCGGCGACCCTCGCTGACGCCCTCTTCCGCGCCGACCGCTCCCCGCACTGCCTGCACTGGTTCTGACCGCCCGCTCACCGACCCCGTACACGTCTCGCAAACCGGGCCACAAACTGGCCGCCTGCAGGCGCGAGATGTCCGACAATCGCGGGGCGGTCACGGGCGGCGTAGCCGCGCAGCAGATCGAGCGCCCGCCTCGCTGGCGACAGCTCCGACCGAATACCTGGCCGCCTGCCGCACCGCAACGCACCAGCCCCGTCAACAGCAGGGCCCCATAGCCGGGCAGCTCAACTCACCTGATCCGGCCACAGCTCCCGGACGCTGGCGAGACTGAGCTGGCCCGGCGGCTGGCGACGCGTCCGGCCGATGCTGCCGCCGCCGGGCTCCAGGTGGGGGCGAAGCCCGCCCTGCCACGACCCGGTGACATGGCCCCACCTTCCCGAACCAGGTGCACTGACCCAGGCGTGCCACAGGTCATGGAGCGGATCAACGAGGCACACGTCGCCGAGCCGGGGCAGGTGGTGCTGGAAACCGCGTCAGGGGAGGCACAGACGGCAGCCGCGGCGAGGTCGGCGTGGCGGCGTTAGGAGCAATCTGTGGTGGTCGAGCGGGCCGTCCGCGCCCTGGCGCGTCCCAGTGGAGCCGTTCGTCACGAAGCTCCTGGTGCCACGGATGGTCTTGGTCGAGAGCCCGTCTACCAGGAGCTTCGTCACGTCTATGTACCGCGGGCTGCCCTCAACTCCCGCCATCTGCGGTCAGGTCGAGAGATGATCTCAGTAGGTCGGGCGCTGCGGGGCACTTGCCACCCCTGACTCCCGACCGCTGAGCGCGGCGTTCAGAGTCTCCTGGGCCATGCGCATCGCTTCGGCGTACTTCGGCTCGGACATGCGCTCCCAGACCCGGTCCGGTGCGATGTCCTCGACTCGGCTCATCACCCACCAGATGTTTCCAAACGGATCCCGCACCCGGCCGCCGCGATCCCCCCACGCGCTGTCGGCAGCCTCGGTGATCACCTGTGCCCCTTGCGCGACCGCGGCCGCCATGGCGGCATCCGCGTCCGGGACGTAGACCCGCAACAGCGAAGGCATCACCGGCCAGTCGGGCCGTCGGTCGAAGGCCAGCACGACCGTGTCGCCGACCCGGATCTCGCCGTGGCCGATGCTTCCGTCCTCGACCTGCACCCTTGCCGTCTCCTCGCCGTTGAAAGCGGCGGTGATGAAGTCGAGCAGCGCACCGGTGTCGTCGGTGACCACCCACGGCGCAACGCTGGTGTAGCCCTCGGGCGCAGTGTGGTCCATCGGTCTCGTCCCCTCGTGTGGTTCCTCGTGATGTGACGACGCTACGCTATGGCTCAACTAGGGCAGTTTCGCTCCTAGTTGAGCACGAAATCGGTACCACCCTCGTCAGCGCCCTGGCCACAGCCGTCCTCCCTCTAGAACCTCGCGCTGAGGATGGAAGAGGCTGAAGGTCTCTCACCTCACTCGATTCCATGGCGCCTCGTGCCGCACCGACCCGTTACGACAAGCGGGGCTACTTCTCTCACGGCGCGGTCACCGTCACCTCGATCCCGCCCTGGCTGCGCACGTGGGGTTCGCTCGCCCCTACTCCAGCACGCCTTCCGCTTCATCCGGGTCCCAGGGAAAGGAGACACCAGGCCACCGCGTGGAGGCCCACACATCAAGAGGGAGCGATAAATCCACCGCACAGCACCCTCCGGACAATCTCGTTGCACCATGGCGCACCATGGCGATAATCACCTTCACTGCCGGCGAGCGATCCATGAGAAGAAAATAGGCCAGGCCGCTTTTCGTTGGCCTCCGCATCGGTAGCGAAGTAACAATCACTCGACGGGGTGTGGCGAGTTCCGGTTGCTCCATAGGCGGCGCCGACGGTGCTGCTTGCGTGATGACGAATGGCGTTGGGTATTAGCGTCGAAGTCGTCCGGTCGACCCCGGTCGAAAAATCCAGCAGCTTGCATGTCGCGAACATGGATAGCGCTCGTCGGATAGCGATCGTCGCCCGGCATGAAGCCTGCCGAAATCTAGGGATTTAATCATGGAATTCAATAATCTTCACCCTCGGTTCGGGTGCGAGGTCACCGGGTTCGATGTGCGCGCTCTCGACGCCGAAGCCGTTCATGTGATCCGCACCGAGCTGGCGCGGTGCGGCGTCCTGGTGTTCCGAGACCAAGTGTTGGACGATGACGCACTGGAGCGCGTGAGCCGACAAATCGGCGACGGGCGGCTGGAGGAGCCGGCACGCACATGGTCGCACGCACCGTCCACCCGCTTCGTCAGCTACCTCACCGGATTTCAGGACGAGTCGGGAAAGCCGATCGGTGTCGCCGACAACCACACCGACTACTGGCACTCCGACCAGGAATTCCGCTGCGATCCGGCCACCTTGGCCTCGCTGTACTGCCTGGTCCCGCCGACGCACGGCGGGGCGACGAGCTTCGCCACGACGGCCGTGGACCGACTTTCCCTCCCAGCCGAGCTCGTCGAACAGGTCCGCCCCTTGTGGTCGACCCGCCGGCCGGCGCCCACGCACGACAACGTGGAACACGTCGAGGTCTCGCACCCCGTACTTCTCACCTCTCCCCGAGGAGACGGTGAGTTCGTCTACGTCAGCGAGAACACCGAGAGATTCATCGGCGTATCCGATGAAGAAGGCGACCTGCTGAAGGCTCGGCTGCTCCAGCACTGCCTGAGCGACCAGAACGTCTACGGCCATGAATGGCGAATGGGCGACTTCGTCGTCTACGACAACGCTCAAGTTCTCCACCGGCGGGAGGTTTTCGAAGGGATGCGCTGGCTCAAGGGGACGAAGATTTTCGCTCCTTCGGAGTATTTCGCGGTGCCGGCGGGAGAAGTCGTGGGAGTGGCGTCGCCGGCATAGCGAGTCGTGTGGGACACAGAGGTGACGGCATTCGTGAGGGCAATCGAGGAGTGTGGGAGAGCATGAAGATTGTTGAGAAGAAAACCTCGGCCGATGGCAGCATCAAGTACCTGTGGAATGTTCCCAGTTCCGGGAGTACGGTCGAAAGCATCTACTACAAGCTCGGCGATGAGCCGCACACCTGTATCTCCACGGAGGCTGGTTGCAACGTCGGGTGCGTGTTCTGCGAGACCGGTAAGCAGCGCAATCTCGGTGACCTCACCAGCCAGGAGATTTACGACCAGGTGGCGTTGACCGCAGCCGACCTGCCCGACGGGGTTCCGGGCGGTAAGTTCACCAAGGTCGTCGTGGCCGGAATGGGAGAGCCTCTGCTCAACTTTGACAACCTGCGGGATGCCGCCACGCGGCTGCTGGCGGACGGGCTCACCGAACACGTGACAGTGACGACCTCCGGGATCGTCCCCCAGATGCGCCGACTGCCGAGCATGCCGATCAGCCTGCTGAGCGTCTCCCTGCACGCGACGACCAACGAGGTGCGCACCCGGCTGATCCCCACGAACAAGACGTATCCGCTGGAAGACGTGCTGGACGCCGCCCGCGAGTATCGGCTGGCCTCCGGGGTTCCGGTCATCATGAACTACCTGCTGTTCGACGGCGTCAACGACTCCGACGCCGATCTGGACAGGCTGGTGAAACTCCTGGATCGCGACGTGTTCTCGGTCAAGCTCAAGTCGTGGAACGAGGTTCCGGACGCGGGTCTGATGCCGTCGCCGCCGGCGCGATATGAGCACTTCCGCAGCGGCTTGGACGCCGCCGGGCTTGATGTGAGCATCTGCGTGAGCGCGGGCGTGGACGTGGGCGGCGGCTGCGGTCAGTTGCGCAGCGTCCACCGTGAACTGAAGCGGGCACGCCGGGCGTTCGTCGGCACGCCTTCGGTCGCCGACGCCGGGAGCGGTGTATGACCGCCGCGGGACCCGAGGTGATGGCCAGGGAACTGGCAGAACTCACAGACGGAAGCGACGAAGTGGCACAGCGGCTGCGGCGGCTGGCGGCCGGCGCGTACCAGTCCTACGGCAAGGGCGCCTCGCTGAAGATCCCGAAGGGGAGCCGCATTCGGGCAGGCCGTGCCGGTGGACTGCCCTTCGATTCACTCACCACCGACCTGATGCTGGGCTGCCTGCCGGCCACGCAGGTCTGCTACGGAAGCTGCTTCGCCGCTAAGGGCGCTTTCGAGTCCGGTTACGACTTCGGCACCCGGGTGCCCAATGTGCTGGACGAGGAGGTGTTCCGCGCCGATCTGGCGGCGATCCCGGCCACCCAGGGCTACCTCCGTAACGGTTGGAACAGCGATGCCTCATGGGACTGGCCGAAGGCCGTACGGCTGACCGAGCTCATTCGGGAATCGGGCCATCACACGGTCTTCATCACCAAGGTGTTCATGGCGTTGCCGGACGAAGTGGCCGCTCGCCTGGCCGAGCTCGGCGCGGAGTTGCGCGTCTCTGTCAGCGCCTTCGACAGCAAACCGCAACTGCGTATGAGGCTGACGGCAGTTGAGCAGTACCGCAGCGTGGGTGGAGTGGCCGTACCGACCATCATGACGGCCGCGTTCCGCGACGAGGCGCTGGCTCGAAGGCAGGACCGCATCGTGGCCTACTTCTGCGACAGGGATTTCCCGATGGGGGAGAACAGCCTGCGCTTCGTTCCGGGCTCTCCGGTCCTCGACGCGATCGATCACAGTGCGTGCCGCCCTACGGCGGACACCAAGGACCTGTGGAGCGGCCGGTTGTACGCCGATCTCCGGGTGCCAACCCTGACCTGCGTTCCAGCCGGGTACGCAGGACTGCAGAGCCCCTATCTGTCGAAGAACGACCCTGAGTTCCTCAAGTCGCTCTGGCACGAATCGGTGCCCCTGCACGCTGATGTGCTCTCTGCCGCAGAGCGGCCCAAGCCCCGGCAGTGCGGTGTCGCCCTGGACTGGGATCGCACGATCGCACCCCGCCCGACCGATGGTGAGTGCCGCATCGCGGCGAGCGATGCCGCTGCGCCGGCGGGGGGCTCGCTGTGACTTCCGGGACGAGCATGCCCACTTCGGCTTCCGCGACGTCGGCGCGACCCAGGAAGTCCAAGCCCAGGTCCGAGTCCGGGCCCGGGACGACAGCACGTCCGGCGCACCTTCGCATGACTGCCATGAACGGCACGTTCGGTGCGGAGATCACGGGAGTGGATCTCTCCGCTCTTGACGATGCCGCTTTTGCCGCTCTCACCGAAATTCTGCGCGACAGACACGTGCTGTGCATCAGGGAGCAAGCACATCTTTCCCCCACACAATTCCTTGGCTTCGCACGACGCTTCGGGACGGTCACTCCCTACCCGTTCGGTGAACCGATGGAGGGCCTCCCGGAGATTCTGCGCATCGTCAAGGAGCCGGCCAGCAAAGGAAACTTCGGCGGCGTCTGGCACACCGACTCCCCCTACCATGAGATTCCGCCATCGCACACGGTGATCATGGGGATCGACATTCCCGAGAGTGGCGGCGATACCTTGGTGGCCGATATGAGTGCCGCGTACGAGGCACTCACAGATGACATGAAGAACCGCATCCAGGACATGGACGGGGTATTCACGGCGACCAAGGTCCACGGTAGTGCCGCGGCCGACCTGCAACTGGGGGACGTGACACGGGTAGCGGACAAGAAACGCGCCGATCAAGAATACCGACACCCCCTCGTCCGTATCCATCCGGAAACCGGACTACCAACGCTCTACGTAAGTGCCTGCCACATGTCGGGGCTGGCCGGCCTTCCGTACGACGAAGCGCAGCCGCTGATCGACTCCCTGGCCGACCATATCGTGCGCGACGAATTCACCGCCCGGATTCGTTGGGATCCCGGGACCGTGGTGGTCCTGGACAACCGTTGCGTCCAGCACAAGGCGCTCAACGACTACCCGGGTCAGCGCCGCGAAATCCACCGGATCCAGATCACCGACGGCCGCCGCCCGACACGCCGCAGGCAGGAAGCACCATGAGAGCGGACCAGTCAACGCAGATGCTCACCGACTTCTGCACCACGGTGCAGTACCGGAGCGCGGAACAGTGCGCCGAGGACGTATGCGCAGCACTGAGCCGCACCAAAGTGGTCAGGGTTTCCGGAGTTCCCGAAGAGGTCGATCACGGGGACTTCTACCACGGACTGGCTTCGCGGCTCGGCGACTTCCACTTCAAGAACGAAGACGCGGAAACCGCTTCTCTGGAATCCGATGGCTGGCTGGATATCCGGTATGACCCCGCCGCGGTCGATCAGTCCCTGTACCGCTACGGCAACACCCGGATGCCACTGCACATCGACGGAGCGTATACAGACGTCGAGTTCGACATCTTCTTCTTCTACTGCGTGCAGCAGGCGCAGTTCGGCGGCGCGACAGTAGTCGCCGACGGGACCGAAGTCTACGACTACCTGGCGGCCTTCGACCCCGGACTGTTCCAGCAGCTCCTGGAGACGGAGGTTCTCTTCGAGAAGGGCGAGAAGCGGCGTACCTCCACGATCCTCTTCTACGAGCAAGGAATCCCGTCGTTCAACTGGAGCAGCACCCGCGTCTCCGCAGAAAATCCGCCCGAAGTTATTGAAATGGCGCGTCGCTTCACGGAATTCTGTGAGCACCAGATCGTCGACGGCGGGCTGGCGAAACCCGTTCTGTTGACGCCAGGAGAAGCCGTGTTCATGCACAACCGCCGTCTTCTCCACGGCCGTAACTCGTTCTTCGGTGAGCGTTGTCTGCTGAAAGGCGTCCTGCGGTTCGCTCCCGACGCCGTCACATCGGGCCGTGGCGACCAGCTTCCTGCCGAGGTGGCGCGATGACTGCCACAGCGTGCGAACACGAGCCGGGCGGCAGCTCATACCGGAACCCTCGTACCCCGCAGGAGCACACCCTGTGCTCACTGTTCGCCGAGGTGCTGGAGCGGGATCGGGTCGGTATCGAGGATGATTTCTTCGAACTCGGCGGGGATTCACTCAGTGTCGTGGACCTCATTGAGTCGATCCGCGACACGCTCGGCGCGGACATCTCGCTCAGCACGTTCTACGACCACCCCACCGTCGCCGCGCTGGCAGCCCGATGCGAGGTACCCGCAGACGCCGGTGCCGCCCTCGACGTCGTACTTCCGCTGCGCACGCTCGGGGCGAAACCGCCACTGTTCTGTGTCCACCCCGGCAGCGGCCTGAGCTGGGGCTATGCCGGTCTGCTGCGCCACCTGCGGGACAGGCCGGTCTACGGCCTGCAGTCACGTGCGCTGAGCGGCGGCGCGCTACCCGGATCGGTGGAGGAGATGGCGGCCGACTACGTCCAGCAGATCAGGAAGGTGCGGCGGCACGGCCCGTACCACGTCCTGGGCTGGTCATTCGGCGGGCGGGTCGCGTTCGAAGCAGCGGTGCGGCTTCAGCAGGCCGGAGAAAGGGTTGCACTCCTCGCCCTGCTCGACAGTGCGCCGCCACCACAGGAGCGCCGGGAGTTCACGGCAGACGGCGAGTCCGATGGATTTGTCCTGGAGAACGCCATCAGGCGGTATTTCCTGATGATGCTCGGCGAACTCGACGACGAGGCCGCGTCTCCCGGCACCACTGACCAACCGTCAGAGGCGACAGAGCTGGACCTTGAAGCCCTCAGAAGCGAACTGGCTGCTTCTGGAAGCCCCTACGGGCTTTTGGGAGAGCACACCTTCCACCGCATGTTCGAGGCACATCGACGGCATTACGCGCTCTCCCGGCAGTACATCCCCGCCCAGCGGTTCAACGGGCCCATGGCGTATTTCTCCGCTACGCAAGGCGAAGCGAAGGGTCGTTGCGGGAAGAACTGGCAGCCCTTCGTGAAGGGTCCGGTCACTGAATATCCCGTGGAATGCTCCCACCTGGAGATGACCAGGCCGGCCCCACTGGCGGGCATCGCCGGGGTGCTCGCGGAGTTGCTCGCGGAACACTGACGCAGAGCACATCGGTGACGAGTTGGTTGGCCGGTTGGTCCTTATCGGGATGGCGACAGCCGTGTGCTGTGCGTCATGCCGGCGAAGCGGAGGCTGTTGGCGTTGACGGTATTCGGTGCCAAAGGCAGAAGAAGCCGTAGCGGCGTGGGACCGGGGTATCTGCGCGTGGTGGTGGCTCTGTTGCGAAACCGGCCATACCGGCTGTACTGGGCGGGACAGGTGCTGTCGCAACTGGGCTCCGACATCTCCGTCGTCGCTCTTGCCTTCGCGGTATTCGCCGTCGGTGGCGGCCCCGGCAGCCTGGGTCTGGTGCTCGCTGCGCGGATGATTCCGCAGCCGCTGCTGGCGGTGGTCGGTGGCACCGCCGCCTATCGGACCTCGACGGAGCGCGTCATGGTGAGCGCGCACCTGGCCTCCGGGCTGGCGCAATCGGCGGCTGCGGTGCTTCTTCTCAGCGAAACCGCCCAGGTATGGCACCTGACTCTGCTGGCGCTCGTGACCGGTGCCGCCAATGGCTACTTCGTCCCGGCACAGCAGAGCGTCGTTCCGCAGATCGTCGAGCCTGAGCTGAGGCAACAGGCCAATGCCCTGGTCAGGTTTCCGCAGAACGCCTCGAAGATGGCGGGCCGCGCGGTCGGCGGTGTGGTGGTCGCTTTCGCGGGGCCCGGCTGGGCCATCGCCTGCGACGCGCTGAGCTTCTTCTGCGCGGCGCTACTCCTCTCGCGGGTCGGTGTTCCCCTGCTGCGGAAGGAAGGTGCCGAACAGACAAAGATTCTCAGTGATGTGATCGAAGGCTGGCGGGTCTTCAGGAGCCGACGGTGGCTGTGGGTGATGGTCCTGCAGAACGCCCTCACACTGATGTTGTGGCTGGCCAGCGTCCAGGTGATGGGTCCGGTCTACGCAACCGAGGAACTGGGCGGCCCACAGTCCTGGGGGCTGGCGGTCACCGCACTCGCAGCCGGACTGGCCGCGGGATCGGCGATGGCCATGGCGTGGCGCCCCCGCTATGCCGGTCTGCTCATCTGCGGATGCATGGCAACGATGGCACTTCCGATGACGGTGATGGCCTGGCACGGGCAACTGGCGGTCCTGTCCCTGGCCATGCTGATCGCGGGCGTCGGGGTGGATACAGCGATGGTGACCTGGACTTGCCTGATGCAGGAACGCATCCCCGTCGAACAGCTCAGCCGCGTCCTGTCCTTCTCGAACGTGGGCCCCTTGGTGCTGGTACCACTCGGGTACGTCCTTGTCGGCCCTGCCGTCCAAGCGGTAGGGCTGAGCACCGCACTGGGCCTCAGCGCGACCGTGATCCTCGCCGTGGCCGCCGCCCCACTGATGCTCAGCGACGTCCGCACTCTGTCCCGCCCGCGGGCCGAGATCCGAACCGGCGAGGCAGCGGTAGCGTGACCTCCGTGGCCAGGGATGGAGGGTGTGCACATCACTGGGCTCACCCCCGGGGGCCTGCCTGACCGCCAGGCCGCGTGGTCTGTTTCTGGCATCCGCGCCCCGTGCCGTCCGTGACGCGCCGGCCCCGTCCCCGAGCTTGCGAAGAAACTGGTCATCAAGACTGGGAACACCGGTCCCCACCAGCCCCTCACGCGGCAAGAAACGGGGTGTTTGACTACCGGAAAGCTATTTGACTACCGGAAAGCTAGTCGGCGGTCACCCCTGAGGGCAGGGCTGGGAGTCCGGCGCCGCAGACCAGGAACTCGCCCTCCGCGATGTCGTCTGGCGACAGCACCGGAAGGCCAGTAGCTTCGGTGGCTTCCCGAGTCTTGAGCGGGCAGTTGGCGATCAGGCCGCTGACGGCCAGGGGACGATTCCCCGCTTCAACGGCCATGCGGACCGCGGCTACGGCGCCCAGCGCGTCGTATGCCGTGATCACGAGGCCGTGGGCGATCCGAGGCAGATAGGGCAACAACCCGCGTGTTTCAGGCTGCAGCATTCCGTCGGCGAGTTCCAGTACGACGGCGTCGGTGCCTCGCTGCAGCAGCAAGCCATGCATCGACCGCACCAGGGCCCATAGATCGTCGAGAGGGTAGCCGTAGGTGTCAACCACACCAAATTCAAGGTGATCCAAACTCACCTGACCCCCGGCGTCTTCGAAGGCCCACCTGTCCCCGCGTCCGCCGTGACCGGTGACCTTGGCCGCCCCCACCCGCCGGCCGGCACGGCGCCAGCTACGGATCAGGGCAGCCGACACGGTCGTCTTGCCGCTGTCGGAGCCGGTACCCACGACAGCCACAGTGGGATTCGCACCAGGGCCTGCTGCCGATGCCGGGATCGGCCATGGCAGGGCGAAATCCGCTACCGACAGGATCTGCCCGTCCTCGGCGGACACGGAACCCAGTAACTCCACCTGAGTGGGCGCATCCCGGCCAAGAGCTGTGCCCACGACCGTACCGATCACACCGGTGGCACCCAGCAGGTGCCGTATCGTCCCGCTCCCTGGCAAACCCTCGCACATATTGGTGGCGTAACGTCCCCCGCACACCCCCACCACCACATCCCCGGCATACAGGCGCCTGCGACGACCACTCACGTCACCGATCCAGTCCTGCCACCCCACCTGGTCCACGCGCGCTGCCACCAGGTCACCAGGCATCAGCGCGTCGGACAGACCACCAAGACGACACAGAGTGCGATCCACCCGCCGGGTTCCGCTGCTCCACTTCGCCGAAGCCAAGTCGGTCATCAAGCCCCCTCTGCTCCCACGCCACCGCGGTCCCTCGCGTCGCCCGCACGGCGGGAGAAGAGAACACCGCACGCAGCACTACCCGGCAGGCAAGGACCGCAAGCGCGGGGACCGGCTATCAGACTCAGTGTCGAGGGCGCCCGAATAGGGCCTCCAGCGCGGAATGTGAGGCAGAGCCACTCCGGTGGCTTGTTTGCTCTCTGTGATGGGCGCGGTAAGCGGTGGGAAGGTGATCTTTGAACCGGATGAACAACTCCGAGCGAAGTGAGACATCCATGCCGTACGACAGTGCACCGACTCCTGAGGAGGCGGCGCGCGGCTACTACGACACCAATGACGTCGACGCCTTCTACGACGCCGTATGGGGCGGCGAGGACATCCACACCGGGGTCTACGCCCATGAGCACGAGGCCATCGCGGACGCTTCCCGGCGAACCGTCACACAGGTGGCGGACAAGGTGGGCGACATCCTGGGCCCAGGCAGCACGGTGCTGGACCTCGGGTCCGGATACGGCGGCCCGACCCGCTACCTGGCCGAACGCTTCGGCTGTCGCATCGTCGCCCTCAACATCAGCGAATCCCAAAACGAACGCCACCGCGCCACCAACGTCAAGCGGGGTCTGGACGGTCTTATTGAGGTCGTCACCGGATCTTTCCAAGACATCCCCTACACGGACCGCCGCTTCGACGTCGTATGGTCCCAGGAAGCCTTCTGCCACAGCGGCGACCGGACGCGCGTCCTCAGCGAAGCCGTACGCGTCCTCAAGCCGGACGGATCCTTGGTCTTCACCGACTTGATGGCCGCCGAGGACACCCCTGAGGAGGTACTCCACCCCGCCGTGTCCCGGCTGGGCGTGGACGCGCTCGCCACACCGGACTTCTACCGCCGCACACTCACCGCACTCGGCATGTCCCGCACCGACTTCGACGACCGCAGCAGCCAGTTGGTCCACCACTATGTGCGCCTCACCGAGGAGACACACAAGCGCGAGCGGGAACTGCGCGGCGTCATCAGTCCCGCCTACCTCGACAGCCTGCTCGGCAACCTTCCTCTCTGGGTGGACGCGGCCCGCCGCGAGCAACTGCGCTGGGGCATCTTCCACTGCCGCCGCGTCTGAGGTCAGCCACCAGGCACGAAGTCTCCTCCAGGAAGCACGAAGCCCTCCGGCGGGGGGGCCGGAGGGCGGATGCGTGGATGGCACGTGCGGTGACTTCGGATCAAGCCGCCGCAGCCCTACCGGTGGGACGCCTCACCAACCTACCGGCGGCCGACCGCAGCCGGCAGTCAAGACAGAGATCGGAAGTAGCGGCGGGAGTCGCGGCACCAGTCGTGATTGCCACGCATGATGGTGCGCATGCTCCGGACATAGCTCGCTCGGAAGCCCGGTACGCGCCGGCCACCGTCCGCGCCGGGACAGCGTGTCCTGATCGCTCGCGTCGCCGACCCGGCGAGCGCCCGCTCGGTGCCCCCAGCCGGCACCGCTCCGCCTGTGTCACCACGCCCGGCCCCGCAACCCACGAGTTGCGGGGCAGCCTTCGCCGTCCTCGTGGGACGCGACGGCTGGAACCGTCGAGGGCAAGAGGCACAGCCATGCCCGGCCGCCCAACGCGGGCCTTCCTCCTCAAGTGAAAGCAGAAGCTTGTCATGCCTGTACCCCATCCCTTCGATGACAGGCGTCGGGGTACCGGTCCGGTCCCCGGCGTATCAGCCATGTCCCCGACGGAGCACTACCGGGAGCTGTGCCGAAGAAAAGACTCGGGGCTGCTGCACTGTCTTGACGACGTCAAGGTCATCGCACCGTTCAGGGATGTCTTCCTTGACCGGCCGGTGTTCTGGCCGGCCTCGTTGATGACTGCGGCCGGTGAGGCCACGCAGGGCGTGTTGTCATTGCTGGAGCAGCTCCCCGGGCGGTGCTTCGGCGGCATCGCGGATTATCTGCAGGCGCAGGGGCATTCCGCCCGGGTTACGGACACGGTGCGCCGAGGCAGTACCGGCGAGTTTGCGCGCTACGTGCGGTCCGATGTCATTCCCACCGGCGACACCTTCAAGATGATCGAACTGAATTTGGGCAGTGAACTCGGTGGCAGCACCGAGTCACTGGTCAATCGAGGTCTGCTAGGCCAGCCCGCGTTCGCCGCGTTCGCCGATCAGCACCACCTGGCCTACACCGACACGATCGCCCTGCTGGTCGACCAGTTGCGCACGATCGCATCCCCCGTCGTCGGCGTGGACAACCCCACCGTCGCCTTGGTCGAGGAGAGCGGCGCCTCCTTCAAGAGCCGGCATCTGCACCTGTTGCGACCGGGCCTGGCCGCCCACGGCATGCGGGTGATGCACACCGACCTTGCCCACCTGACCTTCAGGGACGGAAAGGCCGTAGCTCACGGTGTGGTGATCGATGTGGTGATGCGCTACTTCTTCATGGACCACGTAGCGCACCACAAGTCCGACCAGGCCCAGCTCGAACGCCTGGTGGCTGCCCACCTGAGCGGCCGTACCGCATTGTTCGCCTCTCTGGACTCCTCCGTCCATGAGAGCAAGGCAACCTTCGGGCTCCTCTACGACGACAGAGTGCGCAGCCGGCTGACACCTGCCGAACTCGACCTGGTCGACACCGTTATCCCCTGGACGAGACTGCTGGGACCCGACTTCACCCTCGTCGATGACCAGCAGCGTCGAGCCCTGGTCGATCAGTGCATCGAGCGGCGCGCCGACCTGGTCCTCAAGCCCGCCATGGGGGCAAGCGGCTCCGGCGTCCTCATCGGGGCCGCCATGTCACAGGAATCCTGGGAACGCGCCGTGCGCGCCCGTGCCTGCGGCGCGGACGGCACCCGCGGTGACTACCTCGTTCAAGAACGCGTCCTCTCGACGGCCGAACCGGTCATCGAAGCGGAGACCGGGCGCCTGAGCCAGTGGCAGACCACCGTGGGCGTGTTCGCCGTCGGGCACTGCCACGGCGGAGCATTCGCCCGAGCCCTGCCCGCGCAGAACACCGGCGCAGTCATCGGCTGCCACGCCGGCACAGGCGGCACCAAAATCGCATCCGTCTTCACCCACCCTGACACATAGCCGAGTCGTGGCCTGCGGGGCGAGCACCTTCTCGGACACCCCGCAGCGGCCTGCGTGGCCCGCCGACGGGTGTTCGACCCCGAGGAGCAGCGTCGCCGCCGACTTGGTCGCGGCCCGCCAACGCCGGGACGACGTTGCGGGGCGCCGTCAGGGTGCCGGTAGTCACCATGGCGGAGGCGCGGGCGAGTTCTTCCAGGGCGTTGGATGCCTGTGTCGGCGGTCCAACCCCAACAAGCCCGACGCAGAACGGGATCAGCATCTCGTCTGGGCGGAGACTCGCTAACACCTGCCTGACTGATCTCGCGGACGGTCGGCTCGCCGCGGTGGAGCAGAAACAACGTCCGAAGGCTTTCCGCAGCCCGATCACTACGACAAGAGGCTGGCCAAGTCCCAGGCACGTATCACGCCGTCCCAGCCCGCACTCAGGGCGACTTCGCGGCCGTGGAGCACTGAGGTCCGCACTACCGCGACGCCGCCCCGATGGCCGGTGAGCGGGGAACCGATTCCCGCGCCCTCGCCCAGGTCCCAGACTCGTACGGTCGCGTCCGCACCCCCGGTTATCGCGAGGGAACGATTGCCGACCATGGCAGTGTCCATGGTGGAGATACCGCCCTCGTGACCGGTGATCGGATCGTAGATCGGCTCATCGCCCTCGTCGCCCGACAGCCCCCATACGTAAACCTCTCCCGGATCTGCAGCCGCCACTACGATCGGACGATCGGCGATGTGGGACACAGCGACCGCTTCGATGCTGCCGCCATCCGGATAAAACGAAGCCAGTTGCTCGTCCCCCGCCAGATCCCACACGCCCACGCTGCTACCGCCCGCCACGACCAGCGAGCGGCCGTCGATCCGTCCTGTGGCGACAGAGCAGATGCCGTGGATATCGCTGTCCGGTAGCTCCACCGGCGGCTCCGCGACGGCCAGCCCCCACACCAGGACTCCGGCATCCGAACCCGTCACAAACCTCGGTGACCCCTCCCCCTTCACGGTGCGTACATCGGCAATACCCGCCAACTACCGGGCTGTCAGTGGGAGTTATTGCCCGGGTGCAGTGCCGGAGACAGCGACGCCGGCCTGGTGGAAGTCGTCGAGGGCTGCGGCCGTGGTGTGCTGGGCGACGCCGACGGTGTAGTCGAGGCGTACGCGTGCCCGGAATCCCGCCGCGACTGCGTCCAGCGCGGTCGCCCGGACACAGTGGTCCGTGGCGATGCCCACCACGTCGACGTCCTCCACCCCGCGGGCACTGAGCCAGTCGGCCAGGGAGGTGCCCTCTTCGTCTGCTCCTTCGAAGCCGCTCTTGGAGGCACTGTGCGCGCCCTTGAAGAAGACGGCGTCGACCTTCCCGCCGGTCACGGCAGGGGCGAAGCCGGGATGGAATTCGCTTCCCTCGCCTCCTGCCACGCAGTGGACGGGGAAGCTGTCCTGGAAGTCGGGCGTGTCGGAGAAGTGGCCGCCTGGGTCGATGTGGTGGTCACGGGTGGCAACGATGTACCGGTAGTCGCTACCCGCGCTCTGCTCGACCAGGTCGGCGATCGCCGTCGCGATCCGAGCACCTCCCTTGACGGGAACACTCCCTCCTTCGCAGAAGTCCTTCTGCACATCCACGACGATCAAGCCTCGGCTCATCATGAACTCCCTTCGGTACGACTTCGGTACGGCGGAACGACCCCCGTGTTCTATCGGGCCTGATCGCCTCCGCCGGAGATATAGCGGTCTGCGCTCACCCGCACGGCCGAGGACATTCACCGCAGGAACGGTTCGAGCCGGGCGCGCATCCCGTTGCCATCGAAGGCAACGAAGTGCGGGCGGCTGCTGGCTTGGGGTGTGGTGCCACCCGCATCACACGTCTCGTTCGGGCCGTCCTTTGTCTGCATCTGGCCAGCTCAGGCTGAGGGATGTCCTGGCCTTCTTCGGCGTACGCGGCCACGGAGGTGCAGGGGTGTCATCGGCCGCTCCACCCGGGTGCCTGCGGCGGCGTCCGCTCCTACGCCGGGGCCCTCGGCGCACCACCCTCAACCTCACCGGGCGGGTGAGGCCGACGGGCCGTACCGCAACGCGGTCGACCTGCTCGCTTCCCGGTTCTGATCCGGGACCCGGCTGCGTAGTCATGGCGGCCGCGCGCCACCTGTCGCCCAGCAAGCGGGCGTTAGCCCACCGGCCGGACCGCATCCGCCCCCTCCCCCGGCCGAGACTTTTCTACCCTCGCGGGGGCAGGCCGAGCACAGACTTGCCGCTGTTGACCTCGCTGGCCAAATCCCCTCCCCCGCACGGCGATGCTCTCGTAGATCAAGGTTTCGGGTGGAGTGTTCTTGGCGAAGTACTCCGACTATGGGCTTATCACCGGTTACCGGTCATCCTGCTGTCGCTGTCTTCCGTGACCCTCGAGGCGGGCGGCCCGTCCCGGTGCTGGGCCCGCGGGTCGATGCTGAGGCGCAGCGGGCCGCGCGCGCACTGGCCGGGGTGGCGACCCATGACAGACCTGTCGAGCGGGCCCTCGCGCTGCGACAGGCAGCCGCGGCTGCCAGCGGGTTGGTGGCCTCGCTGTCGGAGCTGGCGCCGGCCGTGGCCGGTGAGGGACTGCCGGCGGAGTCGACCAGTCAGTCCTACTTCCGGGTCCGTGAGGGAGAGCTGTCGGATCAACAGGCCGCTCTGCACGGCGTCCTGGTCATCCAGCGCGGTCTGGAGGATCTGTGTGAGGCGCCTCTGTCGGGTGCCGACCTGGCGTTGGAGGTGGCCGGGATGCGTCAGGCGGTGGTCGACCTCACCGGCGCAGCGCCGAGCGCCGCCGACCGTGATTCCGTCCCGCCGGTGGCCGTCCCCGAGCAGAGTGCGGGGGCGCCGTTGGACAGCGTGTGGAGCGCCCGGTGGCTCATCGGTCACCAGGTCCATGTCCTGTTCAACGTGTGCGCCGCGGTCGCCGTGGCCGACGCCGCCGGCCATCTGCAGCGTGGCGACAGGGATGCCGCGCTGCTGCGGCTGGCAGATGCCACGGTGTATGTGCGTGGCTTCCCGGCAGCGATGGCTCACGCCAGTACGATCCCGGCCGATTACTACATGTCGGCGATACGCCAGACCATGGCGCCTCCGTCGGTCGACATCCCGTTGAGCGGGCGCCAGCATCGCGGATACAAGCTGTTCCGGGCGGCGATGAGGGACCTGCTGTCCGTGGTTCCCGACTCCTACGAACACGTGGCGGCTCGCACTCCGGAGCTGGCCGAGGCGCGGGGCGCTCTTCTGGAAGCCGACATCATCGATGGTGAACGACACGTCACCCTCGCATACTCGATGGTGCATCTGGACCGCTCCATCGCTCAAAAGCCCGAAGCGCCCGACAACGCCGTCGCCGAACTACGGCTTATGCGCCACCGCCGCGCCGCCCAGTACGCCTCCCTGATCCGCTTTGGGGACCACTACGTCGCCGACGCCGTGGCCGGGCTGCGCCACTCGTGAGTCCGCGCGTCCGCAGCCCACACCCCGGCAGGAGACCTTGATGCCCGAGACGACGCCCGACACCATCCAAAGCACCGTCGTCGCCCGCCGGGAACTCGATCCGGCCGATGCCGACGCGTGCCAGCGGCTGGCCCGCACCCTGTGCACCGACGGGCACGACCAGGTCGACAGCCCCCAGTGGGTGGCACGGGCCCGGGATGCCTGGGAAGACCTTCCACTACACCTGCGCCGCGAGGTGCGCCGGTTCAAGCGGCACTCCGGCCCGCACGGCACACTGGTGATCAGCGGCCTGCCCGTCGATCAGGCGGCCCTGCCCGCGACACCGACCGCACCCGGCTCGGTCCAACGCCAGGCCACCATCTCGGCCGCGGTACTCACCATGGTGGCCTGCGGGCTCGGGGAGCCTCTCGCCTACTCGGCTGAGAAATCCGGCGCCCTCGTGCAGGACGTGGTGCCCGTGCCCGGGCAGGAGACCTTCCACGGCAACACCGGATCGGCGCCGTTGTCCTTCCACACCGAGAACGGTTTCCACCCCCACCCACCCGACTATGTGCTCTTCCTGTGCCTGCGCGCCGACCACGACCGGATCGCCGGCATGCGCATCGCCGGCATCCGCCAAGCACTGCCGCACCTCACCCCAGCCAGCCGCCAGGCCCTGTTCACACCGGAGTTCCTCACCACACCACCTCCCTCCTTCGGCTCCGACGCCACCAGTGAGCCAGATCGCATGCCCCGACCGGTGCTGTCGGGCGCAGTCGAGGATCCCGACATACGCATGGCCCAACTCGTCACCACCCCGCTCACCCCCCGGGCCGCTGCGGCGTTGACCGAATTCGGCCGCGCCTGCGAGGCGACAGCCTGCACCCTGCGCCTGAAACCCGGCGACCTGGTCATCCTCGACAACCGCGTCACCGTCCACGGCCGCACCGCCTTCCACCCCCGCTACGACGGAGCGGACCGCTGGCTGCAACGCACCTACGTCATCACCGACCTGCGCCGCTCCCGCGACCACCGCGCCCACGACGGCCACATACTCACCCGGTGACAGTCCGCGGAAAGGAAGAGGTTCTGTTGGCGCGGTCCGTGCCCGCTGTTGTTCGGTCCAGGTGATGTGAAGGCAAACTCGTTGCCCGCGTGTTTGACAACGGTCGCGGTCGGTCCACCGGACTGTCCCGGCGAACGGTGCAGCCGAGGCACTGGTTGAGCGCCAGGGCCTCGGCCACCACTCCTCAGGGGCCTCCTCCACCCGCAGCCGGTACGGGGCCACCGCCGGAGCGTCCCAGCGGCTTAGGCGACCGCTTCAGCAGATGTCGCGGTACGGCACCTCCGGGATGTACGCCTCCCAGTCGGTGCGGGACAGGCCGCCGCCCGCGCGCTTGCAGACGGTGTCGGTGGCGCGGTCAGGGCCGATGGCGTAGGTCCTGAGGGGGACGTGCGCACCGGCCACCAGCAGGGTCCGGTCGTCCTTGCTGAACGCGACGGCCTGGACGGGGTCGCCCGCGGTGGGCAGCGGGCCGCCAAGGGGGCGGCCGGAGTCGGCGTCCCACAGCCGTACCGTGCCGTTTTCGCCGCCGACGGCCAGGATGGTGCCGTCGTGTGAGTAGGCGAGGGTGGTGACCCGCTTCTCCTCGTGGCCCAGACCCGAGTACGTCCCGGCGAGCGAGCCCATACGCCGCCTGGCCTCGCCGTCGTACAGGGTCACCCGGCCGGAGCCCTCGCCCACGGCCAGCCGACTGCCGTCGGGGCTGTAGCCGAGTGAGGCGACCTCGATCTGTCCACCGATGCCGTCCTCGATCAGGCGTCCCGATGGCAGGGCGAAACCCATCCCGTAGGTAGTGGCGAGCCACCGCCCGTCGGGCCGCACCGCCATGCCACCGCCCCCAGTAACCGACCAGCCGCCGGCGTTGCTGTTCCCGGTGTCCGTCTCGGCCGGTCGTACCACTCTGGTGCGGCGGGCAATGTCCCACTTCTGCAGGGCGGGTTCACTGCCCGGCTGGAGGGTGAACAGGAATGCGCCGTCGGGGCTCAGCGCGATCGAGCTGACCGCTCCCGGCTCGTCCTGCGAGGTGATCACGAGGTCCGCGCGCTCATGGTTGGCGCGCAGATCCCACACCCTGACGCGCTGCGGGCGCTCCAGGCTCGCCACCTCGTCCTGCACACTGACCCCGTAGGCCAAGGTCTGCCCGTCGGCACTGAACGCCATGTGTACCCAGCACGACTCGCCCTTCTTCATCGGGTGGTCGGCCCTCTCGCAGTCGGCCGACGGCAGTACGGCCGTCCGGCCCCCGCCGTCGGTGGGGCGCACCTCGAACCGCGTCCGTGCGCCGTCGCGGCGGGCCGTGACGAGCAGGTGTCCGTCAGGGCTGAACGCGGCTCCCTCGGGGGAGACGTCGTGCCATGGGGAGGCGGTGGCATCGCCCACGGACAGGGTCCGTACAGGGCCGACCGCGATGCCGTTCCTCTCCTGGTAGCGGATCACCCCGTCCAGATCCAGTCGGAGGTCCGAGGCGTCCTCGCCGCCCAGGCGGTGCCGGTAGACCAGGTCATACGAGTCGGGGAGGATCCGCCACAGTCTGATCTCCTCCTCGTCCATGGCTGCGAGGAACCGCCCGTCACGGCTGAACGCGACGGGCTGCATCGATCCGACGTAGGCGATCCGGGGCAGTTCCTTCCCTGACCTCAGGTCCCAACTGCGCACGCCTTGTTCGGCTTCGACGCTGACGACCACCAGCCTGCGGCCCTGCGGATCGAAGCGCAGTTCCGTCGCCCCGTCGGTGCGGTCACCGCCCACCCCGCAGGCGGCGTGCGACAACGCCGCCGAGCGGAGCGTGCGTAACCGACGTCGCGCCCCGACGTCCCACACCTCCAGGGAGGGTCCCACGCACAGCGCCACCAACCGGTCGTCCGGGCTGACGGCCGACGTCTGGATGTCTTCACCCGCACGCTGGAACACAACGCGGCTTCGCCGCACATCCCATAGCTGGACCGACCTGTTGCCCTCCACAAGGATCGTGCGGCCGCTCGGGGCGAAGGAGGCCGCGTGACCGAACGAACCATACGCACCAGGCAAACCGAAGGGCGGGCCGACCGGCTGTCCGGAGGCGAGGTCACGGAACCGCAACCGATCGCCCGCGTACATCAACAGCCGCCGCCCGTCCGGGGAGAAGTCCAACACACTCTCGTTGTCGGGCACCCGGAACCGGCCTGACGGCCGGTGGCCCACCAGATCCCAGCCTCGTACTCGATCGTCTGCGGCCGCCACCAGGGTCCGTCCGTCGGCGCTCAGCCACACCTCATCATCGGTACCCACGCCAGGCACCGCGAACGAGTCCTGCTCGCGCTGCGTCACCGCGCCCAGCAGCGCCGCCCGCGCCTCCACCGTGTGGCTGATCCCCCACGCCGCCGCGCTCAGCCGCATCGCCGTCGCCGGATCCGTGGCGCGCATGTTTTCCGCGATCGACGCGATGCGGCGGGAGGTGGCCTCCGCGCGGCGCCGGTCGCCCTCCCGGTTCTGCTGCCATGCCACCGTGCCCGCCACCAAGGACAGCACCACAAGAACGGCCACGACGGCCGCCAGGCTCCGCCGGCGTCGGCGTTCGCGCGCACGCGCGGTCCGGCCGGCGGCCAGGAACGCGGTCTCCGCCGCGGTGAGTTCGTCCGCCGCCGCACCGGAGCCGAACGCCTCCTCGGCCTCGGCCAGACGGAGTCCCCGGTACAGGGATCCGGAGTCCTTGCCCAGCTCCTCCCACGTTCGCGCGTCCTGTCTGAGCCGACCGTGGAGGAGCAACCGCTCCCGGTTCTCCTCAAGCCAGCCGCGCAGGCGGGGCCAGGCCGTGATCAGCGCCTCGTGCGCGAGATCGACGGTGTCCTCATCGAGAGTGACCAGCCGGGCGCGCGCCAGCCGGTCCAGGACCGTGCCGGTCTCCCCCGCACCGGCGGCCGGGCCCTCCAGGGCGGAGCGGTCCACCGGACAGCGGGTGTCCGGGGCACCCTGGCCGGGGGTGATCAGTCGCAGCAGGAGCCTCCGGGCGACGACGCGCTGATCCGGCGAGAGTGCGCCGTACAGGTGCTCCGCGGTCTGGGCGATGGCACCGTGCAGACCTCCCGCACCCTCGTAGGCCCCCATCGTCAGGGTGCGGCCACGGCGCCGGCGCCAAGTCTCCAGCAGCGCGTGGGAGAGCAGCGGCAGCCCGCCGGGCTCGTCGGCCACCTCCTCGACGAGTCGGGCCGTCAAGGCCCGCTCCACGATCAGCCCCCGCGTGGTGGCGGGTTTGACGATGGCCTCCCGCAGTTCCTCGGGGGTCATCGGGCCGATCGGCACGCTCGCCCGGCGCATCACCGGGACGAGCCCCGGGTGCTGCAGACAGCGGCCGTAGAAGTCGGCCCTGACCCCCAGCACCGCGCGCAGTCGACTGTCCGGGTCGTCCGCGCGCAGCAACAACTCGATGAACTCGGCACGCTCCCGGGAGTCCCGGCAGAGGGTGAACACCTCCTCGAACTGGTCGACGACCAACCAGGTGTCCGCGCTTCCCCCGGCGGGCGTGAGCACATCGCGATGGGTGCGGATGGGGTGCTCCCCGGGCGTGAGGACTCGCAGTGCGGCCGGGCGCAGGACGGGATCCGGCGTGCGCTGGAGGAGGGGGATCAATCCGGCGCGCAGCAGGGAGGACTTGCCGCTTCCGGAGGGGCCGACGAGGGCGGCGCACCGGTGCGTGCGCAGCACGTCACTCAGATCGTCCACGAGCCGCTCGCGGCCGAAGAAGCGTGCGTGGTCGGCCGCCTCGAAGCGCGCCAGGCCCTGGTACGGCGCCTCCCCCTCCTCGTCCGGCCCCGACGCGAGCCGCTCGGCGTCCTCGCGCGCGGCCTCTTCCCAGCGCCGCTCCCACGAGGCGGTATCGGCACCGCAGGCCGTCACATACGCCAGGAGAACCGGGAGCGACGGCAGCTTCTCACCGGCCGCCGCCTGGGAGAGCACGGTGACCGAGTACCCGGCGCGCTGCGCCATCGCCCGATACGACAGCCCGCCGGCCTCCTGCCGCAGTGTGCGCAGCTCGAACGCGAAACGCTGGACCGGTCCCGCCGCCGGATCCACCGGCTTCTCCCTGCGCCCCACCCGCCCCCCCAGATGATCTCCGGCATCAACCTACGGAACGCCCCCCCACGGCGAAAAGGGAGATCCCGGCCAACCGGCCGCCGCGCGCTCGCCGCAGACGCACCCGGGCGCCTCGTCGACGGGATTGTTCGGCGCTCGGAGCAGGGCTGACGAACAATCCGCGAGCCGGTGAAGTCGTCCACGGATGCCCCGACGGCATCCGTCATCGAGCACCAGAAATCGAGCACCAGAAGGAGAACTGTGCTTACACGTACGAAGTTCACCACCGCGCTCGCGGCAGGCGTCCTCGCCGCCGGGCTCCTCGGCGGGGCCACCGCGACCGCCACCGCCACACCGTCCGAGCGCCCGAACGTCGCGACGTCCCCGCCGGCGGGAGACGTGTCGGCTGCCGCCGCCTCCTGCATCGGCGGCGCATGGAAGTACGACGGAACGAAATATGCCCCCATGGGCGACGGCTACTACGTGACGACCAACCGGTGTGCGGACATCCAGGTCAAGCCGGACCGGGATACGAAGATGATGCTGTGCTACCTGAAGAACCGGAACCCGCAAGACGAAGTCTGCAAGAGCTGGGTCACGGCAAAGGCCGGCAGGTGGACCGTTCTCGGGACGGGCTTCAACGACGGCGCCTATTTCTACCTCGACTTCCCCGACTCCAACGCCCACAAGACAGGTCTGGTTGCTGCCTGACCGGCTTCACGGCTGCCCCCGCCTCACTGATGGGCGGGGGCAGCGTTATGCGTGGAGGACGGCAGACCGCCTTGCAGTTCCAGGTGTTCCCGCGCGGGCGTCAGCAGCACTCTCTGAGCTCAGCGGACAGCGTCTCCTCACGTTGGGGTCGGCGCCGACCTCCCGGAGGAGAATCGACCGGCCTGCCGGGAGACTCGACACCACAGAGCGAAGGAAGGCCCCACCCCGGGCAGCCCCGGCTCCCCCGAGGCGACCAGGCCGGGCCCGAAAATCAGTACTGGAGCTGCGGTGTGCCTGGACAGCCACGCCCGGCAACGCCGAAGCTGACCGCGGACGTCTTTCGGGGCTACACGGGCCCGGTCGGGGACCAACAGGGGCAGGTGGAGCCCCAGGGCGCGGGTGACTGTCGGTTGTGGCGGGTCTTCCCTACCCAGACGGTAGGCGTGCTCCGTATTCCGGGTATGGCGCAACGGAACCGGGACATCGGCCGCATCCGACGCCTTGGACGCATCGAACGCATCGAACGCATCGGACGCAGGCCGGGCGGAGCCATAGCCGGGTCGCGGCAAACGGTGACCAAACGTTGCGGTCTGTGATCGGTGCGTCCCGCTGGGTTGCCGCCTTGGGCCGGTGGGCCGACCCGCGCACACTGGAACTATGCGCGAAATGATCGTCGGCGAGACGGCGGAGCGTGAGGATCTGCTCGCGGCAGCCGCCGTCGAAGCCGTCGAAGGAACCGGCGCTTACGCGGGGAGCGCGTTTCTCCGCTCCCGCGACCGCCGGTCGCTCGTTCTCGCCGCGACGTGCGGGGTGCCACCCTCCCTGCTCGGTGGCTGGCGCCTGATTCCGGTGAGCAGCCCCATCCCGGTCGCCGAGGCGTACAGCTCCGGGCGCACGATCCACCTGGCCGACGCGGACGAGACGATGCGCCGGTACTCGCAGCTCGCGGTGGCTCTGCCGTACGCCTTCGGCTCCTGCTCCGTGCCGGTGGCCGCGGGCGGGGAGACCTTCGGGGCTCTGGCGATCGTCTGGGCGGCGTCACCCGGCAGCGAGGGGCTGTCCGAGGACCAACGCCGCCACGTGCGGAGCGTCGCCGACCGGCTCGGTGACTCCCTCGCCGCCCTCCGCACCCGCACCGGTGATCCCGTCGAGTGCGACCCGCAGACGATTCCCGTCGAGACCCCGGCCCCCTCGGCACCGGCCGTGCGAGCCGGCCTGTTCGACTGGGACCTCGTCACCGGCACCTTCACCGTCGACGACGAGCTCTGCGCGATCTTCGGTCTCGACCCCCTCGCCTTCGACGGACGAGCGGAAACACTTACTTCGTGCCTGCACCCCGGCGACCGCGCCGCCCTTCGGACGACCGCCCGCGCGGCAGCCGCCGAGGGCCGGGTCAACGCGCAGCGCCTGCGCATACGGGAACGCGCAGACAGCGGCGAGGGGTATCGCACGGTCGAGATGTGGGGCCGCGTACCGGAGGGCAACGACGCACGGGCGCGTACCCACCTGGTCGGCACGGTCGTCGACGCGCAGGCCGGCAGCGCGGCCGTCGCCGCGGTCGAACGGCTGCGAGACGGGCTGTTCTCCCTCGCCCCCGACGGGCGGGTCACCTACGCCAACCACAGCACCCTGCGGCTGCTGGGCGTGCGCGGCGACGAGTTGCTGGGCCAGTTCCTCTCGGAGGTGCTGCCGTGGCTGTCCGATCCCGACGTCGAGTACCAGCACCGGTCCGCGATGATCTCGCAGGCGCCGGTCTCCTTCCTGGCCTGCCGACCGCCCGACCAGTGGCTCGCCTTCTCCCTCGATCCGGAAGGGGACGGAGTAACCGGCCGAGTGGTGCCCTGCGGCGCTCCCCCCTCGCCCTCGACGCCATCCGCCTCCTCGACCGAGACGGCGACCGCTGCCACACCGGCGCGCCTGGGCGTCATGTACCACGTCCTGCAACTGGGCAGCGCGCTGACCGAGGCGGTCACCGCCCGCGAAGTCTGCGAAGTGGTCTCCGACCAGCTCCTACCGGCCTTCGGAGGCCAGCAGCTAGCGATCTACGTGGTGCGCGACGGAACCATGCACCTGCTCTTTCACACCGGCCACCACGCGGACTTCCTCGACTGGTTGGAGGGCATACCACTGCATGCGAGGCTGCCTGGTACGGAAACCCTGACCTCCGGTGCGCCGCTCTTCATCGAGTCGCAGCAGGACCTCTCCAAGGGCTACCCGGGCATCCCCACGGGCGAGGTGAGCTCCTGGGCGTATCTGCCGCTGATCGCCTCCGGCCGCCCTGTCGGCACCTGCGTCCTCGGCTTCGACGAGGCCCACCCCTTCACCGAGAAGGACCGCGGTGTCCTCACCGCACTCGCCGGGCTGATCGCCCAGGCCCTGGAACGAGCGCGGATGTACGACTCGGAGTTCGCCCTCGCGCGCGGCCTGCAGCGGGCGCTCCTGCCGCACCGGCTGCCAGTAACCCCCGGCATCCGCACCGTCGCGCGCTATCTGCCCGGCACCAGCGGAATGGACATCGGCGGCGACTGGTACGACGTCATCCCCACCGGTAGTGGGATCTCCCTCGTCATCGGAGACGTGGAGGGCCACAGCATCGCCGCCGCGGCCACCATGGCCCAGATGCGCAGCGCCGTACGGGCCTTCGCGGCAGTGGGCCATACGCCCGGCGATGTGATGGCGGGCGTCAACCGAACCCTCATCGACCTCGACCCCGGGCTGCTGGCCAGCTCCTGCTACATCCACCTCGAGCCCCCCGGCCACCACGCCTACGCCGTCACCGCCGGTCACCCCCCGCCCCTGCTCCGCCGTCCCGACGGGACGACCGACGCCCTCGAACTGGACGTCGGCCCACTGCTCGGCGTGGATCGCGCAAGCGCCTATCCAGCAACCCGGATCGACCTCCCCTCAGGATCGATCCTCGCCCTCTACACCGACGGGCTGGTCGAAGAACGCGACGCCGACATCGACGTGGGGATCGACCGCCTGAGAACATCCCTGGCCCACGCCCCTGCGGACTCACTGGACGAAATCGCCGACCGGCTCCTGTCCAACGCCCGAGGCTCCTCGCACCGAGCCGACGACATCGCCCTGCTGCTCACCAAGTACGGTTCCGGCCACGGCGCTGAGGTGACACCTGATCGCGGTGTCACTCTCACCGACTCGGCAAAACGCTGAGGCCAACGCTCAACTCGCCTGCGGCGATGATCGGCGTCCACAGCAAGCAAGACCACAGCCAGCAAGACCTATGAGCGCGAGATCAGCGCCCAGGGGCAGAGTCAGGCAGTCGGTGATGCGGACGTCGCCTGGCGGTGCCTAGCCTTGACGAGGGTGGTCCATCCGGAACAGCCGCGTGTATAGCGACGCGATTCGATCCGGTACGGGAGAGGAGGGGCCTCCGTATGTCCCACGAGCCCGGCAGGAATGACCCGCAGGAGCGCCGTGCCCGAGCTGCCGCGATGCGTGCGCAGGCGGCGCGGGAGGAGCGGCGGCGGCGCGTGCTGCCCGGGCCGGCCGAATGGCTGCGCAAGGAGCTGGTCGGGCGGAGGTCGAGCTGGAGCGGCTGGAGATCGCCGAGCAGGTGTGTGGCAGCCACTGCTTTGCCGCCGCTACTGCAACAGCGCGGCGTGCGGATGCTCCGGCGACGCCGGACAGGCGTAGATCTGCTGGTGGTAGCCGCCGGCGAGGGAGACCATGGTCGGTGTCGCCGGATCGGGGTAGGCGGTGGGCGAAGCGGCGGCCGCCTGGTCCTCGTACGGGACCCAGCCGAGGCGGTCCGGATCCCATTCGCTTGAGGCGACGGTCAGCATCGGCTGCATCCGGCTACCGCAGACGGCGCAGTACTGGGGATGGGGATCGGTGACACTCCACGGCGCCCAGCCCCCGGCCTTCCAACCGGGCGCGACGGACAACTCGCGGTCGTAGAAGGCATCCTCGGCTCCGTCGTCAAGGCCGTCCGGCTCAGCGCCGGCCTTCTGGCGCGCACTCCACTCCTTCATCCGCTCACGCAGCTCCTCGTCCAGCTCCATGGCCGCGGGGTACTCGATGACCTGTTCCGGGTGGAGGAGGCAGGGCTCGGGTACGTAGTCGCCGTACTGGACCGCTGCCGGCTCCGGGGGCGGCGTGAGGATGTCGGCGACCTCAGTGGCGGCGCGCCAGACCAGCGCGGCCCTGGGCATGTTCTCTTCCTCATGGTCGAAGGGGCACCACAGCACCTGAAGCAGATCCGCCTCCCCGGGCGGGCGCATGGCGGGCACGTCGCGCACATACAACTGGGCGAGGGCCAGCATGGCGATCGGCCCGGTGGGGGCCGGGCTGCCGGCCTTGATCCGGTCGACCTCGGCCTGCTCCATGGGGGTGTACGGCGGGCCGCCCGGCGGACGGGTCCGGGCGGCCGCTTGGATCCGTCGCAGCAGCCGCACATCCGCCGGGGACCGCGCCGGCAGCAGGGTCGACACCTGGTGCGGGCCGTCGCAGTGGGGCCACGGCTCGCCGGCCGGCCACAGCAGCGGCCCGCCGACCGAGCTGTCCCGGGGGGACGGCGACCCGGGGCGCGGGTGCAACCGGGTCGCCGTCCGGGCCAGCGGGGCCAGCTCGGGGAAGACGGCGGCGATGTCGGCAGACCGTGACGGAGTGGTGCGGGCCACATCAGCCTCCTGGCGGTGCGGGGTTCAGTTTCCCAGGTTGGGTCCGCCGACGCGCGCGACGTTCATGAGAGCGACCGTGTAGAAGACCGGCCATGACGAACCATCAGGCCGCTGGACCGTGGCACTCATCGTGACGGCCTTGGGGATCGTACTGGTGGCGTCCTGGTATTCGGGCGTCACCACGTAGTACACCGCCTCTCCCGCTCCCACGGGGAGGGCCTCCACGGCTTCCTGGACGATCACTTCGTAAGTCCGCATGCTGCCCCGTGTGGTGTTCAGCCCGACCTGCCAGCACGGGAAGAGGTTCGCCCAGTACTTCTTGTTGCTGCCCTTCCCACCGAGCTTCTTGGCGATCAGGTGGCAGCGAGCGAGGTTGGCACCAGGAGCCTGTATCTTCGCGTCCCGATAACCGGTGATATTGCCACTGGCCTCGGTCCCATCCTTCGCCAGGGGATTTGTCAGACATGCCTGGGCCGGGCCGGACCGGGTGCCGGCCCGGCCCCGCGGGGTGGTCTTCTTGTTGCGCTCCGGCACCGGCTGGGTGGTGTTGAGGATCCATCCGCCGCCGCTGGTGTCCGCCGAGCCCGGCTTCTTGGTCAAGCAGGCGGCCTTGCCCCTGGAGGACGGAGACGGGGACGGTGTACTGCCGCCGGGCGAGGGGGAGACCGGCGCCTGCGGGACGGCGATGACCTGGTCGATGACCATCTTCCTACCGCCGACCGTGACGGTGGCTTGGCCCCCGCGCTTGATTGCGGCGACGAAGGCCGCTTGCCCCGCAGGGACGGCCCCAGGCGTTCGGACCTGCAGTGCCGTGTAGTTCCCGTTCGGTTTGCGGACCAGCCCGTCATAGGTGCCGACCGGGCTGCCGAGCTGCGCTGCCTGAGAAGCGGGGAGGGAACTGACGGCACTGGGCGACAGGTACGCCGTGCCTGGCTGCATGTCCACCGTGGTGCCGCTCTGCCTCGCGTACGCCTCCAGCGCGGAGCTTTGCGGCTGCCTCGACGGCATGTCGCTGCCGCCGGCGTCGATCCCGTGGTCCGCGGACTGGTCGGTCTGCCGTGGCGGGTTGGCCGCGTCCCCGCCCTGGTCCATCGCCGCCCCCGCGTCCGGCGGATTGTCTGCGAGGCTCTGCATGGCCTCAGCTATCTGCTGGAGCAGCTCCTGGCCCCGGGACTTCAGCTCCTGCTCCTTGCTGCGCAGCGCGCTCACCTGGTTGTCGTGCGCCGAGGTGGCGGAGGAGAGCCGCTGCTTCTCGCTGCTGAGCTTGGCCTTCTCCCCGTCGAGCTGGGCCTTCCTGCTCTGGAGGGCGCTCTTCCTGGCCTCGAGCTGGGCCTTCTCGGCGTTCAGCCCGTTCGCCTCCCTGGCGTACGCGGCGGCCGCGGCGGCCTGCCTGGGCAGTTGGAAAGTCCTCGGCTTGCTGTTGTGGGCTGCGATCCTGGCTCTCAGGGCCTGCGAGCGCGAATTGAAGTCGCCGACCTCCTTGCCGACGGCGGCGTCTTTGCTGTTGTACGCGGCGGCGTGCTGGTTGTAGGCAGCAGACTCCTTGGTGATCGCCTCTGCTTCCGCGATCAACTTCTGTGCCTGTTCCGCTATTTCTGCTTCCCGGCGGTTGTACTCCTCGACCTGCTGGACAAGGGTCGCCGATGCGGCGCCGATGTCCGAGGGTGGAGCCAGGGCCGTAACGGCGCCGGGCCGGGCCGCGACAGCCGGAGCGCTGGTGGCCGCGCTCGCCCGCGCTCCCGGGTTCCCGATCGGCGCCAATACCGTCACCAGGAGCAGGCAGGCGACGCGCAGTGCGCTTCGCCGGACGCGAGCGGTCGTCTTCCGCGCTGACCTGGTCATCCGTTCACCTTTCTGGTGAGCGCGTCAGCGAGCTTCGCGGCGGTCGGCTGGCCGTTGCCGCCCTGGCAGACGGCGACCTGGAGGAGGGTGGCTCCCTTCAGGCGCGCTTGGTGGTAACAGGCCCATCCCGCGCCGGAGTCCTGCGTCGCGGCCCAGGCCACGGCGACCGAGGTGGGCGGCTCGCTGGTGTAGGCCCACTTCGAGGTGCGCCCGGCCTGGTCGGTACGAGTGGAGGACGGGCACCGGGCGAGACCGGCGGAGAGGGTCTTGAAGGCCGCGCCGGCCTTACCGCTGTCGGGGAATACCCCGACGACCTGGTTCACGGTGTAGGAACCCGTGCCGGCAGTGTCTTCGTAGGTGGCCGACAGGAAGGCACTCCAGGCATGCCCGTAGACGGACTGGGTCGCCGGCCCGACCGCCACGGCGCATTGCGACGGAGAAGCCGTGATCGGGGCGTGCGGCTGATCGGAACGGGGGCCGGAGACCACTGTCGTCCTGGCCAGTTGGCTGACCCTGTCGGGGGTGAGGAGATCCGCTTGGACTGTCCCCTCGACCAGGTGCAGAGGGATCGCCTTCGGCTGGTGCGGCCAGAGTGCCCACCCCAGTCCAGCCGACAACAGACAGGCCACCGCCCCGAGCGCCAGCCATCGGCGACGCCCCGTCGGCAACCGCCGACGCGGCCCATCGGGCGGCCACTGCCGCCCCAACCTCGTATCGGTACTGAGGGCCCCGCCCGGACCGCCCTCTCCCAAGCCCAGCCTGTCGCTCGACTTGGCCGCGTCCAAGTCACCAGACATCTTCAACCCCCGTGTAGTCACCCGTCCGTGGACACTCACGAGTCCCCTGGGTGAGACGTGCCCTGCATCAGACGCCTCTGACGCTAGCCACGGCCGATGAAATCCCGCTGACACAGCAATGAATCCGCTGATGGGAGGGCATCGGCGTGCCGCTGGTGGCGATATTCACGGGTCGTGAAGCCGGTGGCCGAGGTCGACTTCGGCGATGTGACCGTCCAGCTCGCTGGCGAGCTTGTGACCTGCTGCTTGTTCTCCTGCTACTTGTTCTCCTTCCGCTTGTCCTAATCGGGCAAGGCCGTCCATCGCGTCTTCGCGTCCTGCGGCCAGGAAGCCTTCTTCGAAGGGCACGTCCATGCACTCCGCACGCTGGGCGGGGGCCCACGGAGCAAGGGCCGCTACGACAACCTGAAGGCCGCCGTCGCCCGGGTGCTGGGTCTGAGCCGGTCAAGGGTGGAAGCCGACCGGTGGATCGCGTTCGGATCACCTTTCGGGATCGAGAGCTTCTAATGCCGGCCCGGCATCGAGGGCGCCCACGAGAAGGGCGGAGTGGACGGACAGATCGGCTGCTTCCGCCGCCACCACTTCGCCCCGGCCCCCGAAGTCGGCTCACTGGCCGAGCTGAACGAGCTGGTCGATCAGTGGGATCTGCACGACGGGCGGCGCCGGATCGGTTCACGGCCGCGGACCATCGACGAGTACTTCGAAACCGAGTGGCTGATGGCCGAGTGCGATGACCGCGCCGGGTTGCCGGTTGGGACGGGTGGCCCGGTGTGCTCTCGCCGCCGTAGGGGCACCATCATCAGCCTGGAGGCGGCTGAGGCCGATCCGCTCCTATGACCGCGGTGTGCTGTCCGAGCGCCACCTGGTGAGACGAGGGTGCCCCGGCAGTTCGGCGCGGCCGGTGGCCCACAACAGGGTGAGCCAGGGATCCGCGCCGCCCGGAGCCTCTGGAAACAGACGGGCGAGCACCCGCGAGCAGAGAGCGGAGGGCGGTGTCCAGGCAAGCCCGAAGCCTTCCGCCAGATCGTGCATGTGTACCAGCGTCTCTTGCAGCGCCAGCGCCGCGAAGCCTTCGGGGTCCGACACCCCGGCGGCGTGGTGGGCGCGGACCCGGGGCGGCGTGGTACGCACCATGGCGACCAGCAGCGCGCCGCACGCCTCCAGCACCTGCAGCAGGCCGGCCGGACCCGCGTCACGGTCCGCGTAGAGGAAGACCGTGGGTCCGTCCGGCCTCTTCTGGCTCAACGCGATGGGCACATGGGTGTCCAGCGGTGGGCTCTGCGGCCCCAACTGCACGGCGTAGTAGAACAGGTCGTTGGCGAGGTGCTCTGCGGTCTCCCAGCAGTCCCACTCCAGCGAACCGGCCTTACCGCCCCACCCCTCCGGGGGTGCGTCCCGAAGGACGCCCACGGCGAGCCGCACGGCAAGGTCGACGTCGTCCGCGGTGACGGAAGACAAGACTGATCCGGTTTCGCTTGATCGCGACATGGCAGCACCGTATCGCGAGGGAAGAGGGCACCCCTTCCAGCTAGTGCGCTGTCCGTGAGGGTGCGGCCGACAGTCACGGACAACGCACCAGCCGCCGAAGGACAGCCGGCCACTTCTCCAGTCTCATGGGGAGTTGGCCGGCGGCCCATAGGAGCAAAGCACGGCCTGCAACTCGTCGGGGATGACAGGCCCTTGGTCACGAACGGGCTGGCCGACTTCGGATGGCCAACTGGGACGAACGCGTTCAACGAAGTCTGCCGATGTCCACGAAGATCCCGATCGCACCGGGCCGGGGAACTTCCACCACGGTGCCCTCGAAGACCCGCCCGAAGCACAGGTCCCTCCGAATCCGAGCCCACTCGGCGTCTGTCGCCACGAACAGATCATCGCACCTTCGTCCGGCGCGCGAGTGGCTGGGACTCAACCTGAACTGCCGCAGCGTCCCCTCACGATGACCGCTTCAGCAACACGGCCCCGCCGCTGGTTCTCGTGAACATCCACGGCTCGATTGCTGACCAACCGCTGCTGGAACTCATCGACAAACGCTGCTGCTGAACGTGAACGAAGCCACGCTCGCCTGGTATCAGCACCTCACTTTGGCCTGCTCGCGGCCTGATCAACCGACCACGTGTTGCAACGACCTCTGGAATCCGCCACGGCAGGACGGGGGCGCTTTCGCGCCTTGGGGCCTTGGGGCCTTGGGGCCTTGCGGCCACCGGCGGACGACGCCGCTTGAGGGCTGACGGAGGGCTGCCGGATCCAACGGCACGTCAGTCAGACAGCCGTAGCGGCAGCGACTTCAGACCGTTGATGAAGTTCGACACCAGCCGCTGGGGTGGAGCGGCAACCGCCAGGGTGGGGAGCAGGCGGCAGGTCTCCTCGTAGAGCACCCGCAGTTGCAGCCGGGCGAAGTGCGCACCCAGGCAACTGTGCGGGCCGTCGCCGAAGGAGACATGGGGATTCGGGGTGCGAGTCAGATCCAGCCGGTGCGGGGTGGCGAAGGCCCGTTCGTCGTAGTTGGCCGAGCCGTGGAAGACGACGACCTTGTCCCCGGCACGTATGCGGCGGCCGGCCAGCTCGGTGTCGGACGCGGCGGTCCGGCGGAAGCTGAGCACCGGCGGATGCCAGCGCAGCAGCTCCTCCACGCAGGTGGCACCCGGCGCCGCTCCGGCGCGCAGGCCGCGGTACGCCTCGGGGCGCTCGGCCAGCGCCAACAGGCCGCCCGGGGCGGCGCTGCGCACCGTGTCGTTGCCCGCGACGGTCAGGAGGAAGAAGAACATCTCCATTTCGGGGGTGGGCAGTTCCTCGTCCAGGGCGAGTACGGTCATGACGTCGTCGCCCGGGTGCCGCCGCTTGTGGGCGGCCAGCTCCCGCGCGAAGTCGAACATGTCGCGCAGCATCGCCGGGGAGCGTGGATTGACGGGCGGGGTGGGCGGCGCCTGCGAGGGCACCTCCGTGGCGGAGGCGAGCGGGGGCGTGCCCGCTTCGTCCGGGTCCTGGTAGCCGATGACGCGGCGTGTCCAGTGCAGCAGCAGTCCACGGTCGACGGCCGGGACGCCGAGCAGGTCGGCGAGGTTGAGCAGTGCGAACTCGTCGGTGACGGCAGTGACGATGTCGACGACGCCGTCCCCGGAGCGTGCCGTGTCGGCTGCCGCCGCCAGCAGGCCGCGGGCCCGTTCGCGTACGGCGGTCGCGAAGCGTTCGATCCGGCGCGGGGTGAAGGCGCGGCTGACCAGGCGTCGCAGCCGACCGTGGGCCGGAGGGTCCTGATTGAGCATCATGCGCCGGATGAAGGGCAGGTCGGCGGGGTCGGGGTCGCGGATCTGGGTCGCGCCCAGGTGGGAGGAGAACGTGCGGGCGTCCTTGAGGACGCGTACGACGTCATCGTGCCGCGTGACGGCCCAGAAGCCGGGCCCCGCGGGCCAGCCGAGCACTTCGTGCTCCTCCTGCCAGGCCACCGGGTGGCGATCGCGCAACAACCGGTACGCGGTGTGCGGCAGCCCGTGCACATAGCCGCGGGGGTCGAAGACATTCGGCACCTCCGGATCCACCGCGGCCGCCGCGCCCGCCGTCGGCACCGTCACCCGACCGCCCCCGGCCCTTCCCCTCCGCCCCGCCCGGCGCCCTCGACCTGTCCGTTACCGTCGCCGGCCCGCGCCGCGTCGTCCTCGCGCAGGAAGTCCTCCACCGTCCGGATCAGTTCCAGCGGCGTCTCGTCCATGGAGTAGTGCCCCGCCGAGGCCAGTTCGACGAGCTTGGCGTCGGCGTGCCATCGCATCCACGTCTGCCGCGCCAGGTCGGCGCTCAGGGCCGGGTCCAGCGCGCCGGCCACCACCAGCGCCGGGACCGCCGAACCCTCGACCTCGGTGTGGAACCCCTCCCCCGCCCAGGAATCCAGCCAAGCCCGGAACGCCTTCGGGTCGCTGCACTCCAGGGACCGCCGCACCATCCGGTCCAGCCAAGCCGCAGGGCGGCGTCCGCCGGTGGTGACGTCGAGGATGGCCCGCCGACTGTCCGGATCGTGCTCCGCGGAGGTGAACAGTTCCCACTGCTCGGGGGGCATGGGCAGCCCGGAGGCGGGGACGGGTGAGATGCCGGCGAGCCGTCGCACGCGGTGCGGCGCCGCGGCCACTACACGCTGGATGACGCTGCCGCCCATCGAATGCCCGATCAGGGAGAACCGGTCCCAGCCCAGCCGGTCGGCGAGCGCCAGCACATCGGCCGCCGCCTCCTGCGTGGTGTACGCACCGGCCGCGCCCTTCGCCTCGCCGTAGCCCCGCAGATCGACCAGCGCGTACTGGAACGCGCCCCGGTCGAGGTCCGGCAGCAGGACGTCGAAGGCGGACCGGTCGGCGAACCACCCGTGCACGGCGATGACCTTGTGCGGTCCCGACCCATGGAGGCCATGGGGCAAGGCGAACGGAGTCACGCTCTCTCCCGACGTGAGACGAGGACGCGCAGGACACAGCACCGCGCCCGCCCACACACTGACGCGAACTCCCCCGCCCTGCAAGAGGACGAAAGCCCGGCGGGCGCCCGGCGTCGCCCACATGGGCGAGGTGATCCGCTCGCGGCCTTCCGCGATACGCCCCCTATCCGGCATACGGCGGCCCTCGCCCTGCGGGCCATTCCTGGCGGGCCGTTCCTGGCGGGCCGTTCCTGGCGGGCCGTTGCCTGCGGGCCATATTGAATCTTGCCGGACTTGCTCCTGTGACCTGTGAACACAGTCCATGGCGAGACGGTTCAAGGGCCCACTCACGCCATCACGCGACCTGCGATGGGCCGCCGGCGGTACGGTCCCCTCCCGGCAGTCCGCGCAGTGCGGGATGCCGGCACGCCGTTGCCTCGTCACCGCAGCGGTTGTTGTCCGGCCGTCGGTTGCCGCATCAGCACGATTGAGAGGTCAGCACAGTCGATGGACGAACTGTCAGTGCCGAAGGCGTTAACCGCCTGGCAGGATGCGGGCACCGCGGCCGCCTACGCAGCCGCGCCCCACACACTGGCACGGACGGTCGGCTACCCGGCCGTATTCGAATCCTTGCGCCTGGACCGGACAGGCCCGGCCACTCTGCTGGACTACGGCTGCGGGCCCGGCCAGCCAGCCCGCGCGGCCGCAAGGTCCGGGACCCGGGTGTGCGCGGTCGACACATCCCCGGCGATGCTGGAACTCGCCCGAGCCCGACCGACCCCGCGGGTCGACTACCGCCTGAGCCTCGACGGCAGGCTGCGGTTCCTCCCGGACGCGTCGATGGACGCAGGCATGTGTTGCTTCGTCTTCATCTGCGAGCCCAGCCGAGACGAACTCGGCTCCATCTGCGCGGAGATCTACCGCGTCCTGCGTCCCAGCGGCCGGTTTGCCGTACTCGGCTCGGACCCGGCCTCCATCGGTAAGGCCAGCTACGACGACTGGCACACCGAGCCCGGCCCGTACCTCGATGGCGCCCCGGTCCACAGCCGCCTGCGCAAGCCCGACGACACATGGCAGGAGATCACCGACACCTTCTGGTCCACCGCCACCTACCGCGACGTGCTCGCCGACGCCGGTTTCCGCCACATCCGTACCCGCATCCTCACCGGGCATGACCCACACACTGCCACCGGTGGCCTGCTTCTGATGACAGGCGACAAACTCCCATCCCCGCACCCATCCGGGACCGTTCGTACCTCGACCAGCCAAGAAATCTGAAGCACTGGAAGGAACACCGGGACCGGTCGCGGTGAGGTGCTCGGCAAGCCCGTCCGGCGGGCGCCCGGGCGCAGCGGGAGGGTATGGCCGGCTGTGATGGTCGTGGCGGTCCAGGAGAGGGAGCTGCCGGCGGCTAAAGGTGCGGACACGCCCTCTACACCTACTTCGAGGCGAAGGAACACCTCGTCCTGCCGCCACACGAGGCATCCCCGCAGCGGCTCGCCGACATCGTGCGCGCCCGGCAGTCCGGCGAGTCCGCCGCCCGGGCGGTGCTCGGCCGGCTGCGGGACGAACTGCGGCGCCATGACCGCAAGGTGGGCCTGACCCCGGGCTTCGGCCCCGTATTCGAGATGATGCGGGCCGCCCCCACGCTCACCGCCCGCCTGGAGGACCTCGGCCGGCAGATGACCGACGCCCTCACCACGGTCCTGGCCCAGGAGACCGGAGCCGCGCCCGACGACCAGACGCCGCGCGTCGTCGCCGTGATCATCGGCGTGCGGGCACACAACCTCAGCCACGCAGGCCTTCCTCCTGGGCCGACTCCACTCGGGCCGAAATCCCGCCCGTGGGTGGTAAGCCTCCCTTTGGGAGCCGATTGGCGACGGGCAGCCGCACCCCTCCCGCACCCGGCTGGCAAAGCGATGCGCGAACTGCCCGGAACCATCGACGGCCCGCCTGGCGCCGACCGAATCCTCTACCTGCCGGTCTTGGCGGAGATCTATCCTCGGGCTGCAAGTCGACCAGCTCCGCCCCGAATTCGGGCGGCACCGCCGTCACCGGCAGCGGGTACTCCGCATCCGCAGCGACCTGACACCCACATGCTGGGCGCGGTCCCTGAAGCGGCCTCAATGCGGCCGTCTACGGCGGGAGGATCATGTCCCGGTCGGACGAAGCGGAACTCTTCACCTTCACCGGAATTCGCCAGTCCCGCGTCTCCTCGGCCGTCTAATGTACAGACATGCCGCGCCGCCCATCGCGGCCACCTGAGGAGGAATCCTGTGTCATCGCCCTACGACCCCCAGCACGCTCCCGCCGGCGATGTGGGCGCAGCGCTCATGCTGGTCGACTCTCGTCTCAAGAGCATCCGCGACGGCAAGACCGAGACCGATCCCGAACAACAGGAGCTGATCCACCAGTTCACCGAGTCGCTGGGCCCCAAGGAAGCCAATGACCTGCTCGACGGCGCGTGCACGCTCATCTACATGTTCATGACGTGGCTGCGGAAGGCCCACGAGGACCACGACAAGGACGTCATCGAGTACGTGGTGCCCAACCTCGTAGCCACGATGCGCATGATGCCCCGGAGTATCCGCCCGGAGGCCATCCCCACCATGGCTGGCCTGGTCATCGCTGCGGGCACCGGCCTGAGCCCCAACCTGTGGCGCAAACAGTACGGAGACTGGACCGATGAGGAGATGAATCCCCTGGAAGCCACCGCCTTCCTGCTCGCGGAGCACATCAACCGCATCACCGACAACCCCGACTTCGCCATCCGCATGATCGCCGAGGCCCTGTCCACTGCGGACAAAGAATGACGTGCCGCATCCATCGCTAGAGCCCTCTCGGGCATCGACCTGCGTTATCCGAACTCCCGTTGGCGTGTGAAGCATGTCCGTAGAAACTCCCCTGGCGTATGGGTACTGCTGACCGGCTGACGAGACAGAAGGCAGGGGAGAATCTCGCGGCCTGGCGAGGAGGGCGTCCACCCGTCGGCGAGGGCCGTTCAAGCCCCGTACGCGCCCCGTGAACGGGTACTGACCAGGCGCCGTCTAGCGGGCCATGGCTTTCGCCTCCTTCTCAACACACTCCATGGCCCTTTCGCGGCCGTGCGCCTGCACCAGCATTGCAGGTCACCACGGTGCGGATGCGGTCCAGGAGGCTTAGTCATCTCAATTGGTGATCGAGCTGCCCGTGAGAGTCAGCGGTCAGTCGCAGGCGCGGTGGCTTGACCGCGATGTGAGACTTGCAGCATGGATATGGGGCGTGAGTCGCGGTGGGAAAAGGACGCAATGACGGTGGAGATCGTTTTCGCCCTGGTGACTGCCGCCGTGCTGGCTGGGGTGATCTTTGCTGTCGCCTGGACTCTCGCCCTGGCCCTTGACCTCTCTGGTTCGGCAGAGAAAGGCGTGTTGGCGGGGGGCGCACTGCTCGGGGCGGTGGCCGGAGTGTGGCGTCTGGTACGGGTGTTGCTTCGGTTCGACGAGCAGCGCCGAATCGGCCACTGACTACGGGCCTTCCCTTTACGGTCGGTAGCCTCCCAGCGGGGGGATCGTTGAGCGGCTGGTGTCAGATGAGCTGTGGGAGCTGTTCCAGCGGGTGGTGCCAGAGGCGCCGTCGCGGCCGCAGGGCGGTGGCCGGCGTCGCCACGGCGACCGCGAGGTCCTGGCCGCGATCGTGTTCGTGGCGACCCCGGGCTGCACGTGGCAGCAGCTTCCCGCGGCGTCATTCGGGCCGTCCGGCGCGACGGCGCACCGTCGGTTCGCAGAGTGGACGAAGGCCAGGGTGTGGGCCAAACTCCACCGCCTGGTCCTCGACGAACTCGGTGCCCGCGGTGACCTGGACTGGTCGCGGTGTGCGATCGACTCGGTGAACATGCGGGCCTTGAAAAAGGGGGACCTGACAGGTCCGAATCCTGTTGACCGGGGCAAGTACGGCTCGAAGATCCATCTGATCACCGAGCGGACAGGTCTGCCCCTGTCCGTCGGGGAAGTCGACCCTGCTCAATATCCTCGCCGGTGAACTGCGGCCCGACAGCGGCACCGTCCGCCACCGCGGCGGGATCGGTCATTGCCCGCAACGTGTCGTTCTCAACCGGGCCCTGACGGCCCGCCAGCACCTTGAGCTGTTCCGGACCGCCTACGGACTGCCCGACGTGCGCCGCGCCAGGGAGATCATGGAGCGCCTCCACTTCGCGGATTACCTCGACGAACGCGCCGAGGCGCTCAGCGGAGGCACCCGACAGAAACTGAATTTGACCCTGGCCCTGATGCACGACCCGCAGACGCTGCTGCTGGACGAGCCCTACCAGGGCTTCGACTGGGACACCTATCTGCGCTTCTGGGATCTCGCCAACCACCTGCGCGAGGCCGGGCGTTCCGTGCTCGTCGTCTCCCACCTCGCCCACGACGCGGACCGCCTCGACGAACTCTGGCACCTGAAGGAGGGCGTGCTGCATTGCGCGCACGGAAAGGCGTCGGGGTGAAAGGGCACCTGCTTTATTTCCGCACTGCCAGCCGATATGAGCTCGTCGCGCACGCCGGCAACCGGTTCGCGATGTTTTTGGTGGCCGCCTACGTGCCTATCTGGAGTGCGGTGGCCCACCTTGTCGTCCCGAGCGCACCCGTGCACTTTCGGCTGCGGGTCACCGGCCGCATCCTGACCCCTGCCGGAAACCAGCTCACCCAGGTCACCGGTGCCATCAACTCCGTCACCCTGATCACCGGCTTCATGATGTTCGCCGCGACCTTCGCCAGCGGCCCCTTCGACCGCCGCCTCGCCCTAGCCGGTTATCCGCGCACCCACCTCGTGCTGGCCAAGACCGCCGCGCTCGCCGTCGCCTCGGTGGTGATCGCCGCCTACGCCACCGCCATCGCCTGCCTGTCCTGGACGCCGCGGCAGCCCCTGCTGCTCGCCACCGCACTGTTCTGCGCGGCGATGACCTACGGCGCCCTCGGCGTCGTCTTCGGCGCCCTGCTGCGCCGCGAGGTCGAAGGAATGTTCGCGCTGGTCATGACCAGTGTTCTCGACATCGCCCTGCAGAACCCCATCGTCAGCTCCGGCGCCAACAGCTGGGCCATCACCTTCCTCCCCTCCTATGGCGCCGTCCAGAGCGCCACCGCCGCCGCTTTCACCGACACCCCGCCGCTCTCCTATCTCTCCCTCCAGCTCACCTGGTTCGCCGGGGCCGCGCTCCTTGGCCTGCTCGCCTTCCACCGACGCACCCGCAACGCCCTGTCCGCCGCCCCTGGGCGCGCCAGCACTCCCCATGCCCCAGCCGGCATGGGCACTCACCCGATCTCAGGTGGTGCGGGACGCGGCCGCCCAGCCGACCCGGACGCCGGCAGCACGCCTGCCACGCCCACGACCCGGTCACCAGGGGTTGGCTGAGGAATCGATTGGCCTGCCCGTCAGCACCTGGCGGCGCCCGGCGCGAAGCAGCCCGCCAGGTCCCGTCATGGCGTGCGGGGCTGGGCTGCTTCCAGCGGGCTGGCGCTGGCGGAGCACCGCGCGGCGCGGTAGCTGCGGGCAAGGATCTTGACCAGCTCCCGTACCCCGAACCCGACGGTATGGCGTATGAGTCCCGTTCCGGTTTTCTCCACCCGCTCCAGCCGGGCGCGCGCAGCCTCGAGGCCGGCCCTGACCAGCGGCTGCAAGTCGGACGTCGTCACGTCGATGACACCGTGGGCCTGCGACAGGTCCTCTCTGGCCTGGCGCCACAGGTGCTCCAGCAGCGCGCCCACTTGGCGACGCGGCCCCGGGCACTGCGGTGGAGGTCGGCCGCGCTCACCTGGTAGTCGGCCAGTACCGACGCCGGAACATACAGTCGCCCCTGCACCAGGTCGCCAGCCAGATCAGCCAGCCAGTCCTGACGCTGCATGGCTCGCGCGAACATGTGCCATCCCCGGGCATGCTGCGCCGAAGGGCCGCCCGGGTACTGGATTCCAACCCCGACCGCAGAGAACGGCACAGCCCAGCGGTTGATGTAGTCGAGTTCTTCGGTGACGTCCGCGAACCCGGTGAAGTCCCCGTCGATCACCGCACCCGCGAGCAGTGACTCGACCAGGTGGCGAGGGAACCCGCGCACCCGGCAGGTATGGACACAGGCCGGCACCACGGGATGGGCGGCGCTGGTAAGAGGGCTCGCGAACGCATCACGGACCATTTCCGTCCAGCGGTCCAGCCCCATCTCAGCGGGCTGTCCACCGTCCGCCAGATCGTCGGTCAGACTGGCGAACGCGTAAGCCGCCAGGACAAAGGGCCTCACCTCGGCCGGCAGCAGTATCCGCACCACCATGAATCCCGCGATCTCATCGCGTGCGACCCATCGGGCGCAGTACGCGTAGTCGGCCCGCAGGCACGCAGGCACACAGGCACGCGCTTCACGCGATGTCCGTCCTTCCGCAGCGGCGCCGGGGCATCGTAGGCAGCAAGGGCCTGGACGAGACGATCACGGCTGGCTGCCGCACAGTTGCCAAGAGCCCTTCAGGCACTCGCCAGCCTCCAGCCTGGTGTCCGGCCGTGCGGCCCGCCGGCTGCAGCGCCCTGGCTTCTGCACCGACATCGTGCTGTTCCCGGGTCACGAGCGGATCAGCCATCCGCCCCGCCAGCCAGCACCCGGTCCCCCGCCTCACAGCGCGAGGCAGCCGTCGGCTCACGGCTTGGTAGCGACACAGATGGTGTACCGCCAGGTGTCCTGGTGGCGGTACATCTCCACCGCGCTCATGGCGTTGACCAGGAGGTCGCCGCGGCCCACGCTGCACGCGAGCCAATAGGGAAGCCGGGCGAGCACGGAGAAGGCCCACAGCATCGGCAGGATCTTCGCCGTCGCGTCATAGGCCGGTTCGACGGCGAAACCCGTCTGGCGAAGAAGCCGCTCCAACTCCCCATGGGTCATCGCCAGCAGGCCCGGCATACCGGACAGCTCACAGACTCGCAGCAGCGCGGTCCGCGCCCGTGGCGCCAGCTGAGCCTGCGGGGTGCTCGCGTACTCGAACATCACCAGCTTCCCGCCAGGACGTAGGACACGGAAGAACTCCGCGAGCCCGTGCAGGGGTTCGGTCGAGTGGACAAAGGACTCCATCGTGTAGACGCCGTCGAAGGAGGCGTCGGCAAACGGCAGCGCGTGATAGTTGGCCTGCAGGAAACGTGTCCGCCTGCCCGGCTCGCCGGCACGGGCCGACCGTTGCCGCGCGATGGAGATATCCGACCCGATACCGTCGATCCCGGTGACATGCACCCCGCTCGCTCCTGCGACCGTGCGCGCCGTGTCACCGACCCCGCACCCGGCATCGAGCACCGAAGACGCCGGCGGCAAGGCCAGCTTGCGTGCCGCGACGACCTCCATGCGCCGCATGGCCGCCTTGAAACCCCAGGGGGAGTCACCGGGTTCGTACCAGCCGAAGTGGCGCGTGCGGCCGAGCAACGCCGCGTACCCCACACGGGATTCGAATGCCCGGTAGTACGGCACGACGTGCTGGCGGTAGTAGGCATCGGTCACATCAGGGCACACGTCTCGCCGCTCCTCCCCCAGGTCTTCACAAACCCCAACGACCAGCAGCGCGGCGAGTAACGCAAAGGCCCGCCGGGACAGGGGCCCGCGCGCACGTCCGGAGCCGACGCCGTTCCAGTTGTGCCCGTGCCAACGACGGCGCTTCCATGACCGCGACGACGTCCACCGACACTCTCCCCTTCCGAAGCGGTTCGAACGCGCCACCGGGCGAACATACCTACTCCGGGCCGGACCCTGGATGCTGCCCTCATCACCTAAAGTGACCAATCGCGGCGATTCGAGCTGGAATACGCGACGCCTCGACATGCGAGCCCACCAGTCGAGGCCATCAACCGAGGCGGGACTGATCTGTTGAGGTGCTGTGCGAGGCTCTTGCGACCCACCGACGAAGCCATGGGGCGGTAATTTCCGCTCCGGTGTTCGGCCGTATGTGGATTTTCGGCCGCGGCCCTCCCGGGTCTCCGGTCCGTTCAGTGCCCGGGCCGTGGAACGGCTGCGTCCCGCGATCCGGCACCGCACGGCTGACCTGGTCCGCGCCGCCGCGGCCAAAGGCGAGGCGGCGGGCCTGGCCGCGGCGGCGGACCGCCTTCCGCCGGACGCCGACCTGGTTCTCACCACACTCGAGTACGCCCTCGGCTCCCGCGAGGTCGAGCCCGGCAAGCTCGTTCACCATGCGGATCACGGCTGTCAGCCCTCGCCGATCTCGATAGGCCCGGTCGGCCGGACCGACCGCCATGGATGGTCTTGATGGCAGCGCGTCGGCACAAGACCCTGGTGGTCTGCTCGGCCTGCCATCACGACATCCATGCAGGACGGGGCCCAGCTCTTCCCCGGAAGTGATCACTGGAAAGCCGTGTCTGGTCAACGCCGCCCGCACGGTTCGGGAGGGGGCCGACGGAAAAGGACCCGCACCACGGGCACCTCGCCGGCGGCCTACCTCACCCTCAACACCCACCGAACAGCCAGCATGAAACAGTCGGCGGCCGACCACGACTGGCTCACCGTCCTGCATCTGCCCTCATACGCGCCGGACCTCAACCCGTCGAAGGCATCTGGTCGTTACTGCGGCGAGGCCGATGCCAACGCCGCCTTCACGGACCCGGAACACCTCACCTGCACCCTCCGCCGCGGACTCCGGCACATCCCAGCTCGGCCCCCACCTCATAGACGGCTGCCGCACCGAAACCCGCCTGACCACCACCCCACCCTGAAAACATCAGTACGCGCGTCCCTGTTACCCTTCCCACTCTCTTCCTGACCGATCCAGGACGGCACCAGCTATGACCGAGCACTTACCTACGGCAAAGACGGGCCTCCCGCTCGCCCAGCTGTATGACGCCGCTTTCCTGGACCTCGACGGCGTTGTCTATGTGGGCGCTCTGGCCGTGGACCACGCTGTGGACTCACTGACCCGTGCCGGCAAGTCCGGGATGCGTTTCGCCTACATCACCAACAGTGCCTTCCGCACGCCCCAGTCGGTGGCCGAGCATCTACAGGCACTCGGAGTGGTGGTCACCGAGGGGGATGTGGTGACGTCGGCGCAGGCTGCTGCACGTCTCGCTGTCAAGCGTTGCGGGGAGGGCGCTCGCGTACTGGTCATCGGTGGTGAGGCGTTGCTGGCCGCGGTACGCGCCCAAGGTCTGGAGCCGGTGCGGTCCGCCGATGACCAGCCCACCTGCGTCGTGCAGGGGTTTGCGCCGACGGTCAGTTGGCGCGATCTGGCGGAGGCCGGTTACGCCGTCGGCTGTGGAGTGCCCTGGATTGTCACCAACACCGACCGGACCGCGCTCACGCCCCGGGGCACCGCTCCCGGAAACGGCGCCCTCGTCGCGGTGGTCCAGGCCACGACCGGCGTAGTTCCCACCGTGGCCGGCAAGCCTTCGACTGCCCTCCTGTACGACAGTGCGGCCCGTACCGGTGCCCGACATCCTTTGATGGTCGGAGACCAGCTGGACACCGATATCGAAGGTGCACACCGCGCCGGTTTCGACAGTCTGCTGGTTCTCACCGGCGCGACCAACGCGCGAGGGCTCCTCACGGCTCCGGCACATCGTCGTCCCACGCATCTCGCGGCGGACCTGCGCGGCCTGCTGGCACCGGCGCGTTCGGTGGAGCGGAGTGGGGACGGTTATGCGTGTGGCGGCTGGCATGCCGCGGTTCGTGGGGGTGAGCTCTCGGTGGCAGGGCTGGGGGGCAAGGATTTCTGCGACGCCTTGTGGGCGGCGTGCGCTGCGGCCTGGTCGGCGCCGGAACTACCGGAGGTGGCGAGGGCGCTTGGGACTTTGGAACGGTGTGTCTCTCTGTAGAGTCTCCGCGGGGCCGCCCTTGAAGAAGCAGGCCCGTTCCCACGCCGCCGCACTGCGGGCGGGAGCCGGACCATCAATCGTGGATCACGCGTACCTCGCCTGACGCCGTGTTTCGGAGAGCGTGGGTTCGGATGAGGTGGGCCACTTCGGACGTGGTGTAGCCACGCTCGAAGTGCTGGGGTTCGGCCAGCATCAGTGAGACCAGCCGGTGCAGGGTGGAGGCGTACTCCTGCGCTGTTCCGTCCCAGGCCGTCGCGTCCAGCATCCACGGTTCGGTGTCCGGAGAGAGTTCCGCAGTGCCCTCGCGCAGCAGCGATTTGGACAGTTTCGCCCCGGAAGCGGAGAGCACTACAGGGGTGAAGACGCGTGGTGGCGGAAGACTGTCCGGGTAGCAGAGGAACGCCTCATCCAGAAGCCGGCAGCCGCTCGCCCAGTCCGCGCCCTTGATGATGACGGGAAGCACCCCGCCCCGTGCGGCAACCCGTTCCTTCACCAGGTTGCGATGCAGCGTCGTCACCCCGATGTATGCCTCGCTGTCCGGCTGGACGTCGACCTCGTACCGTCCGTGGTCGAGGCACACCGCGACGAAACGGGCCCTCGTCGCATCCGCGGTGAGCAGCTCGGTGTGCTCTCCGTACTTCTGCAGCCAGCCGCATTGCGGGCAGGGGAAACTGATGGGCACCTGCCCAGTGGACGGTGCCAGGACCCAGCGCAGCTGCTCCCGGCGCGCGAGCGACTGCAGGAACTCCTCACGGAAGGGACGGCTGCGCTGCTGGTGAGTGTAGGTCTCGGTCTCATAGGGCACGCCGGTGGCAGCGGACAGCGCATCGAAGAGGTCACCGTAGAAACGTTTGGTCAACTCTCTGATCCGGTCCGGTCCTAGCGCATGGTGGTAAGAACGCTCGTATCGCGTACCGGTGCGGGGGCACTGACGGCTCTGGTACGCCGTGTTGTCCAGCGCACCGAACCGGAGCACTGCCCGCACACCGAAGCGTTCTCTCGCGGCTTGGGCGAGCAGGAAAGCCGCGGTCTGCATGACGTTGGTGCCCAGGTGTGGTGCTCCATTGATCTGCACTCCCGCGTACAGGGCGATCCCAGTCGCTCGGCGGCTGCGCAGCTGCGGGCGGATGAAGTCGATGCTGTGCTCCACGGCGTCCACGGTGACACTGACGGGCGAGACCGGGGGCGTAGGGGCGGAACCGGGCACGGTGGAACCTCTCTTCCGGCAGACAAGATGATCACCAGTGGTGGCGTACGGCGGCGGGCGGCAGATCCAGCACCCGGACCGGCCACGCGGTGGCAGGTGCGTCGTCGTTGTCCAGAGCCTCCAGCCGGGTGGTGCGGGACCGCGCTGCCGTGCGCAGCAACTGCATCAGAGCCTCCCCCGCGTTCAGGTCCGCAGTGCGGGGAGGACCTGCCCGCCGGCAGGCCAGTCCGACGACAAAGTATGCGGGCGTCTCCGGTCCGGACCGCCACAACACCGCCTCACCCTGTTCCTCCAGTGCGTGCACCCGATGCGGGTGGTGCAGGGTGAAGTCGCCCAATGGAAGCGGGCACAGCGTTACCGATGTGATGGAGTACCCCGCGTCTTCCAGCATTTTCACCGCGCGCCGGGGGCTGGAGTAGCTGCCGAACGTCAGCCCAAGGTCGCTCTTGAGCGCCTGGCCGTGTCCAATGATCGCCCCGGCCCATTTCAGGCCATCGCTCCCTCCGCTGATGGACGGGCGCAGGAGGTCGACGTCCGGAGTGAGGGGCACGTAGGGCGGGTTGCTGGTGACGATCAGGGGGCGGGGTAGCGGGGCAGCGGTTGCGGCCAGTTCGTCGGTGGACAGCAGCGCGAAGTCCGCCAGGGCGAAGGTGACGCGATGGTCTCCGTCGCGGGAGGCATAGTGCCGGCGGGCCCACTCCAGTGTTTCCTTCCCGGAGTCGACGCCGTGGACGCGTGTTGCTCCGGCGCGGGCCATGGCCGCAGCTGCGGCGCCGCTTCCTGAACCGAGGTCGAGGACAGTGCCGCCGTGTGGCGGCAGGAGATCCTGGACCACCCATACGCCGATCTCTGTGTCGGCCGGTTCGAAGAAGACCTCGGGGACACGAGGTGGCACCAGGTCGTCCGCCGTCAGATGGGTGTACGCGGTGACACGGGAGATGTCCGGCATGCCGCTCTCATTCCTGATCCAAGTGGTGCTCGTCGTCCCAGGCCGGGCGGCCTCGGATCAGCTGGAGGCATGGCCGGCTGTGTTCTCCAGCACGGCCATGGCACTGGGCAGTTTCATCGCGGCTTGCGTCCACGCCAGGGAGTTGGGCCCGTCGAGCACCTCTCCGGCGACCTCGTCACCACGGTGGGCGGGCAGGTCGTGCAGGAATGCTGCCCGCGGCCATCGGCGCATCAGCGCGGCGTCCACGTGGAAGGGTCGGAAGACCTCCCGCCACGCAGGGTCGGGCTTGCTGGTTCCCGTGGTCTGCCAGCGAGTGGTGTAGATGACGTCCACACCATCCGGTGCGGCCGCCAGGTCGTGGACCTCCGCCAGGGAGGCACCCGTGGCGTCGGCCCGTCGTCGGGCAGCGGCCAGTACCCCTTCCGGCAGTCCGTATCCGGGCGGGGTGGCGAACGTGATGTGGGCGCCGGGGATTGCGGTGATGCCGTACGCGAGTGCCACGGCGGTGTTGTTGCCCTCACCGATGTACAGCAGGCGGATGTCGCTCAGGTCGCCGTGGGCGAGGGTGAGGGTGGCCAGATCGCACAGGCCCTGGGTCGGGTGCTCCTCCGTCGCCATCGCGTTGATCACGGGCAGCCCGCCTTCCCGGGACAGTTCGCGCAGCTCGTCGACGGGGCCGGCGCTCCGGACGACGAGCATGTCCAGCATGGCGCCGAACACCCGGCCGGTGTCGCCCATCGATTCGCCGGTGTTGAGCTGGAGGTCGTGAGGGCCGTAACCGATCGGGGCGCCACCGAGGCGTACGGTGCCGACGTGGAAAGCTGTGCGGGTGCGGGTGGAGGTGCGGGTGAACAGCATGCCGACCACCCGATCGCGCAGGGGGCGGCTGTGGGCTTGTCGGTCACGGAAGAGTTCCACCGCCCTTTCGGCGAGTTTCATCAGGGCCGCGGGCTCCAGGTCCGCGAGGGAGAACAGCCCGCTCTCGTGACCGGTATCGGGGCGGGGGTTGACCTCGTGCATGGGGGCCTCTTTCAGTAAAGGCGCAACCGCCGGCCGGTCCCTCGATGTGTGGCAACTTCGTGGACGGCGTTGAGCAGGGCGACGTCCAGGACCGCCATACCGAAGGGATTGCTGATGACGTGGCCGGTGCGGGGCCTGATTGCCTGCACCTGACCGGTGATCACCTGACCGAGTGTCCCGTTCAGTGTCCGCGCAGGCGCCGCCCCCCTGTTGTCCGCGGCCTGTGGGTGGTCTCGGTTTCCGGGGCCGCGGGCGGTGATCCGTCCGTCCTTCAGGAGAGCGCCCAGGACGCGGCGGGGGTTGTCCGCCACCAGGGTGACATCGTCCACGTACAGCGCTTCTGCGGTCAGGAAGGCGTCGGGCAGCAGGTCGGCCAGTGACACATGGGCGACAAAAGTGCCCGGTTCGAGCCATGCGGTCGGCACATAGCCGGTATCGGCCGTGGTCGTGGTCACAACGACGGAGGCGGCCCCGACCGCTGCACGGGCGCTGGGTTCGACATGTGCCCGCAGGTGGGGACTGTGCTGCCCGAGCCAGTCCGCGAGGCCGGTTGCCCGCGCGGGTACCCGGTCGTAGAGATGCACGGACTTGGCCTGCGGGAATGCTTCGCCGAGCAGTTCAAGATGGGTACGCGCCAATGTGCCGCAGCCGATCAGCGTGAGCGCATCCCACTCCGGCGGCCCCAGGTGCCGCAGGCTCACCAAGGTGTAAGCCGCTGTGCGTGCGGCGCTCAGCCAGCCGGCTTCGGCGAGCACCACGGGCCGAGCGGTGTGGTGGTCGAAGAGCATGCCGATGCCTCCGGCCCGTTCCATGCCGAGCGCTGGGTTGCTGGTGGCGGCATTGATGAGTTTCATCCCGCGAACCGGCGCCCCGTCGCTGCCCTGCACCGCGCCCAGCATCGCCAGAGAACGACAGTAAGCGCCGGTCTCGTTGGTCCACGGCAGATACCCTTCCGCGGGCATCGCCACGGCACCCTCGGCGTGTTGCCGCAATACCTGGGTGACGACTTCGCACAGGTCGACCTCGGACGCGCACTCCAGTACCGTCTGGCGGTCGAGAAAGAGCAGGTCCTCGCTCATTCACTGTCCTCCCCTTTGCGCTCGCCCGGTCGATGTGTGTTTGCGTGTTGTTCCGGCAGAAGTCCTGCGTTATGGAAGGACTCGCGCCCTCCAGGCACTTGCAGTACTCCGGTCTCCTCGAACAGGCGCACCGAGTGCCGGGCTGCCCTTCGGATGCCTGCTTCCACTTCCGTACGCGGGTAGGAGTCCCGGACGACCTCCTCGGCCGTGCGCTGCGGCAGCCCGGCCGCGACCAGGGCGGCCCGGACCGGTCGCAGGTCCGGCAGCAGACTGGAGCGGATCAGCTCGGGCAGGCAGCGGGCGACACGGGTGCGCAGCGAAGAGGGGAGCTGGATCCACAGATCGCGGAAGAAGTGCGAGAAGAACACATGGTGCCAGCCCTCGTCGCGGGCATGGTCGCGCACGATCTCCCGCACGACCGTCAGTACCTGCTGGTCCTTGGGTATGTCGTTGAGGATCGCGGTGATGAGGGTCTCGAAGACGACGACCTGCAGGAGCTGGGCGAGGGCGGATTCCCCCGAAAGCGCCCGGTCTCCGACGGCGTCCAGCTGGTCACGGAAGTACGTGAAGTCGTAAGGGACCGGCATGACGCCGGAGGCGTCGGATATCTGCTGGATGACGTCGAAACTGTAGAGCGCGTGGTAACCCTCATCGCAGTAGATGCGGTAGGCATCAAGCCGTGTGTCCGCACTGGCCTCGACGCCGCTGCGGCCCCCGGCTATGCGATCCGTTGCCCGGTTCACCACCTGCGTCTCGAACTGAGCGGTGAAGCTGAGGTACTGGAAGAGGTGCCGGGCGAAGAGGGCCGCGCGGGCATCGTCCGGCAGGCCACGCACCACAGGATGGTCGGCATAGGGTAGGAGGGCGGGTGGGAAGTACATCTGGCCCGCCTCCAGTTCGCCTTGGAGATGGCGCCGCGGGCCGTTGCGCACGCCGGCTCTCGCGTACCAGTCGCGGTCGCCGCCCTGCGCGGTCATGGGCGCACCTCTCCGAGGGCCGTCTCGGCGACGGCGGAGTCCGGCTGACAGGGATTCAGGGTGAGCATGTCGATGTCCTGGCCGACGTCGATTTCGGCCAGGGCGTGATCGCGGCGCCAAGCGGGCGAGTACACGGTGTCGGTGTACCGGTCGGCCCCGTCCGGGCAGAGGCAGGCCACACTGGTGCGCCTCCTCTCTGCGCGGAGCAGGTGAAGAGCTGCTGCGGCAAGGGCACCGGAACTCGGTCCGACGCGCAGGCCAGTGGTCTCGCACAGCCACCGGCAGGTGCTGACGGCCTCTTCGGGCGTGATGTGCACAGTTGGCTGGTGTCCGTGCGGCAGGAAAGTGGAGGGGCGGCTCGCGCCGATGCCGGACAGGACCCGATTTCCCAGCGAACCGCCGAGGGCTGCCGATCCTGTCACGTCCACGCCGACCAGTTCCCAGTTGGCGCCGGACACGGCGGCGAACCGGCGGAACCCGGCAAGTGTGCCGCCGGTGGAGACCGCGACCAGGACGCTCATCCGGCCTTCCCCTGTCTGCCGGTGCAGTTCAGGCGCGGTCCAGGTGGCATGGGCGGCGGGGTTGGCCGGGTTGGCGTACTGGTTCGGCCAGACGAGCCCGGGCTCGTGTCGTAATCGTTCCTCGATGTACTCCAGCCGGTTGAGCAGGTAACCCCCCGCCCCGTCCGGCGTGTCCACGGTCACCACCCGGGCTCCCAGGGCCCGCACGTCGTCCAGCAGCGATGCGCTGATGCGCGGATCCACCACTGCGGTGAACGGGACTCGGTACGCTGCGGCGATCGCGGCCAAGGCCAGGCCGAGGTTGCCCGAGGTGGACTCGATGACACCGAGCGCCGGGTCGATCCGGGAGGCCACGTCCTGCCACAGCGCCAGTGCCGTACGTCCCTTGATGGATCCGTACGGGTTGTACGACTCGAGCTTCAGCCACAGAATGCGGGGCACGCCGTCGATCAGCAGCCGCACAGGCACGACCGGGGTGGGCGCGCAGTAGCCTACAAGTTCTTTCGGCAGACCGGTACGGCCATTGGAGACCCACAAAAAGATTCCTCCACAGTTCGCATACCTGCTGATGCTGATGCCCTGCGCCGGAATTTGTGGAATCCGAGCTGCGGAACTCCGCGATCAGCTTTCACTGGTCACTGACGGAAACTGTGCTGACGGGCAACCGTAGGCGGGAGGGTTGCGACCCACAAGAACACATTCGCGCCACCGGACGGGCCGCTGGAAGACCGTAGACCGTATGCCGCCTGTGCTCACCTTTTACCAACGGTACGGTGCGCTCATGTACGGGACTTTTCTGCCGACGTTGCGGCATTCGCTTTCACATAGTTGGCGATCTGTGCGTGCGTCGCATACCAGACGTCTTGGCGCTCGGCGATGTGGTCCAGCAACGCTTTGAGGATGACTATGCGCGACCGGTGGCCGATGACGTGCGGATGCATGGTGAGTTCGAACAGCCCGCCTTCGGCGTACGCGGCATCGAACTCGTCCTGCCACAACCGCAGAACGTGGCGCGGCGCCGTGTACGGGCGCACCGCGGTGTACCGATCCATGTTGAAGTAGACCGCGTCGTCACGGATCCACTCCGGCGGAATCTCCACCAGCCCCGTCGGCTCCCCGTAGGAGAGGATCTCGTACGGTTCGTCGTCGGCCATCAGGGACGAGTCGTAGCACAGGCCGAGTTCACGGCTGATGTCCAGGGTGTGTTCGCTGAAGTCCCATGAGGGGGTACGGATCCCGACCGGCCGCTGGCCGGTGATCTGCTCAAGGGTGTCGGTGCACCGGAAGGCGAGGTCTCGTTCGTCCTTGTAGTGAAGCTCCATGTTGCGTTCATGGATCCAACCGTGGATGCCGACTTCGTGCCCTCGTTCGACGTACCCGCGGGCTTCCTCCGGGCGCAGCAGTGCGCAAACGGCCGGCATGAAGAAGGTGGCCGGGACGGAGTGCCGCTCCAGCAGGGCCAGGATGCGGGGAACACCCACCCGGGCGCCGTATTCGCCCTGTGACAGCTTGCCCGGCATGACGTGTCCGTCCCGCAGCGGGATCGTCTCGTGGTCGGGATCGAAGGAGAGGGCCACGGCGGCCTTGGCGCCTTGTGGCCACCGAGCCGGCTTGAGGCTGCGTCCCGCGCGGGCTCGCTCGACGTGTCGGCGCCATTCGGTCTCCTCCCATTGCCAGGGCTGCCGTGCTGCGCTCTCTGCCTGTGCGTCGGACGTGGCCATGGTCGGACCTCGCTCCCGTCTCGGCCTTGTGGGTACGCCGGGAGAAGGATGGCAGCGTGTCAGGAGGTGGTCACGAGCGCGAATACGCCATGGTGTGGCCGCCACGTTGGGTGACCGAAAACCACGGTCGTGTTTCCTGCCCTCTGTCGGATCGGATTACCGCTCCCTATCGTGAGTTACCGCTGTCACCCGCTCATACGCCGACGACCCAGCGGTGCCTGAGGAAGGAAAGCCATCCCATGACAGCCTTCGGCAGTACCGGCACGCCCACCACGCCCACCACGTCACCGGTACTGCCGGTGACAGAGGGAGGGCGGTCCGCCTTGGGGGCTTGGTCATCACCGGGCGGAGACGGAATCCTCAAGGAAGCCCGCCGGTTGGCGACCGACGTTGTGGGCCTGCGTCGGGCACTGCACGCCTGGCCGGAGACCGGGCTGCAGTTGCCTCAGACGCAGGAGCGTGTCCTGCAGGCGCTGGACGGCCTCGGCCTGGACATCCGTACCGGACAGCGGCTGTCCTCGGTGACGGCGACGCTCGACGGCTCCGACGACGGGCCCACCATTCTGCTGCGCGCGGACATGGACGCTCTGCCCCTGCGGGAGGACACCGGCCTGGCGTTCGCCTCGCAGACTCCCGACGCGATGCACGCCTGTGGACATGATGCCCACACCGCCATGCTGGTGGGCGCCGCACGGCTGCTCTCCCGCCGCCGGGACGAGTTGGCCGGACGGGTGGTGTTCATGTTCCAGCCCGGTGAAGAAGGCCGGCACGGTGCCCGTCACATGATCGACGAGGGCGTGCTCAAGGCCGGCGGCCGAAGGGTGGACGCCGCTTTCGCGCTGCATGTCACGCCGAACCTGCCCAGCGGCGTACTCCGGCTGCGTCCCGGCCCGCAGATGGCAGCTTCTGACAGGGTGCGCATCGTGGTGCGCGGCCGAGGCGGCCACGCATCCGCTCCCGACACTGCTTGTGATCCCGTTCCGGTGGTCTGCGAGATCGTCCTGGCCCTGCAGACGGCCGTGACCCGGAGGATCCCGGCCGCCGATCCGGCCGTTCTCACGATCAGCCGTCTGTCAGCGGGCTCGTTCCCCGGCATCATCCCGGAGACAGCCGAACTCGCCGGGACCGTGCGCACGCTGACGGCAGCGACCCGTGAGCGCCTGCTTGCCGCGGTGAATCAGGTCGCCGAGGGTGTGGCCGCCGCGCACGGCGCGGCAGCGGAGGTCTCGGTCGAACCGGTGTATCCGGCCACCGTCAACGACTCGGAGTTCGCCCATTTCGTCCTGGATACGGCAGCGGAGGTCCTGGGCCCGGACCGGGTGAACGTACTACCGGCTCCCGAGATGACCGCGGAGGACTTCTCCTACGTCCTGTGCGCCGTCCCTGGGGCCCTTGCCTTTCTCGGCGCGTGCCCACCCGGGCTGACGCCCGATACAGCCCCCGCGCTGCACTCCAATCGGGCCGATTTCGACGAGGACGCCCTCGCGTCCGGTATCGCCTGCCATGCCGCCGTGGCCCTGCGTTACCTGGCCGCGCCTGTCCGGGACGCCGCATCGTGAACGCCCTGAACATCCGCGCCGCCCGCCCTGATGAACTGGATTTGGTGGAAGGGCTCTGGCTGGAGGCCAGTTGCTGGCTGGCCTCCCGAGACCTTGACCAGTGGCAGTACCCGCCCCGGCGGTACCGCATGGTCGACGCCATCCGAGCCCGCGACTGCCACCTCGCTTACCTGCACGGCCAATTGGTGGGAACGATCACCGTCCAGGAGAAGGCCGACCCTGAATGGTGGGCGCATGACGACCCCGCCTGCGCGCTCTACGTCCACGACCTGGTCGTGAGCAGGTCAGCCGCCGGTCAAGCGGTCGGCGCGGCCCTGCTGGACTGGGCAGGCGGGCTGGCCGTGAAGCAGCAGAAGCCCTGGCTCAGGCTGGAAGCCTGGAAGACCAACCACCTGCTGCACCGGTATTACGTGGCTCAGGGGTTCGAGCTGCTGCGGATCGTGGACCTGCCGCACCGTAATTCCGGAGCGCTCTTCCAACGGCACACCGGGGTCCTCGCCGCACCGGCGCCCGCTGACAGCGACATGGCGGGGTGACGCGGTGCCGAGGCCACGTTGGAACATTCGAAGGTCTCGGTGGCCGCGCCGGCGGCTCCTTCTGATGTGCGCTGGTCTTGCCGTGCTGCCGCTCGCGGCCTGTGGCCGGGAAGGCGTCCCGCCGGGCAGTACGGACCAACTGGCAAGTCGGCAGGCAGCCGGACTTCAGTACGCGCGGGCCCATGGCGTCAAGGTGAAAGGATCGCGCGCCTATGCCCGTGCCGTACGCCGGGGCAGCATCCGCGTGGGTGTGAAATCCGACCATCCGTTCCTCGGTTTCGAGGATCCGGTAACCGGCCGACGCTCAGGATTCGATATCGAGATCGCGACCATGGTCGCAGCGGACCTCGGATTCGCACCTGACCGCATCGACTGGCAGACCGTTCCGCCCCAAGGCCGCGAGACCGCCATAGCCCAAGGTGACGTGGACTACTACGTCGCCGCATACACGATCAATGACGAACGCAAGAAACAGGTCTCCTTCGCCGGCCCGTATTACCTCGCCGGCCAGGACCTGCTGGTGCGTAAGGACGACTTACGCATACGCGGCCCCAGCGACCTGGCGGGGAAAAAGGTCTGCACCGTTACCGGGTCCACGCCCTATCAGCGGATCAGCCGGCCACGTTACGGGGCCGACGTCATCTCCCACGACAGCTACGCCCAGTGCGTCCAGGACCTGGTGACGAAGGTTGCCGATGCCGTAACAGCCGACGATGCGATCCTGAAGGGATACGCGTCCCAGAACGCCGGACGGCTCCGCATCGTCGGGAACGCTTTCTCCGAGGAGCCGTACGGCGTCGGGCTGGCCCGGGACGACGCGGCGCTGCGTGCAGCGATCAACGACGCGCTTGAGCACCACATGCACAACGGCGACTGGCAACGCGCCTACCGTGCCACGCTCGGCCGGACGGGAGGCCCGCGCCCAAAACCGCCGCAAGTGAGGCGTTACTGAGCAGGCCCGTTGGCAGAGATCTCCGCACGCCGGCTGCCGCACCGCCTAGAAGGGACCGCTCGACGCCGCCCGACCGCCATCGCCACGGAGCCGCCCGTGCACATGCTGCTGGACAACCTCGACCTTTTCCGCCGGGGCTTTTTGGGAAGCGTCCGGCTGACCGCATCGAGCGCACTGCTCGCCGTCATCCTGGGTCCCGTGCTCGCATGCTTCCGCGCGGGCCCGGTGCCGCTGCTGCGCAACATGGGAGCACTGGCTGTGACGCTGCTGTGCAACACGCCGCTGGTCCTGCTCTTCTTCGGCGTCACACTGGTCCTGCCGATGCTAGGGCTGACCGGTCTCAGCTACTTCACGCTGGCGGTGCTCACCCTGGGGGCCTACTCCTCGGCGTTCCTGTGCGAAGCCCTCCGATCAGGAGTCAACACCGTGCAGGCCGGACAAGCCGAGGCGGCGCGTAGCCTCGGCCTCACCTTCTTCCAAACAGCCCGGCTGATAGTGCTGCCGCAAGCAGTGAGAGCAGCGCTCCCCCCGGTGAACAGCGCCATGATCACTCTGGCGAAGAACTCCGCCCTCGCGGGAGGCTTCAGCGTCTACGAAATGTTCAGCGTGGAGCAGACCCTGGTAGAGAAGGGCTACGCCATCACCACCATCTTCCTGTGGGTGGGACTGGCCTACCTTCTGCTCATCACGCTGATCAGCGCCGCTTTCCGGCTGCTTGAGAGCCGCCTGGCACTCCCGTGCTGAGCAGCCGGGCCGCCCCAGTGCTCTTCGAGCCCCCCGGACCGCGTGCCCGCCGCCGTCATACTCTGTACACGCTCATTGCGCTGGCCGCCGGACTGGCCCTCGGCGGTGCTGCACTGTTGCGCCTGACCGACACCGGGCAGTTCAGCGCCGCCATGTGGACGCCCTTTACCTACCAAGGAGTGCAACAGCGCATCCTGGTCGGAGTGCTCGACACCCTGAAAGTCTTCACTCTGGCCGCACTGCTCTCCCTGGCGATCGGTCTGCTGCTCGGAACCGGCACGCTCTCGCAGCACAGACTGGTTCGTTGGCCGACCACCGCCCTGGTGGAGTTCTTCCGTGGCGTTCCGCTACTCATCCTGATCTTCGCCCTCTACAACATGGCCTGGCTGCGCGTCCTCACGGACAAGACCGGCTCTGTACTGAACGGCCATCTCGGCGCAGTCGGGGCATGGACGGCGACTCACTTCACCGGCGTCACCTTATGGGCGCTGGCGACAGGGGTAGCCCTGTACAACGGCGCGGTGCAGGCGGAAATTCTGCGCGCGGGCGCGAAATCCGTTCCCACGGGGCAATGGGAGGCTGCCTATGCCCTGGGGATGCACAAGACGCAGGTGATGCGGTCTGTGGTGCTTCCGCAAGCGCTGCGCGCGATGCTTCCCAGCATCGTCGCTCAGATCGCCGTCACCCTTAAGGACACTTCCCTGGGCTTCATCATCATGTACGAGGAACTGCTCTACGCGGGCAAGCTCCTGGCCCAGAACATCGCCACCCCGAACGGCTATCCCTACCTCCCCGTTCTGTTCGTGGTGGGCTCGCTGTACCTGACGATGTGCCTTGCCCTCTCTCGTCTCGCGCACCGACTGGCCCGTCGCAGCGCTGCCCTGGGACCGGACCAGGGGGTGACCGCGCCCTTCCGCGACGGTCACTGGCGACGGCCGGGCACGTCCGCTCGATCTTCCGCGAACTGAGAGTTCCGATGAGCGGATGCAGCCATGCCCGCAAGGTCCGATCGTTCCCTTCCCGCAAGGAGGCACCACGATGACCGCAGTACATCCCACGCAGGCAGAAGATCTGTATCCGACCCGCACGGCGCGTGAATCGGTTCCCTTCGACCGACGACACCCCGTGGTCTGGGGTACGGACACCGACGGCCCGCTGAGCCCTGGAGAGCTGGCCGCCTACGGACGCGACGGGTACCTCTCCTTCGATGCTCTGCTCCCCGACGCAGAGGTCGCCGAGTGTCTCCAGGAAGTCCAGCGCCTGACGCGTGACTCGTCCCTGCGCGACGCCGGCCGGGTGGTCCCGGAGCCGGATTCCGACAACGTCCGCTCCGTGTTCGAGGTACACGTCCTCAGTGATGCCTTCGCCCGGATCATCCGCGCGGACGCGCTCGCCGGCATTGCCCGCCAACTCCTGGGGTCCGAGGTGTACGTTCACCAGAGCAGGGTCAACCTGAAGGCGGCATTTGACGGCTCGAAATTCGGCTGGCACGCGGATTTCGAAACCTGGCACGCGGAGGACGGTATGCCCGCCCCCCGCGCCCTGAGCCTGTCCATCGGGCTCACCGCTAATACGCCCTCCAACGGACCACTCATGATCATCCCAGGGTCGCATCACACCTTCGTTCCCTCCGTGGGCGAGACACCGCCCGATTACCACAAGCTGTCCCTGCTCGGAAAGAATCTCCCGGCGGGCCCGGCGGACCGCTCCGCGGTGACCACGCTCGCCCAAGAGCGCGGCATCCACCAGTGCACCGGGGCCGCAGGATCGGCGGTGGCGTTCGACTGCAACTGCCTGCACGCCTCGGCAGGGAATGTTTCCCCGTTCCCACGCACCAACCTGTTCGTCGTCTACAACAGCGTCGAGAACGGGATCGGCGCCCCCTACGCCGCGCCCCAGCCACGGCCTGCCCACTTGGCGAGCCGGGACTTCACGCCCGTTTCACAGGGCTGAGGGCTGAGGGCCGCCTCAACCGCCTCCAACCTGTCCGGCGGCCCTCGCCGGCAGTCACGGAGTGGCTCGTCGCTTGATCGATGTCGATGAGTTTGGAAGTCACTGACGGCCGGGCGGGCGGTTTGGGGCCCCTCGGTGAAGGCCCTGAGCTGCCTCCGTTGCCGTTCTTCCTCCGCGATGCGGTCACGGAGTACGGCTCGGTCGATGTAAGGAGCGACGGCGGCGAGGACCAGGCGCTGGAACTCGGCCGGATCGAGCGCATCGACCTCCCACTGCACTGGATGGCCGGGTTCGAGCCCGTACCAGCGCGCGAACCCGGCCCAGCGAGGGTCGCCGGCCTTCCCCGCAGCCGCGGGCAGCTCGTACTCGCGGACCTGGTCGTGCGTGATCAGGACCCGTTCCACGCGGCTCAAGCACGCCGTACGGACCGCCCACTCCCGCTCGATATCGGCGTGCCTCCCCCGTGCGGCGGAGGTGCTCCTCCTGCGAGCCGACGCCTCTTCCGCGCCCCGGCTCGTAGCGTCGAGATCATGCAATCCGAACCCGGGAAAACTCTCCTTCGCTGGGCATACGCTGCCGTCGCCTGGTTGGTGTCGAGCTTCGTATGGCACGTGCAGATGGGTGTCATGTACGAGGACACGATGGATCCCGACGACGGCACTCCGGTGTGGCTCTTCCTCTCTTACGACGCCCTCATCGTCCTCATGTCGGTCGTCGGTGTGGTGTGCGTGCTGGCCACAGTCAAACCATGGGGCCGACGTGCGCCGTCCTGGCTGGTGCACGTGCCCTTGTGGATCGGCTGCGCGGTACTGACGATGCGGGGCGTGCCCGGCCTCGTCGAGAACGTCACCATGGCGACGGCACTCACTCCGCACGGCCTGCTAGGGATGGAGAAGGAGGCCATTGACACAGGGTCATGGGACTTCTGGAAGACCATGGTGATCAACGGCTACTTCTTCCTCGGCGCTGTGCTCCTCGTTCCGGCCACCGTGCTGTCCCGCCGGAGTCGACGCACGGCGAAGGCGACGCGAACGGTGGAGGCAGCGCGGCCCGCCAAGACGCGCTCCTGAGAGCTGCCGGCCCCGAGCTTCTTGTCGTCTTCAGGGGTTGGCTTCGCCTGCGGCGAACGATCTTCTTCACCGTCCCTTGCACGGAACGCAGCAGCTCCCGCTCAGCCTCTTCCGTGCGGGCCTCGATGTTCCACTCGCTTGCAGTTGACGCAAGGGAGTCGTACTGGAGCGCCTGCCGGACCAACACCGGCACACGTGCCCATCGCGTCAGCAGCGGGTGCCTCCCGAACTCGGGTTCTGGCTCAACTTCTGTGACGCCGCCACGCTGGGTAACGGTTGATCGTCATAAGACGTTCGGGAAGTTGCCCGAACACTACGGGTGCTGCGCTGCCTTCGGCCCTTGCTGCTCTTCGCGAGAGCCTGCATTTGTGCGGGGCCTTGGAACACTGCATCAGAAAGCCGGACGTGACACCCTTGGCTTTGGCAGTGGCCTCGACAACAGCTCGGGCGAGGGCGACGGCTCCACGGTGGGCTTGGAAGCCGAGGCACGAGTGTGCCTCGGTGGCCACGGCGGCGATCCGCTCTGGCACGTCCGGGAAGGGTGGGCGGTCGACCTCTACCGGAGTCCAGGTGGCGGCTATCGCCGGCCGCCTCATGGCGTGGAGGCGGCGCCCGTCGCGGTTTCGAGGTTGCGGGTCATGCGTTCGAGGACGCGGACGGTCGTGCGGTACTCGTCCGGGGAGATGCCGGCGGTGGAGAGTTCGCGGAACGCGTCGACGCGCTCGGCGACGCGGGCCAGGCGCTGACGGCCATCGGGGGTGGGCGAGAGCCGGTCCGGCGCGGGACGGGTCGCCCAGCCATCGACGAGCACGGCGTCAATGGCGGCGGTCAGCGTGCGGACGTCAGCGTTGGCGGAGAGAACGGACAGTACTTCGGTGTCGGCGACCCCAGGGGTGTCGTGGATGACGTGGAGGATCTGCCAGGCGATCCTGGTGAGGCCGAATTCCTCCAGCATGTCGTTCATATAGCGGGTGAGGGCTTTGTCGGTGCGGTTGAGCCAGTAGCCGATGGGCTTCACGTTGACGTTCCTTCAGAGGTGTTGACGTTCTTTCAGAGGTAAGGGCAGGTGTGCGCCTTTGAGTGGGGATTTCACTGATTCGGCGCGGTGGGGGCCAGAAGTGAGGGCCACTGCTGGCCGGCGGCCCAGTCGGCGAAGCCGTGCCAGCCGACTTCGGGGTAGTCGCGTCGCAGGCCGGCGACGTCGACATCGAGGCCGACGGTGGTGAAGTACTCGAACATGGCTGCCAGGTCCGCGGATCGGGTACGGACGTGGGCGAGCGGGACCTCTTGGTGGGCGATCGGCCGGTCGGTGGCTGTCGCGAGGATCTCGGCGATCTGGCTGGGGGTGCACTCGTCGGAGGCGATGTCGATGCGGCGGCCGGCGAACTCGTCGCGGCGCTGGAGGGCCAGGGCCGCGAACGCGCCGATGTCGGCGGCGGGGATGAGCGTGAGTGGCCGGTCGGCGGGCATGGGCCAGGCGAACGTGTTGTCGCGCAGCCCGTCGAGGGTCCAGCCGCTGGCGTAGTTGTCCATGAAGGCCGCCGGGGCGATCACGGTCCACGGCACATCGGCTGTGTGGAGGTACTGCTCGACCAGGCTCTTGCTCTCATAGTGCGGGACCAGGGTGCCCCGGTCGGCGTGGGCGGCGGAGGTGAAGACGATGTGCCCGAGGCGGGCGGCCACCGCGGCGTCGACGAGGGCCCTGCCCTGCCGGGTTTCGGCGGTGGTGTCGGTGCCGAACGGGGTGGTGACCGCGAAGAGGGAGTCCGTCCCGGAGAGGGCGGCGTCGAGGGAAGCGCGGTCGTCGAAGTCGGCGTGGCGCACGTCGGCTCCCAGGCCGCGCAGGGCGTCGGCGGCGGGCGAGCCCGGGTGGCGGGTGAGGGCGCGCACGTGGTGGCCTGCGGTCAGCAGGGCGCGGGCCGTGGCTCCACCTTGGGCTCCGGTGGCTCCGGTGACGGCGATGGTGAGCATGGTTCTCCCAACAGCTAGAATCGATGCGCGACGCATTAACTGCGTCACGCAATAGACTCTACGACGAGATTGCTGCGCCGCGCAGTGATTTGGAGTGTGATCCAGGTGACAGGCTCGCGCCGGGCTCAGTTGTACGAAGAGTTGTCGAAGGAATCACGCCGCTACCTGGCGGCGTATGTGCTGTTCAACCAGGCCGTTGCCGACCACCTCGGGCTGCACCCGACCGACGTGCAGTTCCTGAGCCTGCTGACGGCCGAACCCGGACCGCGCACCGTGAAGCAGATCGCCGATATGACGGGCCTGACCACAGGCTCAGCCACACGGCTGGTGGACCGGTTGGAGCGAGGGGGCTACGTGGCCCGCACACCCGACCAGCAGGATCGCCGTCGGGTGTTGGTCGCCCCGGTCGCTGACCGCGTCGCCCGCGTCACCGCCGTGTGGGACGACCTCGGCCAGGCATGGGAGTCGCTTCTCCACGACCACACCGACGACGAACTCAAGGTGATCACCCAGCACATGCGACGTGCGTACGACCTCAGCCACGCCCAGATGCAACGTCTGCGATCCCTGCCGAAGCCGGACTGACCCCTTAGTGACATCTCATTGAGTCACCGGGGGGGGAGACGGCCCGCGACCGCAGCCGGTCCCGGGGCCGGCCTGTCTGTTGGATGCCTTGGCCCAGAGGAGGGTTGCTGCGATGTACAGGGCGGCTTGGCAATGCGGGCCCTCCTCGAAGCCCGGTGGTCGTCCGCGGTGGCGCCCGCGCCGCCTGGATCGTCCCGCGCCGACCGGTTGTAGCCTCGCCCTTAGCTGACCGGTTGTAGCCTCGCCGTTATGAGTTGGCTACCTGACGACTTCGTCCACCCCGTCCACGTGCCCGTGCCCGACACCGCGCTTCACCTGCGGCCGATCCGGGAGGCGGACACCGCGATCGACTACCCCGCCGTGATGGGCTCTCGCGAGCGCCTGTGGGAGATCTTCGGCCCGGCCTGGGCTTGGCCCAAGGAGACGATGACCTATGAAGAGGACCGCATCGACTTGCTGCGGCACGAAAAGGAGATAGCCGCGCACCAGTCGTTCAACTACGCGCTGCTGGACGAGGAGGAGACGGCGATCCTCGGCTGTGTCTACATCGACCCGCCCGAACGCACCGGCTCCGACGGAGAGATCTCCTGGTGGGTGGTGGACGACCTCGTCGGCAGCGAGGAGGAACGCGCGCTCGACGCGCTGGTGCCACAGTGGATCGCCGCCTACTGGCCCTTCCAGCAGCCCCGTTATCTGGGACGCGACATCACCTGGCAGGACTGGCTCGCGCTGCCACGCGCCTCGTGACACGTCCGAGGCGATGCCTGGATCGTGTTTTTGAAGATCGCCTGAGCGTTGTGGGGATGTGCCGTTGACGGATGCCCAGTGGGCGTGGATCGAGCCGTTGCTCCCTGACCGGTCGCCGCGTCGCGGCGGCCGGTAGCGCGATCACCGGCAGGTGATCGACGCGATCGCATGGAACCAACCAGACCGGCGCGCCATGGCGGCGCCTTCCGCCGGACTACGGGTCGTGGAAGGGCGTTTACACCCGGCTGTGCGACTGGGCGATCGACGGGACGTGGAAGCGGTCATGCTGAGCTGGTTTATGTGGATGCTGATGCTCGATGACCGGATCGACGACGGTCCGTGGGCCGGCGACGGCGTCTTTCTGGCCATGCCCGCCCACACCTTCCTCACCGCCATGGCATCAGCGGCACACGAAAAGGGGCTCTCCTGCTGTACGCGTGGATCAGGCTGCCGTGAGTCGGCGGCCGGGGAGGGGGCCCGGCACCGCGCACTGCCGCACCACCATGAGGGCGCGGACGGACTTCCGCGTCAGCCCCGGCCGAGGACGCAGAACTCGTTGCCCGCCGGGTCGGCCAGGACGACCCAGGAGACGTCACCCTGACCCACGTCGGCCCGTAGAGCGCCGAGGCCTTCGAGCCGGGCGACCTCTCTCGCCTGATCCTCGACGGGGTCGGACATCACGTCGAGGTGGATGCGGTTCCATACGACCTCGTCGTCGGGCGTGCGGCGGAACTCCAGGTACGGCCCGACGCCCTTGACGGAGCGCAGCAGGGCACGGTCGTCGGTCAGCTCGTGGACGGTCCAGTCGATCGCCTCGCCCCAGAACCGGACCATGGCCCGTGGGTCGGCGCAGGCGACGACCACGGCGGCTATCGGCCCGGTGTCCCGGTAGCGCTCCCGGGGCTCCAGGACGCTGAACACGTTGCCTTCAGGGTCGGCCATCACCGTCCACGGCAGGTCGCCCTGGCCCACATCGGCGGGCGTCGCGCCGAGTTGCTTCAGACGTGCGACCAACTCCGCCTGATGGGCGTCGGAGGTGGTGGCGAGTTCGATGTGCACGCGGCACTTCACCGTCTCCGGGTCCGGGACGCGGACGAGATCGATGCAGACGGCGGACGGGTCCGGCCAGTCGAAGCCCACGGGTTCCAGGTTGGTGACGCCGGGCCCTTCGCTGGAAACACCCCAGCCGAGCGCCTCCGCCCAGAACTGGCCGAGCGCCGAGTCGTCCCGGGCCTTGAAGTTCACCTGAACAAGTTGCAGCGTCATGCCGCTTACTTTAGGCGGTCCCCCCTCGGGCCTGCGTGCGAATTCATCGCTGCCTGTCAGCCCTGTGAGGGGTGGTTGGCGATCTGGTCGAAGTGCATGGTGATGGCCTTGGGGTCAGCCGCGACGTCGTCGATGAGGTCGAAGTTGGGGGCGGGTCGGCGATGTCCGCGAGTGCGAGTCCTGCCTCCGATGGGCGGTCACGTGTTCCCCCGGTGTGAGGTCGGCTTCGTCACCGCCAGGTTCGCGCGCCGAAGCCGGCTGGAGTGGGGCGGCTGGTCCCGCGAGCGGCGAACCGGGCGCGGGCCCGGCGCAGGACCCCGACCCCGGCTTTCTTATCGGAAGTGCTTCGGGTGCCGTGACACCGTGCGGCGACTGACCGAGATTCCCTCTGCCTGAAGCGCGAAGACGAACCGGGACGCCGACCGCGTCTGGGTGCGCCGGAGTTACTCGATCCCGGCCACCACCTCGGAGTTCGTGACGGCCGGCTGTCGGTGCGGTGTTGAGGGGCGGTCCAGCAGGCCGAGTTCACCGTGCCGGCGGTAGCGGTTGACCCACTGGTCCGTCCTTGCCTGCTGCGGTCATCACGTCGGTGGGAAGCTGATCGACAGGACTGATCACGTCTGCCGTCCGAACTCGCCTCGGTTGTCGGCGGCCCACCGAGCAAAGGTGCGGGACGGCCGGCCGGTGAGACGTTGGACATGGTCTGTGATGAGGTCCGATTCGAGTCGTCGCACCGACGCCGCGATCAGGGCATCGACAAGCGGCTCCGGACGACCGTCCGCCAGCATTCGTGCCCGCGCGAGATCCGCCGGGACTGCTTCGAATCGCACGTCTCGTCCGAGTTCGGCGCCAAGGATGTCGGCCTGCTCAGCTCTGCTGAGAAGCTCGGGTCCGGTCAACAAGTAGGTGTCGCGAACAAACCCGTTATGGTGCCCGAGCATGACCGCCACAGCCGCCGCAGCGACATCACGCTCGTCCACGACTGCTGTGCGCTCAATATCCGGGCCCCTCACCACATCACCCGATCGCAACTGTGCCGCCCAACCACGCGTGTTGGACGCCAGGGTGTCGCTGCGCAACACAGTGGGACAAAGCCCCGCACCACGGAGCAGGGCTTCCATATCCGCGTGCACCTGAACGATCGGATCGCTTTGGCGATCAGCGTCATCGTCGATGGCTGTCGAGGACAGGTAGACCAGGCGCGGTGCCACTGCGGCGAGCTCCGTGATCAGCGGCTCAGCAGCGGCGCAGTCCAGCAGGGGCCAAACGAGAAAGACGGTGTCGACTCCGACGAGTGCTTCGCGAACGGAAGCGGGGTCTGTCAGGTCGCCGACCACCGACTCCACGCCTGCGTGCGACGCGCCGGTTTGGCTGCGATCGAGGCGCCGCACAGCCGTCTCGTGGGTTACGAGACGCGCGACGATCTCACGGCCGACGTTGCCTGTAGCGCCGGTTACCAGGACCGTTCCGGCCGGAGCATCACCAAGACAAGTGGAATCATGCATGCTTGAGAAGCTAGAGGTTCAGGTCGACCTGAAGGCAAGGGGCGAGTGATGACGATCGGCGAAGCCGCCGCGCGGCTCGGCGTCGAAACACACGTCTTGCGCCACTGGGAACAGGTCGGGGCACTCACCGTGGGCCGAGACGCGAACGGCTACCGCGTATATGACGACGATGCCTTGGAGCAGGCACGAACCGTGCTGAAACTGCGGCAGGTTGGGCTCTCCCTGCCCGAGGTCACCGCCGCGATGGCTCCGAAGAAATCAGAGGCGCAGAAGGTCGTGAGAGCGAAGATCGCAGCGCTCGAAAAGGAAGTCATCAGCAGGCAACAGGCGATCGTCTTCCTCCAGCACACTGTCGAATGCCGCCACCGATACCTCGACGAGTGTCCAGACTGCGCGACCTTCGCCCGTGAGCCCTGACCACTTCGGGTCAGGGACCGTGGGAACGACGCCGACCAGCCCTCTTGATCAGTAGCAAGGCCGGCGTCGACAACGCCTGGACCCGCAACGGCCAGAGGCTCAACGGAGCTGACAGATTGCAGGCTGGGGCTGGGCAAGGCAGCCCACGCCCCAGCCTGGAGGGTGTGTTCCACGCCGCCTCCCGAAGCGGCGGTCGGTACCTGGTCAGACACCGTCACTGCTGCGAAGGCGGGCGTGGGTCGCTCAGAGGTGGAAGGTGGTGAGGACGGCCAGGTGGTCGGAGGGCCAGCCCGAGCCGCCCCCGAAGGTGCGGGACGTTACGGGCTTCAGCGAGCCACCCCTGTGCAGGATGAAGTCGATGCGGTCCTGCGGCTCCGGTTTGTTGCCGTAGTCACTGTTCTTCTTGGTCACAGGAGACCAGGTGTTCCCCGGCACCTTCGCAGGGCTCGGGTGCAGCTCACGGTAGGAGTCCTTGAACCCCTTGTCCGCGAAAGCCTTGGTCGCGGGCCATTCGACCGCCGAGTCGCAGTGCTTGGCCTTGGTCCCCTCGGTCCAGTCCAGATGGGAGGGCGCGTTGAAGTCCCCCGCAACGACCGCCGGTGCCGAGCCGGTCCACTTGGCTATGTCCTGGGCTTGGGCCTTGCGGCTCGCCTCGTCCGCGTAGATCTGCTGGTAGCTGTCCTCGTCGAAACAGGCGTTGTACGGGCCGTACTTCGTGTAGTCGAGGTGAATCGAGTACACCCACACGCCCTGGATCTTCGCGGCGATCGCCTTCGCCCCGGAGGACTCCTTCGAGAACGAGTCGGTCTTCTCGATCGCCTTCTTGCTGATGACATCGACGTCCGTGCCGCTGGCCGTGTGGTACTTCCACCCCAGTTTGCCCGCGATCTCCTTGGCGACCGGGCTGGAGGATTCCTGCAGCGCGACGACATCGGCGCCGGAAGACTTGACCTGCTGCGCAATCTTGTTGACGCCGTCCGACACCTTCGCGCCACCGTGCCAGGTGTTCAGACTCATCACCTTCAGGGACTGGGCGGACGAGTCCCCGCTCGTGCCGGCCCCACCGTTGGAGGCCGCCACCGCGGTCGCGGCCACGGCCAGTGCCGCCACTCCGCCGGTCAGGCCGAAGACGAAACGCCGCTTGTTCCTCGCGTTGTTCGCGTTGTCCGAGTGCTTCGCGCTCTCACTCACGTGGTGCTCTTTCCTCTCGTATGCCGGAAGAACCGGCAGGTGTGGGGGGATGAAGCCAGGCGACGGCCACTCCGTCCGTCACCCATGAGGCTCCCGTCCGGCGCCTCTTGCCGGAGGCCGGAGACCTAAACCCGTTCCCACGCCCGGCGAAGGGGCCTGTTACAGCCTGTGACAACGCAACCGCCCGTCAACCCGCGTCTCGCGCGAACAGCCACATCAGCGGCTTGCTGTGGGCTTGGCCTGGGCGTTCATGGAGGTCCATGAACATCCTTCCCGAGCCTCGGGCCCCGAGCCCGAGCCCCGAGGCCGCGCCCGAGCCCCGAGCGACTGCAGCGAAGCCTCGCCCTACCCTTCCTTCCCTCCTTCCCTCCTTCCCTGTCGGCCGAGCTGAAGGGAGAGCGACGAGTTCCCGGGGAAGGTGGCTCTGCTGAGGCAGGAACTTGGGGGCCTGGCCCGAGGTTCGGTCAGTGCTCCCCCACCGGCAGGCGATTCGGCGCCATGGGCCGCGCGGGACCACCAGCCGTGGCCGGCCCCACCGGCCTGAGTGGTCGCCGCTACAGCTCTTGCCCCATCGATGCCCAACTCGGCGAGGGCGGCGCGCTGCTCGGAGGTGAGCCTGTCCTACCTCGTCTTGGTATTCGAGACCCACACGCCCGATCGCCGCGGTGGTCGTCGACTGCGCGGACCCGCGGGCGATGGCCCGGTTCTGGGGCGAGGCGATGGACCGGACCCTGCACGAGGTGACCGACGATCATGCGCTGCTGCGCTCCGTCAAGGGTGCCGGCCCGTATCTGGAGTTCCTCAGCACTCCCCATCTGAACGACATGTGGAAGCGCGTCCATCTCGACCTGGCGCCGTACCCCGTCGACGGTCAAGTGGCGGAGGTGGCCCGACTTGAGGCCCTCGGCGCGAAGGCCGCCGTGCCAGGCTGCCGGCGGGCGGGCGACCCCTGCACGTGTCCGCAGCCGCAGACTGGTCGTGACGATGTCCGGCCGCCAGTACCCGGCCGAGCCCAGCAGCCGGCTGGGACCGGCCGCCGCCCTCCACACCGCCTCGTGCACCACGTGCGGCGCGGCCCGTACGACAAGCCGTGGCGCCGTGTCCTCAGCCTTCGGTGTCCTCCTCGTTCGGCAGTCTTCGGTGTCCTCCCGGTTCAACCGCATCCGGGTCGCGCAAGGGCCGCATGCCCTGGCCGGCCCGCTGGCCTTGATGTTGAACAGGTAGCGGTCCAGGAAGTTGATGTGCCGGTCCTTGAGCGGGGAGAGGCAGGCGACGTCCTCGTCCTTGATGTCGTGGCCCTCGGCGCGTAGCTGGGCGACGGCGGCGGCCGGGTAGCTGGGGCGGGTGTTCCGCAGCACGACGGCGTTTGAGGACGAGGGCGAGGGCCGCAAGCTGGTCCTCTGTCCCTCCCTCTACGCCTGGCGGATCTGGCCGCGGCCGCATCGCCCCCCCACGGGCCCGCCCCTGCCGGGGGCGTCGGTATTGGTGATGGTGACGCGTACGCCGGGTTGTTCGGCCTCGTAGGAGATCAGGCGGGCGATGCGATCCAGGGCGAGGTCGGTACCTCCTTGGGCAGCAGGAAGGACAGCCTGCCGGCCGCCCGGAAGAGCCGCCACCAGGTGCCCACCGACCGCTCGAGCCCCCTGAAGGCTGCCGCGGCCTTGCCGTACGTCTGAACCCGCACTCGTTCCAGCGGCGCAACGACCCGCAGCCGCAGGTCCTCCTACGCTGCGGGCGCCAGTCGAGGCATGTCCCCCACTTCCGAAACTCACGCCTGACGAATAAGCAAGAGACCCATCAGTTTCAGCTCAATATGGGCACCACCGGATTGGCCAGGACTCAACTCAATCTGCAGTTCGATGACGTCCTGAAGGGGCCCAACCAAGCTGGTCGTTGCAGGTGGCACGTGGGGCCATTTCAGAGATTCGTTAAATCGGAAACCAACTGGGGATCAGTTTCAGCCGTCATGGCGGTCCGAAAATGGTGCCACAGTCAGCTCGTAACCAGGCGATGGGAGACCGATCTGGATAGAAAGATCACGGCAGGGGTAGGCCAGCACACGAAGATCCAGATGCGCACCGGTGGATGACGCAAGGAGCCTGAAGGGCTGGGCTCGGCGAGACCGGCGACAGCAATAAGGAGAACTTCAACCTGCCCGACAAAGGATAGCCGTTTACACAAAGCACGGAGAAGCAGGAATTATTGCTACGCTCGCCGGGGGCGCATAAGGTCTTCGAATGTGAAAAACTCAACCACGGCGAGAAAAATCATTCGCTTTGCAAGGGGTGATTTCGTGTCCACCAAAAAGATCCGGAGGGAAGATCGTGTCCTTTAAGAACATCTTCGAAAGCGGCGGCAGTGAAGCAAAGGCCGCCGAAGAGTCCGCCCAAAAGGCGTACGAAAAAATTCCTGGCGCTTGGCCCGAGCGGGAAGGGGTCGATCCGGAACTGTACGACGGCATTCCTGAGACTGCACGTGACCCGAAGATTGTGCGCGAGACGGCGCCTGAGGCGCTCAATATCATGAACAACTTCCTCACTCCCCTGTTCAAGAACACCCAGGAGGCATCCGCGAAACAGCGGGAAGCCAGCGAAAACCCCGAATCGACGTCCGGTATGGCATCTTCGGCCAAGGATGAGGCATTCAAAAAGGTGGAGGTGGAGATTGGAGACGAAGATCAACCAAAGATCAGCGAGGAAGAGCGAGAAGAACTGAAGAAGGACGGCTACAAGTTGGCCAAAAAAGCCAAAAAGACCGACGATGGGCCGGCCAAGGAGTGAGGGACGATTTGGAAGCCAACTCAAGGGTCGGAGGGACGATCAAATGTCCCGGTTTCATGAACCGGCCCTTGAGCTGCAGCAACGGAGCCGCTCGGTAGCCTGCCGAGTTCTCACCCGGTCACATCAGGCTGGAAACAGCTCACAAACAATCACTGACACATCGTTGAGTTCTGCTACGCAAGGAGGCCGAAGGGCATGGGCGGCGCCACCAAGAACAACGTGAGTACAGCTCATCTTGGCGAACGATTTATCCGGCACCCACTCACAGGGCGAAACCTGAAGGAGCTCAAAATTGCCGATAAGGCCCCTGCCATCCTGGAGCGGGACAAAGATAAACTGAAGAGGAAGGCCGAGAAGAAAACAGCAGACGGAAAGGACCGGTATATCGCCCCTACCGGGTTCTCTCTGAACAAGGGGCGATTCGGCGACTTTCCCGAAGGGGAGAATGCGGCACACCAGCGCGGGTGGCGCGCCTACATGACGGTGGGTGTACCGCTCGTCGAAGAGCGGGGTGACATTGTACAGCCCCCTCCTGACGTGATCTCCAAGCAAACGTACGTCAATCGAACCGACCCCACGCCCACCAAATGGTCACACACCGTCGAGTTCTCGATTTCGAACACCATTAGCTGGTCTCTCCAGGGGCAGGTACAGCTCACCTTCGGGGCGAAAACCACGGCATCACTGCAGCAGCAACTGCAGAAGAGTATGGCGATGAACCAATCCGAGAAGACTACCCTGAAGAACAGCAGGGACAATCAGGGCGTTGACGTCGAGTCACAGTCACAAATGACGAACACGACAACAGCCACGAGTACCGCCACGGGCACCGGGGAATTATCGGCACAACTCATGCTTGGGATCACTGCTTCTGTCAGTGGTTCGTTGACCACTTCGTTCAAAACATCTTCCACTCTGAGCGGGGACGTTGCCAGCCGGGTAGATGTCCTGGCCACGCAGCGACGCCAGGTGAGGAGGTTCGACTACGAATTCCCTATCTCCTTCGGTGGGTGGGTCGCCCTGTATTACCCCGAGCCAGTAGAGGTTAAGGAGACCCGGCCGGACGGCCCACAGGCCAAGGAACCGAAGTACTCCAAGGTGATCGCATGGAAACTCGGCGAGACCGGTACACCTACGGAGACTTTCGACCTGACCGATGAAGGCAAGCCCTTTATGCAAAAAGGGGAAGCCGAGGTCGTTTCTACCCTCGCCGGAGTGCACGAGGTCTTCGAGCTGGAAACGCTCAATTTCAACATGAGGGATCACCCTCTTCACAAGAGCGACGGCCAAGAGAAAGCTAGCCCGAAAGAGGCTCCCGTCGAGCGCGCGACCGGCTTGGGGACGGCCGATGGCCTCGCGCTGGACCTGGTGAACCAAAAGGCGTACGTCACCGACCGGTACAACGGCGGCAAGCTGTACAAGGTGGATCTCGACAGCCGCGCCACGGACTGGGTTTTGGAGAAGCTGGGCCAGGTCAACGATGTGGCGCTGGACCTGCCGGGCAACAAGGCCTACGTCACCGACTACAGCGGCAAGCGCCTGTTCACGGTGAACCTGTCCGACCCCTCCGCCTCCCCGGTCACGGTCGCCGAGGGCATCAACGCGTACGGCGTCGCGCTGGACTTGCCGGGCAACAGGGCCTATGTCACCGACGTCGAAAGCGGGAAGCTGATCGAGTACGACCTGAACAGCGAGCCGGCGCAGAAGCAGCGCACGTGGCAGGTGCCGAGGGCCGCTGGAGTAGCGCTGGTCGAGGGCAAGGCGTACGTCGGCCAGTATGACCTCGGCGGGCTGTACGAGGTCGACCTGAAGCCTGATGGCGGCGCCCCGCGGGTCGTGGCCACCAATCTCGGGAATAGCGTCCGCGTAGCGCTGGATGGCGCGGTCAACGCATACGTCTCCTACCCGGGCGGCGGCAAGCTGCACGAGGTCGTCGTGGCTGACGGCGAGGCCAAGGGCCGTCAGCGCGTGGTGGCCGAAAGCCTCGGCACCGTCTGCGGCGTCGGGCTGGACCGCGACAAGGGCCGAATCTACGTCAGCAACCGGGAAGGCAAGCTGCTGCGGATCTCCGGCGTGCTGCCCGACACCTCGCCAAAGTCATAGCGCAGGGCGCCTTTTCACGGAGGGGCGGGCATGAATGCCTTGATCATGTGCGTTGTCGAAAGCTCACGTAATCGAAGGATTGCTCATGCCCGCCTGTGCCCTGTCGTCGCAGGGCGCAGCTCTCACCTCACACAAGATTTTCGTAGCTTGTGAGTAGCTTGTGATCTGCGCGCTTTTCGTTCCGATGTTCCTCAACCCCCGATCACGGGCGGGGATCGGTCAGGTGCCGACGTAAGCCGCGAGGTGTTCGCCGGTGAGGGTGGAGCGGGCGGCGGTGAGGTCGGCGGGGGTGCCCTCGAAGACGAGTCGGCCGCCGTCGTGGCCGGCGCCGGGGCCGAGGTCGATGATCCAGTCGGCGTGCGCCATGACCGCCTGGTGGTGCTCGATGACGATGACCGACTTGCCGGAGTCGACGAGCCGGTCGAGCAGGCCCAGCAGGTGCTCGACGTCGGCGAGGTGGAGGCCGGTGGTCGGCTCGTCGAGAATGTAGACGCCGCCCTTGTCGCCCATGTGGGTGGCCAGCTTGAGCCGCTGCCGCTCGCCGCCGGACAGCGTGGTGAGCGGCTGGCCGAGGCTGAGGTAGCCGAGCCCGACGTCGGCGAGCCGGGCGAGGATGCGGTGCGCGGCCGGTGTGTGCGCCTGGCCGGAGGCGAAGAACTCCTCGGCCTCGGTCACCGTCATCGCGAGGACCTCGCTGATGTCGCGGCCACCGAGGTGGTACTCCAGCACCGATGACTGGAACCGCTTGCCCTCGCACTCCTCGCAGGGGATGGCGACGCCGGCCATCATCGCCAGGTCGGTGTAGATGACGCCGGCGCCTTTGCAGGTGGGGCAGGCGCCCTCGGAGTTGGCGCTGAACAGGGCCGGCTTGACGCCGTTGGCCTTGGCGAAAGCCTTGCGGATCGGGTCCAGGAGGCCGGTGTAGGTCGCCGGGTTGCTCCGCCTGGAGCCGCGGATCGGGCTCTGGTCGACCGACACCACACCCGCTCCTGCGGCCCCCGCCTGCCCCGGCAGGGACCCGTGCAGGAGCGAGCTCTTGCCGGAGCCGGCGACGCCGGTGACGACGACCAGCACCCCCAGCGGGATGTCCACGTCGACGTCGCGCAGGTTGTTCGTCGTCGCGCCGCGGATCTCCAGCGCGCCCGTGGGCTTGCGCACCGTCTCCTTCAAGGCGGCCCGGTCCTCGAGATGGCGCCCGGTGAGGGTGTCGCCGGCGCGCAGCCCTTCGAGGGTGCCCTCGTAGCAGACGGTGCCGCCCGCCGTACCGGCGCCGGGGCCGAGGTCGACGACGTGGTCGGCGATCGCGATCATCTCCGGCTTGTGCTCCACGACGAGCACCGTGTTGCCCTTGTCCCGCAGCCGCAGCAGCAGGTCGTTCATCCGCTGGATGTCGTGCGGGTGCAGGCCCGAGGTGGGCTCGTCGAAGACGTAGGTGACGTCGGTGAGCGCGGAGCCGAGGTGGCGGATCATCTTGACGCGCTGTGCCTCGCCGCCCGACAGGGTGCCCGCCGGCCGGTCGAGCGCGAGGTAGCCGAGGCCGATCTCCACGAACGAGTCGAGGGTCCGCCGCAGCGCGGTCAGCAGCGGCGCCACCGACGGCTCGTCCAGGTCGCGGACCCAGTCGGCCAGGTCGCGGATCTCCATCGCGCAGGCGTCGGCGATGCTGATCTTCTTGATCTTCGACGACCGGGCCCCCTCGCTCAGCCGGGTGCCCGCGCACTCGGGACAGGTGGTGAAGGTGACCGCCCGCTCCACGAACGCCCGGATGTGCGGCTGCAGCGCCTCCTTGTCCTTGGACAGGAACGACTTCTGGATCTTGGGGATCAGTCCCTCATAGGTGAGGTTCACGCCCTCGACCTTTACCTTGGTCGCCTCCCGGTAGAGGAAGTCGCGCATCTCCTTCTTGGTGAACTCGCGGATCGGCTTGTTGGGGTCGAGGAAGCCCGACTCGGCATAGACCCGTACGGTCCAGAAGCTGTCCGACTTCCAGCCCGGGATGGTGAACGCGCCCTCGGCGATCGATTTGGAGTCGTCGTAGAGCTGGGTGAGGTCGATGTCGGAGACGGTGCCCCGGCCTTCGCAGCGTGGACACATGCCCCCGGTGATGCTGAACTCGCGACGCTCCTTCACGGTGCGTCCGGCGCGCTCCAGGGTGACCGCACCCGCTCCGCTGATCGAGGCGACGTTGAAGGAGAACGCCTGGGGCGAGCCGATGTGCGGCTTGCCGAGCCGGCTGAAGAGGATGCGCAGCATGGCGTTGGCGTCGGTGGCGGTGCCGACCGTGGAGCGGGGGTCACCGCCCATCCGCTGCTGGTCGACAGTGATCACGGTGGTCAGGCCATCGAGGACGTCGACCTCGGGCCGCGCCAGCGTCGGCATGAAGCCCTGGACGAAGGCGCTGTAGGTTTCGTTGATCAGCCGCTGCGACTCCGCGGCGATGGTGTTGAACACCAGGGAGCTCTTGCCCGAGCCGGAGACGCCGGTGAACACCGTCAGGCGACGCTTGGGAATCTCGATGCTGACGTCTTTGAGGTTGTTCACGCGCGCGCCGTGCACGCGGATCAGATCATGGCTGTCGGCGGGGTGCGGCGCAGGCGACTGCGGGTTCGTCCTCGTGGCCATGCTCATCGTGTCCTATCTGTCGGACGGGGCCGCCTTCGCGGTCTCCGTCGGCATCGCCTGGGCTCGATCTAACCAAGCTTCGAGCGCTACGTCTGGTGTTCTTCGACGGCACCGAGTCTCCGCGTCTCTCCGGCCTGTGGAGCCTGTGTGCCCGGCCGCGCGTGTGCGTCCTGGGGCGTGGCCACCGGGTGTGGCCGCCGGGTGTCAGACATTCGGCGGACGTCGCGCTTCAGCTCGCGGTCGGGCGGCTCGTCGGCCTCACGCCGTGCCTGGATGGGGCGGAGGGGAGGTCCGGTACGGGGTGGCCGGCTGTACGTGGGGGGAAGCTGCGTACGCGGGGTGCAGGCATGCCTACGTGCGGCGAGCCGGTCGCCCGCTGCTGCGGCAGCGCGTCGGTGTCGAGGCCCTTGGCTACGCCCTCGATCATGGACACGTCGCGGGTAAGGACGACTCCGCCGTCGAACGGTTCGGATGCTCGATGACCGGAGGGCTCAGCGCAGCTCTTGGATGCGGATGAGGTTGCCCGCGGGGTCGCGGAAGGCGCAGTCGCGGATGCCGTAGGGCTGCTCGGTCGGTTCCTGGACGACTTCGGCGTCGCGGGCCTGTAGCCGTTCGAAGGTGGTGTCGAGGTCGCGGGTGGCCAGCAGGATCCAGCCGTAGGTGCCTTTGGCCATCATCTCGGTGATGGTGCGGCGCTCGTCATCGGTGATGCCGGGGTCGGCGGCCGGCGGTGCCAGGAGGATGGAGGTGTCGGGCTGGTCGGCGGGGCCGACCGTGATCCAACGCATCTTTCCCTGTCCGACGTCGTTGCGGACCTCGAAGCCGAGGATGTCGCGATAGAAGGCCAGGGACTCCTCCGGGTCGTCGTGCGGGAGGAAGCTGGTGTGAATGGTGAGATCCATGACGATCACGTTAGGCGCGGGGCGGGGCCTGCGCTTCTCGATTCCTGACCGGTCTGGTCACCTGCTTCGCCACACAGGACGGCATCCCCTCCGCAGCACCCGTCGCGCGCTGCCGGTAGACGCTGGGCGGCATGCCGACCAGCTCGGTGAACCGGGTGCTGAAGGTGCCCAGCGATGAGCATCCGACCGCGAAGCAGACCTCGGTGACGCTGAGGTCGCCACGGCGCAGCAGTGCCATCGCGCGCTCGATGCGCCGCGTCATCAGATAGGCGTACGGCGACTCACCGTAGGCGGCGCGGAACTCGCGGCTGAGGTGCCCGGCCGACATGTGCGCGCCGCGGGCGAGCGCCTCGACGTTCAGCGGCTGTGCGTACTCCCGGTCGATCCGGTCGCGGACGCGGCGCAGTCGCGCGAGGTCGCTCAGGCGCTGCGCCGAGGCGGCTGTGGTGGTCACCTGAGAAATCGTGCCACGTCGCGCCAAGGTTGCCCAGCGGCGCCGGCGGCCCGCCCGCTGAGCGTCCGCCGTGACCCGCGGTGTCCGCCCTGGTCCGTTGTGTGACCCGCCCTGGTCCGCTCGCGGTCGGCACGGTCGCCTGGCTGGGCCGCGCCGACGCGGCGCGGCCCAGCGTCCTCAGACTCGGTCGGCGGCGATGAGCAGGTACTGGAAGCTGCCGTTGCGGTAGGCGTTCAGGAAGGTCTCCTCGATGCCTGTGACCAGGTGGTCGGCCTGCCGGCGCAGTTCCCAGTACGGGAGTGCGGCCTGGGTGAGGTCCTCGACGTGCACGGGGACGAGCCGGTTGCGGGCCATGGCGCTGAAGTACGCCGAGCGGGGGTGGATGTCGCAGATGTAGTGGGCGTTGATGAGGGACACCTCGCGGGAGGCGCGTCCGTAGGCGTCGTTGTAGCAGCCGGTGATCACCACGTAGCGTCCCCCGCGTCGCAGCAGGCGGGCGTGTTCGGCGAAGAGGAGGTCCAGTTCGACGTACATGGTCGACTCGTTGTTCCACGACGCCGCGTAGCCGCCGGAGGTGAAGCCGGTGTCGAGCATGTTGCGGTGGTGGTATCGCACCTTGTCGTCGATGCCGCGTTTGCGGGCCTGTTCGTTGGCGAAGTCGGCCTGCTTGGCGGAGATCGTGGCGCCGTCGGTGTGACAGCCGTAGCGCTGGTGCGCGACCACGCTGCCGCCGCCGCGTCCGCACCCGGCGTCGAAGACGCGGTCGGTGGGAGAGAGATCGCCGAGGTGGGAGGCGAGGAGTTCGGCTTGGGCGTGCTCGAGCCGGTGCAGTTCGCCGGTGACCCGTTGGCGGCGCCGGTCGGGATCGGACTCCTCCAGCACTGACCAGTCGGCGTCCCCGATGCCGTAGTGGTGGTGGTAGAGGTCGTCGATCTTGCCGAGTTCGAGGTTGACCGGGTTTTCCTCGGCGTTCCAGTAGTCCGCGACGCGGGACTGGTACGTGGACTGGGTCGGGACCGTGGCGTGTGCGGTGCCGGCGTGAGCGGTGGTCAAAATTGTGACTCCTTGCTGAGGGGCGGATCGTCTACCAGTAGTTGGGCAACTGGTAGCGGTGGGTGTTGGTGGCGTGCCACTCGTGGTTGCCGGCCACCCAGTCGGCCAGGCCGCGGGCGTACCTTTCGAGGAGGGGCGAGGTGGCGGACAGCGGCCCCGATTCCGCCTCGAACGCTTCCATGATCTGGTTGTGGATCTGGACGCTTTTGAGGTACGCGGCTTTCAGGCCGCGTTTGTCGTGGGCGGCGACCACTTGAGGCAGGTTCAGATGGGTGGGATCGCTGCGCAGTTCCTTGGTGAAGGAATACAGGTCGTTCATCACGGTGGTGGCGTTGCAGGCCAGCGCGGTGATGCGTTGGACTTCGGGACGGGCGTAGAGCGCTTCGGGGAGTTCGTAGCCGTCCACGGTGTCGACGAGGGACAGGCAGGGGCGGAAGTTGTTGAACTGGCGCATCACCAGGTATTCCCAGACGTGCGGCACGTGCCGGGTCTGTGCCCAGGAAGCCTCGGCGAGGTAGCCCAGGTGCAGGCGGGCGATGTCGTGGACGAAGCGGTCCGTTTGACTGGGGGTGGCGAGGGCGGCGTAGTCCTTCAGGGCCCAGTGGTAGGAGCGCAGTGGTCCGTCGGCCTGCACGCCGTGGCGCCATTGCTCTTCCAGTTCGGCGGTGCCGTGGAAGGGGTCGAGGGCGGACTGGGCCAGGATCAGCCGGCCCCCCAGGTCGCGGCGCGCGGCGCCCTTGCCCTCGTCTTCTTCGCAGTAGCAGCTATCGACGATGTTCTCGGCCAGGAGCAGTTTGCCGGCGACGGTGAGACGTTCGAGGTCGGCCGCGGCCGGGTGTTGCAGGACGACGGCGCGGCCGCATTGGAACTCGGCGAAGTCCCCGGTCCACTGGGCGGGGAACAGGTCCAGGCGGCGGGCCCATGCCTCCAGCCGACGGTCGATTTCCTTGACCTTTTCAGGGTCGGCGGGGGTGGCGGCCCGGTACTTGAGCCCGGGGACGGCGCGGCCGGGTCGAGCCTGCGGGGCGCGGGCGGGGCCGGGCAGGCCAGGCGGGCCGGGCGGGCCGGGCGGTGTGAACGCGGCGGGGGCGTTCGGGGGCGTGCTCATGGTTGGTGCTCCACCTGATCAGTCGGCGCTGCGGCCGATCTGGACGTTCTCCAGGATTCCGGCTGCGTCGGGCACAAGAAGGGCCAGCGAGTAGTAAGCGGTGACGAGGTACTTGATGACGGCGGCGTTGTCGATGCCCATGAACCGCACGTTCAGGCCGGGCTGGTACTCCTCGGGAATACCGGTCTGGTACAGGCCGACCACTCCCTGGTCCGCCTCCCCCGTGCGCAGCGCGATGATGCTGCTGGTGTGGTCCTGGCTGATGGGGATCTTGCCGCACGGGAAGATCGGGACGCCGCGCCAGGCGGGAACCTCGTGCCCGTCGACGTTCGCCGTGCCCGGCACCAGTCCGCGCTTGTTGCACTGCCGGAAGAACGCGGCGATCGCCTTGGGGTGGGCGAGGAACAGGCGTGTCTTGCGGCGCATGGACAACAGCTCGTCCATGTCGTCGGGGGTGGGCGGGCCGGTGTAGGTGCTGATGCGCTGTCCGTAGTCGACGTTGTGCAGCAGCCCGAAGTCGCGGTTGTTGACCAGCTCCCATTCCTGGCGCTCGCGGATCTCCTCCACGGTCAGGCGCAGTTGCTGCTGGGTCTGGTCCATGGGGTCGTTGTAGAGGTCGGCGACCCGCGAGTGGACGCGCAGTACGGTCTGGGTCAGGGAGAGCTCGTACTCGCGGGGGGCGAGCTCGTAGTCGACGAATCCGCTGGTGAGTGTCGGCTCGCCGACGTGCCCTGCCTGGACCGGGAGGTCCGCCTCGCCTTTGCGGTTCATGGGGCGCTGCTGGCGCTGGGCGTATGCCTCCAGGTGTGCGGCCAGGGACGGCACCCGGTCGGTGAACTCCTCGATCACCTCCCAGGGCAGCGCCATCACGATGCCCGCCGTTTCGGCCCGGACCGAGCTCAGCCAGAGGGGGTCGGGCCGGCCGATCGCCTCGTCCCCCATCTGGTCGCCGTCCGTGACGACGCCCGTGACCTCCTCCTCGCCGTACTTGCCGACCGTGTAGCGGGCGAAACGGCCGTGGACGACGAGGTAGGCCTCGGTGGCGGGTTGCCCTGCTTCGAACAGGACCTGGCCGGCCCGCACCTCCCTGGGCCGAAAGCGGCCGGCGATCTCCGCCAGGACTTCGGTGTCGGCGTAGCCGCGCAGGACGGGCAGCTCGGTGAGGGTTTGCGGGATCACCTTGATGTCGTCGGCGCCGTTGTGCTCGAACTGGACGCGACCGCGGCCGACGCGTAGTTGCAGACGCCGGTTGACCCGGTAGGCGCCGCCCTTGACGTCCACCCACGGCAGCCGTTTGAGCAGCCATCGGGAGGTGATGGCCTGCATTTGGGGCTCGGACTTGGTGGTGGTCGCCAGGTGGCGCGCGGCCTGTGTGCTGAGGCTGCTGAGCGTGCTGTCCGCCGATGGTTCAAGGGCGGGTTCTTCGGTCGCGGAGGCGGTGGCACTGTCCGGTACGGACACTTTCCCTCCCGGGAGATGAACAGAAGTGAGCGAAACGGCCGGTGGTGAGCAAGGTGGCCGTGCGCAGCGACAAGCCAAACAGGTGGAAGAGCACGCCGGTACGGCGTGAAAGGGGGCGGCCTCGCGTCCGGGGGGCGTAAACCTGCGGAGTGAGGCAGACGGGGCACGATTGTGCTTCCGCGCGCCCTGGGGTGGGGTATGCGTTTGGGGTTCAGCGAGGTCGGGTCGGTGAAGAGGGCGAGCACGCTCCGTCGGGCCGAGCGTGCTGCGCGTACGCCGCGTCGGCCGAGGGTCTCGTGCGCGGGAGGAACTCGATGCCGCCCTGCGCGCCGGACCCCACCCGGGAACCACCACGTGGCCTGACCCGGCTCCTGACCGGCTACCGCTCGGCTCTCTCCTCACCGACGGCGGGGCGCACCGCTCGGCTCTCTCCTCACCAGCCGACGAAACCCGCCCGCAGTTGCTCAGCCTCCGCCCGGCCCACCGCGTGGAAGCCACGCTGGACGACGCCCCCGGGTCCCTCCCCCGCGCTACTGGCGAACTGCCCTGCCCGCGGAGCTCGTCGACTGGCAAAGTCGCGGTGAGGTCGTTGAGTTGCTGCCGGGTCGGGGACCGGCATGGCGGAGGCTCAGCTCATGCCGCGCACGGTGTCACGCAGGCGCCGGGCTTGTCCGATTCGCTTCTCGTAGGTGGCCCCGAGCAGCAGCAGAAGCAGGCCGGCAGCGGCCAGCGGCACCCAGCGGGGGAGGAAGCCCAGTACCTGGACCACGGTCGGGGCGAGTTCGTGCAGCCCGACCAGCACGAGTACGCCGCTGCCGACGACCAGCGGTGCCTGCAGGCGCGTGCGTACCCCGACAACGGTGGCGAGCAGGGCCGCCGCGCCCAGGACCAGCGGGCGCACCCAGTTCCCGTCGCTCCACGTGGCGATGAGGCTGGGGAGCATGGTCGCGCCCAGTCCCGCCCCGTAGGCGGGCCAGGAGCCCGTCCCCGGAGTGCTTGTACGGCGGCGGTGACCGATGACCAGTGCGGCTGCCGTGACCGGGAGCGTGTACGCCTCGGGCCAGGTGACGTCCGCCAGGGCAAGGCGCACCCAGGAGGAGGCGATGAGCAGGGCGGTTCCGACGAGTGCGGCGCGGCGGCGGTCCGGGCGCAGCGCGATGGCCAGGCCCGCGACCCCGGTCAGGGCGAGGGCGAGGCTCAGCGCACCGGGATGCGGGGCCGTCAAGGCGATGGCGGACGCGGCTAGGACATACCCGGCGCCTTCGACGGCCGTGGAGACCTGATCGCGGCCCGGGGCCCGGTGCCATGCCGCTGCGGCGCAGCCGGCGATGACGGCGACCGCGAGTACCGCGAAGGCGGTCACGTGCCCGGGCAGGCCGGCGGTGATTCCGGACGCGACGGCCTCGACACCCAGGGCGAGGACGGCGAAGGCACCCGCGACACGCGCCGTCGCACGCACGGCGGGGCGGGCGGTCGGCGCCGAAAGGACGTGGGCGAGTACGGCGGCTGACGCGGCGAAGGTCCCCCACACCGCGAGCACGGCGACCCGGTCGGCCGACGACCACAGCAGAGCGAGAGCGCCGCTCGCGGCCAGCCCGAGCTGCCGCGGTACGAGTGCGGCCCCCGGCCGACGCACGACGTCCGCCGCTACGGCGGCGGGCACCACAGTGGCGACCGCCAGCACCCACCCGTACGGCATCCCCAGTGCCACCGGCAGCAAGAGCACCGCGGGGACAGCAGCCAGTGCTGCGGTGTTGCGCAGCGCGTTCGCCAGTCGGTTCATGTGCGGGTCGCCGACGGCACGGGCACGCAGTACGGCCATGGAGATCAGGACGGAGGCGACCAACCAGAGCACGACCAGCGGCGCGGTCGCGACCTGCCAGCTCCACCGCGATGGGTGACCGTCAAGCCAGAGTGCCATGCCGGGGACGAGGGGCCGGGTGAGGGCGTGCGCGAGCTCAGGCAGCACCAGAACACCGGTCAGCAGCAGCATTGTTGAGGCGGCGACCAACTCTCCCACCGCAGCCGCAGCCTCGGGCGGCGGTGCGAACGGGCCACCCGTCGCAGGCTTCGTCCACCGGCCGCTGCGCGCACAGGACACCGCCGCCCACACCGCGATGAGTGCGGCCGGTGCCGCGTATCCGGCCACGGCCCACCCCGAAGGCGCGACGCACCGCAAGCCGGCTCCGACCGCCACGATCAACGCCACGACGGCCACGCCCTCGCCGGCGGAGCGTAGGGCGAACGGCGAGGCGCGAAAGACGCGGCACAGCGCCACACCGAGCAGCGTCAGCAGGCCAAGCGGCACCCAGGCCCGCAGCACCTCGGCCGGCGACGAGGCGCCCACCGCCTGCCACACCGCGAGCGCTCCGCCCAGCAGGGCCCATCCGCCGCCGACCGCCCGGGCCCCGGTGACCAAGGCGGTGGCGGCCCGTTCGCCGCCCACCCGGTCGCGGAACCCGGCAGGCCCGGTGGCGGCGTGTGTGGTGAGCGCGTACAGGGCCGCGAAGTCCACCGCGGCCGTGGCGATCATCGCGGTCGCGTAATCCTCGGTCGCTCCGCCCAAGGCCGCGGTGCCCAGGAGGCCCGGCGACTGGGCTATCAGGAATCCCACGGGCAGCGGGAGCCGTAGTCGCTGCCACCAGCCGTAGCCGGCCGCCCCGACCGCCATCAGCGCGGTGAGCACCGTCCAGTAGCCCGCCGTCCCGACGCGATCCAGACCGCCGAGTCCGGCCTGCCGGGCGGCGTAGGCGTCCAGGAGCACCAGAGCGAGTCCCACCGCGGCCGAAGCCTCGGCCGTGGCCGTGAGCTGCCGCCGCCGCAGCGGACGGGGCAGTGCGAGCGCGCACGCGGTCACCGCGAGCAGTACGGCGGCCCGCCCGCCGATGCCCAGCCGTCCCCAGCTCACCACGGTGAACACCAACGCGGCCACGACCACCAGCACTCCGCCGACGATCAGCAGCGCGGTCCGGGCGGACGGCGCGGAGACCTCCCGCCCCGAACCAACCGCCACGCCGCCGCCCTCGCCCTGGCCCTGGCCCTGCCCCTTCCCCTGGCCCTGGCCCTGGCCCTGGGGAAGGAACATATGCGTCCCCGCAGGCGCGTCCCGGCGTAGCCGCAGCACGGCCAACAACTCGTCGTGCCGCTGCGCCAGCCACTGCCTGCGTGCGTCCAGCGCGTGCAACTCTCCTGTGACCTGCCACAACGCCAGGGCATCCGGTCCAGTCAAGGGCAGTCGGCAATGAGTGCACCAAGCGGGCGGAGGTGACCCCAGAGGCATTCCGCAGTCTGGGCAACCCGGCGATTCCATATGCATGGCGCGAGCATGCGTACTTTTGTCGATCGCGGCATGAGTACCTGTACTCAATGTTGCCCTGATGCCCCTGATGGCGTGGCCGGCACGGCCGGGGTGCAGGGAACGAATACCTCTTGGCGGCAGCGTCCTGGCCTGTCGCCGGTCGCCGGTCGTGGCAACGGAGAGGCTGCGGCGCACCTCCGTCCTAGGCAGTGCGCCGCAGCCATGCACGAGCCAACCAGGCCGCACAGCCAACCTACGCACGCATCCCTCCCGACCGCGAGCCGACAGGGTCCATACGGGTAGCACCGGCCCGCCGAACGAAACCGAAGGCGTCGAGCGCAGCGTCGACGGCCCTGACAAACGCGCGCCTCCGCCCGCCCGCGACGGCGGTCCGGTGCCCTACGCGCCACGCCATACGCGCTATGCCCACAGCACGGCCCGGCTGCAGCGACCGGTCCCGCGCCCGAATCCGCAGGAAACATCACCTCCGGCCAGACAGGCCCCGTCTTGGCCAGTGGATCATTTCCAGGCGACCTCAAGGGAAAGGTCGTTGACCGATGGACTTGCGATCTCGATAAACCCTGCGTCTTTCACCGGTGAAACCAAAGAATCTTGCGTCTACGCGTCTCGACACCGGCCGTGACAGGAAGATCGCCCGTTCTGGCGCCTGAGCTCGCGTGACGCCAGTGGCGTGAAGAGACGGGTGAGAACGGCGGGGAGTTGGGCCATGTGGGTGTGGTTTGCCACGCTGCGAGCGGTCGGCCCGGATGCGCGGTCTGCGTGTGACGGGCCCGGCGGGGCGCCGTCCTGACGCCCGGTCACCTCTGCGCAAACACAACCCCCGGGAATCTCTTCCGGGGTCGGTCGCAAGGGAGACGAACCATGCCTGATCTTTCGCGCCGCGCCATCCTTCGAACCGGCGCCACGGCCGCCACCGCCGCCGGGCTCGGTGTGCTGGGCGCACCAGCGACCCCGGCGGCCGAGGCGGCGCCATCCGCCCATCACCGCCGTAAAGCCGTGCACTGCCAGGAATTCGACGAGATCTATCGGGGGCGGCACATCGTCGGCCACTGCCGGCACGGCGAAGACCACCACAGCAGCGGGAAAGGCCGCCGACACAGCAGTCCCCACACCGGCCGGGCCCACCCACCGGGCGGCTCCGACATGGGGCCCCAGGTGTTCATAGACGGCGAGGAACTGCACCTGATGGGCAACGCCAACGGCACCTACGTCAGCATCGTCAATCACTTCGAGCCGCTGCCTACCCCGCTGGCGGTCGCCCGCATGGCCGTCGACGACCTGGGGGGCGCCGACCTCCTACCGTTCCACGGCTGACCGACACCGCGCGGACCGCGGCCTCGCGCCGCGCCCGCGGAAACGCCATCGCAACGCCACCGAACAGTTCCGGGCAGCGCCGCCAGGCGGGCCGGCCCGCGCCGGTCCCCGCCCTGGCCGTCCTGCGCTGCCCCGTTCCACTCTCTGCGAGGAGCCGCCATGGGAATCCGCAAGAACCAAGCCCTCCTCACCGCGAAAGAGAAGCGCGACTTCGTCGACGCCGTGCTCGCCCTCAAACGCGACGGACGCTACGACGCATTCGTGACCACCCACAACGCGTTCATCATGAGCGACGTGGACGACGCCGCCCGCGCCGCCCACCGCTGCCCGTCCTTCCTGCCCTGGCACCGCAAATTCCTCCTGGAATTCGAGCGGGCCCTGCAATCGGTCAACCCCGAGGTGAACCTGCCGTACTGGGACTGGACCACCGACAACTCCCCCAACGCCAGCCTGTGGCAGGAGGACTTCCTCGGAGGCACCGGCCGCAGCGGTGACCGCAGGGTCACCACCGGCCCGTTCGCGTTCGGCGCCGGCACCTGGCCACTGGGTGTGACCACCGACACCCGCCAGTTCCTCAGCCGGGCCCTGGGCGCCGGGGGCGTGAGGCTGCCCAGCCGCGCCGATGTCGAATCGGTGCTCGCCATGCCCACGTATGACGCCGCCCCCTGGAACAGCGCCGCCTCCGGGTTCCGCAACAACCTCGAAGGCTGGCGTGGCGTCAACCTTCACAATCGCGTCCATGTCTGGGTCGGCGGGCACATGGCCCAGGGTGTCTCCCCCAACGATCCGGTGTTCTGGCTGCACCACTGCTTCGTGGACAGGCTCTGGGTCGAATGGCAACGGCGTCACGGCCCCACCTACCTCCCGGCCACCAGGACCCCCAGGGTGGTCAGCTTCACCGACCCCATGCGCCCTTGGAACGACACCACGCCCCGCGACATGATCGACCACCGTCCCTTCTACACCTACGACACCGCCAACGGGTAGCCATCCCCAGGCATTCGCGAGCCCCCAACAGGTGGGCGTATAGGCCGGGGTGAGCCGTCCGATGCGCAGTGGCCCGGTTGGAGCCGCTGGCTTCCCCAACTAACCCCACGCCACCAAAGCCGTGCCCACCCGCACAACAGCGGGCACGGCTCTCACTCTCGCCGACGCTCCACAGCCTTCCTCGTCAGACGGGTCCGAACCGAATCAGACGGCTCGAACCGAACGACACGTAGTCCTCACACACCCTCATAGCCACCCGTTGGGGCGCCGGCGAAAAGCGTGTCGCCAGCTACGGACAACCGGTCCTGGGGTTCACCTACGGCGGCGGGCGGCCGGATCGGGCTCGGTGGCCTGTGCAACGACCGTGTCGAGGCCGGGCCGGTTCCTCGCGCCGGACTGTGCGAGGAGGCGCTGGAGCCAGCGGGTACGAGCGTTGCGTGCGTCCTGGGTGAGGGCTGCCTTTGGCGCCAAGCCGTCGAAGCCGTGGTAGGCACCAGGCCATACATGCAATTCAGCCTGGCCGCCCACCTGCCAGAGCGCGTTCGCGTACGCCACGTCCTCGTCCCGGAATATCTCGGCCGACCCCACCTCGATATAGGCCGGGGGAAGTCCGGAAAGGTCCGTGGCACGGGAGGGAGCCGCATAGGGCGGCAGGTCCGCAGCGCCGTAGCGGTCACCCAGCAGTGCCTTCCACGCGGTCGCGTTGGAGATGGGATCCCATACGCCCAGGCCCGTCATCTGATGACTGGAGAAGGTGCCGCCGCGGTCGTCGAGCATCGGGCTCAGCAGCAGTTGCCCCAGCGGCACAGGACCGCCGCGGTCACGGGCCAGCAGGGCCAGGGCCGCGGCGAGCCCGCCGCCGGCGCTCTTGCCTCCGATGATGATGCGGTCCGCGTCGATGTCCAGCTCGTCCGCGTGCCCGGCCGCCCAGACAAGACCCGCGTAGCAGTCCTCCAGCGGCTCGGGGTACCGCGCCCGCGGCGCCAACCGGTACTCAACCGAGATGACAGCCAGTCCCAGCCGCGCAGCCCACTCGCTGAGAATCCGCGGAAGCACCGACCACGCGTTGCCCATGACCATCGCGCCTCCGTGCATGTAGTACAGCACGGGCAGAGGCCCGACCAGCCCGGACGGCCGCGCGCTCACCAGCGTGACGTCCGGGCCGTCCGGCGCCCCCGGCACACAGAACTCCGCCACCTCGAAACGGCCGTCGGCGCGCAGGTCATCTGCCGTTGGCCTGGGCCGGGTCGTGGCCTCCCGCTCTTGCCGGGCCGCAAGATTGTCCGGGGTCATCGGCTCCCTCGACTCCTTACCCAAGGAAGCCAGCACGACGCCCAGTTCGGGATCGAAGGGGGGCGCCGGCGTCGGTCTCGGGACACGACCCGACTCCGATGGCACGCGACGGACACCCATCACTCATCCCCCCGTCCGGCGGCGCGACGCCCCCCGGCATCCCCACTGAAACAGCTCGGCCGCTGCCACACACCCGGGAACCACTCGCCCAGACCCATACGGCGTAGCCAACCACACCGCCAGGCGCCACCACCGCCCAAACCACAGACGAGAGCCAGGATCCGGCGCCGCCCGCCCTCACCCGCCAGCCAGCCGCCGTTCACCTTGTGGAACGTGTCTTCGTAGTGCCCGACTTGGGCCGGAGGTCGGGGCGACACCAGGCCCTCGGAGTAGCCGTCGCCCTGGTACGTGGTGAAGTAGGTGGCGGCGGCCGTCTCCGAATAGGTCACAGTGACCAGGACGTTGGTGCAGATACGGCGCGACAGCCGGTCCGGGCGCCGAAGTAGTCACGAAGAGCACCGCGGCCCGCTATCCGGCGATCGCCAGCCGGCCATTCCCAGATCCCGTACGGCGTGAACAGGTCCGTCACCGAGCTCGGGTCCCCAGAGGTCGAGCCGGTGGACGAACTCGACGATGAGCCGCTCGCAGGCCGGCTCGGCGATCAGACGCTCCATCGGGACAAGAGTTTCAGCACGGTGATCAACTCCTATCAGAGCCGCGCATGGAAGCCGGAGGCTTCCCCGAGCTGCGATTACTGAGTTGAACTCGTGGTGTCGTGTGGATGGTCAGGCCAAGGGAGCCACGTGGCCCGACCTACCCAAGACGGCCCCATGTCCTGGGTTGTTGGCTGAATCCTTCAGCCAGGACGTTCGAAAGCTCCGGTGCGGAGACCCGCGGTTTGGAACGGCCTGTGGCGCGACTGGCCATCAGATGGGACACCCGTGAGATGCTTGATTTCATGACGGCGACCGTGTCCGGTGACTTCGAACTGACCATGGACGAGTTGCGAGTCGTCACACGCTACGTAGCAGAGACCGCTCAGCAGGTTCTCCCTGTGTTCGAGGACGCCAACCCCGGCGACCCTCGACCTCGCGTAGCCCTTGATGCCGCATGGGAGTTCGTCGACGGTGCGAGAAGGACCAAGCTGCAGCGCGTCACCTCGTTGGACGCACACCGAGCAGCGAAGGAAGCTTCCACCGAAGCCTCACGTCTCGCGGCGCAGGCTGCCGGAGATGCCGCATCTGCCCCGTACCTCCACCCGATCCCGAAAGCTCACCAGGTAGGACACATCCTGCGCGCCGCTGCGAGTGCAGCGCGCATAGCGGAAATCAACGCACAGGGTGATCCCGAAGTCGGCAACAAGATGATCGAGCAGGCTCGGCAGCGCGCCACACCGGTCTTGATCGATGTTCTGAATCGGTATCCCCTCGCGCCAGCCGGCAAGACCCGCGTTGCGCAACTTATGGGCCTCTTGGATGCTTCCCTGCGCACGTCCCGCTGAGGGCTCCTCCCGAACACCCGACAGCCGCCCTTCGGCTTGACCGCCGTGAACCCAGGCAGCATCGGCGACACGGTGGACGGCGCCGCGCAGAAGGCGACTGGTCTCGCGGGGGAAGCCCGGGAGCAAAGCGGTGAAGAAGGCGGTTCGTATGACGGGCAAGGCAGTCGGCAAAGCCGGGAAGAAGACGACGGCTGCAGCTCAGCAGGCTGTCGACCCAGTCACAGGGTCAGCTACAGACACCCTGGGCGAAACAGCTAAGGCAGCCACCGAAGGCGGGCTGCCGGCGGGTCAGCTCCCGGTGAAGGGCCTGCCTCTGGGGTGATGCCCGTGCCACTCACTCACAGAAGCACCCGAGCCCCGGTGTTACCGACCGCCAGGACTCGACCTGTTCCCAACGCGCCGGGCATCCCCGCGCCGCGCGCCTCCCTCACCCGGAGGTCGAGTGGCCCACCGACGTACGCGCCTGCGTCGCATAGTCGTTCCAGTTGGCCCCATCCCGCAACTGCGGTACGCCGTCGCCTGTGCCCACCACCACGGTCGATGCCGGATCGACTCCCAGCACCCAGGCCCTTCGGAGGCGCTCCCCGGGCAGGCGGAGGTGAGCCGCAGGTAGCGCAGCGCCGCGGGTGCGCCAAAGGGCGTGCCCAGGTGGTCATCCACCAGCGCGGGGAATGCCTCTCGCGCTCTCCGCGCGAGTCGAGGTGAGCCGCTGTATGCCTGGAGGGCAGCGTCGGGGCTTGGACGACCGGTATTACCTGCAGAAGTACGGGCCACGGCGACCGACGAGCCTCTGGTCGCGGGTGAATGTCGAGAAGGTCGCGGCGCTGGCGGCGGCGGGCCGGATGCGGGAGCCCGGCCTCGCCGAGGTCCAACGGGCCCAGGAGGACGGCCGCTGGGACCGCGCGTAGGCATCGCAAGCGACAGCCGTTGTCCCGGACGACCTTGCGACGGCGCTTGCCGCAGACCAGGCGGCGCGTGCGGCGTTCGACGCGCTCGACCGGACCGCCCGCTACCTCGTCATGCTGCCGCTGTTTCAGGCCACGACACCGGAGAATCGGCAGACACGGCTGGAGCGGGCTGTACGGGGCCTGGCGGAGGGGCGGCAAGCGGGCGAAAGGTGACCGTCTAGGTCGAACTCCTGGACCACTGGTGCTGTGACCTGAAACGATGACCTGGTTGCGTCCTCATCAGCCGGCAAGTGGTCGTCCGCGCCGGCGGACGCCTTGTTCGCGTGTGGCCTCCCCGGTAGTTCCCAGGATGAGAGCAGGTTCCGTTATGGCATGTCGTATCAGTGAGCTCGTGCTCGGTTGCCGCGCCCCTGAGGTGCTGGCGCGGTTCTGGTGCGAGGTCCTGGACTTCGTCGTGCTCGATCGCGAGGACGACGGCACGTTGGAGATCGGGCCGCGCGAAGGGTTCGGTGGGCCGCAGCCGACGATCATCCTCAGTCGCAGGGACGAGCCGGAGAAGGGGAAATCCCGGCTGCACATCGACGTCAATGCCACCGACCGCGATCAGGACGCCGAGCTCGAACGCCTTCTGAAGCTTGGTGCGCGCCCGGCCGACATCGGCCAGACAGGGGAGGAGCAGTGGCATGTCCTGACCGACCCCGAAGGCAATGAGTTCTGCCTGCTCAAGGCCCGCCTCAACCCGCTTTGATGCTCATCGGTCACAGCTCGGCACCAGGTACCAGGTACCCAGGATCTTCCTCGAAGTCCGGTGTGATGGGCGTGTCGTCGTGATCGTGAAGCAAGTGAGGGCTCCGGCAGCGGGTTCTTCGGCCAAGAAGAACCTGAACGCCGGAGCCCCCGTACGGCCCCAGCGGTGACGAGGCGGCTTGACCTGCCCGATGAGCAGTGGGCGTGACTGGTACCGCTGTTGCCTGTGCCCACACGGGCGGGTCGGCCGTCGACGTGGACGAAACGGCAGCTCATCGGCGGGATCAGATGGCGGGGGCGGGTCGGTGCACCCTGTCGGGGCATCCCGGAGAGCGCTACTGCTCCTGGCGGGTGGTGGATGCGCTGTTCCGCCGGTGGCAGCCGGCCGGGGAATGGGCGACCGATCGTCACTGCCTGCAAGCCCGGGCGGACGCGGACGGACTGATCGCCTGCTACGTCGGCGTGGACCCGACGATCGCCGGGGCACACCAGCACGCTGCCGGCGCCCGCCGACACCCTGGGCTGCAGCAAGAACCGCCCGGGGGCCTCTCGGCAGAACCAGACGGCCACGCGCTGGGACACTCCCGCGGCGGCTGACCACCAGGATTCACCTGGCCTGTGAACAGAGCCAGTAGGTGCTGTCCTGGTCGTGACCGCTGGGCAGCGCTGGCGCCTAGCGCGTGTTTCTTTGATGGGTTGTTCAGTTGATCGGAAGTGTCGGTCCGATTAGTGATCACCGATGCGATGTGGGACCGGATCGCGCCGCTCATGCCAGCCAATCCGGTCCGCGGACGGCGGTGGGCCGACCACCGCCGCACTCTTGAGGCCATCGCGTGGAAGTACCGCACGAACTCGCCCTGGCGGGACCTTCCCAACGAGCTCGGCTCGTTCCAGACCGCTCACAAACGGCTGATCAGATGGGCCGTCGACGGAACCTGGGAACGGATCCTGGCCTCTGTCCTGGCCACGGCGGACCGCGACGACGACATCGACTGGACCGTGTCGGTCGACTCCACCGTGGTGCGGGCCCACCAACACGCCGCCGGAGCACTCAAAAGAGGGCCGGCAGGACGACGCGAACCCGCTGATCACGCCATCGGACGATCCCGCGGCGGTCTGAGCACGAAGGTCCACCTGGCCGCGAACGACCGCGCACGGCCCATTGCTTTTATTGTCACTGCGGGCCAGGCAGGTGACGCGCCGACCTTCGGGGCAGTCATGTCCCGCATCCGCCTTCCCCGTTGCGGACCGGGCAGGCCCCGGACCAGGCCCACAGCCGTCCTCGCCGACCGTGCGTACTCGTCCCGTGCGATCCGGACGCATCTGCGGCGCCGAGGAATCCGCGCGGTCATCCCGCAACCTTCCGATCAGATCGGCCACCGGGTCCGGCGAGGCCGCCGGGGCGGCCGCCCGCCCGGCTTTGACCGTGAGACCTACAAACAGCGGAACACCGTCGAGCGCTGCATCAATCGCCTCAAACAGTGGCGCGGCCTGGCCACACGATGCGACAAGCTCGCGATCGCCTACCAGGCCGCACTCCACCTCGTCGGCATCCTCATCTGGACTCGCAGTTGACCAAGAGGCAGAACCAAGGGGCAAGAGCCTTGGTCTACGAGCCAGCCGAACCCTGCAACCCCCGGACGACCCCGGCGGCCGTCTCCTGGTTCGTAAGGTGAGCGGCGGCGTCTTCCCCTTCTTCGAGAATGCTCTTGCTGCCACCATAAAAGTCGATGGGAACATTATTCGCGACACTGAGATCCAGCCCCTTGGCTGTTGCCTGCTGGACGGCCTTCTTCTGAACCTCAGGGGGCTGGTTCTGCAACCACTTCTTGAGATCGTCGGGGAGAAGCTGAATCAGCCGGTTGAGGCTGAAGTCATCCTTTTGATCTTGAATTGACATGAACTGTCCTCTTTCTGGATAGGCCCGTCGGGGTTCTCAACCTGATACCCAGCCGTGACCGCCAGGTATCAAGCACGTCCACGTGTAGACCCAAACGGGGGCCTAAAGTCACCCGCAGAAACGATTCACGCCGCCCATCCCAGCCGACCAGGTGAGACCCGCACCAGGTGCGTTGTTCAGGGATAGTTGGGATGTCCGCTGTAGCGCTGTCGCCCGCAAGCCCACCAGTGATCACTAACCGGAGAGACGCATCCGACCAGCCGATCTCCCACCACCAAAGAGACACGGTCTAGCTCCAGTCCCAGACCGTCCTGCACCGCATCAACGCCCCGCGCATCGGCGCAGGCCGTCCCCGCACACGGCGAAGCCGATTGCTTCGTCGAGCTTCTGGCGGGTCATCAAGCAGTGGTGGAGCCGGCCGAGCATGCCGTTGAGCAGGTGAAGCAGGGTGGCGTGGTAGCGCTCGCCGGTGTCTCGTCGGCGGTTGTAGTGAGGCCGGGTTCGGCCCAGTGGTACGGGCACGGGCATGGTCACCACACATGCCACGGCGGTACCGCCGGCGGCACCTGGCGCGGTACGTCCTGGCGTCCGGCCAGCGCGTCGAGCCGCTCGACCAGCCTGCGCAGCTCGGCCGCACTGTGCGCCGGGAGGGCGTTCACCATGTCCTCCAGAAGATCCCTGGCGTGGAAAGGATTGCCACAGCAGCCCCAGTGCAGTTCGTCACCCCACTCCCAGTCTGTCGACAACTGGTGCCTGGGGAGCCGCACATGGTCCTTCCACAGCCTCACCGCCGCTACGGTCTGCCCCGGTTCCAGGTAGGTGCGGGTGCGCTCGATCCGCCGAATCTCGGACATGGTCCGCGCGGACAGACCGTCGATGTCGGCCATGGCATCACGGTTCGGTCGGCGCGCGGGGAGCCCGGCCCGGATGTTGTGCGGGGGCCTACGCGGCATGGGTCCCGTGGTAGTTCGTCATGCCGCATATGCTGCCATGCCGGGCGCGAACGGGCTGGGGCGGGGAGCTGAGTCCCACCATCGGCAGTGGGAAGCACAGGTTCCCAGGTTCTCGGACGTCACAAGGCTCGAACTGCCAGGGGCAGGGCATCCGGGAGAAGGAACCGTCGGGGGACTGCGCTCGCTCCCCTTCCTCCAGCGTGTCTACGGGCACGGGCGCGGGCGGGCCCAGGACGGAACGGGCGATGACCTCGAAGGCGAGCAGCACGGCCCGCTGCCGGGAGGGTTGATCGGCGGCTCCGATCGGCCTCCCAACGCCGCTTGGGACCGCTGCAGCAGAATGTGGGCGTCCGCCGCCCCCCAACGGACTCCCATCACGCGGCCCGGAGCAAGTAGGTAGAGGGCCTGTCTGGGGCAGTTGAGCACAGCCGGGGGTGTTGAGAACAGCGAAGTGCTGCTTCACCACCCCCGGCTGTGGCAGGCAGGGATCAGGCCAGCATGTTCTCAATGAGGTCGGCGGCGCGCGGGGCGCCGCCCTCGGCCTGTGCGCCGGCGCGTAGCCGTGCCGAGCGGCGGGCGACCTCCGCGTCGGTGACCAGGTCGTTCAGGGCCGCCCGTAGGGTATTGGCGGTGGCTTCCCCGGTGTTGATGCGGCGAGCCACGCCCAGTTCCACGAGCCGGTCGGCGTTCATGAACTGATCGGCGGCCTGCGGCACGGCGATCATCGGGACGCCGGCCAGCAGTCCCTCGCCGCAGCCGCCCATACCGGCGTGGGTGACGAAGGCGTCCGCCTGCTCCAGGATCGCCCGCTGCGGGACCCAGGAGTGCACCTTGACGTTGGGCGGGATGTCACCGAGTTCCCGCGGGTCGGTGTACTTGCCGATCTGGAGGACGACGTGCCAGCCGGGCTGGTTGCCATAGGCCGCCAGGCACTGGCGGTAGAACTCCGGTTGGCGTGTGTACGCCGAGCCCAGGGAGATCAGCAGTACGTTCTCCGCATCCGCCGGGCGGGTCCAGCCATCCGCGCCCGCCGTTGCGTCGAAGCAGGGCCCGACGAAGGTCACCGTGTCGGTGTCGACCTGGTCGGCGTGCGGCTGCATCGCCCGGGTGATCAGGGCCAGGGCCCGTGACGGCGGGCCGGAGAAGGCGTCCACGTCGGTGGTGGTCGCCCCGCAGCCGGCGAGCCACCGGCCGAACTTCGCCCGGTAGGCGTCGGCGCCCGGCAGTTGGCGCAGGTGTGCCGCGACGTCCTGGTCGTAGCCGTCCCAGGCCACGAACGTCGGGGACAACTGCATGAGGGGCCGGTCCTGCGATTCGGCCAGGGCGCGCGCGGCGTAGGCGCCGATGTCGTACAGGTACAGGTCCGCCGGGTCCTGGTCGTAGGCGGCGCGCAACTGGGGAAGTGCCTGGATGGCGTCGTCGAGGAAGAGGCCCATCGCGGCGATGGGGTCGTCGGGCCAGTTGTTGTCGGCGACCGGCAGTCGGGACGTGCAGGGGACGAGTTCGGCGCCGGTGGTCGCGATCAGGTCGGCCACCGTCGGGTCATTGGCGTAGGTCACGCGGTGGCCCCGGGCCACCAGCTCGCGGATGATCTCAAGGCTGGGCAGGACGTGGCTGACGGCGGGGATGCCGACCATCGCGATGTGGGCACGGCGACGGGACATAAAAGCTCACTCATTTCAGGTCTACGGCGAAAGGGAACAGCAAGCCGGTGCGCCGCGACGGCTCCGAGGAAGGCTCGGTCGTAGGGGCGCACAGTGGCATGCGGGAGACAGGGCGGGGCGCTGCCCCGGCCGGCCTGTCAGCCGTAGATCTGAAGGAAGTACATGCCGGCGACTTTAGCCGCGCTCGGTCTTGTGGGCATCGCATTTTTCCTCGGCCGTCATCTGGAGACGTCCCACGCAGGCCGATACGCCCGCACCGGCACTCCCACACGCGCGTCAGATGCGCCCGCACCGGCACTGCCACACGCGCTTCACACGTGCGGGGTGCCCGGGGCGGCGGCTTCGAGATCGGCGATGCTGCCCGACATGATGGTGCGAATGTGCTCGGTGATGTGCCCCGCGGGCCAGTCCCACCAGGCCAGCGCCAGCAGCCGGGCGACGTCCTGGTCGTTGTAGCGGGTGCGGATGAGGCGGGCCGGGTTGCCGCCGACGATGCCGTAGTCGGGTACGTCGCTGGTGACCACGGCGCCGGAGGCGATGATCGCGCCATGTCCGATCCGTACGCCGGGCATGATCGTCGTGCCGTGGCCGAACCAGACGTCGTTGCCGACGATGGTGTCCCCTCGGTTGGGCAGGCCGGTGAGCAGGTCGAAGTGTTCGGACCAGGAGCCGCCCATGGTGGGGAAGGGGAAGGTCGAGGGGCCGTCCATACGGTGGTTGGCGCCGTTCATGACGAACCGCACGCCCGTGCCCAGCGCGCAGAACTTGCCGATGAGCAGCTTCTCCGGCCCGTAGTGGTAGAGCACGTTGCGCGTCTCGAACGCCGTCGGGTCGTCCGGGTCGTCGTAGTAGGAGTACTCCCCGACCTCGATCAACGGGGACTTCACGAGCGGCTTGAGCAGCACCACCCGAGGCTGCTCGGGCATCGGGTGGAGGACCGTCGGGTCGGCAGGCACAGGCATGGGGTAGGGATTCCTCATCGGTAGCGGGTCCGTGTCCGGTCCATGATCGCGGAACCGCGCCGTCCCGGGACACCCGTTTACCATCTGCTCCGGAGACGTCCAACGCCCGTACCGGGGCAGCGGGACCCGAGCGGCCTGAGATCGCTGGCGGGGCATGAACAACACCGCGCGCTTACGTGCCGCTCTCACCCTCGCCGGTGCCGTGTTCATCATTGCTGCCTCCGCCCATGCGTCACTGTTGCCGCGCTCCGGCTCGGGCTTCGCTCGTGACCCGCTGGGCAGTCCTCAGTCGTCGACGGCGCCGGGAGCCAGGGCAGGGGCGGGGAAGGCGTGGCGGACCTCCCCGCCGGACCACCACACGCCGATGGCGAAGACCGCTGCCGCCTCCAGCAGTGCCGCACGGTCGAGACCGCCGCACGGCAGCGGAGTGCAGCCCATCGAAGTGATCAGCTCCCTCGCCACTGTGGCGGTGCGCGGCGTGTCTGCGCAGAAGGGAACGGCCAGCGGCGCACCCTCGAAGACCGGTTGCGGCAGGGTCCAGATGCTTTCGTGGCAGATGCCAAACACCTTGGCGACACCGGCGTCCGGCGCAGCCGCCGCGATGCGCGTGGCGGCCGAGTCCGTACCCCCGGCAGTGGACAGGACCGGCCCGTCGCCGGAGGGCTCCATCGGCACCGTGCAGTCGAGGATGGTCCGTCCGGCGAGGTCCGCGGCCAGTTCCTTGGCCAACTGCGGTGCGACATCGGCGGGTACGGCGAGCAGTACGGCCTCGCCGTACCGCGCCGCCTCGGCGAGGCCACCGTGCGCGGCGGTCCCGATGCGGGCGGCCGTACTGGCGGCGGAAGCGGCGTTCCGGCCGCCCACCATGACCTCGTGCCCGGCCCGCGCCCAGGCCCCGCCCAGCGCCGCGGCCATGTCGCCCGTACCGAGAATGCCGATGCGCATCGTCCTCGTCGTCCTGTTTTCGTTCGCGTCGTGGAATGTCATGGCCAGGACGCTAGGCGAGCCGATGCACACCGCCTGGTAGGCATCGGCCAGGGCAGGATGTCCGCATGGGACAGGCGGACGTGGGCGGAGACGACGTGGGTGGGGACGACATGGGCGGGGACGACATGGGCGGGGATCCGTTCGCGGCGGACTGCCGGGCCCGGATCGCCTTCGAGGTACTGGCCAACCGCTGGGACAGCGTGGTCGTCTACGTCCTCGGCGAGAACGGCCCGATGCGTCCCCGCGCGCTGTTGGCCCGGATCGGCGGGATCAGCCCCAAGGTGCTCAACGAGGCGTTGCGGCGGCTGGAGTACAACGGCCTGGTGCGCCACCGCCGTTACGCCGAGGCCCCGCCCCGCGTCGACTACGCTCTCACCGAGGCCGGCACCGCCCTGCTCCCCCCGATCCGCGCCCTGGGCTCCTGGGCGGCCGCCTACGGGGACGACGTACTGGCGGCGCAGGACCGATTCCGCCGGCGCTAAGGCGCCTCCCATAGTTCAACGGGCCACCGCCCTCAACCTCCGCCGACTCATCAACCTCGGCCTCGACCACCGCAACGGAACCTGGCCCCCGACGACCACACCAAGATCTTCATCGGTCTACTGGGCCAGTTCCTTGTACATGTGGACATCCTCGGCTCCGCCGGGAATCCCCGGAGTTCTGCCCGTCTCGACGTAACCGTGGCGCTGATAGAACGCGGGTGCCTGGAACGTGAACGACGAGACGCACGCGCGGTCGCAGCCACGGCGGCGTGCCTCCTTCTCCGCGGCCAGAAGCAGCTCACTGCCCCATCCGTCCCTACGGCTTTCCTCACGGACCCAGAGCATCTCAATCCCGAGCAGCCCTCCCCACGTCCATGCGGACAGGCCCCCGATGAGCTCGCCGGCGTCGTCGACGACCTTCACTGACAACGCACCTTGATCGGCAGCGGTGGTACCAGTCGCGGGGAAATTCACCTCGTCCAGCCCTTTGGACAACCGCTCGTCGAGCACCGAATCACGGTGACCGACGCTCAAGTTCGCACTCGTGTGATCCTTCACCATGCCGCAGAGTGTGGCATGGGTGTGCGAACTCGATATCGCCAGGAGAGCCTTCAGGCAGCGTCGGGCTCACCAACACACCCGCGGCCAAGGGGCTCGACAAGCGCGGCCCACTCATCGCACGCCTCTCCCCCGCCCCGGCTCGATTACGGCGAAGGCACCGGCCAGGTCGCGGGGGCGTTAACGAGCAACGCATAAAGGGATGTTGACGTGTGTACCCGTACCCGGGCATCCAGATCCCTGGAGCGGACAGCGCTCCTACGCTGGTGCAGTGCGTCAGGTCCAGGTTCCGGTCCCCATCGCCCGGCTGTCGGGAAGAAACCGGCTGCGCAACTCCACGCGCCGCACCTTCCAGGTGCCGGTGCGCGGGAACTCATCCCACATGATGTGTATCGGGTCGGCGAGCACAGGCAGCCCAGCGGCCGCGGAGCGCCACTCGTCAGGGGCGACCGGCAGCTCATCGTGGGTGCTGTAGACGGGGACCGGGTCCCCGCCGGCCATCGGCAGGACGATGACCTCGGAGAGCTTCGGGAGCCGGTCCAGGAGGACGTCTTCGAGTTCGACGGCGCTCCCGGAGGGGATGCGGTCGATTTCGCGATCGACGAAGCGCAGGGCGCCGATCCGGTTGAGGGTTCCCAGGTCTCCGGTGTTCCACCAGTCGCCGTCGCGTTTGAGCGTGTGCCGGTCGTGTTCGCCGATGTAGGTCAGGCAGCGGCCGGGCTGTTTGATCTCGATGAGGCCGACCTTGCCGCGGCCGACCCTGCGACCGGTGGCCGGGTCCACGATGCGGATGCGGCCAAATCCTGGGACGGCCCATCCGAACATCTGGGTGGGGGGCGGCCGGTGGCCACGCCGACGCACGTTGCGGCGCAGGTAGGGCCGGATGAGGATGGTGCCGTTTTCGCTCTGGCTCCACGCCTGAAGCCAGATGGGCATCCGGCGGTCGCTGGCATCGAGGAACGTGCGGATGGTGCGCGTGTGGATCGCGTCGAAAGAGTTGATGTACTCGCGTACCGAGGCGAACGGCCGGTCCGGGTCGCGGGCCAACTCCTCCCAGTACAGATAGATGTTGGGCAGCGCCTCCACCAGCGTGGGACGATGCTGGAGCAGCATGCTTTTTATTCTGGGCAGGTTCTTCGGCTCGGACAGCATCAGCATCCGCTGGGTGACGGTCGCCATGGACAGCATCTGGTGCGTCTGGCGCTCGTGCCAGTACGGCTCGCAGTACGCCCACACGTCGCTGGAACGCACACCGACCACCGGCCACCGTTCGGACTCGATGATGGCGGCGCCCAGCTCGGAGATCGCGGAGTGCACGACCAGTTTGGGGATGCCGGTGGTCCCCGACGTATGTGTGGCGATCATGGGTTCCTCCGGGCGCCGCAACCGCGGCGGCGCCACCGGCGAGCCCCGCAGAGAGTCCAGATCCACCACGTCCCGCCTGCCCGGCTGCGCAGTGGTGCACACCGTGCGCGCGGTCAACCCCTTGACCGCCGCCGCGTCCAGGCCCGGGGACCGCAGATGGGCCCCGTCGGTGAGGACATACGGCCTCTCCAACCGGGACAACAGGACCCGCACGGTGTCGGGGCCGTACGCGCCGGACAGTAACGCCGGAACCGCGCCGATCCGGGCCGCGGCGACGGCGAGAACCGCGATGTCGAAGTGATTGGCCTTCATGACCGCCACCCGGTCCCAGGGACGCACGCCCAGGGCATACAGCCAGCCCGCGGCCTCGTCGACCAGCTCCGCCCACTGCGCGTACGTACGGGTGAGTGGCCCGCCTGGGTCGATGTCGGCAGCCCGGTCGGTGATGATCAACTGGCTCGGGTGGCGTTGGGCCGCCACGTGCAGCGCGTCGCCGATCTGGCCCGTGACCGGGCCCCGGGAGAACGGCATGATGCGACGGCGTTGCGTCGTGGGGGCGCATTCAGTCAGGAAGTGAGGTCGGGACATGGACTGCCTCCCTGCGGACTCTGGCCCGGTCGGTCAGCTCAGCGGGTCCAGGATTTCCCGGACCCGTAGGTGGGGGCGGTTGTTGTCAGGTGAGCCGATCGCGTGCGTGACGATCACGCCACCGTCACCGCCGGCGTGGACCGAGGTGAGGATGCGGCAGGTGTCGAAGACGTACAGGGGACGCCGGAAGCCGGCCCGCACGCTGCGCACGGGCACGCTCACGACGTGACGCGCCGCACTGTCCGGGGCCTCTGCGGTGGCGAACAGCCGTTCACGGGCATGCGTGGCCAGCTCCACCATCTCGATGAACGACCACTGGTCGGCCACCTCGCAGGCACTCCGGCACAAGACGGTGTCCCACCGCTGTCTCAGCAGCTCGCCTCCGTTCGGTGCCGCATGGTCCTGCGCCAGGGCCCGAGCGCTCATCGGCTGGATCTCGTCCTCCTCGAACCGACCCAGCAGCACCTCGGGCAGACACCCCGGCGCGGCACCCAGGCTGTCGTCCTCCGCGAGGAGCACGACCCGCAGGTCCAAGCGCCCGTGCGCGACCCGACGCTCGGCGGCGAGGACGTCCTGGAGCACCGCGAGGCGCTGCCCGTCCTCGCCGACGTGGATGCGGGTGCGCGCACGCAGCCAGTCGGCATCGGTAAATCTCAGGTCGGGCCGGTCGAGGTCCAGGTGGACGCCCTGGACGACGACCGCCGTGTGATGCTCGGCGACCAGCGCCCTGAACGGCGCGATGTGGGCACCCATCCACCGGGCGAAGCCTTCGGCCAGCAACGTCAGGAGCGCGCGGGGACGGAGCTGGTGGGGACCGAACATCGTCGTGACACTGGGCACCGTAAAGCTCTCGCAGCGGACCACCGTCAACCGCCGGCGATGGCGGTGAGGAAAGCAACGTGGTCCGCCTCGCCCAGCGGCATCGCCAAGTCGGGCTCGGTGACCAACTCGTCGTTGACGACCAGCCGGTGTACCGGCGCCAGGCCACCGTCGGCATCCCACAAAACCGGCCGCAGCTTGGGATAGCCCTCGTGCAGGTGGCGCAGCAGATCGCCCAGGGTCTCGGCGTCAATGTCCACCGTGCGCTCGTAGTTGACGAAGCGGAGCAGGGATCCGCTGAACTTCACCTTCACGGCCGCCTTTCCTTCCGCGTGGTGCCGGGGAGGGGACGGGCCGCCACGAGCGCCCCGATATTGATCTCCAGCAGGTCCTGAGTTCCGGCAGCGCACAGCAGACCGGTGCAGTCACGTAGGAAAGCTCCGTAGAACGAATCGCCGTAGTAGCCGTGGCCGCCCAGGACCCGCATGGCCTGGTTCACGACGAACAGGGCCTTTTCGGTGGCGAAGTGCTTGGCCGCGGAGATCTGCACGTCGAACACCGGATCCGCCATGCCCCGGTCGACGTCGGCCAGCGTCTGCTGCAGCAGCGCCCGCGTGGCCTGAACGGCGATGTGCATGCGGCCCACGGTGGCCTGCACGTTCGGGAACTCGATCAGCGCCTGTCCCTGGCGCCGGGCACAGCGCAGACGGGACAGCGCACGGTCGGCGACCGCCCGCATCATGCCCGTCACCAGACACGCCAGGTACAGACGGCGGCTGTTGAGGTAGCGCTGCGCGTGCTGGGTTCCGTCGATGTCGACGAGCCGCTCCTTGGGGAGGCGCACGTCGGCGAGGGTCATCGAGCCCATGGCGCTGGAGGAGAATCCGATGCCACCGCCGGGGCTGATCCGCACGCCGGGATCGTCGTGTTCGACGACGAAAGCCGCGATGCGGTCGGTGTCCTCCATCCGCGCGTAGCACAGCAGCACATCGGAGGTCAGTCCGCCGGTCATGTAGTCCTTGCGGCCGGAGAGCTGGAACCCCTCGGCAGTGCGGCGGGCGACGGTGTGCAGGGCGAACGGGTCGGCGTCCTCGGAGAAGGCGAGCGTGGCGGTGCGCTTGCCGGTGATGATCGGTACAACGTAGCGGTCGAGCAGTTCGGGCCGCCCGGAGGACACCAGGATGTCGGCGACGCCGGTTCCCATGCTGAGCAGGATGGGAAAAGCCGCATCCGGGCACTGGTAGGCGATCTCTTCCAGCACGGTGCCCCACGTGCGCGTGTCGACGCCCTCCCCACCGATTTCCTCGGGGAAGTGAAGGGACTGGATGCCTTGTTCACCGGCATGGGCGAGGTGGCGGCGGGGCATCGGGATGCCGTCGCGGTAGCGTTCGGCGGCTTCGGCGCCCACTTCGGCGAGCAGGGCGCCCCATCGGCGGTGGACCATCTCGGCGACAGGTTCGGAGAAGGTCATTCGTTCACGCTCTCGATCTGGGGCGTTGTGGTGGGCACGCCCCGTAGTTTCCCCTTCCAAGTAAGGTGCCTGACCGCGCTGTAGACAAGAGCGCACGTGGGGCAGCAGCCCTTCCCTCAGCGCATGCGTTCGCGCCCCGCGTGACGAAACGTGCTACCCGCGAGGTGATTACGCATCCACTGTGGAGTCCACGGGGCTGTCAAAAGCCCCGGAGCGGCGAAAGGAAACTCTTCACGGAACATGCTGTCCGCCTCGTTCGACACGAGCGAGAACGCGAGGCAGTGGGGGTGTAGGCGGGGCGGAGGTAGGCATGCCCGGACACCGGGCGGTGTCACTGGTGGACCGGCCCAGTGAGGTGCCGGCTGGGTCAGCTATCGCCGATGCGGTAGAGGTGGAAGTCCATGTTCGCGCCGTGGGGCAAGGTCGGCTCGCGGGTGATGGTGCGCAGGTGGCGGGCGTTTTGGAAGGAGGCGTGAAGGGAGTCGTGGGCGATCTGGTCGTTGGTTTTGATCGCGATCAGGCAGGGGTGTCCGTCGCGGGAGCGCCAGATGTCGTCGAGGATGTCGGGCACCGGGGGCGAGGTGCGGGTCAGGTCGAGTCCGGCGGCGGCGAGGGCGGTGACTTGCGAGACTGGGATCACGGTGCGACCGGTCGCGGCGAGGTCGTACAAGGCGTGCAGGCGGCCGCCGGCACACGTGCGGTGTCGGGGGGAGTCAGGTTCACCGGGGTGGGCGGCGAAGTGTTGTCCCGTAATGATCTCGCTGTCTGTGGGGCGTGTGGCTCATTGTGCGGCTCGTCCGCCTATCCGGCGAGGGTGAGGTTGTGCGGGCGGGCGATGTCAAGCATGGCGTGGTGAACGCCGTCGCCTCTCAGCCGACACTTCCGGACCGGCAGTTCGGCCTGGCCGGTGTTGCGTCGGTGCAGAATGACCAGGCCAGTGCCCTGGTAGCCGCCATCGGCGATCACCCTGGTCTTGCCGGCGGCCGCCCCTGCCGCGGAACGCTGGAGGACCGGACGCTGCTGGTCGCCGCGTACTGGAAGACTCCACGGTCGGCCCCGCCGTACCTGGTCGGCACCCTCGCGGAGATTCTCCTGCCAGCTTTTCGCAACGAACGCTGCCGGAGGAGAACGTGATCTCAAGCCCGATGCGCCCAGTGCCCTACGTGGTCCAGTGGCGGCCACTTCGGTCCATTCGCGTTGCCACGCACATCCCTGGCAGACACGACAGGTGACATCTCATATGCAGATGGTCACCAGCATTGGCCCGGTGGTGCCTCATGCATGACGTGCGCAAGATGGAATGGAACACCAAAACCCCGGTGCGTTCTACGGGTCTCACACTGAGCGGTCACGCACACCGTCACGAGGAGGCGGGGCCATGACCACCGCCGAAGGAATCTTTGAGCCGAAGGTCGCGCCGTACAGAGTTGCGCCCGAGACCTATGTCATCCCGCAGCTACTGGAGGCGCCGCCGGTCGGTATGTTCTACGTCAACTCCATGGTCATCACTGGCAGCGAGCCTGTGCTCGTCGACACCGGTGCGCCGTCGAACCGGCAGCAGTGGCTGGATCACGCCTGGAGCCTTGTCGATCCGGCCGACGTGCGTTGGGTCTTCCTGACCCACGACGACCATGACCACGCGGGAAACGTCCGCCAGGTCATGGCCGCCTGCCCGAACGCCACCCTGGTCACAACCTGGTTCTCGATGGCCCGCTACGCCATAGATACCGAGGAATTCTGGATGCCGTTCAACCGCTCCCGCTGGGTACGCGACGGCGAGAGCTTCACAGCCGGGGACCGCACGCTCCTCGCGATCAGGCCGCCGTTCTTCGACAACCCGACAACGCGCGGACTGTTCGACCCCAAGACGCGGGTTTACTGGGCGGCCGACACCTTCGCCACGGCCCTCCCACACCCCGTCGAAGACGCCGCCGACCTTGACCGGGAAGCCTGGCGTGAAGGCATGCTCCTGGGCAACCGACTGAACCACCCATGGCATCAATGGCTGGACACCGGGAAGTTCAACAAGCACGTGGACCGCGTCCAGGACCTCGACATCGACACCGCAGCGTCCTGCCACGGCCCTGCGATCCACCGCGAGCTGATCGACGAGGCGTTCGGGCTCATCCGCAAGGTCCCGGAGCTGCCCTACTGGGAGGAGCCGGGGCAGGATTTCCTGGAAGGAATCATCGCGGCGACAGCGAAGCCGGTGGTGTCATAACGCGGCACCAAGCCGCCGACGTCAACCGCAGGGCTGCCCGTGGTGATCCGCGAAGAGCGTGTGGGCGGCGGCCCGAAGATGTGCGTGGGTAGGGTCGCCGCCGTGAGCTGGTCTTCCTCGTACTCGGCGCCTCGCAGCTCGGCGTCGCCCTGGGTTCACGCGCCCGACCCGGCAGCCTCGCCAACCCGCCGCCCTTGCCCGGAGCGCAGCCACCGCGTGAGGCATCGACTCCAACACGAACGGGTGCCGGCCGTCGCCAATGCCGGCGGGCCAGGCGCGGCACGCTGCGGCGACGTTCGGATGGGCGTCGGCTGGTGGGCGGCCGCATACCGCCTCCCACGCCTCAGCAGCCGCCTCGCTGGCCCAATCTCACACAGCGTTCGAATCCTCGGTGTGCTCTGGGTGCCTCCCGAAGTGGGGTTCTGGCTCAGATGCCGTGTAGTAGTTACGGAAAGCCAGATCTTTGGGGTCATGCGATGACGGCCTGGATGGGCACGAAGTCGAGGCGAGGTGAGTTCCAGGGTCCGGTTGTCGCGCCCGGCGCTCATGTGATTCAGCCAGCGTTCGTACCAGTCGAGGAAGTCGGTGGCGGAGGAGACGTTGGGGCCCCAATACCCGTCGCTGTTGCCAATGAGGACACGGCCGGTGAGGGGACCGGTCACCGCGAGAACGCATACATGGGTGCAACCCATTTCGATGATGTGGAGGAAGAGGTCGCGTTCGTGGGCCCCGGGTCCTGCGTCGACCAGCTCAAACAGCGAGCCCCCGACCCGCGCCGAAACGGACGGCATACCGCGAGCGACGCATCGCTCCAACGCAGGCTGGAGACCGCTCTCGAACCCAACCGGCAGCTACGCGACCAAGTCGCCGACCTCACCCCGAAACTGGAGACCGTCCACGGCGAGACCCGTCGACTCCGCACCCTGTCGGCCAGTCCATCGAGCGGTGCGAACGGCCCACACTGAAGCCCCGGCAGATCCGACGTCAGCCAGACGCGGTGCGGGGGTTGATCGGCCAGTCCTCTACGCTGCCGATCACGACCCGGAACCCCGTTGAACTGGTGATCTTCGACTGTGACGGCGTGCTGGTGGACAGCGAGCGGATATGCGTCAAAGTAGACGCGCTGATCACGGCCGACCTGGGGTGCGCGTTCACCGAGGCAGAGATCATCGAGCGATTCGTAGGCTCGTCCACCGAGGTCTACACGGCTGCCGTGGAAGAACGGCTCGGACGGCGCCTGGAGAAAGACTGGCAGCAGCAGTACGAGCATCTGTATCAGGCGGCCTTCGCGGCCGAACTGACTGCTGTCGACGGCATCACGGAGGCCCTGGACAGCCTCACCATACCCATCTGCGTCGCGTCGAACGGCGATCACCACGGCATCCGGCGAAGCCTGGAGATCGTCGCGTTGAGCAACCACTTCGAGGGGCGCATCTTCAGCGCCGTCGACGTCCCCAGAGGCAAGCCCGCCCCTGATCTCTTCCTCCACGCTGCCCGCACCATGGGCGTGGCGCCCGGGCGGTGCGCGGTGATCGAGGACAGTGCATACGGAGTTCAGGCCACCCGCGCCGCCGGAATGCGGGCTTTCGGCTACTGCGGCGGTCTGACACCAGCCTCGTGGCTGGAGGGACCAGACACCGTCGTGTTCGACGACATGCGCGGACTCCCCGAGCTGCTCTGTACTTCGCGGTGAACAGACCACTCCGGCTCCGGCCGGCCTCGCCCGTAAGTCCTTCGCGATCAATGGGCTCGGATCACCGCGCTCGAACCGTTCAGCCGATTGAAGCCGCAACTGCTCGCAAAGCTAATGCCGTTCGGCGGTCAGACCACCGCCGTGTGGATACCGCACCCCGAGGTCGGCGTCTCGACGACTGAAGCAGCCTGGCCCCCGTCTCGTTCCGAAATGGTCAGTTGGGTTAGCCGGACGCGTCGCACCGTTCGGCCAGCCGGGATGGCAGCGCAGGCACAGGTCTCCCCTGATCACAGAGTGTCGCAACCCCATGACCAGGGGGCGGCGCTGCGGTTGTGCGGGACGACGTTCGGGGTGACCGCGAGCGGGCCCTTGACGTCCGCGAGTGGCGCTCGTCCGCCCCTGCCCCGTCGCCAGGGGCGGACACCGGTGCGCGCTCGGGTTACCGGCGCGGGTTGATGGGGGCGAGCACGCCGAAGTGACGCTCGATCACCTCGGCGGCCGCCAGGCACCGGTCCTCGCGGTACATCTGACCGATGAGCTGGACGCCCTGTGGCATGCCGTCCGCGAAGCCGGTGGGTACGCTCGCCGCCGGCACGCCGACGAGGGAGGTCACGGTGCACAGGGCTCCCGGCAGCATCATCTGGGCGTGGCTCTCGGTGTCGGTGCCGTCGGGGAGCAGGTCGGTCCCGGGAACGGGCTGGGTGCAGGTGGCCCCGAGGATCAGCGGGTAGTTGTCCAGGAGCTGGGCCCAGTCACGTTGGATGCCGAGCCGGACTCCGGTCTGCCGGAGGAACTCGGCGAGATCGGTGTGCGGGGTGCGTTCCATGAAGAGGTCGATGTGCTGGGCGCCCTTCTCGGTGAGCAACTGCCTGATGCGGGGCCACTTCACCGCGAACTCAGTCATGATGAGCTTGCCGTAACACTCCAGGGTCTCGGCCAGCTTGGGGATCCGCACCTCCTCCACGGCGTAACCCGCCTGCTCCAGCGCGGTGGCCGCCTCGTCGATGGCGGCACGGATCTGGGGGTGGACGCCGGCTCCAGTCGGATCGGCCACGATGCCGACCTTGAGAGGGCCGGTGGCGACGGGCCCGTATGCGGGTACCGGGACCGCCCGCGGGTCCTCCGGGTCTGCGCCCGCCAGCGCCTCGTAGGCCGCGCGCAGGTCGGCGACCGAGCGGGCGATCGGGCCGTCGACGGGGATGAGCTGAGAGGCCAGCATCGGCTCCTGACCCATGATGCGGTGGTCGGCGGCGAAGCGGCCGTAGCTCGGCTTCAGCCCCGCTACCCCGTTGAAGGCCGCGGGCATGCGTACCGAGCCGCCCGAGTCGTTGCCGAGGCCGAGCGCCGCCATGCCGACGGCCACCGCCACCCCGTCGCCGCTGCTGGAGCCGCCCGGGGTCTTCGACCGGTCCCAGGGGTTGTACGTCTTGCCGTACAACTGGCTCGCGGGATCCGAGGAGATGGCCAGGTCGGGCATGTTGGCGTGGCCGATCGGGATCGCTCCCGCGTCACGGAGCCGGCGCACCGGCGGGGAGTCGGCCTCGGCCAGGTGATCGCGGAACCTCCGCACACCGTGCGTGGTCGCCCACCCCGCCACGTGGATGTTCTCCTTGACGGTGAAGGGCACGCCGGCCAGCGGGCCGAGCCGCTCCCCCGCCGCGCGGCGCCGGTCGGTTGCGCGTGCGGCTTCGCGGGCGCTGTCCGCCATGAGCTGGGTGACGGCGTTCACGGCCGGGTTCACCGCCGCGATGCGTTCCACATGGCTTTCCACCACCTCGGCCGCCAAGACCTCGCCACGAGCGACGGCCGCGCCCAGCTCCGTCGCGTTCAGCTTCCACAGTTCAGTGTTCATCGCGTCGCTGGGTTGCTCGCTCCCCCCTCGTGGTGAGCGAGCCCCCTGCCCCCTTTCCCTTGCCGCGCCATGACGTGCCATGTCACGCCATGACATCGGCTGCTCGTTCGTTTCGATGCGCTTGCATCACATCCTATGTCGGGAATCGATGCAAGCGCATCACTTAGCGCATCGGTTACGGGAGGAGTGAGGCGAGCCCATGCCCAGGCAGGTGGAACACGAGGAGCGGCGGCACCGGGTCGCCGAGGCGGTGTGCGTGCTCGCTGACAGCAGCGGCCTGCCCCGTATCACCCTGCGCGACGTCGCGACGCGAGCCGGTGACTCAATGGGGGCGATGTCCCGATAGGGCGGTGACGCGGCAGGGGCGGTCCAACGCTGCTTGCGCACGCACCAAGCAGGAGATGCTCGCCTTCGCGCTCCACCACGTCGGCGAGCGGGTGACCGAGCGGACGCAGGCCCACACCGCCACGGCAGCAGGCTCGACCAGCTCGGCCCTGGAGCACGTACGGGGCGAGGTCCCCTGGTCGACAAGGCGCACCGTGCCGAGGCCCAGATCCGCGCTCGACTCGTTCCATACTCGTTCGAGCTGACGCTGCCGCTGCGCCGGCCGGCGACGCCGCGCTCACTCTCGAAGGCGCGGCGTCGCCCCCGTGACAGCGAGGTGCCGACGACGTCCCCGGCGCGTCAGCCCTCGCGGGTGGCGTAGCCGAGCGCGCGTTCGCTCAGTGTCTCCTCGACGACGTCGAGGAGCTCCAGCAGGGCCTCGGCGATCGTGGTGGGCTTCTCGCCCGCCTCGATGCGCCGGCCGATCTCGCTGTAGACCAGCGAGTGGAACCAGCCGATCTGGCTGGCGACCACGCGCGGCGTCTGGTCGTCGGGCGCGGCTCCGGTCTCCTGGGCCAGGACCGTGGCGAGGGCGTCGGTCATCTGCCGGCCGAGGTCCTCCAGGCGGGCGGTGAGCGTGGGGGCGGCCCGCATCATCTCGAATACGGGGCCGAAGCCCGCGGTCAGGCCCACCTTGCGGTCATGGCGCCGCAGTTCGTCCCGCAGTCGGCCGAGCACCGCCCGCGCGGCGGACTCGCCGGGCTGCCGGGCGCGCACGATGTCGGCGAGCCGCTGCGGGGATGCCTCGTCCGGGGGCAGGACGAGGTCTTCCTTCGCCTCGAAGTAGTTGTAGAGGGTGTTGACGGACACCTCCGCCGCGGCCGCGACCTCGGCGATGGTGACGTTGTCGAAGCCCCGCGCCACGAACAGAGCGAGGGCCGTCTCGGAGATGCGCTGCCGCGTCTGCCGCTTCTTCCGGTCCCGCAGTCCTTCGCTCACGGCATGTCCTTGGGGAGCCACCGGGCGGACACCCGTGCGCGGGCGGCGAGGTGGGTGACGTAGGCGGCACGGACTTCGTCCGGGGTGGCGAACTCCGACTCGTCGGCCAGCCACGCGTCCGGTACGGCGCCGACGACCCGGCGCAACAGCCGCGGGGTCACTCGGTGCGTCAGCTCGGCGTCCGCAGCGGCCATATCGAGGCCGGGCGAGCAGAGCGCGTGCGACCGGAAGTCGTACGCCTTACCGACCGCGTCCGCCGCGCTCTCCCAACGGTGGTGGAACACCAACGACGCGCCGTGATCGATGAGCCACAGACGGGGCTCTTGGTGGCCGGAGGTCGGCCACGTCATGAGGTTCGAGCTGTGCACCGTGCGGTCCACGTTCGCCGTGAAGGCGTCCAGCCAGAGGATCCTGGCGGACTCCACCGGATCGACGTCCGGCGCAGCCGGCGTGAAGTCCGCGGCTCCCGGCAGGTAGTCCATCCCGAGGTTGAGCCCCGCACTGGCGTGCAGCAGATCCTGCACCTCCTGGTGCGGTTCCTCGGCGGCGACCGATGGATCGAAATTCACCAGCACCAACTCCGGTATCCGCAGCCCGAGGTGACGCGCCAGCTCGCCCACGATGACCTCGGCGACGAGTGCCTTGCGCCCCTGTGCCGAGCCCGTGAACTTGACCACGTACGTCCCCAGGTCGTCGGCCTCGACGACACCGGGGACGGAGCCGCCGCTCCGCAGCGGCGTCACATACCGGACGGCCGTCACCGTACGCAGCCCGTCCGAAGGTGTCTCCATGCGCTCCTGCCTCTGCCCGGTCGCTCGTGCTCGCCTTGCCCAAAAGTGAAATGCACTGCAAATATACAGCGCGCTACAGTTTTCGCGACTTCCACTGAAGGGGGACGACACCGGTGACGATGGACGGGCACGATGCCGCGGTCAGACGCGCCAACGCGGCTCTGGAGACGTACACGTTCTCGGACGACGGCTGGCGCCGCGGCCCCGGCGAAACGCTGCAGCATGTCCTCGCCGACCTGCTGCACTGGTGTGACGACACCCAGCGCGACTTCGACGCCGCCCTGGAGCGGGCACGCGCCCGGTACGCGGCAGAGAGCTCGCCATCCGGATAGGCGCGGATCCGATCCTCTTGCGTTCACGGCCGGCTACGGCATCCCCATGGGCTAGCGTCCTGGCCGACGCCAACTGCCAAGGACTCCCCCTTCCGGCCCAACTGTTGGGCCGCTGCTGGCACTTGAGCTACTGCCAGAAGCTACTGCCAGACAAGAACACCGTGCATCTCGACGCTGGATATGGCTCGGCCACGTCGCGCGCGCCTTGCTCGGCGAGCGGAGGCTGCAGCATGGCCGGATCGTCTTCGACCCCACCGCCTACTTGGCCCAACTGGCCGAACTTTTCCGCGCCTCGGGCGCCTGCCAGGCCCAGCAGGCCCAGCCTGAGCCGTTGTCAACGTGGACCGGCGGAGCACGGGAGTGACGGGTGCGCGGCAACTCGCCGCATCCCCGCTGTACGCCAGGTCCTGTCTGGACACATGGGAGCCGGGCCGCCCGCCGGGGGGCGGGAGGTCCGGCTGGTTCTCTTGTCTGTTGGTGTGGGTTGGTGGTTGTGTGGTCAGCCGGTGCAACTGGGGACTGCGGGGGTGCTGCCGGTGCAGTTGTTGGGGGTGTTGCCGGAGATCGGGGAGGTGGTGACCGTCATCGTGCCGCCCACGCGGTAGACGCCGCCGGCATTGAGGGTGGCGTGGTTGGTGCTGACCGGGGTGCTGGTCAGGGTGGTCGCGGTGGAATCGATGGCGGCGATGCCGCCGCCCTGCGACCCGGAGTTCGTCCCGTTGACGAAGCTGCTGGTGGTCGTCAGCGTGCTTCGGAGGCCGTTGTAGATGCCGCCACCCCGGCCGATGGCGGTGTTGTTGGACACGACGCTGCCGGTGAACGTCGCCGTAGCCCCGATAGCGGGGGCATTGATGTCGGCGTTGGACAGGCCGCCGCCTTTGCCCAGGGCCGTGTTGCCGGTGAGGCCACTGTTGGTGAGGGTCACCGTGCCGCCGTTGAGGATGCCGCCGCCGTCAGTTCCGGCGAGGCCGTTGCTGAGGGTGATGTTCCCCTTGAGGGTGAAGTTGCCGGTGGAGGCGACCTTGGCGATACGGAAGGGGAGGGTACCCACGGCAGTTGAGCGGGTGATGACGTTGTTGTTGCCTGACAGGGTGATGGCGGTGGTGATGATCGGCAGTCCGTCCGGCCCGTCGGCGTCGCTGCCGTGAGACGTGGTGAGGGTGTACGTACAGTCCTTTGTCAGGACCACGGTGCCCCCGCCGGCGGAGTTGGCGGTGTCGATGGCGTTGATCAGCGCCGTCTCGTTGCACGCCACGGCCGCCTGTGCGGTGGTCGGAGCGAAGACGGTCAGTCCCGTGGCCAGGACGAATGCCCCGGCGAGGACCGGCACGGTGCGGACGCGCCGGATGACACCACCGTCGGGGGTACGGCGGACTGTCCTGATCCCCAGCCTCTGTGCGATCCTGCTGCGCCGGATCGTGTGCGGAACGCTCATGCCCGTATCTCCAGTCGCTGAGTGCCCATCAGTCCGGGCGGCATGAGTATGCGCCAGGAGACATGCCGAGTGCGCCTCCCGAGTGGGGGCGCACAGACGGAGTCCTGAGCGTACTGATGCGAGCGGGGGCGGTCTCTCATTGGAATGTGGGGTGGTTGTAGACCCCTGTGACTCTGGGCCATGACTTCCGAACCCGTTTCTGAATCGACCAGGCTGGCACTGCGATCACAGTTGCGGGTACGCCGGTTGCGCTCCGACCGGTCTTGGGACACCGCGCAGGGCGAGACGCCGGCGCGGGGCGGGTGGTCGCAGGGGGTACGCCCCAGGTCGGAGCGGCCGGCTCCCCTGCCGATGCGGACACCGTCCCGGTTCACCGTGACGCTTCCCAGCACCACGATGTCGATGGGGCCGAGGTTGTCGACATTGACGGCGGGGCGATGGACGTCGCTATGCGGCTGGACGCGGCTTCTTCCGGCGCGATCGTGATCACGGCCGGGTCGAGCAGAGAGAAACGGCCGGGGTGTGGCCGGCTTCGGTACGGCCTGCAGACGGTTTCGCCTTCCGACAGCGCGCGGGCGGCGGGCGACGCGGCTGGTACTCCCCTACCGACGTGTACAGCCCCACAGAACGCTGGACTTCGGCCTTCCGCGGCTCCCCCGGAAGGTGTCGGTCATGAATTGACAGTGCCCCTGTGTCGAGAGAACCTGAAATCAGGGAAGTCAGGCTAAATCAGGCCATTACTGGATGACCGGCTGAAGTCCACACTTCAAGCAGTCTTGCGCTCAACCGCTCAGCCGGTGAGCTGTCCGTTTCCGTGGCCGCACATCTGCGCACACCCCTGTTTCTGCCATGACTCCGCCGTTCTTCGGCCGCATTGCCGTGCCGACCTCGCATGCATGCATGCGACGACGCCCTTACGTCCACGGCTGAGACCTCCCCGGTTCGGTTCAGCCGTGGACGAAGAACGTGCGCAGCGCATAGCCGGGAGGAGAGAGCCTCATGTACGGGTATGTGCGGACCATCACCGGAAACGAGCCGATTCCCATGATCAAGGTCAGCGTCTATCGCCGTGATCTCACGCTCATCGACCACGTCTACACCGACGACGAAGGGCGTTACGGCGTGGAGATTCCCCCCGGCGAATCGGTCACCGTTCGGTTCGACACCCATCACACGCTCAACAACGCGCAGAACTGGCAGCCTTCCCTCGTCACCAACGTCATCGCCGACAACAGCAGGCCCCTGGACCGCTACCTGGTACCCGCCGGCCAGTTCGCCGACACGGCAACGGGTGTGGATGTCCTGGGGGCGTTCCTCCTCGCCGCGGCGGCGGGCGATGCGGAGATGAATGGGGAATCCGGGGCCGAGGACAGTTACGCGCACTCCGCGGTCGCGCGCCTGTCCGGGATCAAACAGAACACCCACGTGCTGCAGGACATCCAAGCGGCACTCCTCCGGTATTTCATGGAGCACGGCTAGCACACGACTAGCACACGACCAGGACTCGTCCCACCCAGCACGGACACGGCCGGTGGTTTCCTTGCCGAACCTTCTGCTCGTCAGGTCCACAGATCACCTCCTGCTGGGCGTGAGCTGGTCCGGTCTGACGCTCGCCGAGACGCGCCCCGATGGCCTGCCTGTCCTCAAGGCGGCCGGTGACGACGCCCGGCTGTTGCTCACGTTTCCGCCTCAGCACGTGGCCGAGGAGACTTCCCGTCGCGACGAAGTGCAGCCGAACGTCCAGCCCTCGGGCTCCGGCGCCTTCGTACCTGTCTGGGATGCCACCCTCTCGGGGCCGAGCAGGATCGCCTTCCACCTGCCCCGCGGCACCACCCTCGTCCCGACGGTGGAAGGCGTCCTCCAAGCGCTGAGCCGAGGCAGACCGATCCGGCCGGCGTCCCCTCCCGGGGCCGTGGAAACGGCTCTCGAACTGCCCTGGCGGATGATCTTCTCGCTCGAGGATCGCCAGGGGGGCCTGGACGTGGCGTCCTTCCATCCCGTGCTCCCGGTGACGCTCGCGGGAGTCTCCGGCCTGTGGCGGGCCCGCCTCGCCGCCACCCGGCCGGAGCCGGGCACCCCCGTCCAGGACGCGTCCCTCGCACTGCGCGCCATCGATCGGGACACCGCCCTCATGCCCGATCCCGGCTTCTCCATCCCGCTGGGCAAGGTCGAGCGGACGCGACTCGCCGACGAGGCCCGTCTACGTCCCGCGCAGGCGACCAGGATCGAATTGAGCACTCTCGGCGGAACTCTGTCCGCCACCGGCGTATGGGACACCTTCCAGTGGGAGCACGAGACGGTACTCGGCCGGGATGTCCGGGTGCGTACGGTGACCTCAGGCGTCCTCTATCCCCTGGGCCACCGGGCCAAATACGTGGAACTCAGCGAACGGATCTTCGACCCGACGGCCGGGAACGCCGCTGTACTGCGGAGCCAGTTCGTCCTCACCATCACCGAACCGGTGCGCCGCCCGCCCGCCGAAGGCCCCGCCACCCGCGCCTTCCCGTTCGGAGACGTCGAGATCACCACTCTCTCGTATCCGGATCTCAAAGAGGCGGAATGGCAGGCGTTCGCGGGCCGCCCGGGCATCTTTTTCCAGCCAACCAGGGCGAACGACGGACCGGTTGCCTTCCCCATCCGGTGTGCGGCGCGCGTCCGCGACATTCGCTTCGAAATGCCGTTGGTGTTCGTGTCGGACATTTCGCAGCCCGGTTTCACCTCGCTCACCGATCCCGGCCTGGCCAACGAACTCGCGGAGTTCTACGCCCCGCGCTCCGCCCCGATTCCCCTTCCCGGCATCCCCATCGACCTCGTCCGGGCGGCTACGCCCCGCGACGGCGACGTCCACGAGGTGCACGGCATCACCCTCACAGGCGCCCTGCACCCCACCGGGTACCGGCCGGAGGTCACGGCTCTGGAGGTCCAACTCCCCGCGCTGCGGACCCTGCTTGACGACAACTCCCCGAAGAAGGTCCATTTCGCGGCGGACTACCTGAGTCAGGGCGCGACCCAGGACGTGCTGCTGCAGATGGCCTCTGCTCTCGACGTCAGCTTCGTCGGCAGGTCCGACCGGTCCGGTGGGCTCGTGGCACCTCATATCGAAACGAACGCGTTGTCCCGCACGCTGGGACCCATCGATACGAGGGCACTGCCCGCCCCGGGGACGGGACTCATCGACCCCGGCCGGCTCTTCGACCCCGACGCCACGCTGCTGGGATTCTCCCTGAAGGATTTGGTCACCGATCTCAAGGAAGCGCCGAAGATCACCCCCGTGCTCCAGCCCGGCAGCCCACCCGCGGCGACGATGGAATGGAAAGGGGTCAAGCTCAAGAAGAACGGCCCCTTCCAGCCGATCGGCCAGAGCACCCTGGATCTGACCGTGACGGCTTCGGCCGCCGGCACCGACACCTTCTGCGAACTGCGGAACTTCGCCCTGGTCCTGCCGACCCCGTCCAAGCCCCTTCTCCGCCTTCAGTTCGCCTCGCTGACCTTCACCCACAAGAGCGGGGGTCCACCCCGGATCGAAGTCGGCACGGTGGACGTGCAGTTCCTCGGCGAACTGCAACTGCTCCAGAAACTGGGAGAGGTCGTCAAACTCGGCGACCTCAAGCCGTACATCGACGTGACGCCCGCCGGTCTCGTCGCGCACTACTCGCTGCCGGTTCCCTCGGTCACCTCCGGTGTGTTCGTGATGCGCGATCTCGCGGTGAACACCAGGATCGACATCCCCTTCGACGGGCGGCCGGTGTCGGTCTCCCTGGGCTTCGCGAGCCGGCAGAACCCGTTCAGGCTCTCCGTGCTGATGTTCGGCGGCGGTGGCTACCTGGAACTGGAGGTCGACCACAGCGGGCTGCGGCGGCTGGAGGCGGCGCTGGAGTTCGGCGCGATGATCGCCGTCGACTTCGTCGTCGCCCGGGGCGAGGTCCACGCCCTCGGCGGGGTCAGGTTCGAGCTGGCCCACGGCGAGGTCAACCTCACCGGCTATCTGCGGATCGGCGGGTGCGTCGAGATCCTCGGTCTGGTGTCGGTATCGATCGAACTGTGCATCTCGCTGGCCTACCAGTCCGCCACGAAGGCCCTGGTGGGCCGGGCGACCCTGGTCATCGAGATCGACCTCACGCTCTGGTCCGACAGCGTCGAACTCGACAGCGGTAACTGGGTATTGGCCGGCGGCGGGCCAGAGAATCGCGAGATCTTCAACACGCGCGATATCGACGAGGGACTGGAGCGCTGGCGCGCCTACCAGGCCGCATTCGTTCCCGTGTCGACAGGAGACCAGTGATGAGCGAGATCGGTGAGGTCCTGGCCACGGCGACCCTTTCCTTCACACCCTCGCACGTCGTGTGTAGCGGGAACGGGCAGAACCTGGCCGCCTTCGGCTTCCATCGCACGAACGATCCGTTCCAGACCCAGTCGCTCGCGGCCCTGAACACCGGGACGGACGACAATGTCCTGTGGACCAGGGACACCCTGGACACCCAGTCCGTCACGGTCAGCCCCGACGGGCGCACGGTGGCCTTCGCGGGCCGACTGGGAGGGGTGGAGAAGATCACGGAGTTCGTGGAGTTCCAGGACTGCAGCGAACTCCCGCCCACGATGCGCAAGAAATGTGAGCGGTTCAACCGGGAAGAGGCCGGCCTGCACGTCATCGGCCACAAACAGCCCTCCGTGGTGGTCGGTGTGCTGGTCTCCCAGTCCGGCCAAGTGCTGTGGCTGCGGGACGACCCCGACGCGGCGGTGCACCATGTCCGTTACAGCCCCGACGGCAAGCTGCTCGCGGCCTCCGGGCAGGGGCTCCTCCTGCTCGACGCGACCAACGGCCAGCCACAGCTTCAGCTCAGTTCCCTGACCTCGACCACGCTCCCCACCGCCTTCAGCGGTGACTCCAAGCGGCTCGTGGCGGCCGACTCCGCACGCCTGGTCCTCATCGACGTCACGGCCGGCCAGGTCCAGTGGACCGCTGCCCTCCCCGCACCGGTCATCCAGTTCACCTTCGCCGACAACGACAGCGCGCTGATCGTCGCGACGGAGCGTCAGGTGTTCCGTCTCGGTGCCGACAACGGTGACGTCCTCACGACGACGGACCTCCAGGACCCCGTCCTCGGCGCTCTCCCCACCGAGTTGAGCGCCGATGGTCGATGCCTGGTCAGGATCCGGCCGGGGGCGATGACGCTGTGGGACGTGGCCGACGGCAGCCGACGTTTCGAAACGCCCGTGGGGAACTCCGCCCGCGTCCAGTTCAACCCCGTACTGCCGGAGGTCGCGATCGTGTCGTCCGGCGGAGTGAAAGTGCTGAACTCCAGGCTCGGCACCACGGTCTGGGAGCGGACGACGGCCCCCCTGAACAACCTCGCCTTCTCCGCTGACGGGCGGAGGCTCGCACTGTGCGAAGGAGCGGGCCAGAACTCCGGCTTCGTCCGCGTACACGACATGAACCCCACGGCGGTCTCCAGTCGACCGCTCAGCGGCCCGGCGAAGCTGATCACCCTCGGCTCCTCCCCCGACCCGCTCGCCGTCGCGGCGTGCCTCGACCCCGAGGCGAGAACATCGGTGTTCCACGCCGACACGGGCGCGCCGGTACTGGAGAAAGTCCAACCCGGGGTGATCACTTCCCTGGAACTCAGCCCGGACGGGCGCCACTTCGCCACCGGCGGCAGCGACGGCGGCGTCCGGCTGTTCGCCACCCTCACGGGAGAAAAGCAGTGGGTCATCCCCCACAACGCACCCATGAAAGCGCTCGCGTTCCTGCCCTCAGGCGGAGAGGACGACGTGATCACCGCCTGCGGCGACAAGACCGCACGTCGTCTCACCCGCGCGACCGGAGCGGAAAAGTGGAAGCTCAGCCACCCGGATGCGGTGACTCTCGTCGCCGCCGACCACGGCGGCCGCTTCATCGCCACAGCCTGCGTGGACCGATCGACCAGGCTCCTGAACCCGACCACGGGCGATGAACTCTTCCGCTTCCCCCACGACGGGAAGATCAGAGCCATCGCCTTCAACCCACAGGGCTCGGTGCTGGCCACCGGCGGCGACGACGGGGTCGTGCTGATCATCGACACCGCGACCGGACACGAACGCGGACAGTCCGTCCACACCCGTGAGGTGACCGCCGCCGCCTTCAGCCACGACGGAAAACTGCTCGCGACCGCCGGCAAGGACCATGCGGTCCATCTGTTCGATGTCACGGTCGATCCGCCCAAGAAGGCCCGGGTGCTCACCTTCCCACAGACAGTCACAAGGCTCCTCTTCCACCCGACCGAGCCGCAACTGGCGCTCGTCAGCGAGGAACCCCATCAGGTGACGATCATCGACCCCGGCGACGGCACCGAACTCAGCCGCCTGGCCCATCCGGGCGCGGTGAACGACCTGGCCTACAGCCCCGACGGGAAGCTGCTCGCGACCGCCTGCGAGGACCAGTTGGCCCGTGTCTACCCCGGCAGGCGGGCAACATGAGCACACTCGTCTGGGTGGCGGTGCCCGCCGGGCTGTCCTCGCCCTCGACCGCCCTCATCCGCGTCCTGGTCGTCCCCCGACTGGGCGCGGGCTCCCTCTCCGACCTCGGTCTGCGGGACTGGCCCGCGCTCCTCGCCAGCGACGCCTCGTTCGAACTCCACGTCAAATCCGACGACGGCATCCACGAGGCGGACCGCGCCCCGCGATACGACCCGGTCGCCGACAGCGACGCCTGGCACGCGTTCTTCGACGGCGGCGCCGGACTGATCGAGGAATGGACCCCGAAGCAACAACCGGCTCCCCGGGTCCAACCGACCTACTCCGAGGCACGGGCCGTCGTGACGTCCTACCGGGAGTGCACCAGCATCCTGAGCGTCCCCGCTCCTGACGGGGAGGCCGCCGTCCGGCAGCGGATCGAACGCTGGAACAGCCCGCTGTCGCCCTCCGTCCAGATCGAGGAACCGCTCCCGCCCCTCCCACCGGCCATCGACTTCCATCGGGCCGTCGCGACGTTGCGCGAACACCCCACGGTGATGCGGGCCCTCGGCCTGGTCTTCGAGCTGACCTGCAAGGTGGACGACCTGGACGTCGGCACCGGCCCGCGCTTCCTGCGCATCCGCGGTACGGACCTGCCCGTCGGCGTCACCTCACCCTGGACGAAGTACGACCTCGACCTCGGCGAGAAGGCGTTCTGGCCCGCCCCCGCCGACGACTCCAGCGGCATCCGCAGGGGCCTGCTGAAGCTGACCAAGGCCGACCTCGTCGACCGGGCCGGGGACGCCACCCCGCGGTGGGCACTCAGCACGCTCGATGTCGACGGAGCCGTGCGAGCGCTGCGTACGGAGGCCAGGGCTCTGGGCGACGACAGCGAGCGCCGGCCCGCGCTGCCGAACCTGCGGACAGGCGGGATCATGCTGCTCCGCCCGGACCGCCAAACCGACTTCACCGCCCGGGCCGGCATCGCCGCGGGCCGGCTCGGGGCCGCGCTGGGCGATGCCGAGTTCACGGCCGAGGACCTGGTGCTCGGCTACCGCGTCGACATCCGGGACGGCGACAGCCCCTGGCTCTCGCTGTGCGAACGCGAGGCCGCCTACACCGTCACCACCCCCGAGGGACGAACGATCACGCTGGGCGACCCCACCCTCCTCGAAGAAGGCCACGTCAAACCGTACGCGGCGGTGAAGACCCCCGACGGACGCCTGCACGCGGACGAGGTCGTGGTCCGCTGGGACGGGTGGACCCTGGCGGCGCCGATCGTGAACCTGCTGGGCGGTGCGCCCGAGGCCGAACCCCACCCCGCGCAAGCACCCCCGTACGACTTCCGCTGGTCCTTCGGTCCACCGACCGGGCGGCTGCCCCGGCTGCGGTTCACGCACCGCTATCAGATGCGGATCCGGATCGCCGACCTCACCGGCGGCGGACCCGGCCTGCGCGATCCGAAGGGAACCGCCGACGCCACGAACACGATCATCTACCGCCGGAGCGACCCCATCCGGCCGCCACGGCTCAGCCACGACGGCAACTCCGACGCCTTCAGCGCCGGCGCGGCGATCGACCGGATGGTCATCCGCAGCGACCGCGAGATGAACGTCGCCCAGTTCCACGCCGCCAACCCCCAGTACCCGGCGGTCGAACGGCGCACCCTCCACCCGCCGACCGTCAGCTTCTCCCTCGCCGAGCAGCACAAGTCATTCGATCCCCATCCCAACGACCCCGAGGGCTCCCAACCCGAGTTCACGGCACGCACCTGGAAATGGGCCCTGCGCGCATTGCGCGCCGAAGCCGCCGGCAACCCGGTCGGCGCGCTGCCCGACCCGGCGACCAGCGGCATCAGCACGCACATTCCCGCCGCGCACGGCGGGCTCGACACCCCGATCACCGAGCGGACCGCCTGGAAGCCCTGGCCCTCCGCCGATCCCAAGCACGTCGAACTCTCCGACCAGCTCACGGCGGACCCACCCGTCCGGCTCGAATGGGACGGCGACAGGCTGGACCTACGACTCGCCAAGGCCGAAGAGGCGGTCCTCGAACTGTCCTCCACCGTCCGCGACGACTTCATCGACCACTTCCTCGTCACTGCCTGGCTGAACCAGCCTCCCGACACCCCCGGGATTCCCCGCCCGCCGATCGAGCAGTGGCTGGCGACCGTCCAGAACGGGGGGCACCCGGTGCTCTCCCCGGTCCAACGGATCCACCTGGTCCATGCCGTCAGACGTCCGCTGACCAAGCCGCTGTGGACCCTTCCGGACACGGCCGTCGACCGTGCCGAGCACGCCACCTATGCCGTTCTGCGGCCCACCTTCACGTCCGACGGGCTGAATACCGACAGCACCGGACGGCTGGAGCTCTCCGCGACCTGGCGCGAATTCACGAACGACGGCGACCACCAGCGGACCGCGGAGCACCTGTACGGCGCGACCATCGACCGCGGCGACCCGCCCGCCCTGGCGATCCGCCACGAGTTCGGCGACACCAAACACCGCAAGATCACCTACACCCTGAAGGCGATCAGTCGTTTCCGCGCCTACTTCGACGCCAACGACCCCGACGACGCCTTCCATCTCACTCTCCCCCAGCCACAGGTCATCATCCCCTCCAGCGCCCGGCCCCCCGACCTGACACTGCTGTCGACAACACCTTCCTTCCGCTGGCAGAGCCAGGCGACGGCCACCCGGATCGAGCGTTCCCGGTCCTCCCGACGGCTGCGGGTGGAACTCGCGGGTGCCTGGTTCGAGACCGGCGAGGGAGAACGCCTCGCCGTTCTCGTCGCCGATGAGGCCACCGCCCCCACGACACCGGTGACCCGGCTCGGCAGGGACCCCGTCTTCGCTTCCGCGCCCCTTCCGCCCTTCCCTGCCAAGAGCTGGTTCGCCGGCTCCAGCGAACCGCCGGTTCCCCCGGCCAATCCCGAGGTGCGCCCGCCCCACGTGGGCCCGGCGGTCTGGCTCGTGCCCTACGCCGTCACCCGCGAGGGCGACCGCTGGTACGCCGACATCGAGATCAACCCACCCCAGCAGGCGCCCTCCTACGCACCGTTCGTCCGGCTCGCACTCGCCCGCTTCCAGCCCCACAGCCTGCCCAAGCTGTCCCTCTCATCGATCGTCGTGTCGGACCCCGTACGGCTCCTCCCCGATCGCCGCCTGATCATCGAGCGGAACGGCCCCGACCTGCGACTGTCCCTGCTCGGCACGGGGCCGAACCCGCCCAACCGCCTGGAAGCCGTCCTGGAGGAGGCACACGCTCCGGCCGGAGTCCTCCCCGGCGCGATCGACCTTGTCGATCTCACGACCCCGCCCGCCGCCGACATCCCCGCCTGGCGTCCGCTGCCCTCCCCCACGGTGACCAGCGACCAGCCGGACACCCCGGTCACCCTGCGACTGCCCTCCGGCACCGCCCCACTCCGGCTCCGCGTCCGCGAGGTCGAACAACTCCCCGCTCCTCTCGCCTCGACCGCACCCACCGAACTCCGGGACCGGACCGTCTTCGTCGACACCGTTCCCCTACCGCCCGACTGGCGGCCGAGCTGACCACGCCGGCCACCCCTTCCTGTTCCCGCCCCTCACCCGGGATACGGCGACCCGGATACGGCGAACCGGGGCATGCTGTGGCGCCATGCCCCGGCCGGCGGTCAGGCGACGGGCCGAAGTGCCTGCCGCACGCCGACCGCGTTCAGCCGGATCGTGAACCTCGCGATGTCGTCGAGGGTCAGCGCTCGGGCCTTCTCCCCGTCCAGCGCGACGGTCACATTGGCGCAGAAGGCGACGGCGTGGACGAAGCCCTCCGTCTCCTCGTCCTGGAGCGCGAACAGCAGGTTGTAGTAGTAGCTGGTGCTGTCGGTGGCATCCCCGTGGAACGACAGGTGTGTGCCGTCCTGTTCGCCGAGGCCGACGAACACGTCGGCGAGCGCGGCATCGGCCTTCTCCCAGAACGCGGGGTTGTCGAAGCGATGCTTCAGCCCCTGACGGAGAGCCTCCCTGAGGGAGAGCGCCATGACACCGGCGGGAGCGGTCTCCTGGAGCCCCCAGCCACGGATGATCGCGACTGTCGAGCCGCCAGGGATCGCCTCCGCCGCACGGCTGATCTCACCGAAGTCGTAGTCCACGGTCGCCGGGGCGATCGCGTACTGGAACGTGTCGGCCAAGCTCTGCGTCTGCGCCAGGGCATCGGCGCCCACTTCGAAGACCGTCCGGAACGTGGTCTTCTCGGCGGTGGACTGGTCCGTCATGACTGCTCCTCACATGCGGAAATGAACACGTCGCGCCGACGGGCAGTATGCCGCCACGCCCAACGGGCCGACGCGCCGCCCTCGGTCCGCCACGCCTTCCCCGGTGGCGCACCCAGGAGGGGACGACTCCCACAAAGCCCTTGGAGAAGGGCAAGAGGGGGTCGTCCTCCAGCCCTCCCCCGCAGGATCTCCTGGGGGCGTCGACGTACTCGGCGATCTCCTTCCGCACGCCTTCCGCCGCACACCACACGGCGCGCCGAGCGACGTCGAGGGAAAAGCCATGTCCGTACGTCAACCCAGTCTGTGTCTGAGAGATGTTGAAGGTCCTCAGCCTCTGATGAAGTAGAGGGATTCCATGTGGCTGGTGGCGTACTCGCTGTGCCGCACTCGCAGCACCGAGGCGTCCAGGTCGTGCCTGCCCCACGGGTCGGCATCCCCGAGGCACGCGGTTGCGAGCGCACCCCAGTCGTTTTGGTCCGGCTCGTCGTCCAGGTCGAAGTACGCCCCAAGGTCGTCGAGGACTTCCGCGGTGATACCGAGGGCCGTCATCACGGCCTGGGGGTCGCCGGCGACAACGAACGGTTCGTCGCCGGGCCAGCCGCAGGCATGGAACATGGTGCCGTCCGGGAGCCATACGAGGTCTTCGGTGTGCTCGGCCCCGCAGTGGACTTCCACCCGGCCCACGATCCGCGCGTCGGGGAATCGCTCGCGCAGGCGGGTCGCCTCGGCGAGAAGCGGCATGTCGTTGCCGTCGTCCGCGAACGCCGGATCGGAAATCGACATGAGGTTGCCCCATGCCCCGGCGTGGACGACGTCCAGATCGGCCCGGGTGATAACCGTGTGGGTCTCACTCTGCTTGCGGGGGCCGAGGTCTTCGATCACGTCGTCAATCGCGTCCAGCGAGCGGGCGAACGCGGCTGCCTGGGCCGGATCGTTGGGCGGGAGTTCTGCCGCGTCCACGGTGAACGGCGGGTGGAGGACGGTCAGTTCGTAGCGGGCTCCGCTGCCGGTGGTCATGCGGTCTGCCGGGAGCGTCCAGAACATGTTATCGGGCATGGGGCATACGGTATCGGTGCGATGATCCGCCTCGGGGCCCGGTGGCCTTGACCTTCCCTCCGTAACGCCCGTGCCTCTTAACGGAGTTGGTCACTCCCCCTGGGCGCAGCGAAAGGCCCCCGGAAGTCCTGGCGCTTTTTAGGGGACGCGGCAGAGCCTAGAAACCTCTCCGGTGGATCAGGCCCGGAGAGGCGCAACTAGGCTTCCACCCTTGAGGAGCGGCAGCCTGGTGGTGAATGCAGCACGAAGGTCCGGCAGTATTTCCGCCGGACCCTCACGGCTCAATACGCGAACCTCACACTGCGGAATTCGAAATCGTCACTCATCCCGCCCGGCTCGGTGCTCACCAAGTCACCGTCGCAGTTCGGTCCCGAGTACAGATGCGCGGTTCGCGACGTTGCGTTGGACGCGAACTCACCGTGGATGGCGTGGCACTGCCAGTCTGCTGGCGAGTTGAGTTCCTTGACCGGGGCACCGGGGTGCTCGGAGTAATAAAACTTTCCGTCGGCTGCGTTAACCGTGCCGACGGGTAGGGTGACAGCCAACAGGGCGGCGGCTGCGACAACGCCCAAGGCGTGACGAATGCGCATGGCTCTCCTTTTGGTGGCGATGCGATCACGACATCGTCACTATTACCCCTTTAAGGGCAGGCGCATCCGGCTATTTTTGGACAGCCATCATTGCCATATTATCTGCCTTGGGAGAACTCCTTCATGTGCTGTCTTGGCGTTTCCTGTCCCGTGGAATTCGCAAGTCGTTTTGTTCTGAACGGACTTGACGGGATGTCGCCGTCAGCAGGACGGATGGCTAGGGGTTTGGGTGGCCTGGTACAGCAGCGATCGGCGGTTCCCACCCTGCCTTGGCAACTGGCCCGTGCTGCGCCCGTCCGTGCTCGAAGCGGGACAGTTGGCGCTACGCGCCTGGCACCCTTCACCGAAGTCGACACAGACGACGACTGGCCACGGGCCATGCCAAGTGCCGCGGAAAATCCGAGCGCGACCCCGTCAGCGACCCCGGCGGTCGTTGAGCCGGGCGGCCTGGCGCGTCAGGTGGTTGCGCTCGGCGAGGTTGGGGGCCTTTCGGGCCGCCTCGGCGTACAGCCGTGCCGCCGTCGCCAGGTCGCCGTCGCGCTCGTGGAGGTACGCCGCCACCGCGGCGTGGCGGGGCAGTGCGGCGTCCAGCGCCGCGAGCGCCGCCAGCCCCGCGCGCGGTCCGTCGGCCTCGCCGACGGCCACCGCACGGTTGAGCCGGACGACCGGGCTGTCGGTCAGGCGCGCGAGTTCGTCGTACCACTCGACGATCTGCACCCAGTCGGTCTCCTCGGCGGTGGGCGCGTCGGCGTGAAGGGCGGCAATGGCGGCCTGGGCCTGGAACTCGCCCAGCCGGTCACGGGCGAGGGCCGCCTGAAGGGTCGCGACACCCTCGGCGATCAGCTCGGTGTCCCACCGGCCGCGGTCCTGTTCGGCGAGCGGCACCAGGCTGCCGTCGGGCGCGGTCCGGGCGGCGCGCCGGGCGTGGTGGAGCAGCATGAGGGCGAGCAGCCCCGCCACCTCCGGGTGGTCGATCGCGGCCGCGAGCTGCCGGGTGAGCCGGATGGCTTCGGCGGCGAGGTCGACGTCGCCGGAGTAGCCCTCGTTGAAGACCAGGTAGAGGACGCGCAGCACGGTGGCGACGTCGCCGGGCTGGTCGAACCGTACGCCGGAGACTGTGCGCTTGGCCCGGCTGATCCGCTGCGCCATGGTCGCCTCCGGCACCAGGTAGGCCCGGGCGATCTGCCGGGTGGTCAGCCCGCCGACGGCGCGCAGCGTGAGTGCGACCGCGGACGACGGCGTCAGCGACGGGTGGGCGCACAGGAAGTAGAGCTGGAGCGTGTCGTCCGCCGCGGGCGCGGGCCCGGGCGCCGGCTCCTCCTCGACGAGGTCCTCACGCCGGCGGCGGGCGGTGTCCGCCCGGGCCGCGTCGAGGAACTTGCGCCAGGCCACGGTGACCAGCCAGCCCTTCGGGTCCCGAATGGGGTCTCCCCTGCTCGAGCGAAGCCGAGAGCTTGGGGAAGGGTCGGCCGGCCAGACGCGGAGCGCCTCGATCAGAGCGTCCTGCACGGCGTCCTCGGCCGCCGCGAAGTCGGCTCCGCGGCGGACGAGGACGGCGAGCACGCTCGGTGTGAGGCTCCGGAGCAGGACTTCGTCCATCGGGGAGGTCACTCCGTGATGGTGGGCGACACGCCGTAGAACGGGCGCAGCTCGAGCCACTCGTGGATCGGCTTCCCGCCCGCGCCGGGGGCGGCCGACAGCTCCCCGGCCAGCTCGACGGCGCGCTCGTAGCTGTCGACGTCGATCACCATCCAGCCGGCGATGAGGTCCTTGGTCTCGGCGAACGGGCCGTCGGTGACCGGCGGGCGGCCCTCGCCGTCGTAGCGGACCCACGTCCCCTCGGGCGCGAGCGCCTGACCGTCGACGAACTCGCCGGTCTTCTCCAGCCGGGCCGCGAAGTCGTTCATGTACTGCATGTGGGCCGAGATCTCCTCCGGCGTCCACTGGTCCATGGGCACGTCGTTGACCGCAGCCGGGGCACCGCGGTAGTGCTTGAGCAGCAGGTACTTGGCCATCGTGGTTCTCCTCGGTTCTGGTGCGACCCATTTTGGTCGCGTTCATAGCGGGGACGGAGCCAGTCACGGGTTCTCGACATCGCCGTCCAAGATTTTTTGACTCTCGAAGATGAGCCTGGCGGAGCCGTCTCGTGGGGCCCGCGTCCACGGCATGACGCAAGGGCAGACGGAAGGAGACCTTCCAAGTGCGGGGCCGGCGCCAAACCCGTCAGCGCGGACATACCGAGCTTTGAGGCGTGCACGGATCCCGGCGCCCGACCCCGCACCGCGCAGTGGGACGCCGAAGCGGCGCTGACCACCATGGCCGACGCAATCTCCGGAGGAGGGCCGAACCAGATCATCAACCGGCTCTCCTCGGGCTGTGCCGCCCTCTTCGGCAACGCGGAACTGGCGGGCTCTGTCCCTCCCTCCACCCGCCCACACCACCGGAAGGGAGTGCTCCACGAGCGAGTGGCCCGTGAGAGGGGCCAACCTCGGCCAGGCTTCGGCTTCCTCGCCAGAGACGACGGCGGGCCGACGCCTTCGCCCACTACTCCGACATCGACGAACAGGACTTCCGCGAGCTGCGGGCCGGGCAGAAGGTCAGCTTCGGAGTCAGACAGCCCCGGCCTGCCCCGTCAGCCCAGGTTGTCGCCCAGGTCACCCAGGTCCAGGCGGTCAACCAGCCCAGCTTTGGTGAAAGCGGCTATCAGTTCATCGCGGCCCTCGGTGAAGTGGGCCCAACTGTCGTAGTGGACAGGAACCACCCGGCGGGCGCCGAGGATCCTGACAGCCTCGGCGGCCTGGACGCTGTCGAGGACGATCAGCGCGCCGTCGAAGAGGTCGGCGAAGCGGGGAGCCCCGGCGAAGAGTATGGCGGTATCCACCGGACCGAAACGTTCGGCAATCTGCTTGACCAGGTCGAGCGAGGCGTTGTCGCCGCTGACGTAGACCGTTGGCAGGCCCTCCCCCGTCAGTACGAAGCCGACGACCTGTCCGGTGATCGGTTCGACCTCTTCGCGGGCCCCGGGGCCATGGAGAGCGGGCACACCCGTCACGGTGATCGTGCCGCCGCCGGGGCGGTCGAGCTCGATCGACTCCCAGTCGGACAGCCCCTTGGCCCTGCCCCCCAGCCGCTGCCCGCCGCCGGGGGTGGTGAGGGTGAGTGGGACGTGGGCGAGGAGTGCTCTGCCGGAGTTGTCGAGGTTGTCGGGGTGTTCGTCGTGGGAGAGCAGGACCACGTCGATGTGGCCGAGGCCGGCCGGTGCGGTGGAGGAGGGCGCTGTCTTGGTCAGCCGGCCGCCCGGCACCTGGTAGTCGCCGGGGGCGTCGAAGGTCGGGTCGGTCAGGAATCGCAGGCCCCCATAGGTGAAAAGGGCGGTCGGGCCGCCGAAGACGCGGACGGGGATCTGCTCACTGTTCGTGCTGGTACTGGTCATCAGACACCTCACGGATGGGAATCGGCTTATCCGTGATGAACGGTAGCAGGTATCTCATGGATGAATGCGGGACGTACCATGAGAGGCATGAGTGAGACCCTGACCGCCGAGTCTGCGTTGCCACCCGCGCCAGGGGCGGGGGACCACCTCGCCCTCGACTTCGTCAACAGCGCCATCGCACTGCCCGGTGGCCAGTTCATCGACCTTCTCGGCACCCCCGAGGCGACGAATCAGTGGCTCACCGAACGCGGCCTCGCTCCGGCCGATGCCGGGATCCAGGAGATGTGCACGACGCAACTGCGCTCGCTGCGCGAACACCTCAGGGGACTGTTCGCCGCCCGCGTTGCCGGGCTACCCGCCATGCCCGCGGCCCTGTCCGCCGTCAACGCCGCGCTGAGCAAGGCTCCCACGGCTGCCCTGCTGCACTGGGACGAGAAAAACGGCCCCTACCGCGCGACGCCGTGCCCCACCAACGAGATCCTCGACCACGCTCTCGCGACCCTTGCGGCCAACGCGGCCGACCTCCTCACCAGCGCCGACGCCGACCGCCTGACCACCTGCGGTTCCACCCCCTGCAACCGCTACCTGCTGCGCCACGGCCGCCGACACTGGTGCTCCACCCGCTGCGGCGACCGCGCCCGCGCCGCCCGCGCCTACGCCCGTCGCACCCATCCCAAGGCCGACTGACGCACCCGCCGCACCCGGGCCGGCCGCCCGGGCCGATGTCTGTCCGGGACTGCGCCGACCGACTGGCGGCATCGGTCCCGACCGCAGAGCGGCCATGCGCGAGGCGGCGCGCATCGACCGTCGGTCATCGGTATCGGCCATCGGTCATCGGTCGGCAGGGTCTTCGACGGGATCTGGTCGCGAGCGGCACCGAAATTCGCTGAACACGCGCTCGTCCGCGCCCCTGACGCCCCACAGGAGCAGTCCACTCAGCGGCGAACAGACAGCCGTCGCTACGCGGCCAGCACCCTCAACCTGGGCAAATTCACTGGGACTTGTCCCTCAAGTGGTCGGCGGAAGACCACCCCTGCCACCGCAGTCTCTCGAACCCGTCCAGGAGGAGATCCAGCGCGAACTCGAACTCGAACTGATCGTCACAACCCTGCCCCACCACAGACCCCTCGTCATGAGCCACCGCGCCGGCCAGCTCTCTGACGTACGGGTACTCCCCCACATCCTCCTGAGGCGCGGCCGCCTGCGCTCGCGGGTCAGGGGCGGGCGAAGCATCGAACAACTCCTGCGTGAGGCCCATCATGCGGCTGCCCAGAGCGTGCATCACATGGTGTGTCAGATCGACAGAGAAGCCACCGGTCCGGAACATGCCGATCACAGAGTCCATGTACGCGAGCACGACCGGTGTGGGGCTGCTTCGTGACTGGATCACTTGGGCGGCCCAGGGGTGCCGGAGGAGAGCGCGTCGCGCGGAGAGGATCCTCTGGCGTACCGCGCTTTGCCAGTCGGGTGCCGTGGCCGGCGGATCGATCTCGCCCATGACGACATCAACCATGCCGTCCAGGAGCTGCTCCTTGTTCGCGACGTGCTTGTAGAGCGCCATCGGCACCACGCCCAGCTCCTGCGAGAGCCTGCGCATGCTCAGCGCTTCGATGCCGTCGCCATCGGCGAGCGCGGCGGCCGCCCGCAGCACCCGGTCCCTGGTCAGAGGGGTCCGGCGCACCCCCTCCGCCTGCTGAGTCATCTGGTTTCCAGCTCCCTCGTGATGCGTCGAATCAGCGCCTGGCCTTGACGAGTGTACGGAGTACACCTACTGTGCGACTTCGGTGTACGCCGTACACCTTTTCTCTGAGGGTGGGTCCTGGTGGTATCAACCAGAAGAACCGCGATCGTCGTAGGTGCGCTCTTCCTCCTCACCGAGGTCGCCGCGATCGGCGGGCTCGCGCTGTACGGCCCCGTCCTGCATGACGCGGACTACGTCGTCGGTCCCGGTGCCGACACGCGGGTGTTCCTCGGCGCACTGTTCGAACTCGTCCTGGCGGCGGCCGTCGTTGGCACCGGAGTCGTGCTGTTCCCGGTCCTCAAGAAGCAGAACGAGGGGGCCGCGCTGGGCTATGCGTGCGCCCGCCTCCTCGAAGCCGCCGTCATCGTCGTCGGCATCATCAGCGTTCTGTCGGTCGTCAGGCTGCGGAGGGACTTCGAGGGAACGGCGGACAGCGATGCCGCCTCACTCGTCGCAGCCGGCAAGACCCTGGTGGCCATCCATGACTGGACGTTCCTCATCGGGCCCAACTTCATCTTGGGAGCCAACTCGCTGGTACTGGCGTGGTTGATGTACCGCGCCGGGCTCGTCCCACGGTTCATCGCCGTGTTGGGGCTCGCCGGGGGCGTGCTGATCTGCGCTTCAGCGACGGGAGTGCTGTTCGGGCTGTACGAGCAGGTCTCCGTGGCGGGGTCGGTCGCGGCGATCCCCGTGTTCGCGTGGGAACTGAGTCTTGCCGTCTGGCTCATCGCCAAGGGGTTCAAACCGGCTCCCCTTCCCGACCAAAGGAGTGAGGGGAACCACCGCGTCACCCTGTAGCCGGATGACGTGTCGTCACGTACATCACGCTTCTGTTTCGGCTGTATACCGGCGACAAGCGAAGCCCCTCGCTGTGCGCAAACACCAGAGCGCAGAGGGGCCACCACCTCACACAACCCATAAGGCACAGTCCTAGTGCTGTAACCGCGTAGGTTCACCGGGTTGGCGGTCGGAGCGGTCCGGCGCGGTCGGACGGAGGGTTACGCCCGTTCCGACCGCTGGAGGTGTGGTGGCCGAGCCAGTGCGGATACGCAGACTGACCGATCAGGAAGAGCATAAGCTACGGCAGATCGTGCGCAGGGGCAGCCAGTTCGGTGCGCTATCGCCGGGCGATGACTCTGCTGGCCTGCGCCGAGGCATCACCCTCCAGCGCACCAAGACCTGAACGGAGTCGCCCCGGCCCCGAGCCTGACGCCAAGCTCGACCGGACCGAGCAGATGCGGGAACGCTTCCCGGCCCCGGGTCTTCACCTTCGACGAGTTCGCGCCCCTCGGACACCCGACCTGCTCGCCGCCCAACGACGCCAACACGCCCGCATCCGCATCCGCAGCCGTAGCGAGAAGGACATCCGCTGGGGCGGACTGACGCCCCCTCTCACCGCAGGCTGACCAACCTTGACGTACGTCCTGGTCACACCAATCCCAACTCAGCTCGATAACACTCAGTCACATAGGGCATCTCCACCGGGCGCCCTGCGTCCAGCAGCGCACGGACCCGCAACAGCAGCTCCTCCCGCGGTGCGGGCCCCAAAGTGATCACATCGCTGCGGGAGGTGACCATGTCCAAGACCTCCCCAGCCCTCATCGGATGACTCCAGCGGAAATCCTGCCGCTCGACGGGCCCGAACGGCACGCTCACGCCCTCCACTTGTCAGACTTCCGGCGGCACTGCGGCGCAGTCGCGCAGGATCCGCTCCGACTCTGCGGCCCAAGGCACCAACATGTCACGGGAGTTCCACACCAGGCCCTGAAGTACGCCAAGATCGACGCCGCCATCGAGCTGAGCCACTGCCAATTCGACGGCGTTCCCGACCTGTACGGCGCCCAGTTGCGCCAGCTCGATCTGAGCAAGTCCGTTCTGCCGGGCCTGACCTCGGCGACCGTGCGGGTCGAGGGGGTGCTTCGGACGACGGGCTGCTGTATGCGGGGCCCGTGCGGCTCGGCGGTGCGCAGATCTCCGGGGCGCTGTTCATGGAGCGGGCGGAGTTCACGGCACCGGACCGCTCCGAGCCGGTGCTGCAGCTCAACCAGGCAACGATCGGGGACGACGTGTGGGCGCTACAGATGCGCGCGCACGGGCAGGCACGGCTCACTGGTGCCTCCGTCGCCGGGCGGATCAACATTCAGGACGCCGAGTTCAACGGACCCGGCGCGGGAGCGAAAGCCATCGGGTTCCCGTAAGCCCCCAAGGAGTTGGTGGCCGAAGCCGCCCGGTCGGTGGGGGCCGGTACCGAGGAGGTGCGCCGTCACCCCTTGCTGAGCACCCGTAGCAGGCAAGCGCGGGTTGTTGTTTGCGGTGCAAGCGCTGCGGAGTCCCGGGCGGACGGGAACGGTGACGGGCATGTCGCGCCCTTGAAGGAGCGATCGCTACGACTGGAATCGCAAGCGAGTGCTCCCGGGTAGCGCGACAAATTCGGCTTGTGGCTGGTCGCGCGAGGCTTATCGGCGGATGCGCGTGATGAGCAGGGCGACGTCGTCGTGGTCGTAGGGGTGGCGCAATGCGTCCAGGAGACGGTCACACGTCTCTTCGAGGTTGTGGTGTGAGCCGTCGAGAAGAGTGAGCAGGGCTCTCAGGCGGGTGTCGATGTCCTGGTCACGGGTCTCGATCAGGCCATCGGTGTAGAGGACCAGTTGGTCACCGGGGCGCATGTCCACGGTGGTGGTGTGGAAGGGGACGCCCCCGACGCCGAGCGGTGCGCCGGTGGGGAGTTCGAGTAGTTCGGGGGCGTGGCCGGACCGGATGAGGACGGGGGGAGGGTGTCCGGCGGTGGAGATGTGGCACTGCGCGGCGTGGGGGTCGTAGAGCGCGTAGACGCAGGTGGCGATGTAGGGGTCCAGCCCGGCGGTGATCCGGTCGAGGTTGCGCAGGATCTGGGCGGGCTCGAGGCCGAGTCCGGCGAGGGTCTGGGTGGCGGTGCGCAGCCGTCCCATGGTGGTGGCGGCGTTGATGCCGCTGCCCATGACGTCGCCGACGATGAGGGCGGTCCGGTCTGCGGGGAGGGGAAGGATGTCGTACCAGTCGCCGCCGACCTCGTTGGTAGTGCTGGCGGGCTGGTAGCGGGAGGCGACTTCCAGACCGTACAGGGGCGGCGGCGGTTCGGGCAGGAGACTGCGCTGGAGGGTGAGGGCGGTGTCGCGCTGCTGCTGATACCAGCGGGCGTTGTCGATACAGACGGCCGCGCGAGCGGCCAGCTCGACGGCCAAGGTGGCGTCGTCCTCGGTGAAGGGCTGTGGGTTGCGGGCGCGTACGAGGTCGAGGGCACCGAGGACTTCCCCGCGCGCGATGAGCGGCACAGCCAGATAGGAGTGGACGCCTGCGCGGGACAGCAGTGCGGCGGCGCGGGGGTCGCGGGCGATGAGGGACAGGTCGGCCTCTCCCACGTGGGGCACCATGACGGGCCGGCTGGTGTTGACCGCCCGGGTGACCAGACGGTCGGCGTCGAAGCGGGCCACTTCGCCGGGAGGGTCGACGGCATCGGTGGGATAGGCCCCAGCTATGGCCAGGGCTCGGAACAATGCAGGTCCGTGAGCGGGGATGGCGGTGTGCTCGCCGGCCAGGGCCGAGTCGAGAACGTCCACGGAGGCCATATCGGCGAGCTCCGGCACCGAGACCTCGGCCAGCTCGCGACATGTCTGATCCAGGTCCAGCGTGGTGCCGATGCGCACGGAAGCGTCGGCGACCACCGAAAGCCGGTGCCGGGCCCGGTCGGCCTCCAGGGTCGCGCGGTGCCGGTCGGTGACATCCACCACCGAGGTGGCCACGCCGAGCACCTTCCCTCCAGAGTCCTCCAGGCGGTAGTACGAGACCGACCAAGCGTTCTCGCTGTCGGAGTCGGCCCGGGTGCGGCCGACGGTGTACTGGTCCAGCCGCGGGGTGCCGGTGGCCAGGACCTGCCGCATCGTGGACTCGACAGTGTCGGTGTCGAGGAACCCCAGTGCCTCTCGCACACTGCGACCGAGGTGCTCTTCGGCGGGGAGGCCGTTGATCCGTTCCAGCGCCGGGTTGACCATCACGTACCGCAGGTCGCGGTCCAGGACAGCCAGCCCGATCGGCGACTGATCGACCAGCCGCACGGACAGCGCCAGGTCCCGCTCCACCCGCCGCAGCATTGCCTGATCGGTGGCCAGCCCCAGGGCATAAAGATCACCGCGGTCGTCCTGCAGCCGCATATTGCGGAACTCCAGCAGTCGCGTGCCGCCGTCCTTGTGCCGCACAGGGAAAACGCCCGCCCAAGTCCCTTCGCCCTCCATCACCCGAGAAAACAGGCGGAGCACGTCATCGACGTGCTCCTCCGCCACCAGTAGCTGCGCCGCGAACTGGCCGAGCGCTTCCTCGGCGCTGTAACCCAGCAATGCCTGCGCCTGCGGACTCCAGAACACGATCCGCCCGTCCGCATCCAGCACCCCGGCCGCCACGCCCAGCATGTCCAGCAGCCCACCCGGTGGTGAGGCACTCTGCTCCGCACGGCCGGCGGAGGCGAGATCGGCCTGGATCCCGTTTGTGTCCATGGCCAGCGGCTCCTTCCACCAGGGGGCACGGCGGCGACCGCGTCCCCTGCGTGGGCGACGTGGCATCTCCCATCGTCTCTCCGCTTCAGTGGCTCCCGCAGCACCTGCGTGCGCGGACACGGCCGCCGGTCCCGCCATCCGGGCCGTCGGCCGGCATCGGCCATGGGACCGGACCGGCCATGGCTGGCGCGGCACGCTGCGGCCATCGGCCACGGTGCCGAGAGCGCATCGATGCACGGGGCGTACGAGCCGTGGGGCAGGACGCGCCTGAGGTGGCCGGACCGGCGCCGGCTGGTGGCAGCAGACGCCATACCGCCATACGCCGGGGCCTGAGCGCCGACGGCAGCGCGGTCGGCCACCCGAAAACGTCTCGCTCCCTCTGGCGCCTGCCGCTCCGCTGTCGACAGCAGCGAAGGACCTGGCCCGGAGCGCAAGCGGCCACACCAGCGGAGCGAACGCCGCCCCGGCAAACTGCTCCGACCTGCCCGACACGTAGCAAGCTCACCAGCCCTCATACGAGCAGCGAGCTATGCGTCAGTCCGCGTCCTCCTCGTACGCCGGCAGGCTCGCCCTACGCCGGCGCGCCGGCAGTTCCCTCCTCGATCCAGCCGGCGTCGTGCGGGAATTGCGGCAGCGGCTTCTTGGCATTCTGCTCCGGCTTGCCGAGGATGCTCCGGAGGAAGCCCGGCAGTTGCGGCGTCTCGCTGAACTTGTCCGTCTTCTGCGGGACCCGGCTCACGGCCGCGTGCCAGATCGTGGCATCGGCGACCTCCGGTCCGAGAACGCTCACGTGGATGCCGTTGACGCAGCCGCTGGTGGCCTTGGGGTCGAACTTGTAGTGCTTGTCCGGACCAAGTGTGGGGCGGCCTTGCTCGTCCGTGGTCACCTGCTCATTGGTGGTGACCAAGGCGAACGGCGCCTTGCTCTGGTCAGCCGGGATGCGAGCGCCGAGGTCGGCTGGCCACAGCGGCGGGATGTCGACGACCTTCTGGCCCATGAAGGAGATGTAGCCGCGGGCGGCACCACCGTCGAGCTGCACCGGCTTGCCCGGCTGGGAGAACGCGGTGACCCGGCAGGCGTCCACATGCACGCCGATCGGCGATAGCTGGGTGCCACCCCTCGGATTGCCGACGTACGGCAGGCCGACGTCCATCGAAGCGCCGCCCGCGTCCGCGTACGCGGCGCCCCGGAAGGCGACCTTCTCTTTGCCCGCGACCGCCTGTGGCACGGCGTTCCGGAAGGCACGCGAGGACAGGGCGGCACCCTTCCCGATGCCGACACCCCCGGGCGCCAGGTTGATCAAGCCCGCCCCACCCTCCTGGTTCTTGGAGGCCGACGGAGTGGTGGGGTCGGCCACCTCGAAGAGCTTGGCGTCCTTGACATTCCCGAGCCCTCCGAGGCGCGCCTGCCAGGCGTTGGCCTGAAGGCCATCGCCGAGACGTACAGGTGTGTCGAAGCGACGATGCAATGAAGAACAATTGCTCTAAGTCATTGAGTCATTACTTAGAGTGGAGCGTTGCGTGCTGCCCCGGTTCCCCTCTTCCGGGCGTCCAACTCACCCGACGGGTTGACGAACGGAGCTGCCGAGCCGGTGATCCGGCCGCACTTGGAGCGAGTCACAGAGTCCGCCCAGACAACACCGCGACCAGGTATCTGCGCTTCCACGGCTGCAATTCCTGACCGGGCCTTCTCGCGCCGGGCGTCCTAGCGGCCACGCCGGTCCAGGATGTCGAGGACGTACGCGACGTCCCTGCCCCGAGGGACACCCACGCCGCCCTTCGTCATCGTGAACGACGCGTCGTGGTCCTTCGGAACCACGAGAAGCAGCCTGCTGCCCACCGCCGGCCCTTCAGGGCCTCGTACCAACCGGGCGGCACCGCACCCTTCTCGACGACGAATCCATTGGGTCCGCTGCACAGATACGTCGAGGCGAACGGGTCCTTCTTCCTCCACGCGCGCCCCGACCACTGCACCACGGCGGTGTCGCCCTCACCAAGCTCGGCGCCCTTGCCCGCCACCAGCGTGCGGATGCTCACCTCGCGAGGCGCCCTGCCCCACGACGTGATGTGCGGATCCTTGCCGGGCTCAGTCCGCACCACGGGCCCGGAGTTCTTGCCGTCCGTGGTGGCCGAACTCGCCTCGCAGACCTGCTGCTTGGGGCCGTATCCGCCGATGACGTCGAAGACGAGAACCATATGGCTGCCCGGCCGGACCTGCGCGGGCGCCATGCCGTGGGGTCCCCTGAATCCATGGGTCGCCGGAGCCAGCATGAGAACCCGGCTGCCCGCATGGCGGCTGAGCAGCGCCTGGTCCCAGGTGCGGGCCACGTGCTCGCCGTCGAGGACAGCGGCGGTGGGCTGCGCAAGACGGTAGGTGTCCATGAGCGGCTTGTTCCCCTCCCACAGGCGCATGTCGACGTCGGTCACAACGACCTGACCGTTGCGCGTGACGGGTCCGTCGCCCGCCCTGATGACCTTCATCCGCGCCTCGTCGGGCGGCGGCAGGTCGGGGATGATCACGGTGGGCCGCTGCCCGAACTCCCCACTTACCTCAGGGATGTTCTCGCGCTCCGGTGAGGCGCACCCGACGGCGAGCGCGGTGAGAAGGCCGAGGGCGGCCGTGCGGGCGAGCGCGGTGACGTACATGCGCGCCAGCATCACGCGCAACACCCTGCCCCTGCGGCCATTCACGGAGCCGTACCCCGTCTGGGTGTACGGCTCCGTGTCGGACCACACCACGGATGTGGTCGCGGGCGGTTCCGAAGACCCTGACCACCGAACACCTACGGGGTCGGCGTACCGGGCGGCCACGGCCGCGAGCGACCCGTCCAGCCCACCCCTTCGGTTCGCCTCTGGTCTGCTGGCCGCTCAGCGCCGCGAGCGCGGGACACGTTGGCCGCACTCGCCGGCCGCAGTCCCAGGCACCCCGACCGGTGCGGATCCCGTCCCGGTCCGACGGGTCCGCCTCGCTCCAACGAGCCTGCGCTGAACGGCACGGCGAAGACGGCGGCCGTGGTCGACCCAACGTTCGTCTGAGCCGTTGTTTCGGCCGAACGCACCCGGGCTCGACACGGCCGCAACGTGCTCTACGAGCGCACGCCCCTGGGCACCCAGCTATGCCAGCGTGACACGTAGCCCCGGAAGGGAAACGGATCCGACGCGAACCCATCACTCAGGCGGCAGGCTTTGGCTGTTGGTGGACGGCTTCCACGCTGACGCCCTCCAGGAGTCATGGACCCCCGCGCCTTCCTTGTTGGGCTGACAAGGGCTAATACCAAGGCGCCGAAGGTGCCGTCCGCGCGCCTTACCGCGGCCGGTGGCGCGACCGCTGTGCAGGCCAGCAGGGCGTCAACCGCTCCCAGGCCACGGTCTGAGTCCTCGGCGAACAGGCCATGGCGACCCGCACGACCGGTCGCCTGCTGCGCGAACCGCGGTGCGGTACGAGCCGCATCACTGAGCTGATCAAGGCCGGCTGCGGGCGCAGGTGGGCGTCAGCGGGACGCTAGCGAGACGTCAGCGCGGCGTTAGGCCGGCAAGCGAAGCTTTCAGCAGACCAGGTGCTCACGGTGTCCGCACAGGGCATCGATCGCACCGAACGCAAATCACGGGAACCCGCACAAAGGAAGACCGCAAGGGCTTGGGCCCACGCGGCGCGGGGACCCGGCTCAGGGGAGGAAATTCGCATGACCACCGGAATCAAGGGCTGCGACAACCAGTCCAACTCTTTCGTCTCTTTCCTCAATGAAGAGCACGCCGGGGACAGTCAGTCCGTGAGCCCGAGGTCGCACAGCGACGCGTATGCGTGGATCTCGCAGCACAAGGAGAAGCCGCTGAGCGTCCAGACCGGACGCGGCCGCTGCATCATCTGGGATGACGACTGGAAGGTGAAGGGCGAGTGGGACGACGGCAAGGGGGAGTTCGTCCTCGCCAATGTCCAGCACAGCCCGCAGGACTACAAGATGACGGTCAGCGGCACGGGTGACATCAGCCTGTCCGCGGTCTGATCCAAGGACCGGGATCGGGACCAGGAAGACCAGGAAGAGGGGGATCGTAATGCCGATGCAGGACTGGCGTCCGGCGAACGCCATGGAAAACCTGACGGGAAACTGGGTGTACTACGTGTGCACCGCCGTCAACGCCTTCGCGAACATCCATTTCAGCCGCCACGTGGACAATTCCGCCGAGGACCATATGGCGACAAACGACGGCGCCTATTACTACTACGGCGTGACCGGCACGTTCAATCAGGCGGCGCAACAGGCCGACCAGTCCATCAGGCAGGCCCTCTACGACGCCTGGCAGGACTACTTCAACGTGCGGTGAGACCTACCTGAGACGGTAGCCGATCCGCCGGCTCCATCCGCTCCAACGGCCAGGAACAGCTCGACTGCTCCTGGCCGTTGGGCCGTCCGGCTTCTTGCGGGGCCTGCCCGCCCCAGGCGCGGGGGGGGGAACCTTCTCCGTTGGTCTGGTTCAGGACGACTGGATGCCGGACCTTGTCCCAACTGATCCGATCCGGCCCGCCGTCATCCTTGAGGCTGACCGCCGCTCCGCCGTGCGGCCATCGCCCGCCCTCCGGAATACCGATGGCAACGGCCGGGCGCCCCGGCAGGATCAGCCGCATGACCACGCACCCCACCACTCTTCCGCCCCGCTGGGCGGTCTGGGCCGCACACCTCACCACGCTGGTGGTGCTGCCGTCCGGGCTCTGGCGCATCGCCCTGGTCCTCGGCTATCCGTCCGGCTACCGGGAGGCGGACTTCGGGCCGTTTCAGACACCCGGCGCGAAGATCTCGATGCTGACGCTGAGCGTGCTCTGCGAGCTGCTGGCCTTTTTGACGATCGGCCTGGTACGACCATGGGGAGAGGTTGTCCCCCGCTGGATCCCGCTGATCGGCGGCCGCCCCGTACGGCCGCTGGCCGCCACGGTCCCGGCCGCCCTCGGCGCTCTGGGCCTGACCGTGCTGTGGGCCAACGTCCCCTGGTGGTGGACGTTCGCGCACGCTGACATGACCGACACCGGAAACCTTGTCGTGGGCATCCTCTATCAGCCGCTGTTTCTTTGGGGGCCATTGCTCGCGGCAGTCACCGTCTCGTACTACCGACGTCGGCGCCGTAGCTGCTGATCGGGCGACAGTCTGAAGGTTTCGCACCTCTCGCCGCGCTTCCCATCCGGCTGCTGTGCGCACGGCGTACGACCAGTGGGATCAGCCTCGCCCCCGATAGTCTGAACGGCGTGACCAACTCGTACGCGGGCCCTGACGATACCGGGGTGGCGATAGCTGCCGCACGTTCCGGCGCGGACGTGGTCCGCGACATGTACGGCGGGCGGCTCAGCCGCATCGACAAGGGCCCCGGGGACTTCGCCACCGCTGCCGATGTGGAGGCTGAGAAGACAGTCCTGGGCGTCATCCGTGCTGCTCGGCCCGATGATGCGGTACTCGGCGAGGAAGGCGGGCAGCAGGGCGCGCCCGGCGCAGTGCGCCAGTGGTTGGTGGATCCCTTGTGCGGCACGCTGAACTACGCCGTCGGGAACATGCTGGTGGCCGTCAACGTTGCGCTGCGCCAGGGGGCGGCCGCGGTTGCCGACCCGTTCAGCGGAGAGATCTTCTTCACCGACGGTAAGGCCGCTTGGGTGCGGCATGACGGGGTCGATACGCGGCTGGTGCCCACGCCCGCCAGTCAGATGGTGGACGTCAACCTGGATCCGCCGTTTCCGAGCGCGCCCAGTTTCCGGGCCGTGGACCTGCTGGCCCACCCTGGGTTCGTCGAGCGGTTCCGGCCGCGAGTCGTGTCCACGACGCTGGCGTTGGCCTGGGTCGCGGCAGGCAAGCGCGCCGCGTATGTGACCGACGGCGGTGACCTGTCCGGGAGTGTGCATTTCGCCGCCGGCATCGCTGTGTGCCGAGCCGCCGGCTGTGTCGTCACCGGAATCGACGGCGCCCCCATCGGACAGGCCGGCCGCGGGCTTGTGGTGGCCGCCGACGCGGAGACCCATGGGCTACTGATGTCGATGATCCGGGGCGGAAGCTGCCGAAGCCAAGACATGTCCGAGGGGTGGGCAGGGGAACCGCCGGAGGCTCAGATCGGCCTCGGTGTCGGCCGGGTGCCTACGCCTGTTGCACCGCTCATGACTCACCAGGCAGGCCCTACCGTCCACCGGCGCGCCCGCCGGCTGTTACAGCGAACCTGGCCAGGCGCATTGATCCACATCGACGTCACGAGAATCGGCCGCATCCGTGACGTCGGCGGCCGCAGAGTCCTCGGCCGGGCGGGTGGGCGGGTGGGCGGCTGAGCGGCCACCGGCCGGCTGCCGGCTGCCGGCGAGATAGGTGCAGCCAGCGGCGTCCGCCAGCCACGCTCAACGGGTCATCATGGGCGAGGCGAGGCTGGTCTCGCCTCGCCCGCCGGAGCCCGCCCCCGCCACTGGGCTTGCACCGCTTCATGGTCACCCGCCTTGGGGGCCGTCGAAGGGCTTGCGGGACTTGTACAGCCTCTCGCGTTCTCTCAGGACTGAATCCACCGCGTCCCGCAGTGGACTGTGCCGCCTGGCCTGTTCGGCTGCCTGCAAGGCTGCCTTCCGGCGCTCGGCTTCGCGGTACCGCCTGACCCCCGCCGCCTGGGCCTCTCGCCAATTCTTCACCGACCACCAGAATTTGGTCAGGTGTGCGGGTTCCTGGGGGTCCAGTCCGAGAGCCGCCCATTTCTCCGGCTCCTCCAGGGTGCTGTGGGCCCGCTGGGCGTCGCCCAGCATGCCGAGCACGACCACATCGGCACCCCGCACCTTGATCCCGATGCCCTCCCACTGGTGCGGTGTGTGCCCCTTGGCCAAACAGTCCTTCTCCAGTTCGCGCAGAAGCTCGCGCACCGTCCTGGGCGAGACGGGCGGCGAGTCGCGTTGGGCAAACGCGCCGCTGCGCTGGGCGACCATCTTGTCAGCGATCACGAAGGGGAGCGAAGGTCGGGGCAGGGCCTCCAGCACTTGCAGGACGTCCTCCCGGCTCGGTGTGTGCGCCGGTTGTTCCTGTCCGTCCGTTCCCATCAGCCCTCACTCTCCCCGAAGTTGCCGGCCAAGGTGTCCATTGCACCGCACAACTCAGGGCTTGGCCAGGGCATTTGCCGCCACCGGTGCAGCGGCGAGGGGGTCCGGACGTCGACGACGATCACGCCTTGCGCCGGCGATGGCACTCGATGACCGTTGCCTGTCGTGCGGACTCGCGGGTTTCGGTGTCTGCGCAGATGCCGTAGATCGGTAGCGACGCGCTGGTGGGGTGCTCCCTCTGGTCCCGTTTGACGGTTCCGTTTGCTGCGCGCCCGGGCACTTTGCGCAGTCACGCGTCTCGGCGCGCAGTCCCACGGGAACCGCCACGATGGATCCGCAGACCCTGAGCGGCAGCGCGTTGAGGGAGGCCCGCGTCGGCTGGGCACGCTAGGAATCGGGGCGATCGTAGACGGGATCGTAGGCGTCCGTGTCGATCGGGAGCTTGCGCTTCTCCAGATGCCACCGCAGCGCTGCCGCAGCCGTCCAGGCAGGGATCTCAAGGGTGTCCGCCCGCTGCTCGTCCTCCCGCGCCTTGCCGAGCGCCTCGTCCAGGCCGCCCCCTCGGGATCTCACTGAGAACAAGGCACCCAGGGTGGCCTGTTCGTGCAGGTCGTGGCGGACTTCGGCGAGGACGTCCCGGACCCCGACGAACGCGCGCCCGGAGGGAGAACCTTGCGCGTCGACAATGCCGCGGACGACAGCCTTGTGCGCGGCAACTATCAGCCACGACTCCAGGGAAGCCAGGTGCCTGCGCCACTCGCTGCGCTGACGCCAGTCGCGATATGCCCGCCTCAAACTACCTACCACGGCCCACCCCCCACATCTCGGCCTGTTTTGGTTCCACCACGGTAGCGATACGCACGCCTCGGAGCTGTTCCGGATCAGTGGTGGCGCGAGGTCGTCTGTGCACCGGTGCAGGACGGCGCGCACACAGGCCGTGTCCGGCGGTCTACTGGTGGGCTCTCGTACAGTACCGAGGCCGAAGCCGTGGACGCCGGCGCGCACCCAGCACGACAACCGGGCCGGCGGCCTGCCCACCGTCAGCGCCACAAGCCGAACGGCTCGCCGGCGGAACCGGCGAACCGTCACGGATGATTGAGGCTAGTTAACGGGAGAGACGTAGCCGCTGATCGGCATGCCCCAATACGAGGTGTCGCCTACCGCCCCGTTGTAGGGGCCGTCGTGGTGGGCGGAGGAGGTCGACGGGTCGTTGGTGACCTCGTTGCCGCCTATGCTCTCGATGGTCCCGTCGGGATTGACCGCCGTGACGAGGGCAACGTGATCGGCGTATCCGTTGCCGTCGTAGTTCATGACGACTGCGTCGCCGACGTGGGGATCCGGATGCAGCCCTGCGCCGTACTGTCCGAAGCTGCCCGCCGCCGGGGTCAATCCGTCGACGTTGTAGCCCGCTTGTCCCCATACCCATGCCGCGAAGTCGGCGCACCAGTTTTCCGGCGAGCCACCGTCGCCCGTGCAGCTCGAGTTGTAGCCCTGCTCGCCCGCGCTGTTCGTGTCACAGGCGTGATGGTCGAGATTCGCGTTCGCGATCGCCACGATGTCGTCGGGCGCGGCCGACGCTGTGCCTGTGGCCAGCATGAGGGTAGGAATCGCCAGGGCTGCTACCACCATGCCCCTGACGATTGGGTGACGCATCTTCCGGGATGTCATGAGTTTCCTCTCCGTTCAGCGGGATTGGACGCTGTCGCGATGAGTTGGCGCCGGTGATCGGCCGCCGGCCGGGCCTGCTCCGCAGCCTCCACTCGGCCAGCTCGCCCCCGCACCGGTTGGCTTACCGGGCCTGGCGCAGCAGCTCCGGCGACGGATCGTCGTGCGCCGAACTCGTCAGGAAGGACCGTAGAAGCCAGCGATGAAACCGCCCTGAAACGGTGCCGAACCGATGCTCCTGCCGGGGGCCCGCTAACTCCCAAGGCACGGCGCGCAGTTGAGCGGTGTTGATTGTTCGCTCGGCTTCGTTGCGACGGTTGTAGGTGGTGTTGTCGTGGCCGGTTGGGTCGGCCGCCCAGTGCTACCAACGGCGGTGGCGGTTGGCCCGCTAGTCCGTGCGCTCGGGAATCGTGTGCTTGATCTGCCGACAGACAGCCGCAGGTATCCGCGATTCCGGCGGGACGCGTACACCTTGTCGCCACCCAGCCACCCGGCCACCCAGTCACCCGGGTGGCCGGGTGGCCGGGTGGCCGGGCTTGGCCGGGGCGCGTGCGCGGATGACGCCCGCCGGAAGGGGAACTCGGACGCGTTCCCGGAAGGGGGAACACGGACGCGTCCGAGGACCAGGATCAGTTGTGGGGCATCACCCCACCGGCGGCCTGGTCTGATGACGAACGCGAGTGGACGTCTGCCTCCCTCACCGACAGGGGCCTGCGACCCGCCCACGGACCGGAAGACGAAGCGTCGACGAAGTGGACCGCCCGGGGCAGCACGACGCCCGTCCCGTTTTCAGCGTGGCGACGAAGGACCACGGCCCGGCCGGGGTTGAACTGGTCGGCGCTGCGGCCCCGCCCGTAGGCATGGCAGAACAGCAACTCCGGGCTGGTCGGGCATCAGGACGCAGCCGGTTGCTCACGTCAACGGCCAGCACGATCCGCCCGTCGGCGGCATGCGGCAACGGCGTGGAGGCAAGCAACCGACGCAGGCGGCGCGGCTCCAGACAGCCGTATGGTTGACCGCGTCGTACATCCCACCGTGCACGCGCCAGTTCTCGCACGCGCCAGTGCTCGGCCGCCGGCGTCTTCCGGGCCAGCGATCTGACCGACCCCTCTGCACACAACACCGCATGGGTGGGAATGGGTGGGACCGAGTGAGAAACACTTCGCCGCCGCCGCAGATGTGACCAGCGGGCAGGCTGTCGCTCAAGCGGTCTACGGGCTGAGCGGTCTACGGGCTGTTCCTCAAGCAGGTCGGCTGCGAGACGGGCCTCTCAGCCGCGAACCAACGGCACCGCCGTCCGGCCTCCCAGGCCCTGGGAGAGCCGGTTCTTCCACAATCTGGGAGGACGCCCAACTGCCAGGGCTGACCGGCGCTCTCTCCAACCGGCTGGACGATGTAGCGCGAGGCCAGTGGGCGATGCCGCGACGAGAATCCGTGTGGGGCGGGGAGGCCCGTCGGCATGTTTCCCGTGCGCGGCATCCTCACCCCTTCCTTTAGTAGACCGAGGCATTCACCTCGCAGAGGGCGACCTCGGAGGCTCGGTTGGTGAAGTTCATTTTGACGCTCTTGGTCCGGGTCTCGCCTGGAGGAACCGAGACGAAGACCTTGTCGGTCTCAATGACGCCACCGGAGGCGTCAACAATCCTGATCTTGATGGCGAGGGGCAGATCGACGTCGGAACCCTCGGAGTTGTCTACGAGGAGAGTCGTGGCCGCAGTGCTATCCGCGCACTTGAGCACCTTGACCCTCTTGTCGTTGGAGGACGTGCGGGGGCCACTGTTTGGGGAGTTGGTGGGAGTGGCGGAGGCGGAGGAGACAGCGGAGCCGGTGCCTGGGGACGAAGGGCCGGGGGTGGCTCCTGAGGAGCCGGTGCCGGAGGGCGACGGTGAGGCGCTGCTGTCGCCCGCGGGGGCCTTGTGCTCACCCTTGTGGTGCGAGCCGGCGTCGTCACGGCCGGCTGAGCTGTCGTCGTTGCAGCCGGTCAGAGCGAGCAATGCCACGCCAATAGTGGCGGCCAAATGTGCCCCGCGCGCAGGTGTATGACGGCGAATCATATAGAAAACTTCCTCTGAGTTGATCTTTCTGAGCCCGCGGCACCCTAGCTGCACCTGGGTTCCCGCGGTGGGTTACACAGGCCGGGCAATCCATGCCCGGGATCCATGCCCGGGCATGGATCCCGGGATCCGTGCGCTTGTCGGCATGAGCCCTGAATCCTGAGCCCTGAGCCCTGAGCCCTGAGCCCTCCCCCAGGCGGGTCTGCTTGATCGCCTGATCCCTGAGGGGTCACGGGCGTGCTGACAGCAGGGCCGGCGCACCACTGTGGCCCCGGAGGGACGGCGCCGGGGCCAGGGTGCGTGTCGCATGATCAGCGGTCAGGGATACCGGTCGGTGTCCCTGCTCACCAGGCCGGTTTGCGATCGTGGCCGTAGCGGAACGGGCCTGCCGGGTGGTCCTCGAAGTGCAGGTGCGGTCCGGTGACGTTTCCGGTGGACCCGACCCTGCCGAGCCGCTGGCCGGCCTTGATCTCCTGTCCGGGATGAACGCTTCGCCAGGACAGGTGGCAGTAGACATAGACGCGGCCGTTGTCCGCCTGGAGGCCGATCCAGTTGCCGTAGGCGCCGCCCTGAGCATCGGACCACTTGATGGTGCCGTTCCGGACGGCGACGACCGGCGTGCCTTCCGGCGCCGCGTAGTCGTCTCCGGTGTGATACCCCGTCTGGTAACTGGCGTTCGGCACACCGTAGGCGTAGTTGATGTCGTGCCCCGGCACCGGTGAGGTCACATTGCCGCCCGACGGCGCCTCGTCTCCGTCCCCCGCCTGCACCTTGAAGCCGTACTCGGCTCCGAGCTTCTTGAGGGACGTCTTCCCCGGGACGCCATCGGCGTCGCTGCCTGAGTATCCGAGGTGCTGTTGCCACTTGGCGTAGGCGGCCTTGGTATGGGGGCCGAACGTGCCGGGGGCGGACGAGTAGTCGAGGCCCACAGCCTTCGCCAGTGCCTCCTGCACCGTCAGGACACTGCCGTTCCTCGCACCGGGGTGGGTGTCAGAGAGGGACACCACTTCCGCTGGCTTCACGCTCGATCCTCCCGTGAACAATTCCGCAACGCCGTCCGCCACACTGTCGAACATCTCCCCTATGGCGGACACGGTCAGTAGCCCATCGGGGGCCGGCTCGGGTCGAACTGCTGGACACGCCCGGCGAGGTTGGAGCCGTCGCGGTACACGCCGTACCTGACCATCACGTAGTTCATGGCCGCGCAGATGTTGGCCACACCGTCGTAGATGTTGTGCGAGGTCCCGGGCTGGTGGTTCTCGGCGAACGTCTCCGGCATGACCTGCAGCAGCCCGCGCGTACAGCTCTGCGGATGCCCATCACTCTGCTCGGGCCCGTGGGCGTTCGTGTCGTAGGTGTTCACGGCGTTGAAGCGGTAGGTCGATTCGCGCTTGGCCGCGGTCATGATGCCCTCCACCCAGTGGGCTGCCGGGACCTTGAGGATGTGGCATGCCTCCTTCGCCGCCCTCGACGCACTCCCGTCCGGCACGTGCTTGTAGGTCACCGAGTCCAGGGGGATGGCGATGCGCCCGGTGCCCGGCTTGTCGTCGTCGTCATCTCGCTTGCGGTCGAAGAAGTCCAGCCCGTGCACCCTGAACTTGTGTCGCTTGCCGAGCTCGACGAGCGAGTGACGGCCGAAGACGCCGTCCGCGTCCGCGCCGGTGAAGCCGAGCTCGCGCTGGAATGCGGCCACCGCGGCCTTGGTCCGAGGGCCGAACGTTCCAGGCGCCGAGCTGTAGTCGAGCCCCACCTCCGCCTTCAGGGCGGCCTGCACGATCCGCACGGAGACGTTCCTCGCCCCGTAGACGATCTCGGAAGCCTTCACCGAGTGGTCCTCGTGCGGGAGCCTGTGCCCGTGCCAGCGCCACTCCTTACGCATCGCACCGCCCCGGTGATCGTGCGGATCAGCGGTCGGTGGGCACTCGTTGTTGGGGAACTTGGGTGCGAAGTACCCGACGATACTCGCGCTCTTCCGCTCGGTCTTGTGCGAGTACACGCCCTTGCCTTGGTCGGCGTCCGTGGCGCCTGCTTCAACGGTGTTGCCGCCCTTGGTGTAGACGTACGTCTCGTCAAAGCCGACCACGAGCTCCGTGTGACCACCGTCGTGGAGGTTGACCCACGCCCCGACCGACGGATACTCGGACCACTGGTCACGCTCCTTGGCCCACTCGGTGAACCCGTTGACGTTGGCGATGTGCGGCACGAACTCTTCCAGGCCCATGTCGGCGTACATGTCCCAGTCGAACATGACGCACCACGGCTGGCCGTTCATGCCGTACTGCTTCCCGAACCGTGTCCGGTTGTCGTACTCCCCGTCCACGTTCGCCTCGTAGACGCCCTCCTTGATGCTCTGAATGTGATCGACCAGCTTTCGCCACTTCGGCGTTGCCATGACTGTTCCACCCTCCGAAATTGTCGGTTTCCGCGCGTGTTTCGGCGTCGCGAAGCGCGGAGCGTATATCCGTGTCCCTTTCGCAGCGAAAGGCCGCGACCGGTGAATTGAAAGCGAAGGAGAAATAGGCGCGATCCAGGCGTGCGTCACCCCACCGCCTTATCGAGCGATTCGCTGCTGCGCGTGCATTAAGTGGACGCAACGGACAGCCGCCCGATCGGCTGGAAAACGTGACGTTCGGGAACGCACGAGAGCACGGCTATCGCCTGGGTCCGGCAACGAGATCGTTCACCCTGCTCGGCCCGTGATACAGCCCGAAATCCTGCCGTGCGGGCATGCCGGGGTCGCCGATCACCGCAGGTGACCAGCCTTTTTCCTTAACCTCGTTGCCGTTGACGTGTCGTGACGCTCCCTGCGTCACGCACCCTGCGCGCTCAGACGCGCGCGACCCCCAAGGGCGAACAAGGCGCCCCACCTCCACGCCTCAGCCCTCTGGACGTGGGCGCAAAGCCGATGCCTGTCGCGGACGCCAATCCGCGGACACACTGCCGCATATCAAATACCCCGTTTCGACACATGATCGCACGTCCTCGCGTTGGGGGGACATGTCGGAATTCTTGGGCTTGATTACGCGACACAACTGCCGCTCCCAACGCGTCCCCCGCGCTGACGCGTCATCAACTATATAGATTCGTAGGACCGGGGGGCAAGAAACGGGGAACCGGGTCCGGATTCACCCTTAAGACGTGGAAGTGACCCTTCTGGGATCTGTGCGAAAGTGAGTCGACGACCAGTGCGATACCTGAGCATGCGACGGTGCCACATACCCTCTTCGCTACTGGGAGCTCGGAACGGAGTGCTGCGCAATAGTCCAACATGAAAGCACTTACTGGGCTGTGGCGATCGTAAGTGCGCGAGCCCAACCGTTTAGCCGGGTCTCGACTGAGGCCCTCTCGAACGGCGGAGCGACTTTGCGAGGTAGTCCTCAGCGCTCATGTGCCAGGGCTTGGCTCCGTTGCGGGCGATGAGCTGGTTGGCCATGGGGATTGGGACTCGACTGGGACTCACGGCAAGCGAAGTCTCCGACGATGAGACTGCGGTGACTGGCACGGCCTGCGTCGACGATGAGCCGGGCGAGCCGGTGGAAGGTGGTTGAGGCGGCCTTCGGAGCGAGAACCTCTAACGGAATGCTCAACAGTTGCGGTTGGATCCGACTCAGCGTCAGGTCGAGCGCCGCTCGCGCTACCCGGGCCGCAAGCGGCTGGATGGCCGCCTGGTCCCGCAGGGCATCCATCCTGTTCGTGCTGCACACCGGAATCTCCTGGGAACATCCGCCCCAGGAGCTGGGCTTCGGCTCGGGGATGACCTGCCGGCGACGCTTGGCCGAGTGGCACCTGTTGACCGGGCAGGACAGGCAACAAGCACCGCCTGATCACGGACGGGACCGGAATCCCGCTCACTGTCACGCTCACCTATGGGAACCGCAATCACGTCACTCTCATGCACGAACCTCCACCTTTGCTCAGCCTCGGACGCACGCTCATCTGCTGGAGGCGCCTCGCGTCACTGCGTCGGAAGTTCTGAGACGGCGCGCGGCCGAGGGGAGGTCCTCCTGCCCGATGTACCGCCGTACGCGGCGGTCGCCGCTTCGCGAGGAGGCTGTCCGTCCACAGCGGACGACCAAAAGGCAAAGGCAAGGAGATCCCACTCCTTGCCACTCTCAACTTATAGCGCCCCAGGGGGCTTGCCGCAAGACCCGGGGTGTATCGCAGAATCGGCGGCCGAAAGCCAGGACCTGCAGAAACGGGAGTCGCGAAGTGCGTGTGTTGTTGACGACGTGGGGATCGCGCGGAGATGTCGAACCGCTGGCGGGACTGGCGGTGGGGTTGCGGGAACTCGGTGCGGAGGCTCGGGTGTGCGCGCCGCCGGACGAGGAGTTCGCGGCACTGCTGGCTCGTGTCGGTGTGCCGCTGGTGCCGCTCGGCCCGTCGGTGCGCTCGGTGGTCGCCGGTACGAAGCCACCGACGGCCAAGGATGCGTTCCGGCTCGCTCCTGAGCTGGTCGCGGCACGGTTCGAGACGCTCACCGCGGCGGCCGAGGGATGTGACGCGCTGCTGGCGACCGGCCTGATGCCGGCCGGCGCACGGGACGTTGCCGAGATACTGGGCATCCACTACGTGCTCGCCTGCTTCCACATCATGGGCCTGCCGTCGCGCCACTTCCCTCCGGGAAGGCGGCCGGGCACGCCGTCACCGAAGGACGAGACAGACAACCGGGTGCTGTGGGAACAGGACGCCCAGCGGGTGAACGCGTTGTACGGCGAGGCGCTCAACAGCCATCGCGCGGCGCTCGGCCTGCCGCCGGTGGACAACGTCCGCGACCACGTCCTCACCGGACGGCCGTGGCTGGCGGCGGACCCGACGCTGTGTCCGTCGGAGGGCATGACCGACCTCGACCTCGTGCAGACCGGGGCGTGGATCCTGCCCGACGACCGGCCGCTCCCACCGGAGCTGGAGGCGTTCCTGGACGCCGGCGAAGCGCCGGTGTACGTGGGCTTCGGCAGCATGGCCGCGCACGCCCCGGAGGGCATCGCCCGGGTGGCCACGGAAGCGAGCCGCGCGCAGGGTCGCCGGGTACTCCTCGCCCGCGGCTGGGCGGACCTGGCCCCGATCGACGACTCCGACGACTGCTTCGTCGTAGGCGAGGTCAACCAGCAGGCACTGTTCCGCCGCGTGGCCGCCGTCGTGCATCACGGCGGCGCGGGTACGACGACTACGGCGGCCCTGGCCGGCGCGCCCCAGGTGGTGGTCCCCCGGATCGCGGACCAGCCGTACTGGGCGAGGCGGGTGGCCGAGCTGGGCATCGGCGCGGCGCACGAGGCCCTGACGCCGACCTTCGACTCCCTGTCGGCCGCGCTCACGATGGCCCTGACGACGGAGACCCGCGCACGAGCGAGGGCCGTGGCCGGCACCATCCGCACCGACGGGGCGAGGGTGGCCGCGAAACTGCTACTCGACGCAGTCAGCCAGGCAAGGCCGTCCGGGTCCGTGTGAACCACACGGAATCGTCAAGCCGGGGACCGGCGGCAACGGCACCCACTTCGGTCAGCCGAGGTTCCGAGGTGTTCCTCGCACGCCTGCTCGCGGGAGCCGCAGGCTTCGGCGCAGACGCGAACGGGTCCCGTTCGCCGGGCAAAGAAAGCCTGTGAGCAACGGGTGGCCAACCCGCTCGGTAGACGGCCTGGTCGCAACCAGCGCGCGCCAGGCTGTCGGCTTCCGCGCGCACGCGCGTCAAGCGACGGCCCGCCGGCCGGGGCGCGGACCGCCGGCAACACCGTAAGCGTTCCCCGTGTCTTCGTCGCCCGCGGGAGCAAAGCATGAACTCTGCCTCCCGCGGGCCGAGTCCGCTATTGCCCCACCCGGCCGTCGACGCATTCGCGCAGCAGGTCGGCGTGTCCGCAGTGGCGGGCGTACTCCTCGATTCGGTGTACCCACAGCTCCCGGATGGAGGTGTTGCCGTGATCCAGGCGCGCACCTAGATCCGCATGCTCGGCCAGCGCAGCGTCGGTTGCCGCCTGTTCGCGGGCGAGATCGGCGAATGCGCTCTCGACCAGCTCCCGCTCCGCGAGGGCGCCCTCGAAGTCGCCATCCTGCTCCCCGTACAGGCTGGGCTCCTTGCCCTCCGGCACAATCCAATTGCGCCAGTCCCGCTCCACCTCGGCGAGATGGCGGATCAGTCCCAGCAAGGACATGGTCGACGGGGGTACCGACCGGCGTGCCAGTTGCTCCGGGTTCAACCCCTCGCACTTCATTCGCAGGGTCAGTCGATAGTCCGTCAGGAAGTCCTGCAACGTCGCCAACTCGCCGTCCGGGCTGGCACCGCCACTGTTGCGGGGGTCTGCGTCGGGGTCCGCCCACATGTCGGGGTAGACGCTGGCCTGGCTCCAACGCTCGGGTATGTCGCTCACCATGCGCATGATCCTGTGCAGCGGTCCGACGGGCAAGTGATTATTGAGGCGTGCCAGGCCGACGCCGGCGGGCGCGGGTGGTCTTCGAAGCCACCGGGCCGCCTGTCGGCAGGAGCGGGGTCGCGCTGAGCCGGGCCACGTGCCGGGTGACGACCTCGACGCCGGGACGGGCGTACCGCTTCAGGGACGTCCGCCGGCGCCGGGCGGTCCCTGGCCTCAGCCGGCGTGAAGGATCCGAAAGCGATCGGGTGCCGCCGGGTCTCGATCAACGACTTGGATTGGCGCCCCGGCCCATTGCCAAACGCTGATGCCTGGCATGCGGGAGAACTGGATCTCCCCGCGGGTGCCTTCGACCGCAACGCGCGGCCAGGATTCGGCAGTGCGCGCCCGGTCCGCACCGTGAGAACGCAGCACATCGGCGAGGACCGCGACCGTGTCGTAGCCCTCGAAGGCGACGAAGGAGGGCGCTTCGCCCAGCCGCTCGCGGAGCACCTTCTCGACGCGTGCACCGAGTGGGCTGAGGCGTTCGGGCAGGTAGCGCAGGAACGGGACCCCGGCGCTGTCGTCGCCCAGCAACCTCGCCCATTCAGCGCACTCCGGTTGCCCGGCCGGAGCACCGATCATGATCTCGGTGAGGCGCTGGTCGCGGCGGACAGACTTGACGATCGGCACGGCCGGCTCCGGGTGGCCGACCAGAAGAAGGAGGGATGTCGCGCGATGGTCGACGAGTTCGTCGCACACCGCCGTGGGGGTGAGCGCGCTCATGTCGAGTTCGATGACGGTGCCGCCGCGTGGAGCGAGGTAGTCCCGCAGAATGCGGGTCCCAGACGCCCAGTAGACACTCGGCTGAGCTGCCACGGCGATTCGGCTGTGGCCCGCTTTGAGGAGGAAGTCCGCGTAGATCTGCCAGCCGTGGGACTGCGGCGGGGAGAGGCGTGCGACCCATTGCGTTGGCTGCTCGGTGAGCGCGTCGAGGACCGCCGACGAGCAGAGGAACGGCAGGCCGAGGGCGTCGGCCCTGCCGGCGGCGGCGCGAGCGACGACGCTGTGGTACTCCCCTGCCAAGGCGGCCACGCCCAGGCGAGCCAATTCCTCTACGGCCGCCGCGGCCCTCTGAGGATCAGCCGCGGTGTCTCGGACCACCAGTTCGAGTGGTCTTCCGACGATCCCGCCGTCGTCATTGACTTCGCGAACGGCCAGCTCAAGCCCGGCGAGCAAGTGTTGGCCTGACTCGAACCAGCCAGGCCGAGTCAGTGGAACGAGAGCGCCGATCTGGACGGTTGATCCGTCAGTCCGCGCCGCTCCGAGTGCCGACGGTGGCGTATTCATGCGTTGGCGTCTCCCGTGTGAAGGTTCTGTCGCAGTCTGCCCGGATCCCGGAGTGGCAAGGCCCGGCCCGTTAGCACGCGTTCATCTCATCGCGCTGTGGTGGGCCCACCTGGGTGACCATGCCGCACATTGCATCCACCACCATCGCCAACAGGCAACCGATTATTCGTTCGCTGAGCTGCCAGGCTTCATACACCCTGGCGGATTTCGGGATCGGGCGAGTCGTGGTGTTCTCGGCGGCACGTGTTCTCTGCGGCACGTGTTCTCTGCGGCACGTGTTCTCTGCGGTCTTTCGAGGCTGTCGACGAGGATGCCCAGGGTGCGCTCCAACTCCCTCGCCGAGTGCGGCGATCGTGGCCTTTGGCGTGGCGATCGGGGCCGTGGCCTTCACCGAGCATCTGGACGGCCCGCAGCAGCTCTTGGGTACCTTCGCGCTTGAGCGTGCCCGGCGATACACCGAGGTGGAAGGTACCAGGGGCCGGCCCTTCTTCAGCGGTGCGCGGCAGGAAATCGAGCGGGCTGGGACGTCGGAGACGTAGACGGCGCAGTCCGGGAGCAGGGCTCCGGCGCCCCGCAGACATTCGCGCAGCTTGTCGGTGCCGCCCTTGACGCGTCCTCGCTCGGACAAGAGTCGCGGTCACCGCTCCGGCCCCGTGTGCGTTGATCCTTCGTCCTCGAACTCGAAGCCGCGCACTCCCATCTCGCGATGCACTCGGTCTCGTCTTTCCGGTCTGTCCGGGCGATGTCGTCCATGACGATCCGGAACGTCGTCGACAGCTCCCAATTGCCCATGCCGTTGGGTGCCCTGGCCATGGACGCTTCTCCTCCTTTGGCGATTTCGGTCGAGTTCGGCGAGCCGAGAAAGGGCCGGCCCTGCCCTGGCACACAGGCCGGGCGGGTTCGGGTTACCTCATGCCGGAGCTCACATGGCCATCCACGGGACCCTGCAGACAGGGGGCTCAGTACCTTCGGGGCACATGCTCTTCAACACCCGCTTGCGCATGGCTCTCCATACGCGCAGCGAACAGACGACGTCGACGCGCAGCTCGATCAGTGACCGCCCACCAGGATCCTGGCCAGGGCGCTCGCAGAGCCACTGCTGCACGAGAAAGTCGTACGTGTCATCGGCCGCTTCCCAGCCTGCGGCAGGCAGCCGCTCCTCCCGCCACGCCACCAGGCGGGCGGCACATGGGTGGACGACGTCTTCCACGATTTCTTTGACCCTCTTCAGGTCGTCTTCGTCCGCGTACAGGACGAAGACCAGACTCCGTGTCTTCCAATTCACAGCTTCTGGGAAGGGCGCCGAGAAGAGCAAGGAGCAGTCGCCCAAGACACCAGTGGGCGACGAGAGCACGCTCGTCATCAACCCCGGCGCCAGCGAGAACACCGTCTACGGGGTCAGCCGCCCGGGCAAGGCCAACATCCCCATAAGCTCGACTGCGCCACCGGAGATGCCCCCTCAGGACACACAGGCCATGCTCGCCGCGACGCTGAAGCGGATGCGGATGCGGATGCGGATGCGGATGCGGCAACTCCAAGGCGGGAACAAGATACGGCGGGCGAGTTCCTGGCGGGACTCCTGTCGGTTGCGTTAGGTGTTGATCTTCCGGCGGAAGAGTTCGCTGTGGGGCCCGGGTGTTCACGGGCCCCACGTGGGACACCCCGCCCAGCTCGACCCATGGACTCGGCTCTGCGGGTTCAGCTCCGCGCCTCGCGGAACCGCTTCACTACCTCGCCCGTGCCCACCGCCAGGACCCCCACCGCAACCACGGTGTAGAAGGAGCCCGGGGGCTGCCAGCCGCCGTTGACGTCGGACAGGAAGGCCGGGTTGAAGAGCTCCTGCCGATGCAGGACCCACGCCAGCGGCAGCGCGAAGGCCGCCTCGGCGGCGGCGTTCCAGACCGCCAGCGAACGCGTCCACACACGCACCGCCCGGATCGCGTCGAGCGTCACGAGGCCGACGAGTCCGGCCAGGATCGGCCAGATCCAGCCCGACCACAGGCCCGGGGCGAGTACGTCGAGGCGTATGCCGCCGCCGGTCCGGTACGGCTGCGCGGTGTGCTGCCAGACGATCAGGGCGATCAGCAGCGCGTGCCACGCCACCCCGGCGTAGGTCCCCGCGCCGCGCTCCTTCGACACGGGGCGCTCCGGCATGTCGTCGGGCGTCCAGGTCCCGCCGACCGTGCCGGACCGCTTGCCGGACCGCTCAGCCAAGGCGAACACCACGGTGAGCCAGGCGACCATCTGGGCGCCGATGGAGAGCACCACCCCCACGGCCCCGCCGATCACCTCGCCGATCCCCTGGCCGTCCAGGACGTCGAGTACCGCGCTCACGGCGGTGACCACCGGCAGCACGGTGGACAACAGGACCGTGAGGATTCGTACGTACGTCGGGTAGAGCCCGGGCCCGATCAGTGCGAGCGGCCGGTCTGCGTACTGGGCGGCGAGCCGGATCGGGTCGCCCATCTCGGTGAGCACCTCGCGCTCTGCGGCCTCCAAGTCGGCTGGGCCGCGGGCCTCGACGGTGTCAGCGATCGTAGCGCGCAGTTCGTCGGCCACGTCGTCGCGCTGGTCGGCCGGGATGCGCCGGACGACCTCCGCCACGTAGCGGTCGGTCAGCGCGCCGGTCCCGGACGCATGCAAGTTACTCAACAGTCCCCCTTGGTCAGTCGTGATATCGCGGCGCCGAGGCCCTGCCACTCGCGCAGCAGTCCGGTGCGGACCTGAACGCCCTCGGGGCTGACCCGATAGAACTTGCGCGGCCTGGACTCGTCGGTGTTCCACTCACTGATGAGCAACCCCTGCTTCTCCAGGCGGCGCAGCAGCGGGTAAAGAGTGTTGCCGTCAACGGCGATCCCCGCATCGCCGAGCGTTTCCAGGAGTGCATAGCCGTACTGCGGCTTCTCCAGGAGCGCCAGGCAGGCCAGGACGACCGTGCCGCGACGTAGCTCCTGGGCCTGGCTGAGGATCAGTTCATCGGTGCCCACGCATGACACAATACTGTGTGTCGCACACTACTGCCACCCTCCACCACCCTCCATGGTGAACCCCGACACTCGCAGTAACGGAAGGCGCCCGAGGCGCCGGGAAACGACCAGCTCAACCCCGGTGTCAAATGCTGCGATGGCTGTGGCGGCGGCCGAGAGTTGCTTCTGAAGTTGGGGGCACTCACGGACCTTTCCGGCAAACTACTTCTGGCGGAGCGCGGCGAGTTCCTCGTCGCATCGGGCTTCGCCGGAAATGGTGGTGCCGTTCCGGACAATGTGATCGTCCCGCTCGGCCATGATGGCTGTCGCCCGGTTCAGTGCCCCGACTGACCTTCGCTTCTCCCCCAGAGGTTTCCTTGGTCAGCCGTCCGCCAGTCCGTTGTGGGGCTCCGGCGAAGAGCCGCCGCATCGCGGCGCGCAAGGTGGCTGCGGTCTTGGCCGGCACGCCGTCAGAGGTGATGGTGCGTGCCGTCGGTGATCTTTCGGCCTCCGTGCGCACCTTCTACAACATGGCCTTGGCCCAAGGGAGTTCGCGGTGATCAGTTCCCTGGGTGCCTGTCTCCTTGGCCATCTCTACTGGCCGGGGCACTTGCGGGTGGTCCACGGTAGTGCCGTCGGGATTCCGCCTGAAGGCAGCCTCTGGAACGGCGGGGAGGTCTGCCTCGGGGACCTTGGCGCGCGTTCCGCCAGGACATGACGGAGGGTGTCATCGTCGATGACACCCATGTGCTTCCCCTCCTGCACAGGTGACATTCCGGTGGGTGTAACTGAGCGCTTCACGTGGCGGGTGAGCGCTTGAGTTGGTGGGCTGAGCCTTTCGCCGCGTCGAGGAAGAGCGGGGGCGCGGCGTCGGCCGGGGACCGGTAGGTCTGGGCCGTCCTGCTGCCGCGGCGCCCGGTCGATTCGGTACCGGCACACCGTATTTCAGAAGCACTTTTTTGGTGACTGTGCTTTCTTGGTCGCGCCGAACGTCCTGGCAACTCAACTCACCCACCTTTCGAGGGGACACCCGCATGAACTCCGCTCACGGCCCCCGAATCGCGGTCGTCGGCGCCGGCCTCGGCGGCCTTGCCTTAGCCCGCGTCCTGCAGCTCCACGGCCGCTCCGTCACCGTCTTCGAATCTGAGGCTTCCACCGGCGCCCGCTCCCAGGGCGGCAGCCTCGACATACACGGCGAAACCGGTCAGGCCGCCCTGCGTGCGGCGGGGCTTATCGACCGGTTCCGCGCCCTGGCCCGCCCCGAAAGCCAGGAGTGGCGCGTGGTTGACCCCGTCACCGCTACCACCCTGCCCTTCCCGGGGCCCGTCCACGACGACGACAGCCCGGAGATCGACCGCGGTCAGTTGCGCGGCCTGTTCCTGGATTTCCTCGCCGAGGGCACCGTCCGGTGGGGCTGCAAGGTCACCGGAGCCACCCCGCTCGGGGACGGCACCTGGCGCCTGCTCCTCGACGACGGCACCACCGAGGACGCCGACCTGGTGGTCGGCGCCGACGGCGCTTGGTCGCGCATCCGCCCAGCCCTGTCGGAAGCCACACCCGGCTACACCGGTGTCACCTTCGTCGAGACCGGTTTCGACGACTGCGACAGCCGCCACCCCGCCCTCGCACGCATGGTCGGCAACGGCACCCTGCTGGCGACCGCCGACAGCAAAGCCCTGCTCGCCCAACGCAACAGCAACGGCCGCATCCGCGTCTACGTCGCCTTCCGCGCCCCGCACGACTGGCAGGTGGCCGCCGACTTGGAACCCGACGACACGGCGGCCGTGCGCGCCCACCTGCTGAAGATGTTCGACGGCTGGGACGAGAACCTGCTCTATCTCCTGCGGCACCACGACGGCGGGTTCGTCAATCGACCCGTGTTCGTGCTGCCCGCCCCGCACACCTGGGAACACGTCCCTGGCATCACCCTGCTGGGCGACGCCGCTCACCTGATGCCCCCCGTCGGGCTCGGTGCCAACCTCGCCATGCTCGACGGCACCGACCTGGCCCAGGCCCTCATCACCGAATCCAGCATCGACGACGCCGTCCGCGCCTACGAGAACCTCATGCTGCCACGCTCGGCCCAGGCCGCCCAGGACTGCGCCCAGGCACTCGACGACCTCATTCCCCCGTCGGACTCCTGAGCAGGCGCCACCACCGCACCGGCCATGGGCCAACACTGCCCGGAGCCCTTGCGGGACACCGGCTCCGGAAACCTGTCCGTCTCCGCACGAGCCGCCGCAGACGTACTCAACCAGGGCAGAATCCGCGAACTGAAACGCTCAGGCACCACGTGAAGGGTTCAGCCACCGTGGGGCTGGGGCAGCCGTCCTCTGCCATCGATTCCTCTTGCCGTTGTCAAAGCGCGAGAGCGGCGGGCGGCGTGAGCTCGTAGCACCGCCCGTCGCGTAGGAGGGCCCCAGAGGACTTTGACGCGGCGGCGAGCCAGGGCGAGGATGACCTGGGTGTGGCGCTTGCCCTCAGCTCGTTTGCGATCGTAGAACCGGCGGGACTCCTCGCACTGTCGGATGCTGAACCAAGCGGACGTGGAGAAGACACGCTGGGGCCTGCTGCTGTATCGCTGGGGACGACGCAGGTTTCCGTTGATCTCCCCGGAGCCGCGCGGGACCGACGCGACGCCACGCCTCCGAAGCCTCCTCCTTGAAACAACTGAGCGGCCCGGCGCGTTGCGCCGCATGGCGGGCGGACCGGGTCCGTACGTCAAAGTGCCGCCCACACGGGCGCGGCGTGGGCTCACCCTGCGTGCAGCCCGGGCGGGTTACGCGGTGGCGCGGGAGGCCGGGGCCATCCGGGCGAGCGCGACGCGCAGCGCGGCGTTGAACCGGTCGGGGAGCTCCTGGTGCGGCATATGGCCGGCGCCGGCGATCACGCTGACCGCGGCTCCGGGCGTAAGGGCGGCACAGGTCCGGGGCACCTCCAGGGGGATCGCGGCGTCAAGCTCACCGTGGAGGTAGTGGATCGGCACTCGCAGCCCGGGCAGTGCCGGGCGCGGATCGTAGCCGTGGGCGGTGGCCTGGTGCTCATCGATGTAGACGCCGGAATCCAAGATCTGACGGATCGTCCAGTCGATGAGCGCGGGTGCGGTGCCCGGCGCGTACCACCCCGGCACCCAGTCGGCGACCGTGCCGGCCCGGTCGCGGCGCAGACCGACCACGAGCTCCGCCTGAGTCTTCCTCGACGGCCAGTACCCCGGCGCGCCCACCGAAACCACACCTCCAGTCAACTCAGGCCCTCGCAGCCCCAGTTCGGTGGCGAAGACCCCTCCGATCGACGAGCCGATGACCACCGGCCGCTCCAGTCGCAGCGCGCCGATCAACGCCACGAGGTCGCTGACCACCCCGGCGGTGGTGTTGCCGCGGGCGGGGCGGGCCGACCGCCCACAGCCCCGCCAGTCAACAGTGACAACCCGGTAGTCCCGGGTGAAATCAGGCAGTTGGGCGCTCCAGGTCCGGCCGCTGGTGCCCCAGCCGTGCAGGAGCAGCAGCGTCGGGCCAGTCCCCTCGTCCTCGTAGTAGAGCGTGGTGTCGTTGACGTCAAGGGTGGGCATGGTGGTTCCCCTCTGTCTCGTGTCTCATGGGCCCTTGCGGGCCGCGCGGTTCGGATGTCCCCAGCCAACCGCGATCACCGCCACCGGCCAATGAGCGATCCGCGCCTACACTGATCTCCAAGGGTGATCAATGCCGGTCACGGCGAACAGAGGGACCGGGGGGCCATGGAGCTGCGTCAACTGCGCTACTTCCTCACCGTGGCGGAGGAACTGCACTTCGGCCGGGCAGCCGAGCGGCTGCACATCGTGCAGTCCGCGGTCAGCCAGCAGCTCCGCCGACTCGAACGCGAACTGGGTACCGAGCTGTTCGCCCGCTCCACCCGCGTCGTCCGGCTCACCGAAGCCGGCAACCGGCTTCTCCCGTACGCCAGGGAGATGCTCGCCATCCAGGCAAGCGCCCGGGAGGCCATTGACGAACTGCGCGCCGAACAGGCCGCGACCGTGCGCCTCGGCACCAGCTCCGGGCTGGGTGTCCGGCTGGACGCCGTACTCTCCGCGTTCACCCGGCACGTCGGCCACGCCCAGTTGGAACTCGTCACCGGCAGCACCGAGGAACGTCTGGCGCAGGTGCGGGCCGGTGACGTGGACGCCGCTCTGCTGCGCGGTGAAAGGACCGACCCTGGGCTGGAGTTCCTGCCGCTGTGGCAGGACGCGTTGATGGCGGCGCTGCCCGCGAGCCACGAGCTCGCCGCGCGGGAGACCGTCGAACTGACCCGGCTCGCGGAACTCCCGCTGCGGCTTTCCCCGCGCTCTCGCAACCCCGCACTCCACGACCTGGTGATGCACTCCTGCCGCGCCGCCGGCTACACGCCCGTCCTGGGCCCGGAGTTCACCAACGACCAGGACACCCTCGCCGCCATCGGCCACGGCAAACCGTCCTGGACGGTCTTCTACGCCCCGCATGCCGACCAGCTCCCCGTTCCCGGCGTGGTGTTCCGCCCGCTGAGCGGTCCGGCGCCCGTCATGCGGACCTACCTCGCGGTGCGGAACGGCCCGCCCCGGGCCGCCCTGCGTGCCCTGATCGAGGCTTGCTATGAGACAGTCGAGGGGGCCCGGGCGTAGGGCCTGGCTCGCCACTTGCCTGGGATGTTCAGCCTTCTTGCCCCACTTCGTAGGGGGGCGGCCGCGGCAAGGGGCTTCCCTGCTACCTGTGCCTTAGGTCGCTGATGACAATGCGGTGCCCGAGTCGCTGGCGAAAACTACTTGTTTATGGGGAACTTGAGGGAATTCCGAGGTCCCGGCCGATATCGCCGCTGGAGACCAGCGCGCTGGTCGCCGACTGTCTGACGGTCTTGGGCCCCGGGCACCAGACGACCAACACCGCACGCCGCTCGGGCACTGGAGCGGAGCAGAAAACCAACGACTGGCTGGACGAATCGGCCTGGACCCTCACGCTCCTGGTGGCCCAGAAGCTCGCCTGCTGGGCCCCGGTCACCCGGAAACACTCGGGATGCGGCGCCTTGAGGTCGAGCACGCGTGCCGTGCGTACAAACTCACGCTCCGCGTGCAGGACGAGGACACAGAGACCGACGTCCGGCGCCGGGTGGAACTGATTGCGGTCCTGGTCCGACCTGGTGGCTGACCACCTCACGGCCCTGGGCCCGGATCATGCCGACACACTGACCTGCCGGGCCGACGAGGCCGCCGACCATTGCGAACCGGGCCTTCACGAAGACGAAGTACGCAACTACGCCGCGCTGGCCACAGACAAGGCCCGCCTGTTCGGCCCGGCCCATCCAGACACCCTGCAACGCAGGGAACGGCACGTCTCCAGCCTGCACAAAACCGATAGCCCCGAAGCCCGGACGCGGAAAGCGCCCGACTGCGCGCTGCACTCGTGGTCGACTGCCTGCGGGTGCTGGGGCGCGACCATCGGCTCACCCAGCAAGCCCTGGGCGTGTAAGCCGGCGGACAGATCACGGCTCGAGCCACGCCGTCTGCGCCGTCTGCGCCGACTGCTTGCCTCTACGCCGCTGCGGCGTGCCACCGATGGGCGGGCAGTGCTCGCGGTGACTGTGAGCACCGAGGGTGGGTGTCAGGTGCCGGACCGGCAAGCGCCAAGGGGCCACACAACGTCGACGGCCAACCCGGCCAAGCGGGCCGCGGCCACGGTGTCTGCCGTACCGCCGCCGCGACCTGTGGGGGCGCTGCCGTCCCAGACCGCGACGAGGCGGTCCGCGCCCTGGAGCAGCCGCCGATTGGCCGCTTCGTAGGCGGCGCGTCCCGCGTGCTCGTATGGCATGACCACCACTTCGGCGGCGGCGTCGTGCAGAGCGTCGAACTCGGCGAGGTCCGCAGGGCGGACCACCGCTTCCCGGTAGTCCCGCGACGGGATGACCGCTGACAGTCGGCCGCCGAGCGAGAGGATCTCCTCGGCGAAGAGGGTGTCGGCGCCGCGGGCCAAGCACGAGCGCCCCACCAGCGCGTCGTCGCGCAGTTCGGCCAGTAGTTCACGGAGGTTTTTCCGGATGGGACCGACTGCCTCGTCGGCCAGGTCCATGTGACCGGTGACGGCGATGGTGACCACGTGACAACTTCTTCCGGCCGAGGCGATGTGCCCTTCACCCTATCCCGTTCCGGCGGCGTGGTGAGCGGGGTGGGGAGTATCCGCGGCCGTCACAGCGCGGCGGCGGCGAATCCCAGGACGTAGGCCAAGGCGAAGAGGAGAGGGATCCAGCGCTCGACACGGTTGAGCGGGACATAGACGCGCCAGTCACGCCCCTGGCTGAGAGCGCGCCATTCAGCGGCCACGAACGCGCGAGCCGGCAACCGCTCCTCGAACGCCGCGATCACCTCGAACTTGCCTTTGTTCAACTGCTGGTAGGAACGAATGGTGAACCACCAGGTGGCGCACATGCCGAGCAGGACCAGCAATGCCCCGACGGTCAGTACGACCGGAGCCCGGCGGTGGTGTTCCTGGGACAGCCAGGCGCTGAGGAAGACGAGCAGACCGCTGTGGAGGGTCAGGAAGAAGGTGTTGGCGAGATTGCGCCGGGCGCTGACCCGGTCGGCCATCTCCACGCACAGCTTGTACTGCTCGAAGACCGCGTTGCGATACGTCGCAGCCGGGTCGGCGTAGTCGTTCGTGTCGATGTCCTCGTTCCACAACGAGTCACTGATTCCGGCCATGGTGGCATCTCTCCGTAGTCGTTACCTTCGCCAAGCCTGTGCGGCCATGGGCGGGCAGGCAGGCGGGCCTCGGTGTGAGTGTTGACCTCGGGGACGGCCATCCAACTCGCCCCGCGCGCTGGCGAGTTCGTCATCGTGCGCTTGCGTCGGCTGCTGAACTCCGCGAAGTTCGCTGTGATCGGGCAATTGAGGAGTGGCAGCCGCCTCGCCGACTCCCGTGCGGAGTGGGGGCGCGCCGGGCGAAGGTCGCGACTGGCGGCGTCACCTGGCGCTCACTCACATCGAGCAGTGGGTGCCCGCCCTCTTCGCGACGCCTCCACCCACGCGCGACTCCAAGGCCCGGAGGGGCGTACGCACCGGCCAGCGACGACCACGACGGCCACGGTGCGCCTGCGCCGCCGCGTTTCAGCGCCCCATTCGCTATTCCCTCACACCGCGTTCTGGGCATGCCCGTGGGTCTGCCACGCGGTGATTCGCCTGACAAGGAGGATGAGCAGCGTTCCGGCCGTCAGGTAGAGCACCGTGAGCAGGGTGGACACATTCGCGTTGGACAGGACGTCCTGCTCGCTGGCGAACTCCGAGGCCATGCGCCATTGGATCGGCTTTACGACGACGGTGGCGATCGCGAACAGCGCCCACCAGGCGTTGACCAGGGTGACGGGGACGGCCCGTCGGGGTGCGCTGGCCCGCCAGATGTCCGACACGACCTGGTACGGAACCCACATGTTGACCACTGGGGCGATCCAGCCGCCCACCACCCAGCCCCGGGATCGACGGTGCGCGGCGGCACCGCTCATCAGCTCGGCGTTGATCCGAGCCCGCCACAGCCAGACGAGGAACGCCACGCCGGCCGCGATCCACACCAGGAACGACGGCCAAGACCCCAGCACCGCGAAGGCATCGGTGTCGGCGGCCTCAAGGTCCGCGGTCGTCGCCCTCCCGGCCAGATAGTCCTTGACGACGACGTAGAGGCGCCAGTTGCCCACCGAGACCAATACCTCACGCACCAGCGCCAACGAGATCAGTACCGTCACAGCGGTGGCCACTCCGGTCACCGCCCTGTGCTGCTCCCCACCGGCCGGGCTCGCGCCCGTGGGACTGCCCTGCTGTGGCATCCCCTGCTGCGAATCATCCATGGTTCTCCCCCGAAGACCGTTCGACCCGCTTCTCATCGCTTTCGCGCGTTACTTGGGTCGGGATGTTATTGGGCCCTGCCCCGTTGTGTCCCCTGTTTCTCGGGACATCATGCGGAACCGTCACGACGGAATGGCACTACCGGGAGCCGAACAGTTGCAGCGCCCGGAACACGAGCCAGGACAGCAGGCCAAGGGCCGTGACCAGAGTGAAGCCTTTCCACAACGACGCTTGCACGGCCAGGGTGGCTCTCCAGGCCATCGTCCGTTTACGGACCCCCACGGACGCCAGGGCGACCGTCATGGCGCGGGCCAGGTGGTGCGTGGGCGTGAACATCATCATCGACGCCAGGGCTGCCTTCATGGCGCGCACCCCGCGGCGCACGAGGGCGCCCCGCGGGGTCCTGGCACGAGGCACGGGCCCCACCCGGTGCACATGGGGCGTCCAATCGGGGGCGAAGGTGATGACGGCGGAGACCCAGGTATCGTCCCCGGCCACCTCGTTCAGCCGGGACGGGGTCGGCAGGTGTTCGTCCAACCGTTCTGCCACCTCCGGCAGCCCGCCCGGCGCCAGCAGGACGAGCTTCCGCGCGGGCTGGGTGGCGCGGGCCTGCTGGACCTCCCACCACAGCCCCTCACCCAAACCCAGGCGCAACACGATGAGTTGGGACAACTCCATCAGCCGCAGCACCGTGGACTGCCAGTCGTCGAGCGGCAGGTAGAACCGCGCCGCCCCCAACTGCGGCAGCGGCTCACCGGGCCTGCCCACCGTGATCACGGGCCCCACGGCGCCCAAGGCCCCGGTGAGCTGCTCCTCCCGCGAGTGGATACTGACGTACGCCGCCGAGTCGTCGACCTGGGACGCGGTGTCGTCATCGGCGAAGCTGCGCAGGTAGAGCACGGGTTCGCGGCCGTCGGCCAGCAGGGCCTGGGCCGCGCCGCGCGCCGAGCGCGGGCGGGTCTGGCGCAGGATCAGGACCCCGGCCCCCAGCGCGGCCAGGCCGCCGACCAGCAACAGCATGAACGTCATCGGTGGCATCTTGTTGCCCTGCCGCTGCGCCGTGCTGGCGGCGAAGAAGCCCCCCGCGAACAGTCCGTAGCCGACACCGCTGGCCACCAGGAACACCGGCCGCCGCCACCACGGTCGACGCGGGACGAACTGGCTGACCACGCCGACGATCTCCGCGGCGCCAGCCCGGCGACGACGCCGCAGCCACAGCGCCGGCACGAGCAGCGCCACGGCCGGCGCCGCCCAGTACAGCGCGGTCGCGCTCGACGAGCCGAGCTTCCGGTCGAGGCTCGCCCGATCCTGCTCGACCTCGGCCGCCAGCCCGGCGACACGCTCGCGGACAAGGGAGAACCGGCCCTCCTCTGCGTCGCGGGTAACGGAGGAGACCACGGACCGGCTTCTTCCCGAGGGGGCGTTCTCCTCGAACCACCCTTCGTCCTCACGGATTTCAGCGCGCGCGGACACGTCCTCGTCGGCGTAGCGGTCCAGCGCGGCGGTGAAGGCGGCCGCCCGCGCCGGGGCGTCGCGGAAGCGGTCGCAGGCCCGTAGGTCCATGCCCGCGGTGATCGCCAAGTGCAGCGCGACGTAAGCCGTGACGATCGCGGCCGCCGTGATCAGCCGGGCCAACGCCCGTAAGCCCGAGGACACTTCAGCCCACTCCCCTCACCTCGGTCCAGCACCGCCGTCCGGCGCGCAGACCGCGTCCGTCTTACCACCTCGGCGCAACCGGCCGTGGCTGGTTCAGGCAACCCGCGGCCCCGCCCTCATGGGCGACAGACTTCCCACCTCGCGGTCTTTGCTCCTCCGGGAGGGGCCGGGCTGCTTCTGCGGGACGCGCCGGACGGCGTCATGGCTGATGCCCAGGCGGCGGGCTGCTTGCGCCGTCGTCAGGCATTCGCCCCTGATGAACCGGTGCAGGAGGTCGAGGTCGAGGTCGAGTTGCCCGGGTGAGACCTGCGGGACGCGGCGCAGGAGGACACGTGTTGACCTTCACCATGGGGGAAGCCACAGCATCGGTGGGGCCGGGCGACGTGCTCGGCATGAGGAGGAGCCAGTATGGGGTTGCTGACCATCGGGGCGTTCGCGAAGGCGTCCCGGCTTTCGCCGAAGGCGCTGCGTCTCTACGACCGGCTCGGACTGCTGCCCCCCGCTCGCGTCGATCCGGTGACCGGGTACCGGCTCTATGCCCTGGAACAGTTGGAGCAGGCCCGACTGGTCGCCTGGCTCCGCCGCCTGGGCATGCCGTTGGCCCGCATCCAGCACGTCTGCACGCTGGATGCGGGTACGGCGGCCCAGGAGGTCCGCGCGTTCTGGGCCCAGGCCGAGGCCGACACCGCCGCGCGGCGGGACCTGGCCACCTTCCTCATCAGCCACCTGTCCTGGAAGGACCCCGCCATGTCCCCCACCACCAAGACCCTGGGCATCCGTTACGCTGCGCTGACCGACGCCGGCCTGGTCCGCGAGAGCAACCAGGACACCGCTTACGCCGGTTCCCGCCTCCTCGCCGTCGCCGACGGCTTCGGCCACGCGGGAGCCCCCGCAAGCGCCGCCGCCATCGACACGCTCAAGCGCCTGGAAACCGAAGGCATCCCTGCGGGCAGTCTCCTCAGCGTCCTCGAAGAGGCCATCGAGCAGGCCGCACAGGCCGTGCACGGTACCGCCACGATGGACCCCTCCTCGGAAGAGGCCGGCACGACGCTCACCGCGATGTTCTGGACCGGGTCACAGCTTGCCCTCGTCCATATTGGTGACTCCCGTGCCTATCTCCTGCGCGACGGTGAGTTCTTCCAGATCACCCAGGACCACACCGTGGTGCAGTCCATGCTCGACGAAGGACGCATCAGCCCGGAAGAAGCCTCCTCCCACCCTCAGCGGTCGCTGCTGATACGGGCCCTCGCGCAGGGAGCCGACGCCACCCCCGACATGCGTCTTCACGACGCCCAGCCCGGAGACCGCTACTTGCTCTGCTCCGATGGCTTGTCCACAGTCGTCCCGGCCGAACAAGTACAGCAGGTCCTCACGGCGATCAGCGATCCCGAGCAGGCCGTGAGGAAGCTCATCGAGCTGGCCAACCACTTGGGCGGTCCCGACAACATCAGCTGTGTGGTCGCCGACGTGCTGGGGCTCCAGCCGTAGGAGCGCGCGGCATGCACTTCACCATGCACCAGCTCCGCTCACAAGAACTGATTCGCACAGCGAACGAATACCGCCTCGCGCGCGAAGCACAAAAACGCGGAGCGACTTCCTCGACCGCCACAACCAGCACGCCAGGACCGGCCCGCCCGCGACTGCGGGCCTGGCGCCGGGCCTGAACGGGGATGCTGCCTGAGGTTGAGCGGGACACCGAGCGCCTGTTCGTCGCTCAACCCCACGGCGCGCGGTGACGCTCGCCCCCGTCGACTCCGACGAGTCATACATGCTCACCTTGGCGATGGACAGCGAGGAGCGCTCGGCCCCCGCCACCCTCGCCTTCGGTGATCACCGCCCGTCGGGTCGGCGGACCACCGTTGCGAGGGCCCGCTCCGCGGCTGACGTCCCAGGGTTGCTCCCCCCGGGAGCGGCCCTGCTCCGTTCGACAGACATGGCACGCCGCCGGAGAATTGGATGTGTAAGGAGGGGCCATGAGCATCCGCATAGCCACTTTCAACTGCGAAAACCTCTTCCGGAGGCCCCTCGTCTTCGGTAGCGGGAAGGACCCTGTACGCGACACCGTGCTCGAGGACTTCAGGAAGCTTGTCGAATTCCTCGATCACGACACGTATACGGCCAACGACAAGACAAAGATCATTGAGCTTCTCAAGAAGCACAGCGCCGATGTCTCCCACGAAATCTCCACCCAGACCGTCCTGGTGAACGAGCCTCGCGGACACGCCCGGCTGCTCAAGGGCGAGGGCAGGAACATCGAGGTCAGGGCCGAGGTCACGGGACGGTCCGCCTGGGTCGGCTGGGTCGAACTGGTCAAGGACGACCTCAGTTGGGACGCCGTCAAGAACACCGCCAGGGTGATCGCCGAGGTGAACGCCGACATACTGCTGACGGTTGAAGTCGAGGACCGGCTCACCTTGCACCGCTTCAACAAACAGGTGCTGGCGGGCCAGTTCGAAGCGGAACCGTATCCGTTCAACATGCTGATCGACGGCAACGACATTCGCGGCATCGACGTGGGGCTGTTCAGCCGACGCCCGATCACCTCCGTACGTTCGCACATCTTCGACAAGAAGGATTCTCGGGACATCTTCAGCCGGGACTGCCCGGAATTCGAGATCGACATCGATGGCGAACCGCTCTGGCTCCTCGGGAACCACTTCAAGAGCAAGCTCGGCGGAGGCGGCGACAAGCGCAAGCTCCAGGCCGAGCGCGTCGCCCAGCTCTACCAGGCCGCGCTCAAGCGCTCGGCCCATGTCGTAGTCGCCGGGGACCTCAACGACACCCCGGGCAGCCCGCCGCTCACGTTCCTCGAGGCCACCAGCATGAAGGACGCGATGACCCACGACAGTTACGAGGGACCGCTCGGCACGCATGGGAAGTGCACGGACCCCGACGACAAGATCGACTACCTGATGTTCTCGCCGGAGCTGTTCGCCAAGGTGGACAAGGTCGAGGTGGAGCGGCGTGGGATCTTCGAGTTCGGCACCCCGTTCGACACCGTGACCGGACCCGGCGACCAGGCTTCCGACCACGCTGCCATCGTCGCCGAACTCGACCTGTAAAGGCAGCCCGGCGGCACGGCGGGGCCTCGGGCGAGTTCGCCGTGCAGCGCCCGCCAGGCGGGCGAGTTGCAGCTCTGGCATCAGCCAGGCGGGCGAGTTGCCGCTCTGGCATCAACGGTGCCACAGCCGGATGGCGGCGAAGGTGACCGTGCCATGGAAGACGAACGCACGCTCTCTTGTCGTACCTCGTCGCTACGGCCCGGGAGCACTTGAGGGCATGGTTGGGTCGGTCGCGTGATCACCTCGCCGTCACCATCACCATCCGTTCGTCCCACCCCGGCGAATCGGCCATGCTCCGCGCGCCGTCAGTTCGGCGGTGTTCTGCGGCCTCAGCGTCAGCGGCGCCGGGGCCGGTCACTCGCCGGCGCGCAGGGGTGGCTGAAGCGCGCAGGGGTGGCTGAAGGGGGAACGTGGCGTGCAGGAAGAAGCCACCGTCCCCTCCGGTCCCGTGTTCAGGGTGCCGTTCAGCAGATGGCGCGTTCTCGCAGGCCGATCAGGCCGTGGCCGCTGGGGGCGAAGTCCAACGGGGACGCGGTCGGCGGGCCGTTGCGGGCTTCGACATGCAGGTAGCCGCCCTCCTCATGGAGACGGATCCTGCGCGGCGGCCGTGGGACGGCCGCGCGGACGGTGCCCTGGTTCCCACCCGCGACCGCGACTACGACTACGACTACGACTACGACTACGACCACACGATCGCTGAGCAGTCGAAAATCTACCGCCATTCCACCGTCCGTCCGGGGTTCATCGACGCCGACGTCCAGTTGGTTGTCGTAGCCGGCCGGCCCCTGCTGCGCAACCGTCACGACCCCTGCGGCTGGGAGGCATCGGGGCACGGAAGCCGCTGTCGGCAAGAGGATGACGATCGCCGACGGCGGCCATCAGGGCACCGGCCTGCTCATCCCGCTCCGCCCGCGCGAACGGCCAGGCCGAACGGCTGCCCCAGATGGACCACCCCACCGTCGCCGGGTAGGCAGACCGCCCGCTGAACAGGCAGCCGCCTCTCCACCCGCACGAAGATCTCTTATGGGACAACCCTTCGGTGCACCGGACCGTGGAGACGACGAAGGCTTGCGGATCCGAGAGGTGCAGTCCTTCGATGTGGGCGGGCCGGCGTCTGCGCAGCTCAGCTATGCGGGTGGTCATGCCATTGCAGGAACGATCATGCTCCGCGTGAAGCCGTTCGCAGCCGCCTTCGTGTGCAACGTTGGCGCCCGAGTCCGCCGGAAAGGCCGGCGGACTGAAGAACGGAGCAAGCCATGAGCAACCAATTGCCACCCGGCGTAGTCCAGATCACCCCTGACGGCGCGCCGTGTCCGCCCAAGACCCTGGGCCTGTACCTGCACTACGACTGCCAGGGCACGGGGTACGGGATCGGGGCCGGCTACGACGTGGACCTCAGCCAGTTGCCCCTTCCCAGCGGCGGCAGCATGTCCAAGAACGTCTCCTCATGGGTGAACCTGACGGACAGCGACGCGAAGCTGATCGGCAAGGGTGAGCGCGTGCTGAAGGCCGGCGAGAAGCTCGAGGAGCCGTCGGGCTACAACGACACGGTGGAACGAGTGGCCTGGGTGCAGTAAACCCGATCGACCCAGGTGCGGGGCGAGCGTGTGACTCGGCGCTCGCCTCGTACAGCTCGGCATCGGGATCACTTGGCGCGCCACTTGGGCAACAGCAGGTCGAGATGCCCACAGTCACGCGACTCGACTCGCGCGCCCCTCGGGCAGGGCCGTTACCCCTGCGCCGTGATACCCAAGGACCGGATGAGCTGGGCCAGTTCCTCGCTGAAGATCTTTGTCGGGCTGAGGGCCTGGGCCTGCAAGTGGCCGTAGATCTCAAGTGACACCAGGCCGTGCAGGTGGCTCCAGATACGCAGAGCGAGAGCCACAGCGGCCGGGGGCAGGTCAGGGAAGGCCGGGCGGACCTTGTCCAGGAGACCGGGGTCGAAGTCGGACCACTCGAAGTCGCTGTCCGCGTAACGGAGTTCCGCGTGCGGCCAGGCGACGGCCGCCAGCGCGGTGATGCCGGTGCAGACACGGTGGGCGGCGCCCGGGGCGGCGCCACCCTCGGGTGGCCGGTAGCCGGGCACAGGGTCACCGTAGATGAGGCGGAAGCCCTCGGGGTTGGCCAGCGCCCAGTTCCTGAAGGCACAGGCCCATGCCTGGATCCGAGCGGCCGGGTCCTGGGCGGGGGCGGCGTCCCAGGCGGCGTCCACCGTGTCGGCCAGCGAGGTGTAGACGTTGTTGATCAGCGTGGTGACCAAGTCGTCACGGGTGGCGAAGTAGCCATAGATCGCGTTGGCCGTCATGCCCATCTCGCGAGCGATGGCCCGCAGCGTGATCGCGTCGGGCCCACCCGAAGCCATCAACTCCAGCGCGACCTTCTTGATCTCGGCGGTCGTCTCGGCTCGCAACCGCTCCCGGCGCCCTTTGACGCTTCCCACAGTAGTTCCCACGAGCCCTCACTCTACAGCGTCCCAATACTGAGCGCCGTATCTTCACTGCACGCCGTATAGTCTCTGCGTGCCGCGAAGAAAAGGTGGCGGCATGGGCAACTGACGCCCGCACGAGCAAGCACCAGGGGAGAGCTATGCACATCGGAGTCATCGGGGCCACGGGCGGCATCGGCAGTCGCGTCGTCACCGAAGCACTCGGCCGAGGGCACCACGTCACCGCCTTCAGCCGCGACGCCACGCGGATCGACGAGGACCGGAAGAACGTCGTCTGGCGGAGCGTCGACGTCCTCGACGCCGACTCCATCGGCGTCGTCATACCCGGGCTCGACGTCCTGATCAGCGGGTTCCAGCCCGGAAACGCCGCCAAAGACATCGGCGACACGGTGGCCCGCTCGATCGCCGATCCCACGGTGTACGCCACCGCCGCGCGAGCACTCCTGAAGGCGCTGGCGAACCACCCCCGGACACGGCTCATCGTCATCGGCGGCGCCGGCAGTCTGGAGATCGAGCCCGGAATCGTACGAGCCGACTCCGACGAGCTGTTGCACGAGACCCTCGACGCGATCGGCCTGCCGAGGGAGTACGCCGCCGCGGTGCGCGGCCACCGCGACGCCCTGGACATCCTGCGCACCTCCAACCGGCTGTGGACCTACTTCAGCCCCGCGGAGGACATCGCGCCCGGCGAGCGTACGGGCCGGTTCCGGATCGGTGGCGATCAGCCGGTCCTGGACGCGGACGGGCGCAGCCGCATCTCGATGGAAGACGCCGCCGTCGCCCTCGTCGACGAGGCGGAACTGCCCCGCTTCGTCCAGCGCCGCTTCACCATCGGTTACTGAACTGACGGGCGGACCAACGCCGCGGCTGTCGAGCCCCTGGCAGCACTGCGCGGCCAGAACTTGTCGGAGAGCCGGACGAGGGCGCTGTGCTTCCGCGCGGGCCGGGTGGCTGCCGCCGGCCGGCCGGGCCCACCTTCGACGGGGCGAGGGCTCGGTCGGAACCTTCACAAGGGGCACTGTTCTGGCCGTCGGGGGCCGGGCTCGGACAACTTTGGGGAGAGCCTCCCCCGGTGTTGTGCCATCCGTTTCTGTGATCTGCTGGAGATGTCCGCAGGTTGTTCGTCGCTCTCCGTGGCGCGCCGCCGTCGACACGACTCGGGGCTCCGGGCGGTCGCGGGCAGCGCGCGTTGTTGGGAGAAGTGCCATGCCGCGCCTCCGCCTCGCCGCACCGGTCCCGACCCGGCCGGGAGTGCTCCTGCCGACGCGTGACCTGGCGGTTGCCTGGATCCTGATGGTGCTGCTGGCCGCTGTCGCATGGCTGCTCACCGTCGGCCAGTCCCGCCACATGGGGATGGAGCCCGGCACCATGGGACTGGCACTCCCGCTCTTCCTGCTGCTGTGGGTCGTCATGATGCTGGCGATGATGCTGCCGTCAGTGGCACCTGTGGCCATCACCTGGGTGCAGGCGATCCGCCGCCAGTCCGCAGGCCGGGTCCGGACAGCCCGGATCACTGAGTTCGTCAGCGGCTACCTGCTCGCCTGGACCGCATTCGGGCTGCTCGCGTACGGCCTCCTCGCGGCGACCGGACACCTGGTGGACAGCAATCCCGGTGCGGGGCGCTGGATCGGCGCCGGAGCGTTCCTGCTCGCGGGGCTGCATCAGTTCGGGCCACTGAAGCGGGTCTGCCTGCGGCACTGCCGCAACCCGATGTTCCAACTGCTGCGGTATTCGCGTTTCCGACCCTGGGCAAGGGATCTGCGGGTCGGCGCGCATCACGGGCTCTACTGCGTCGGCTGCTGCTGGGGCCTGATGATCGTCCTGATCCCGCTCGGCTTCATGAACGTGGCGGCGATGGCGGGCCTGGCCGCCGTCATCTTCCTCGAAAAGCTGTGGCGGGGAGGCCCCTGGCTCACCTGGGCCGTCGGCGTTGCCTTCCTGGTCCTGGCCGTGCTCGCCCCGTTCCAGGACTGGCTGCTTCCCGGCCTGGAGATGTCTGATCCGTCGATGGACCGGATGGGCGGCGGGCCGCTCTGAGCTGGGGCCGCTCGGCCCACCAAGCTGCCGACGAAAATCCCGATCGGCACGCATCGGGACAGTGACGGGCGCGAGAACACGGTCGGCAGCAGGTGCGGAGGCCCCCGCGCCGGAGGAGACACCCGTCCTCGTCCCGTGTCAACGGATCGCTGCCCTGTGCACCTACCGTCCTTTGGTCGCGCCCTCGGTCTCTTCGCTGGAGAAGGTGTAGTCGGACTTTTCGCCGTAGGCCGGCTGGAACGTCAAACCGAAGGCTGACGAACTGCCGGTGGTGTGGCCCAGCGTGAATTCCGGTGCGAACCCGAACATGGCGTTCTTCACCGTCGTGGGTCCTCCATCAGGCCCTCGAAGAGGCTCGAATTCGAGTTCAGTCTTCCCGCCGACACTGAGTCGGGTCTTCTCCCCGTCCGTCAGGGAGACACTCGCCCGCTCCAGGCCCAGGTACTCGCCGAAGAACTGCGAGAGTTCGCCGAATGCGCCGCCCTCCCGCCCCGACACGATGCGCTCGAGCGCATCGGCCTGCTGGTCGCTGGCCCCCTCGTCTATCACGAGGCCCACCTTCCAGTTACCTGCGGTCAGGTTGGAGGGGAAGTGGTTGTAGAGGGCGAAGGTCACCCCGGAAAGGTCCACCTCGTCCAAGTGCCCTTCGGCCACATGGAACGCGGTGCAGCCAAGGCATTCCTCACGTCCTTGCGGGTCGTGCGGCGTGGCGTCGACGGGACAGCCGCACACCATTGCGCATGAGCAACCACCCAGGTAGTTGCCGGAAATACTCCACGTCATGACTGCTCCTGATTGCTGCACGATGACCGTCATCCGCCAGTGCGGACGATGCCGGCGTCACGGGGAGCGCCCGGTCGGCGGAGGAGAAACACCACGTACTCCGGGGCGTGGCCCACCCTTTGCAGCGGCAGCGGAACACGTCGCCTCGCGGCCCCGGACCGGGATTCCCACCGGTGCGACTGATGCGGCTGGTGCGACAGGCGCTTCCCCGATCGACTCACTTTGCGGGCCTATGCGCTATGCCATGAGTCCGTTCTCATTCAAGGCTAGGCGTGCCCCTGGAGGGTGTACAGATCGGCCGCTCATCGCCGTAAGAGAGTTCTTCCGACGCTCGGCGGCCCGGGTACTCATGAACGAGGCCCTGCATGGCGGCGGCCGCCGGGAGGAGGGCGGGGTCGGCCGCTCGGGCAGGGTGCCGCAACGCAGGGCGAGGGCTGCGGCGACGGCGGCGACCGGGCAGGGGTGGCGACGGGCAGGGACCCGGCAACGACGTCGGGCGCCTGCGGGTGCCTGTACGGAGCGGCTGGGTTCGTGGCGCAGGGTGAGCCAGGTCCTGACGAGTCGGGCACGGCCGTCGGCCAGCCGGTAGGACAGCCCACCGCGGCCGCCTGTTCGTTCGGCGGTGACCTGATCGGCGAGTGCGCGGGAGCGGTCCAAGAGAGGAAGGCGACGGTGTGCCGTATGTGCTGGCGATGATGTCGTCGTCTCGGGCCCCCGGCGACGCGGGTCGGCCAGGACACTGCGCGTCACAGCTCGATGACATTGCGCACGTACCGCGTGGCACCGGCACCTTCGGATCCCGCTCATCGACCGGATCCCGCTCATCGACGTGCGTAAGAGATGCGGTCTGGATGAGAGCCGTCTGATCAGGTGAGCGGTCGGTGTGGCGATGGGGCATCACCGCACTTGTCCACGCCCCCGTGCCAGGCTCGAAAGCCTAGTCGATCTCACAGCGGAGGCCGCAGTGTCTGGTGCACCGGAAGCCGGCGAGCTTTCCCGACCACTCGCCGGGACCGCTCTGCGGACCTGCGTGCTTCTGGCCATTGTGACCGTGCTGGCCGGCTGCGGGGGCGGCGGCAGCGCCCCCAAGGGGGCGTCTTCGACGCGCCCGCCTGTAAAAGCGGGCACCGCCACCCTGTTCCCAGGTGACGAGGGCGCCCAGGGCAACGCCGCGCAAATCGACTTTCCGCGAGCGAACCCGGGAGAGTCGGCAAAGGTGGAAGTCACCGTCACCAACTCGTCGGACAAGCCGATGAAGGATGTGTCGGTTGGTGTGGGCGACGGTCCGGGGCTCGACGACGAGCCGCCCACGATCAGTGACAACCAATGCAAAGGCCAGCCACTTCCGCCGGGCAAGTCATGCCATTTCACGCTGACCATTCCCCCCGGTACCCCCGACAACTTCGAGCTCCAGGTCAAGACCGACCAGGGCGACGTAAGGGCGTCCGTGACCCGGGGCGCGTCCGGTGAACAGACGACAACCCCCGACAGGGGCCCTGAGACCACTGAGCCGGGTACGTCGACGACGCCCCTCCCACCGGACACGGAGAGAACAACCGACCCGACCACGGGCCCGACGGACACCGGCCCCATTCCGGCTCCGGACGCGACTCCCCCGAACGAAGAGGGTCCGTCGAGTATCCCGACCTGACCGACCGCGCCGGTTCGCGCCGCCTCTTTTCCAAGACCTCTATTCGCCGCGCCGCTTTCCCAAGACCTCTACCCGGGTGCTGTCGTCGTCGCGGAGAAGAAAGGTGATGTCTCCGTCGGCGAGGCGCTCCTTGGGCAGGAGGTAATAGCGAGTGCTCGACTTTGCCAGGATGTGGAATCCGCGGCACCTGTACCGGTAGGGCTGGCGGGCAGCGCCCCGGTCCTCGCAGCGAACGTTGGGGGACGAGGGAAACATCGGCTGGCGTGAGTGGACCAGGACACGCGTCATGCCGCTGAAGTCCCGCAGCACATCTTGGTGTGCCTCCGACGTGCCCGCTCCGTAGGCGTAACGCGCCATAGCGAAGAACACGATCAGCACTGTGCCGGAGATGAGCAGCCCTTCGGTGATGCCCCAGAAGCGGGTACCGCGGCGGTTGGGAGTCCGGTAGAGGTACATGGCGAACAGCAGCAGCAGTGCTCCCACGGCCACGAGGAAGGAGGGAAGGAGGACCCGCAGCCAGTTTCTGGGCAGAAGCGCCGCCATCATGCGCTGCCACCACACCGGTTCGAGGAAGACGGGAAAACTGAGCAGGAGCAAGCCGATGCCCAGCGCGGCGAGCACGCGGCTCACCAGGCGCCGCCGCGACGCTGCCCCGGGCTGGGAAAGCCGTCGTTCCAGCGACCGGAAGGCGAGGATGCTGACGATTCCCAGAATGAGTAGCACCCACAGCGGGAGAAAGATGGCCGCCGGGCTGCCGAGCAGGTAGTCCTGGGAGGAGAATTCCAGCTCGCTGACGCGGAGACCGAAGTACGAGTAGTACGCGCTGCGGTACGTGTAGCCGAAGTAGTAGAGCAGGGCGAATACGACCGATCCCGGTGTCACGATATAGGCGGCCTTCTCGAAGAAGGACTTCACCGCCGGCTCTTGTGCCATCACCAGTGGTCTCCCTGCTCTCTTCCGGCAGGCTGACAACGTAATGCCGTCGGCCAGCCCTCCGGAGGCTTCGACACGCGGGCACACGTCCACAGGGGACCGACCGGGTCTTGGGCTCTCAGAACAGGCGCAGCCTCTTCGCCGCGATACGGCGCGCGGCGTCCAAATTCCCCAGTTGCACCACGGGTCTTGGCCACGGCGCGCCGCACAGCCTGGTGGGGCGGTGGGCGGCCGCGGCCGTCTGCACGAGGGGCCGGGCGGTGCGGTCCCCGCTGGACTCCTCCAGCGGGGAAGGGAAGGCACCCGCCCTGTCCGGGGGCCGACCCCGCCCAGCGGCCGCCCGCCCGCCCGTGGGCACACCACGTTCGGGCGGCAAACGGACCGAAGGCGAGCCCGGCTACATCGCCCGCCAGGTTCTCCGACAGGACGAAAGGCGGCGACGTCCGCGGTCCGGAGACGGTCCGCGCCCGGGCCCCTGACGTCACGGCTGAACTGGCGCGGGAGCCTCCACAGCACTGACGCGGGCTACAACGAACAGCGCGGCCGGGGGACCTCCACAGGCGGCCGCGGGACCTCCACAGACAGACCGTTGATGTGGATCAGAGGTTGACCACACCGAGCTGCTGCAACAGGCCAAGGTTGTCGAAGTTCCACCAGCTCTCCGCGAGCTTGCCTCCCTCGCACCGGAAGGTCGCGTGGGCGGTTCCCGAGACCTCTCGGCCGGTGGCCTCCATGCCCTGGAACGTGCCCACGTGGCGCCCCTTGAAGAGCACCCTTGCGCACACCATGTCCCCCTCAGCCACCAGGCCCTCGATGGTCGCCACCGGTTCGAACGCCTCGAGGATCTCCCGGTTCTCGGCCTTGGCCTGCGCGAGCCCCAGGTCGTACGACGACAGGGACGGGTCGTGCTCCCGGTAGTCGTCGGTGCACATCGCGTCGACCGCGTCGATGTTCCTCGCGTTGATCACGTCCTCGAAGAAACTACGGACCACGATCTTGTTGAGCTGCTCGTCCCGCATGACGTCGAGGTCGGTAAAGGACGGCTCCCCGTCGCACAGGGCCACCATCTCCTGGAAGATCCGGTCGGTCTCCGGCAGGTGCGAGTTCTTCATCGCCTCCTCATACGAGGGGAACTCGACGAGTTCCACCACGTGAGTGGAGTCGGAGCGGTCCCGCCCCATGATCGAGTGGGTGGCTGTCCGCTTGCCCCGAGTCGCTTCGACCCAGGTGTCCATCAACCTGTTCAACTCATCGGCCCTGCTCGTCTTGCAGTCGATGACCTGCATGAATGTCATGACGTCTCCCGTCGATCGGAGAGCTCGAGACATCTTCAGGCTATGCCCGGTTCAGGATGCATGCCCTGTTGGCGGACGGGGAGCCGAATGAGCGGTACGTGCATCGGTCTGCTCACGGCGAGGCGAGGCGAGGGAGTCGGCCCTTGCGTATAGGCGGGCTGACAGCACCTGCCGCGTCGAGGATCACAACAACCACTCCCCCGGGTAGTGGGGAGCGGCCTCGGGTCCGCGGTCACGTCGGAAATCTGCGGTCGCCCGATAGCCAGGCGAACTGCCGTCCGCGGCGAAGGCCACCGGGCCGGCCCCGGCCGCGCCCGTGAGCAGCCAGGCGACGCTCAGCCGGAAGGATCGCCAGAGCGGGTGTTGGGGTGAGGAAGGCGGAGACGACGTATTAGTGACGGGACTCGAAAGGCGCTCGCCATCAGCCGCGCTGAGCAATACCGTCGTTGGGTGAGCCTCGCGTCTGAGGCTCACAAATCGACGCTATCGCCCCTGGGTAGCACGAAGTCATTCGAAGCGTTGACGACGATCTATTTCTGGCTTTGGGAAATCGAGCCAGGTCACCTGTCAGACGCTGATTCGTTGGCCTTCGAGCGGATCCCCCCAACAGAAGACTTCGTTGGGTGGGGAAAGTGGGGTGGGCCGGGCCCCCGAGGGGGCCTACAGCACCACTGCGCTGGGTCTCTTTGGTATACAAGCTCGCAGAGTTGGGGCCCGGTGGCGGCGACCTCTGCCTCAATTCGCCGGGAACACGTAATGAGCTTGCCTCGTGAGCGGCGATTTCCGAAGACGCGCAAACAGGAATCATGGTCACGGACTCAGGACTCAGGACTCACGACTCACGACTCCATTACCTGACAGGCCGGCATATAGTCGGCGCGGTGATCATTGATGATCAGAAACAGGTCGCCCTTTCCCGCATGCCTTAGAGGCCGGGCGAGTCGTCAACCATTGGGTCAGACCTCGGATCGCACAAACGACTTCGGTCTTTGAGTGCTTCTTGCGCGGCGATGCTCTGCGTGTTCTCGTAGCAATGCGGTCCACGGTGCGCGACCATACGGACGCCGACACAGGCTCGATCATCGGTGTCGTGCGTGAGGACAGGTGTCTCGCCGGCCGTCCAGCCCCGCAGTTGACGCCGCGGGTCTGGTGAGGCGTTTCCGGCCGGCGGGCTCCATGGCGCGCTGCGAGGCGCGGGTCGCGGTGCTCGACACCAGCAAGGCAACCAACGTCAAGAGCAAGCAGCCAGCAGAAGGAAACACCGAGACAGGAAGAAGGACGGACGTGTCCGGCAGCGAAAGCGAGAACCCAGCAATCCCCTCCCCGACTCCCAGGCCGACTCGGCCCAGGACGAACCGGGACTGGTGGCCGAATCAGCTGGACCTTCAGGTTCTCCACCAGCACTCGCCCCTGTCCAATCCGATGGGCGAGGACTTCAGCTACGCGGAAGAGTTCAAGACCCTCGACCTCGACGCGCTGAAACAGGAAGTCTTCGACGTGATGACGACGTCGCAGGACTGGTGGCCTGCCGACTACGGCCACTACGGGCCGCTCTTCATCCGGATGAGTTGGCACGCCGCGGGAACGTATCGCATCGCCGATGGCCGGGGCGGTGGCGGCAGCGGCGCTCAGCGCTTCGCCCCCCTCAACAGTTGGCCGGACAACGCGAGCCTCGACAAGGCGCGCCGTTTGCTCTGGCCGGTCAAGCAGAAGTACGGCCGGAAAATCTCCTGGGCCGATCTTCTGGTCTTCGCCGGCAACTGCGCCATGGAATCGATGGGTTTCAAGACCTTCGGGTTCGGCTTCGGACGAGAGGACATCTGGGAACCCGAGGAGATCTTCTGGGGTCCCGAGGACACGTGGCTCGGAGATGAGCGCTACAGCGGCGACAGGGAACTCGCCGGTCCTTTCGGTGCCGTGCAGATGGGACTGATCTACGTCAATCCGGAGGGACCCAACGGCAACCCGGATCCGATGGCTGCCGCCAGGGACATCCGCGAGACGTTCGGGCGTATGGCGATGAACGACGAGGAGACGGCTGCGCTCATCGTCGGCGGCCATACCTTCGGCAAGTGCCATGGTGCGGTCGACCCCGAGTACATCGGTCCGGAACCCGAGGCCTGCCCCATCGAGCAGCAAGGCATCGGCTGGAGGAACACGTACGGCAGCGGCAAGGGCTCCGACGCGCTCACCAGCGGGCTTGAGGGGGCATGGACCTCCGAGCCGACGAAGTGGGACAACGGGTACCTGGACAACCTGTTCAAGTACGACTGGGAGCTGACGACGAGCCCCGCCGGGGCGAAGCAGTGGACCCCCAAGGATCCGTCGGCCCAGGGCACTGTGCCTGATGCGCATGATCCGTCGAAGAGGCACGCTCCCATGATGCTGACGACGGACCTCGCGCTGAAGATGGATCCCATCTATGGGCCGATCGTGAAGCGCTTCCACGAGAACCCGGACGAGCTCGCGGACGCGTTCGCCAAGGCGTGGTACAAGCTGTTGCACCGCGACATGGGGCCCCTCTCGCGTTACCTCGGCCCGTGGATTCCCGAGCCGCAACTGTGGCAGGACCCCGTCCCCGAGGTCGATCACGAGCTGGTCGCGGACCAGGACATCGCTGCTCTCAAGGGCAAGATCCTCGAATCGGGACTGTCCATCTCCCAGCTCGTGGCCACCGCTTGGGCGTCGGCGGCAAGCTTCCGCGGCACCGACAAGCGTGGTGGGGCCAACGGGGCACGGATTCGGCTCGCGCCGCAAAAGGACTGGGAGGTCAATGACCTGCCCGAGGTTGCCGAGGTGTTGCGGACCCTCGAACGGATCCAGCAGGACTTCAACCTCTCGCAGTCCGGCGAAACGAAGGTTTCGCTCGCCGACCTGATCGTCCTGGGCGGGTGCGCGGCCGTCGAACGAGCCGCGAAGAACGCCGGGCACGACATCACGGTCCCGTTCTCGCCCGGGCGCACGGACGCCTCGCAGGAACAGACCGATGTGGAGTCGTTCGCCGTTCTCGAACCGAGCGCGGATGGGTTCCGCAACTACCTCCGGGCGGGAGAGAAGTTGTCGCCGGAGACGCTCCTGCTGGACCGCGCCAACCTGTTGACGCTGACCGCTCCGGAGATGACCGTTCTGATCGGCGGCCTGCGGGCCCTGAACACCGGCTTCAAGCGATCCCCACACGGCGTCTTCACCGACCGGTCCGAGACCTTGACCAACGACTTCTTCGTCAACCTGCTCGACATGGGCACGGAGTGGAAGGCGTCGGCCTCGGCTGAGAACGTGTTCGAAGGCCGGGATCGCGCGACGGGTGAGGTCAAGTGGACGGCCACCGCCGTCGACCTCATCTTCGGTTCGGACTCCCAGCTCCGTGCCGTCTCGGAGGTCTACGCGTCCGAGGACGGGGGGTCGAAGTTCGTGCGCGATTTCGTGGCCGCGTGGGACAAGGTGATGAACCTCGACCGGTTCGACCTCGCCTGAGCCCAATAGCCGGGTCGGCCACACGTCGGCCGGCCCGGCCATCCTTCGGACTCGGCCAAGGCGGTGGGTGAGGAGCTTGCCGCGCACAGTCAGCCGCCCGGTGCAGGCCGGGCCACGGCACTCCCGAGCGGCGGACCTCAACAGCGCATCCGGACGACCACGCCTTCGCCACCGGCCGTGCGGGACACGCATTAGGCGAGGAAGATGTCGATGGTCCCTTCGACCAGGTCGGCCATAGGACGCAGATTCGAGAGTGTCGGCGGGCCCAGGAGGTTTTGCCATACGACGATGAAGTCGCGGTCGTGGGCTGCTTCGTGCACGATCATGCCTTCGGACAGAACCTCGCCCGGGGCGAAGGGGGGAAGGGGCCCTAGGCCCAACTTCGCGTGTGTCGCGGAAAAGTTGAGTCCGGGCGGCCAGAGCTGCGGATTGTTGTTCTGGAACCACTCCGCCCCTCCAGCGAGCAAGTCAAGCATCGAGTTGCTGTCCTCAGGGCCGACCAGCGCTTCTTCGCTCATCAGCGCGTAGAGATTGGCCATCTGGTAGGTCGTGGTGGCCTGCGCGACCATGCCGTCGTTCTCCGAGAGGATCCGTACAGGCGGCCACTGCCCCTGAAAGTCCCCGGCGAGCCAGATTCCGGTTGAGTCCTGAAAGAATCCGCCGTTGGCGAGCACGCCGTTCAGATATCCGAAGCCCAGTCCATGAATGGTGGCGGCAGCGGCGGAGTTGGACCCGCCGATCATGCTCACGACGTTGTCCCAATAGCTCTCACTGAATTGCACCTCCAGCTTCCCGGTCGAGGGGTTGAAGGGACTGTCAAAGACCGTGTCATATTTGGGAAGAATGTGGAGGTCGGTTATCCCCGGCGCATTCGTTATTTCCGGTACGGCGCTCCTGATAGGCACAGTGAACTGATCCCGCAACGCGTTGAGGAATTCCTGCCTGGTCGTCAGGCCGTGCGAGACCGGAGTCACCGCCTTGCGTAGCTCGAAGACCGCGTACATGGCGGCTACCTTCAGCAGGCTGGCGGAGTAGTGCTCCTGGTGCTGGTTCCGCCCGGCCGTGGGGTATACGCCGCTGTGCCGGCTTACCAACGCGATGGTGATGGCCGCCCGGTCGACTATGTTCCGGCCGACCGTCGTCAGGTTGCCCAATGCGGTGTCGAATGCCTCCTGCAGCTCCGGGCTGTCTTCCAAGATGGCGGGATAGACGGTAGGAAACATGGCTCCGGCTCCTCAAGCTGCATGATCAGGCGCCGCCTGGGCGGAATGCCAGCCCGGCTGCGCGTGGAGCGACGCACGTGTGTTCCATGCTCCTCCGACATCTGGCCTTCCCCCTGCCGGGCTGGCCCGAATGGGTGAATCCAGCGCGGAACCTCCTGGTCAAGCGCGGAACCTCCTGGTCACCCGTACGCCCCGACGGGCTCGCCTTGCGTCGAACGCGCGACGGGTGGCGGCATCGCCTCTTCCCGATACACCTCCCGCCAGTTCTCCGAGGGCTCTACGCGTCGGCCTTGGGTGGGACACACGCTCCGGGGATTCACGTACTTCGCGATGCAGTACCTGCTCGCCGCCGACCGTGTGGTCTCGGCCCCGTCCTTCGCCGCGCGGGACGCCCACCCGCAGAGCGCCTGGGGGCTCTTCTGGTACGCCCTCTTCCTTCTCTGGGGCATCACACTCGGCACGGCTTCCTGGCAGCGCCTTCGTGCCCGCCGCCCGCGGTGCGAGAGTTGCGGCAGGGGATGAGGCGCCTGCTACCGGGTCGGCTATCGGCTTGGGCGGCGGTGGCTCCCTACAGCCGCATTTGCGAGCGGACCGTACGCCGTCCATACGAAGGCCTCCCGCACGGCTGCCGCCCGGTGAGGGCCAAGTCTCATAGACCTTGGGGGTGCGGGAGGACACGGAGGCTGCCGGCGGGCCCCAGGTCAGGGGCCCGTGGAAGGTCTGGGTTGAGCACTCGGATCACCCTTCGAGCCTGGCGCAGGCTGCCCGAGCACTGCCGACTGCCAGGGGGCGAGAAAGGGGCTCCTGTCCGTGGTGTGCGTCCAGTACAGGCGGCCGTCGAGACCGAGTGCTGTCAGTGCGACGTCGCCCGATGCCAGTTGGGTGCTGGAGGGGGCGCCGGCGAGAAGGAAGCCGGTGCGGCTCCACCGCAGCCGGCGCGTTGGCGGAGCGGAGGTGCTCCAGGCCGTCGCCAGGTCTCCGGTGGCAGACCGTGCGGCCAGCAGGAAGTCGCCCCAGCCGGTGCGGTTGACGCTCACCGGACCGTAGCCGTGTGGCCCGCCCAGGTCGGCGACTTCGACCGGTGAGGATTCGTTGCCCGGCCACCGGGGTGGGTGCGGTCGCGCGGACAGGAGTTCGGCTGCGCGAAGCCGAGCGGTCAGTACGTTCCCGGAGCGGGGTTCGCGGAAGTGGACACGGATGCCGTCGCCGTCGCACCGGACGGTCAACGGCAAGGTGGTGGGCGGCAGCCCGGTGGGCAGCGGACCGCGGACGGAGGCGCCCGGCCGGCCCTGGACCCAGGCCAGCACAGAGCGTGGTGTGCTGCACAGGACGTAGGTGCGGGCCGCGTTGTCCCTACCAACGACCGGGTCGCCGTGCACCTCCTCGCCGCCCAGGTATCGCCAGGGCGTCCAACTTCCGCCGGGGAGGCCGGTGCGGGCGGTCAGCTCATGCCTGCTGTCGCGCAGGAACACCGTGATCGTGTTGTCGGCGTTCGCTGAGACCGCGGGGGCACTGATATTCGAGGTGCCGGCATGGTCACACGGCTCTGGGGTGCCCAGCGAATGCCAGGGTCCGAATGCGTGGCCCACGTCCCGCTGTACGGTGAAGCCCACCTCCCTGCGGTAGCCGCCTGGGTGGTTGCTGACAAGGGTGCGGGTGCCGAAGACGGCGATGCGTCCGTCGGGGAGCGTCAACGGACGGACACCCGCATCGATGCCGGTCTCCGGGAGCGACGTGGGCCCGAACCACTCCCCCTCACTCAACACACCGGTGCCACCCACCGTGCGGTGCCAGAACACGATCCGGCCGCTGAGCACGGCGAAGGCCCACACACTGTTGTCCTTGCCGGTCAGCAGCCAGCAGGTGCCGGTGTCGCGGGCGTGGTGGATGCTGTGCGACCAGTGGCGCTTGGGGGCTGCGGCCACGTTTTTGTCGCCGCAGCCCGCCGGGTCCTGACAGGAGTTCCGCGGCCCACCGCTCCAGGAATACGTCTCCATGGTGCGGACCTTGGATTCGCCGGAGGCCGGGTCGAGAGTGCCTGGCAGACCCCCGTTGAAGTAACCGAGGTAGGTCTGGACGGTGAAGTGCGGGCGCTCGTTGGAGGAGGCGTAGCGGGCGAGAGACCGCTGGACGAACCGGGCGCCGTACAAGTGATCCTGGTGGTCGGCGTACTTGTGGTTGCGGTCCAGTCGGCCGGGGGTCGGGTCCTGCATCCGGACCTGAGTCGGCCGGAAGCGCTCCAAGTAGCCGACCAGCGTCTGAATGAGCTGTTCCGCGGTGTAGGAGAAGTCGCGGACGACCAGACCGCCGTACGCGAGCTGGGAGCGGATGCTGCGGGTCCGGCCGTCCCACAGCGCGTGCAGGCTCTGCGGGCGGTGGCCGGTGATGCTGCCGGCCTCGTGAAGCAGCGTCCAGACCAGGTGGATGTGGGGATGCCCCTGGAGCGTGTCGAGCTCGGCGAGGCCGCCGCCCGCTGTGGCGATGGCGGTGCGCCGCCAAGGGCGGGCGGCGTCGCCGGTCACCATCTCGGCGTAGGCGGCGCGGATGCCGTTCTGCCGCGCCTTGGCGTACTTCGCCTTGTCCGGCGCGGGTCGCCACAGTCCGTAGTACGGGCCCGTGTTGGGGCCGTTGACGCCGCCGGCCTCGCCGGACGTCAGATAGACCGAGGCGAGCGGACGGCCGCTGCGCAGTGACTGGCCGACTTCCGGGTTGATGAAGTACAGGTCGTCGTCAGGGTGGGCGACGATCTGCAGGACCGATGCCTCGGTCCTGGGTTGCCTGGCGGCCGCCCAGGAACCCGAGGGCGCCGCCGTGCTCAGAACCGGTGGCCGATGCTTCGGCCTGGTCCGTGAGTCGCGTCGCCCCAAGCCCGCCAGTATCCCCATGGGGATGGTCGCGCCCAGCACCGCGGCGGTGAGTACGTCACGGCGGGACGATGGCTCGCAGCCTCGCACGAGAGGAGACATGAGGCGGTCGGCTTTCTGCGGAGTGCTTGTCGTGTGCCAAGGAACATCGGTTGTAGGTCACTTGGGCAACTGCGCAAGAGGGGGTGTTTCACCTGGGCGGGTCATCGCTGTTCACGCCCAAGGGGCGGACGCCGCATCGTGATGGACGATGCGGCGCACGTCACTGCGACGCGCCGCGCTCGTCAAGGGTGCTTGGCGGCGACGTCACCGATGCGGATCCGTCGGCCCGGGCGCTCGAGCGGTTCGTACGTACTCGGCGACCGCTTCGAGAGTCCCACGGGGCCGTATGGGCGACGGTGCGTTGACGTCCGCCGCTGGAGGGGGAGGAGCCATGCCTGAAGACACCGACCACGCAGTCCGCGGCAGCGGTAGGACCAACGGTGACGCATGCGTATTTCATTCTTGATCCACCACGCCTATGGAATCGGCGGGACCATCCGCACCACGTTCAACCTGGCCAACGGCCTGGTCGAGCGGCACGAAGTCGAGATCGTCTCCGTCTTCCGCTACCGGACGGAACACCAACTCTTCCTCGACCCGCGGGTGCGGCTGCGATACCTCGTGGATCTGCGGAAGAAGAGCGCGTCCCACATGGGCGATCATCCGCTTGTCAAGCGCCCCGCGAAGGTCTTCCCGAGCGAGGACGGCCGCTACCCCCAGTACAGCGAACTGACCGACGAACGGCTCGGCGCCGATCTGGGGGGCTTGGACGCCGACATCGTGATCGGAACCCGACCGGGCCTGAACGTGCACATCGCCCGGCAGGCCCCACGCCGCCTGGTGCGGATCGGTCAGGAGCATCTGACGCTGAACACCCATCCCACGCGGTTGGTGCTCAAAGTGCGCCGGCTGTATCCACGGCTCGACGCGATCACGACGACCACCGAAGCCGATGCCGCCTCCTACCGCCGCAGGCTGTGGCTGCCGGGTGTGCGGATCCAGGCGATGCCCAACAGCGTCCCGCATCCAGGGATCGCGCCCGGCACACTGGATGCCAAGCATGTGGTCGCGGTCGGCCGGCTGGCTCCTGTGAAGCGGTACGGGGACCTGATTTCGGCCTTCGCCAAGGTCCGAGCCGAGCGGCCGGACTGGCGTCTGCGGCTGTACGGCGGGGGGCCGGAGAAGGAGGAGCTGTCACAGCTCGTCAGCCACCTGGATCTCGACGACGCCGTGACGTTGATGGGCTCGGTCGCGCCGGTCGAACCAGAGATGGCCAAGGGCTCCATGCTGGTGGTCTCCTCAACCATGGAGTCCTTCGGCATGACCATCGTCGAGGCGATGAGGGTCGGTCTGCCGGTCGTGAGCACCGACTGCCCACTGGGGCCGGGAGAGATCATCGAGCACGGCGTGGACGGTCTGCTGGTTCCCCCGCGTGATCCCGACGCGCTGGCCGGCGCGATGCTGGAGTTGATCAATGACGACGAGCGCCGTAAGCGTATGGGACGGGCGGCCTTGGAGAAGGGCTGCCGGTATGACACCGCGCAGATCGTCGCGAGGTACGAGGCGGTCTTCCAGGAGTTGCTGGACCGCAACGCGGGCACAAGGGGCCGATTGCGCGGGCTCGGTCACCAGGCGGCTGCGTACGGCGTGCGGGCATGGTATTGGGCCAAGGGTCTGACCAAGGTGGCGGTCCACAGCGCGCTTCGCTCCCGTCGGAGGGAGGGGCAGGGCCGCAGAGCATGATCAAGCCGGGTGAGTGTGCAGAACGCTCGTGATCGCTACACCCAGGTCTTTGTCGCGGTGTGTGTCCTACGGGTGCCGGGCTCGCGTTGACCTGGGAGCACGGTGGCACCGGCATTCCGCCGGACGGCGCAGTAACCGTCGCGGCCGCTCGCTGTCGTCCGCACGCAGTTCTAGCGTCGTACACGTCTGTCTTCTTCACACGTGAAACGAGGAACCACATGGCGATTCTGGTGCTCAATCAGGCCGAGGGCTGGGACCGGGAGCTCTATCAGGCGACCTTCGACCGGGTGATCCCGGACCGTACGAACCCACCCGCCGGGCTCATCGCCCACTTCGGGGCACCCGGCGGTGAGGCGGGCGGCTGGCAGGTCATCGACGTGTGGGAGTCGGAAGACGCGTTCCGGCGCTTCTTGGAGGAGCGGGTCAAGCCGGCCGCACAGGAGCTCGGAGCGCCGCCGTTCGAGTCGAAGGTGGTGGAGGTCTACAACTCTCTGATCCCGTAGCGGCCGTCGGTTGGCTGCCGCCGCCGGCGTTGGGTAGCGCAGCTCCAGTCGGTCCGGCTCCGGTCGTTCGGCACGTACGAGTGTGAGCGCGGCGCCGAGGGACAGGGGGTCGGGCTTGTTGGTGAGTTGCGATCCGTCCGGCGGCGCTGATCTTCCCGGACGGGGCGCCGGAGCGGTGTCAGACTGAAGAGATTCATACAGCTTCGCGTCGTGGGTGGCGGCGACATCGTCCCGCATCCGAGCGGCAGCGTGCACGAAGAGGGGGGCCAGCGTGGCCGAAGCGCTGACTGATCGGCTCATCTGCGCCATACATGAAGAGAGAACGGAACGGGTGGAAAAGCTCCTGCGCAGAGGGGCTTCCCCGTCCGCGGCGAGTGTCGACGGCGAGACTCCGGTGTATCTGGCCGCGGTGTCGGGAGCGGCAGACATCGTGCGACTGCTCCTGGAAGCCGGTGCCTCACCCGACGCGGAGAGCCGGGGAGAGCCCGGGAGCGACGGGCTGCCGCTGTGTGCCGCGGCCTGTTGGGGTCACAGCGCGGTGGTGCGTGAACTGCTCTCCCACGGCGCGGATCCCGATCTCAGAGAGGACGACGGCGCCGGCTACACCGCTTTGCTGTGGGCGGCCACCGGTGGTCACCACGAGACCGTCCGGCTCCTTTTGGAGGCGAACGCCGATCCCGATGCCGGCATCCGCGACCGTACTCCGCTGATGGCCGCGGCCGAGTTCGGAGCGACAGATACTGTGCGGAGCTTGTTGCGCCACGGCGCCGACGCCCACCGCACCGACGGGCAGGGCCGTACGGCTCTGGACCTGGCCCGCGCGTGGTGCGGCAAGGACATCGGGGCGGAGCTGCGCAAGCAGGCGGACGTCGGGCCGGACGACGCGTGCGAGGTCTCCCGCCGGACCGGGCCCGAAGGTACCGAGGTCATCGTGCTCAGCGTCGGCTCGCCGGATTCAGGTGGGGCGTGTTGGGAGAAGGGGACGGGGCACGCTGCCATCGTGGACCTGCTGGTGGAGCACGTGACCCGCTGAGAGCCGCGCGGGCGGCTTGGGCGTCCGACCCGTCGGCGTCCCGTCGTCCGGGCATGCGTCCCAGCCAGGTGGCACGGCGGGATGCCGGCTACGGTGACACGCTCACGGTGGGGGCGGCTGGAGGGTGTCGAAGCGAAGCCCGCTGGCGCCGCCGCCGGTTCCGCTGACCTTGCGTCGGGTGGTCCAGGCGTGGGCGGAGCCGTCGTGCCAGCGGGTGTACTGGCGGCTGCGCTCGACCCGGGCCCCCGAGCGCGGAACCTCCTCCTCGAACAGCCACGGGGTCTCCCGCAGCAGCCTGCCCAGGGGCCGTGCCGGTACGTTCTCGTCGCGGACCAGGCCGGCGAGCCGCAGCCGGACGGACTCCGGGGTGTCCAGCACCTGCGGCACCAGCGGGTACCAGTGCGCGGGGACCTCGGTGGCCAGCAGGTAGCGGTCGGCGGGCGGGTCGCCGGGCTCGACCGGCGGGGCGGGGGCGGCGGCGACCGACCGGGCGTAACGGTCGAGTGCCTCGCCGCCGTGGTCGCCGACCTTCTCCTCGACGGCCCAGGCCAGGTTGGCCGCCTCGTCGCGCAGCAGCAGTACGGACTCCAGCGGCGGGCTCTCCAATCCGCCGGGCAGCGATGCCGGCCGGTAGAACCAAGGGGAGGGAGGCGTGGGCGATCCTTCCCCCGCGCCGCCGCCCATGGCGGCGCCGGCGGAGTCCTCACCCAAGCCGAAGAGGTTCCACTCGGGTTGTTCCAGGGCGGCAGGGGCCAGTGCCGTCTCGCCACCGAAGACGTCCGTCACCGAGCAGCCGACGACCCGGCTGAGGGACCCCACGGCGGTGGGCAGCGGGATGCAGAACCAGTCGTTGCCGTACACGGTGGCGAACGCGACGAGCAGCAGCCGTCCGAGGTCGGCGGGGCTGGCGTCGATCGCGCCGAAGTCGATCCGGGCGTCCTCCATCTCCCAGAAGCGAGAGACGGGCATACCGCCGTAGACCGCCGGGGTCGGGACGATCGTGCGCTGTTCGCGGGTGACCTGCGCCTCGGTGACGGGGATGCGGGCGAGCGGCGCGTCCACCGCCCACCAGTCGAGGTGTCCACCGTGGTACTCCTCGGCCCGCAGCTCCAGGTCGGGCAGGGTGGAGGCGCGCACCGCGAAGGAGTACTCCAGCCGATGGGGGTTCCAGCCCTGCGGCGGTGCCGGCTCGTCGGCGGAGTCCGGCACGCGGGGGTTCCACCACGCCAGCCAGCGGGCGGCGGCGCCGGCCAGCGCCTCCCGGTCGGTGTCGGCGACCTCGAACTGCCTGGCGGCGGCCTCGTCCCGCGCCGCGAGCCGGGCCAGCCAGGGCGCCAGGGCGAGGGGGGCGGGCAGCCGGCCGCGCACGGCGGCGGCGAGCGGGGCCGGGGCGAGCGGGCCGTCAAGGGCACAGGGACAGGCCCGCGTGAACGCGGGCAGCAGTGCGGCGAGACCCGCCGCGGCCAGTTCACGGATCCACCGCAAGCCGGCGGCCAGCACGAGACGGGCGTCCGGGCCGTCAGGTGGTTCCTGCTCGACCAGTGCCTCCAGCACCATGTGCACCGGATCGTACGGTTGCCACTCGGCCTCGCCGTCGCCGCTGCGCCAGTTGTCCAGCAGGTGGCTCTCCTGGGCGAGCGAGACGTGCACCGGCGAGGCGGCGTCGTCGCCGCAGAACTCGCCGAAGGCGTACTGGCGGGCCAGCATGTGCGCGGCGTCCCCGATCCGGGCCGCGAGCGCCTCTTCGACGCCGGTGTCGCGGGGTACCGGCTCGTAGCGGAACATCGTCATGGCGCCTCCTGGCGGCGGTCGCCGCGCCGGTCACGTCAGGCTCTGCGGCGGGGTGGTCCATTGCACGGGCAGCAGTCCGCGCAGTTCGGTGAAGTCGTTCAGGTCCATGCCGCGCACCCGGGCGAGGGCGAAGGTCTCCTCGACAACGGCGTGCACGTCCTCCATGCGCCAGCCGCGCAGGGGGTCGGGCGGCAGCGCGAGCAGCAGGGCCTGCGGGGCGCGGGCGTCCGGCTGGTTGTAGTGGAAGGCCAGGCCCCCCATCTCCTCCTTGGCCGGGCGGGCCCCGTCGTCGCCGGGTCCGGCGGGGGCTTCGGCCGCGGGTTCGGGGACTGTTTCGCTCCAGGAGTCCACCAGCATCCCGGCGACCCGGTCCGGGTCCGGAGCGCCGTCCGTACGCAGCAGGGCGCTGTGGCGGGCGGCAGGGCCGGTCCGGGACGGCACGGGGGCCCGGCCGAGCGCGATCCACGGCTGGTCGGTGGGCAGTTGGGTGACGGCCGCATCGCAGGGCGGTGTGCCGGCCAGCACCTCGGCGGCGGTCAAGGCGTCGGTCAGGGAACGGACGGCGGGCCGGACCCGTTCCATCTCCAGCAGCCAGTCGGTGACCTCCTCCTCGCCCGCGCCCTCCGGCCGCGGAGCGGTGAGCGCGTCGCCGGCCGGCGTGCCGGCCAGTCGCAACTCGGGGAGCACCGGCAGCGTTCCGGCGAGCGCGGAGGACACCGCGGCGCCGAGCGCGGTCACCCACTCCAGCACCTGGGTGGGTTCCTGTGGCGGCGGGCCGGGCAGCGGGGCGAGCGGTGCGGCGCCGAAGCGGTCGAGGACCGCACCGGCCTGTTCACGCAGCGCCGCGATGCCGGCCTCGTCCGTCGGCGGGCCGAGGCTGTAGGCGGAGGCCACTCCGAGGTCCGCGAGCGAGTCCAGGGTCTGGGAGACGGCGTCCGCCAGGTCGGGCAGGACCTTCACCTGTTCGACCAGGGTCGCCATCGCGGTGGTCACCGCGGCGTGCCAGGCCGCGACTCGCTCGGCGAGCCCGGCCAGGTCGGCGCCCGCCCAGTCGTCGCCCTCGTCCTGATCGAGGTGGGAGGTGAGCAGCGGCCGGGCCGAGGACAGGACGCCCGCCAGCGCGTTGCACAGCAGCCGCAGTTCGGCGAAGCGGGCGGCGCCGGCCTCGGTGACAGCCGGGGCGGACGCACCTGCGGCGCGGGCGGCGGCGTGCCGCAGCAGGCGGCGGGCCAGCGCGGTGTCCTGCCGGGCGGGGTCGGTGTCCCCGGCGCCGGGCGGACCGGCGCCGAGCACCACGTCGAGGGCGCAGACGCCGAGGTCGGCCAGGGTGAGGGGCGCCGCGAGGTCGCCGAAGTCGAAGCGCCAGCCGGACGGGTCGCCCAGGCGCGCCTCGCACCAGCGCTCAAGGGCCGGTTCGAGGGCGGCGAGCGGGCGGGAGCGGTCCCAGCCGGGGATGTCCTGGGTCGGTGCCAGCACGCCCAGGCGGTAGGTCAGCGCGAGGGCGGTCCGCGGTGTGCGAATCACTTCGAAGTCCTGCGGGAGGTGGTCGCCGCGGGCGATCCCGTCGGCAGCGGCGGCGGCGCGCAGCGGACTGCCGGCCACCAAGTGGTGCACGCTCTCGGCCAGCAGCAGGTCGCCGACCGCGTCGACGGTGGCCTCCAGGTCGGCCACCAGCGGGGTGGCCGTCTCGAGCAGCGGCACGGCGTCGGCCGGGAGGTCGGCGATGATGTCCTGGAGCTGGCGGCCGTGGGCGAGCCAGTCGTCGAGCAGGGCCTGGCCGTCGACCACGTCCCGGGCGGCGAGCGCGGTGCGGGCCTGGTCGCTGTCGGGAGCGCCGGGGTCGACCAGGTGGGGGGTCGGGTAGCTGGTACGGAACGGTGCGATGAGCCGGTCCAGTCCGGCGTCGTGCAGGGCGCGTTCGAGACGGTAGCCGAGCAGCGCGCCGAGGCTCTGGCCGGAACGGATGCCGTCGACGACGGCGAGCGCCCGGCGGACCCGGGCCGCGGTGAGATTGATGCCGAAAGCCTGGCGGTCGGTGTGGCTGAGCCAGCCGGACCGCAACACGGCGGCGGTGGTGGCGTGGTGCAGCGACGGGGCGAGGAGGTAACCGTCGTTGGTCTGCGGCTCGGAGGTGCCGTCGTCCGGCGGCTCCGGCGGCTCCGGCGGCTCGTCGGGGAGGGGTTCCGGCGGGGGCAGCGACCGCGGGCCCGGGTGGAGATCGGTCAGCCAGCCGTAGGCGCCGAGGTGGGTGCCGTCCGGTCGGGCGCGGCGGGTTTTGGCCAGGCGGGCGGAGGCGACGGAGGTCATCCAGGCGTCCAGCCGGTGAGTCTGGGTGTCCAACACCTCGCAGAGCAGGCGCTCGGCGCGGGGCAGGTCGCCGCCGGCCCGGTCCTCGACCTCCGCGAGCTGCTCGAAGGCCAGGCACGCCCAGTCGTAGACCTGGGGGACGAAACCGGGCGCCGCGCTCAGGTCGCCGCCGTCCAGCCGGATGCCGCCCTGCGGCGCGCCGCCGTTGGCGAGCTGACGGCGCATCCACTCACGGTGCATGTACATCACGTTGGCGGCGTAGTGGTAGAAGAAGCCGATCCGGCCGGTGCCGATTCCCTGGAAGGACGGGTTGAGTTCCAGCAGGCGGGCCAGGAGTTCCTGGGGAATCCCCTGGTTGGCGAACATCAGAGGCACGGCGTCCTGCCAGAAGGACCACAGTGTCCGCGCCGGCCTGGCCTCGGCGAGCCGCCGGATTTCCGGGGTCGGCTCCTGGTCGAGCTGGAACTCCAGCGGCGGCGACCCTTCCAGGTCGGGCGGTTCCGCCCAGGTGAAGCCGCTGCGGTGCGGGACAGATCCGGTGGGGGTGTCGGGCGGCGGCAGGAACGGCGGGTCGTTGGGCGTCTGGAGGACGAAGCGCAACCGCTTGGAGGACGGCAGACGGTGCAGCAGGTCGTTGATCACCTGGTCCGCGTCCCCGCCCGCGCCCACCCCCGGTGAGCGGAAGGCCTGCGACTCGACGAGCGTCCGGAAGCCGGAGATGTGGTTGAGGATGCGCAGGTCGACCTCGGTACCGTGCCACAGGTCGAGCGAGGTGGTGGGCAGCAGACCGTACGGCTGGCGGCCCACCCTCAGGGTCGGCAACTGGCCCCGGGCGCGCACGTGCCGGATGTAGTGGGAGACCAGGAACTTCAGGTCGGGGTGAGCGGTGCCGTCGAAGTTCTTCCAGTTGGTGGAGGTGGCGGCGAACGCACCGGCCGCGGCGTGCAGGCGCAGCAGCAGCTCGTGGTCGTCCTCGTCGAGCCCGTCGGCGACCTCGGCGAGCACCGCCCCGGCGCCCGGCCCGAGGGCGGCCGCGGCCCGGGCCGCGGCCTGTGTGCTGCCGGCGGCGAAGGCGGCCCGCTGTTCGGCGGTGCGCTCCGGTGCGGGCGGCGCGGTGCGCGGGCGCCAGGCCGAGCGGGTGGCGGTGGTGTTGTTGGTGGGGGTACCGGTGGGCAGCACCGCGAGGCCGTCGGTGCAGCGGTGTGCCTCCAGCAGGTTGCCGAGCAGTTCCGCGGTGTGCGCCGAGGAACCGCCGCGTACGCCGGTGACGGTGACCAACGTGAAGTCGGTGCGCAGCCCGGACAGCGGCACACGGACTCCCATGCCGACCCGGACGGCCTCGTCGAAGTCCGTGAGCCAGCGGGGCGGCACCGGTGCCTCGGGGCTCGGCCCGACGTCCAGTAGGTCGGCGATCGGCTCGCCCTCCTGGCGCCAGACCAGCCCGAGTTGTCCGTCGCCGGGGGTCTCGTAGCCGGAGAAGACCAGCCGGTCCGGCAGGGAGTAGCTGTGTGCGGCCCGGGTCCAGGTGCCCTCGCGCCGCGGTGGCTCGGCGGCCCACGGCCGCGGGTCCGGTGGGGCGGCGTCGGGCGGGGTCTCGTTCGCCGGCGGCTCATCGGCCGGGTGGAGCGCCTTGACGGCCCAGGCGGCGCGTCCGGCTCCGACGGCGGCGGTCAGGCGGTTCCAGGCCGCGGCCCGACGCTCGGCATTCGGCCCGGCGGCCCAGACCTCGCGCCAGTAGGTCTCGGTGGCAGTGCGTTCCGCGGGGGTGAGGGCGCGCTCGTGGGAGTCGACGTGGATCTCGTCGGGGAAGGCACGGATCCACAGGTGCGGCTCGGGGCCGTCGAGTCCGCGGTAGACCGTCTCCAGGCGCAGCGGCAGCAGGAGCAGCGGGTCAAAGCCGCCGTCGGACCACAGCGGCGGTTCGGCGGCGGCCAGTTCGCGGTACGCCTCGCGAGCCTGCTGGTAGCGGGTCGCGGCGGCGTCGGCCTCTTGGCGGGCGTTGAGGAGCTCGGCTTCCAGGCCGGGCTCACCGGCGAGGATCCGCTTGTCGTAGCCGGCCAGTGTGGACCGGGACCAGTCCAAGCCGATCCGGGCGTCGCTGATCTCGCGGTGGGCGCGGGCGGTTTCCTCGATCACCGGGGGGCTCCCATCAGGCTGCGGGCGGAGCGGAGCAGGCGGAACGGCCGCTGGAGGGTGACCCGGGCCACGTCGGCCGAGTTCCACGCCCGCCCGATGGTCTGGGGGTTGGCGCGCTCCTCCTCCGGCTCGGGCTGCGGCATCCGACCGAGCGAGGCGAACCGGCCGGCCTGGACGCGCTCCCAATTGAGGTCGTCCCAGGTCCGCATGCCCCCGCCGGTGCCGGGCGCGGTGTCGTAACCGAAGCGCAGGCGCCGGCCGTTCTCGGCCAGCACGATCCACCAGTCGTGGATCTTCTCGCCGGCGGGCAGCTCGAAGGCGTACGCACAGGTCCGCTCGTCCAGGCTGAGGACCATGCGGGGGGTCACCCAGGTCTCCGGGGCGAGGTCGGGCTTGCGGACCGATGCGGCCGGTACGGCGGCCACCACCAGGCCGGGATAGCGGTGTACGAGGCGTCCGCGGATCAGCAGGACGTCCAGGCCGCCCGCGTCGAGGGTGAGGTGGCTGCCCAGCGCGCCGTCTTGGTCCCAGCCGTGCACCGGCGGGATGTCGGCGAGGCCGTCCGGGCGCGGCCAGAAGTGGGTGAACGGGCTGCCGCGGAGATCCGTGGGGTACTCGCGCCAGCGCATCTCACGGTTCAGCTCGTCGTTGGCGCCGACCATGAACGCGGAGATGAACGGCGCGTTGGCCGTGAGCAGCACCGCCCGATCGTCGGGGATCGCGGCGGAGCCGGGCAGGAACCAGTCAGGGGCGCTCTCCTTCAAGGCGAGCGCCATCGGGGCCGGGAATTCGGGGCCGACCATCACAGGGTCGACGGTGGTCTCGGGCAGAGCGACCAGGGACTGGGCCGGCACGGTGACGGCGTCCGCGAGCCGGGCCGCGAGCAGCGGACCGGGATCGAGCGCCCGGACCAGCCGCTCGCCCATACCGTCGGGGTCGACGGGCACGCCGAATTCGAGCAGTCGGCTGCCGGCGTCGTCGCCCATCGTGTCCTGCCCGATCAGCATCGTGTCGGGCTCGGGCAGCACCATGGCGAAGCCCTCCGGCGGGGCGGCCAGCGCGGCGGCGAGTTCGGCGACGAGCGGGGCCACCGACTCGGCGTCGAACAGTTGCTCTGCCGCGAGCAGACCGGCCGCGTCCATGCCGCCCGCGGCGAATCCGGCCACACCCCCGGCCATCCGGCTCACGGCGGGGGCGAGCACCGCGGTGAGCGCCTCGCCCTGCGCCGTGAAGCCGTTGGCGAGGGCGGCCGGGGCCAGCGCGGCCAGCGTCCGCAGCATTCCGGTGGTCCGCGCGGTGTCCGAGGAGCGCAGTGCGCCGCCCACCCGGGCCGCCAGCGGGTCGCTCTCCTCCCCCACCACAGCCTGCGACATCACCGGCTTGGTCACCATCGGCACCGGCAGCGGGGGCAGCAGCCCGCCACTGAGGCTGCGCCGGGCAAAGCCGGCGCCGTCCAGCCCGGCGCGACGGGCCACCGGTCCGCGGCGGCGCAGCAACCGCTGGAGTGCGGGGGTGGCGAGGGCGGTGGGGGCGGGGCTGACCGCGACCTCGGTCTGCAACGGCAGTCCGCTCTCGGTGCGGACCCGGTCGCGAACCGGCGCGGCCAGCCCGATGAGTTCGCCGGGGGCGAGGGTCTGCAGGTCGCGGCGGTGCAGGGAACCGCTGACCTCGGTGCAGAACGCGGTCTGCAGGCGCTTGCGGTTGGCCTCTCGGACGGCGCCGACCTGTTCCCAGGCCCTGGCCATGAGGAACTCCTGGTTGTCCCGTACCCACCCGGCCCCCAGCGCGGCCGCGATCCGGTTCTCCGGGTCCAGGTTGAGGTCGGCCGGCCAGCCGCTCTCATCCGCCTCGATCGTGTCGCGGGCCACCGGGTGGCCGCCGTACAGGGGCGGTGCCAGCGCCTCCTCGGTGCCGCGGCTGATGTGCGCGGCGACCCGGCCGGCGAAGTCCGCGAGGGCGGCCTCGGTGGCGGTGCCGGGCGGCGGTGCGAACAGCGTCAGAACGCCCTGGACGGTGATGGTCTGCCGGCCGCCGGCGGGGTCGCCGGAGGCGAGCGGTTCGCCGTGTGGCCAGGGCCGGGTGATGTCGACGGTCCGCCCGCCCAGCAGCCCGAACTCGGTGTCGCGCAGCGGGACCACGGCGGTCGCCAACTGCTCGAAGTCGCCTTCGGCGCCGGTGCGGAACCCCCAGTGGTGGTAGACCGGGAGCCGGAAGACGTCCTGGCCCGGGAACGGCCAGGCGTCGCCGTGCTGGTCGATGTCGGTGAGGCCGCCGCTCAGCCCGGCGGCCCGGCCGCCCTGGAAGGCGGGCACCAGGCAGGCCAGGTAGTCGGTGTCGGGCGCGAGCCTGCGGGGGCACAGCAACCGCGAGATGAGCGGTGCGCGCTGCCCGGCGGGCCGTTGCAGGTGCGCCCACTGCCAGGACTCCTCCAGCGGTGGCAGGAGGGCGAGTTCGACGTCGATGAAGGGCAGCGGGTGCCCGGCCTGGACGCTGTGGTCGGCGCGTTCGACCACGATCAGCACCAGCCAGGGGCGCAGCCGGCCGTCGGCGGCCCGGGCCGGGGTGAACAGCCAGGGCAGCTCGGGCGCGTCGAACTCCACACAGGCCAGGTAGTTGGGCTCGACGTCCACGCTGCCGGGGGCCGGCTCCACGCGCACGATGTGCCGGGTGTCCAGGCCCACGACCCCTTCCGGGCCGAGCATCCGCAGGCCGGAGGGCTCGACGGGCAGCGTCCGTCCCGGCCCGGAGAGGACCAGCTTCGGTGCCAGGTCGGCAGGCAGGTTCGGGGTGGTGCCGCGGATCGCCGCACCGATCGAGCTCTGCACGTACGGGGCGAACTCCAGGTCGTCGTCACTCACCGCGGCCGCACCTCCCACGCCTCGACCACGCGCAGTCCCGAGCGGCCGGCCAGCGCCCTGCGCAGCTCCGCTCCGGGCACCTGACCGTCGGCGCCCGCGGCGGGGGCGAACCCGGCGACGGGGGCCGCGAGTTGGGCCATCGACCAGGTGGACACCGCCATGACGGGTTGTTCCGCGGCCACCCGCACGGTCGCCCGGGCGGCCGGCCACCAGTGGGCGTCGCGGATCGAGCCGGCGGCCGCCACGAGCTCGGCATCCGTGTGTGCCCGGGCCCGGCGAAGCGACTTGATGGGCCGCATCGGCACCGGGTCCTGGACGACCTTGGTCTCCCACCCCAGGCGGGTGGCGACGAAGGCGGTCTCGTCGGGACCGGAGGTGTCGGAAACGTACTGAATGCCCGAGCGGTAGGACTCGAAGGACGGGCTGCTCAACTGCTCCTCTTCGGTCAGGTCCAGGAACTGGCCCGGAGCGAAGGTGTCCCGGACGGCCCCACCGCGGGCGTTGTCCTCTCCGAGCGTGGCCGCGGCGACATCCCAGCGCTGCGGCGGGTCGACCACACGGTGTCCGAAGCGCTGGACGTCCACGCCGAACGGCAGCACGTGCTGCCGGGCCGCCAACCGGCCGTGCGGGTGGACCCGCTCCCCCGCGGCGAGCTTGGCGTTGGCCGACGGCGACAGCCGCACCGGCGACCGCTCCGCGCCCGACGGCGGCAGCACGCTCCACGCCGACCGCTGCGCGAACGCCTTGCTCAGCTCGCCACCGAGGTCAACGGGTGCCGCGGGGAGCGGGGGCGGCGGGCTGCCCCAGCGCTCGTCGAAGGAGAACGAGGCGCTGAACAGGAAGAGATCGATGCTGCCGCGCCCGGCCGCGCGCCAGGGGGCGGGGCCCTCCAGCGTCAGATCGAAGGCGATGCCCAGCAGCGTCTCGCCGAACACCTCCACCGACAACGACCCACGCAGGTTGGCGGTGAAAGACATCGACGGCTGGAAGTGGATCAGTACGTCGAGGCCGAACTGGCCGCGCAGTCCGCAGTCCGCGACCTCGGCGACCAAGAACAACTGCGCACCGAACTGGACGGTGTTGCTGGTCACCGCGAAATAGGCTTGGCAGCGCAATTGGAGCCATGGCACCGGCGAGAGGTTCATCGCCAGGCGGCGCAGCGCGGGCACCCCGCGCGGGACGGGGAACGCCGGGTGGAAACCGCCGGCGCTGAGCACGAACACCGGGTCGCTCCCGCCGCGGCTGAGCACCAGCACGTCGCCGTCCAGCGGAATGCCCGCCATCCGCGAGCCGGTCAAGCTCGCCATCAAAAACACGCTCGGCTCGGCGCTGTCGTACTGCCCCGCGAACGTCGCCTTCAGCTCGATGAGCGGTACCGCCGGATCCGGCACCATCACCCGCAGCACACCCAGGACCGACAACCGCACGGGATCCGGCAGCTCGGCTACCACCGCGGCCGACAGACTCACCATCCGCCCGCCCCAGGAGATCCGGAACATCGGACCTACCACGAGGCGCCCCGGCGCGGTGGGGAACAGCGTCGCCAGCCGCGGGATGACCCGCAGCGCCGCCTTCACCGGGTCGGGAGGGAAAAGCAGCTCGCCCGCCGTACCGTCCGCGATGCAGGCGATCAGCGTGTCCCGGTCGACCCGCTTGTTCACCCCCACCACGCCGCCGACGCCGCTCACCGCGAAGCCGAGGCCGATCTGCAGCCCCGGGTCGGGGAACGTGGCGCCCATCAGCACGATGAAGGCGGGGCCGCCGGGCTGATTCAGCGAGACCTGCCCGAAGGCGGTCACCGTCGTGACCGGCATCGCCGCGCTGAGCACCCCCGACAGCTCGGTGAGGCCCTTGCGGTCGAGCTGCCCGCGCAGCCGCACCGGCGGCAGCGGAAGGTCGATCTCCAGCTTCTCGGGGAGGTTCTGGTTCGCCAGTTGTCCCAGGTCCAGTCCCGGCAGACCACTCATGTCACACCTCACCCTTGTCGGCCGTGGGCGGCAGCTTGCCGTCCAGCGGCAGCAGGTCCCGGAAATCGTGGTCGCCGGCGGGCTCGTAGCGCACCAGCGCCACGAAGTGCGGTACCCGGCTCGGCCGCGCCGGGATCGCCTCCCGGGCGGCCGCGGCCGGCGTCGGCGGCCGCTCCTCGGGCGAACTGATCGCGGCGGCGTACCCCGCGTGCCGGCCCTTGGCCGAGTCGGACGGCCCGGATCCGCCGTCGGCATCGAAGGGGAGGGGGCTGCTGCTCCGCGGCATGGTGGCTCCTGGGGTCGTCGGTCCGGTCAGTGCCACGGGGTGACCGTGAGGGCGATGTGGGCGCCCGTGCCCAGGACCGGGCTGATGCTCTGCGGCAACGGGATCTCGGCGCGCCAACGCCCGGCGGCGGGGTCCATGTCGCCCAGCGGCGGGCCGCTCGGCGTGTAGTCCCGGATGGCACCCGGGACGGCGGTGTTCCATACGGCCCACATGCCCGGGGCGGCCGGGTCGGTGCTGACGTCGACGATCAGGATGTCGTCCAGGTCGGCCGCCTGCTCCAGGTGGTCGCCGAAGTTGAGGAAGCCGTCGCGACGGCGCAGCGACAGGACCCGCAGGTGCAGGGCGTGGCGCATCGGACCGGCGCCCTCGTTCGGGGCCAGTCTGCTGCACAGGAAAGTGGTCATCAGGGCGACGTCCGGCTCGGCGCCGCCGTCCGCCCGGGTGCGCGGCAGTTGGACGGGGCACCAATGGGCGGCCACCTGCTCGTGCATCACGATCGGCAGGCCGCGCACCGACAGCCGCACCTCGGCCTGCCAGTCCACCCCGTCGTCGTCCGGCAGCCGGTGCCCGGCGAGCGTCGCGTCCACCCGCAGGTCACCGAAGAGGAAGCGGCGCAGGTTCTGGTACCCCTCCTCGGAGTTGACCAGCCCGTAGGTGCCGCTGTGGGAGCGGTGGACGTACGCGCGGTGGGCACCGGGGACATAGGCGTTCTCGATCTGCACCAGCCCGTCGCTGCGGGCTCCCACCACCGCCGCCGACAGGCCGAACGCGACGTCGTAGTCGGCCGGGTTGGTGCCGACCAGGCAGAACACGCGCTCCGGGGGAAAGCCGTCCGGCATGAGCCGGGCGTCCCAGTCGTCGGACGGGCCGTCCGGATCCTGGCGGTCGGCCGGGGTCAGGTACTCGTACATCCGCCGCGGACCGAAGATGTCGGCGCCGTTCACGCCGGTCGCGTCACGCAGCCGCTCCAGCAGCCCCAGGCCCCGTTCGAAGGTGATGCCGCCGTGCGGGGTGCCGTAGGTGAACAGCTTGTCCACGTAGTTCGTCGGGTCCTCACCGCGCTCGGGCAGGACCTTCTGCAGCAGGCAGCGGCAGATCAGGCCGCCCATCGAGTGCGCCACCAGGTGCACCCGCGGTGCGTCGGCCTTCCGGCGGACCTTCTCGATCAGCTCCAGCAGACCGGCGGCGGCGTCCTCCAGCCGGTACTCCTTCGGGCTCTCACCCCAACTGCTCGCGGACGCGTCATAGAAGCGGTGCACCCAGACGGTGTTGGGCGGGACCTTCTCATGGGAGTCGAGGTATGCCTCCTGGCCGCCCTGGACGCGGATCTCATACCCCTCATCGAGGAGCAGCCGCAACAGCGGGCTCTCGAACTGGTAGAAGCTCGGCCTGTTTCCCGCGCTGACGCGGATGTGCGTCGACCCCTCGTTGAAACCGTAGAACGGGTCCACCACGGCCTTGTCGATCCCGCGGGTGTCGCCGGCGAAACCCCGCACGTACACGATCGGGAGCATCTCCTGAGCAGGCATCGTCGCCTCCGGAACTCAGCACTCCCCGACGTCCGGTAGGCAGGCGCCCGGGTGGTCGATAAGGATGTTCAAGAAGTAACCGCCGAAAGCGGGAAAGCGCGACCCGCCAGCCATGACGGCCCCTCTCATCAAAGCCCGGCCCGACGAGTCGGGCGCGGCTTCGGCAGAGCAGGTTTCGCTACGCATTCCACTCTATGCCCGCCACACAGACTTGGCCAACCGGGGTTGTACGGCCGGGAATTGTCACCGCAGCGTGCTCGCACGGAATTGTCACCGCCGCGGTGCTGCGGAAAGCGCTTCCGCAAGGCGCTTCCGCAAGGCCGTCGGAACGCGGAGACAACGCCGCCATTCCGTCAGTTCACTCCCCGCAAGGCCGGCCGACCGAGGAGAAACTCATGGCACCAGCCGGCAAGACCGAGGCGCCACCATGCCGGCTCCTCATCACCCACTCGACATCGCGATACCCAGATTCTGCTCGACGACGCCTATGGGGGTCACCACCGCGAAACGCGCGGGGCCAAGGGACCCGTCGTTGTCGACATATCCGCTGCCGTGGAGCAGTCCGACGATGTTGTTATCGCCGTCCAGGACCACGGAGCCGGAATCACCCTGGTCCGAGAAGAAGATCGACTGCGGGAAATCGACCTTCACCTGGAACTGGCCGGTCAGTTGGCGCATGAGCGTGGGCTGCCCGGTACCGGGATTGTTCACCGGCGGGAGGTGCGTGCACGTGGACATGTAGATGCCGCGCGCCGAGGGGTGGCTGTTGTCGGTGGTGACGATGCCGAAGGTAAGACCGGTGGTCCTCCCGCGCTTACGTACCAGCATTCCGGGGAATTCCGACGCCGTCCCGGCGACCGCGCCGATGTCGAGGATCTCCGCGGCCGCGTCCAGTTCGATCGAGCAGATCGCCGCATCGGCCGTGCCGGAGAAGACGCTTTCCGGGTAATCCCAACTGACAAGGCTGCCTATCCGGTCGCCCGGGAACCGGCCGAGGACGCCCGGCTCCGGCTGGATGATGTCTTGGCCGAAGTTGCGGTTGGCGTCGACCGCGAGGACATGGTGGTTGGACAGCCCCACCGTGATGGGGGTGGGGGTTCGCGTGCTCTGCCCGATGGCACCGAGCGTCCCGGCGGGGAAACCTGACGGGCTGGTGGCGAAGCGGGCGGCGCCGACCGAGGTCCCCCCGGCCACCGGTCGGTGCGGGTCGATGTCCGGAAGCGTGGCCGTAGGCTCGAACCTCCGTTGCAGGACGACCGCCGGGACGGGCGACAGCCCGAGCATGTCGTTGATTTCCTGGGGTATTTGGGAGGCGTCCTGAACGAAAACGCGGACCGCCAGGTCGTCGGGGTCGAGGGATTCCTCGTCACGCATGCCTATGTCGAGGCCCGTCACTCCGTCCAGGTTGAATATCACCGCCTCAAGGGACGCTTTGACGGCGATCATGTCGTCGGATGCAGGCATGGCGCCCTCCCGCTGTGCGGGCTTACGAGGCATCCCTTTTTCCAGTCTGCCAGGGTCCGCAACAACGCACTACTGGAAGCGGTGGCCTAGACGGTGCCCGGCCTCACCGTTCACGAGGAGCCTCGAAACGCCCAATGAATCACACCTGGCCAGAGAGAGGGGGAGCGTCCAGCGAGACAGACGCACTGTTCCCCACTGCCACCAGACAGCGGGTCCCCTTTACTTGATGCCTCCACTATCCACGGAAGAAATTGAGGCGTCTACTAAAAGGGCGAGGGGGCGGCAACGTGTAGCAGCCGGTGGCAGAGCTCCTTGGGTCCGGTGGTGGCGAGTTCGCCGTCCAAGCGGCGGGGAGTTCGCCGCCCAACCGTCCAACAAGAGCACGCGTGCCCAGGCGAGGCGGAAGCCGGCGGACCCGACCGTCCCCCAAATACCAGCGACAACGTGGAACTTGGGAAACCGCGGGACAGGCAGTGCTGGGTCCAACGAAGGCCGCGAGTTTGGTCAGCGGGGATCGCGCGCGGGAGAGAGTTCGGCACCCGTGTCGTCTCCGGTCTGCCGCGAGCGCAGACCGCCGGAGGCGACGACGGCGGTGACCATGAGCGGCGCGGCGGCGAAGCCGCGATTGCCGCCGCGGGAGAACCAGCCCATCGCGGTGTGGTCGCCCTCGCTGACGAGCCGCGCAACGCGGGCGGACTCGGGATAGTAGGCGGCGACGCCGACGCCGGACACCGCCACGAACACCAGCGTCAGAGCGTAGGAACCACTCAGGCCGCTCAGGCCGATACCCAGTCCGCCGAGGACCGTACTCACCGGCAGGAGCCAGGGCATCGCCCAGCGGTCGGTGAGCGCGCCGAACACCGGTTGCGCCACCGAGGAGAGCAACGACGCGGCGAGCACGATGCCTGAAACCGCGGCGTAGCTGTAGGCGCGCTCGGCGACTCAGATCCTGGCGCCCTTCCAAACCGGTTGGTTACGGCAGGCGATTTCCCGAGGCCGGTAAAGGGGGTCAGTAGCGGGCTCCTGTCGACTGCTCAACGGGCCAGGCGCGCTTCCAGCCGATGGGGTGGATACGCCAGGCCACGGGCATACCCCACCCCGACCCCGGGGATCGGTTGTGACGTCGTCGAACATCGTCGGTGCCACCCCACAAGCCGACACGGCGGTGGGCTCAGGAAAACAGGAGACTCCATGCTGGAAGACGTGGGCAAAGAGATGCTGCAACCATTTCTGGACCTGCTCAGCCCAGAGAACAAGGCCAAGGTGCAGGGATTGCCGCTGAGCAAGCAACAAGACCTCGCGTCGAGATGGGTCTCAGGAGAGGGGACGCTCGGTGAGGAAGCCACACAGCATGGGGACGTGGCAAAGAGCGACGTGGGGAGCGTAATTGGCGGCGGCTTCTTGGAGGCAGAAGCCGCCAAGAAGGCCCGAGCCAATAACCTCGTCGAGGACATCTAGGCCGCCAGAGACCCGCGGCGGCTACCGCATCCGGCATCGGGGAACATCGGTACAGTCGTTGGTGCTGAGAACGATCATGGCCCGGGCGGCCGCGAGGGCGCTGACCCGGTTCTCGTATTCGCGGCGGGCCTTGCGCTGGGCGGGACAGCCGTAGTGCCCTGGCTGCCGTCGAGGGGCCGGCAGCGGACGAGGAGCTGACGGTGCACAGCGGGGATAGCGGCCACGCGCAGGGTGTAGCCCTGGCCGCGCCGAACGGTTGCCCCCTGGTCGAGCGCGGCCGGCTCGGCGGGATCCAGGTCGGCCGAGCGGAGGAAGTCGGCGACCTTGCCGGGCATGTCGAGAGTGACCGCTGCCCTTGGCCCCGGTCGCGCGCAGTCCGTCGTAGGTCGGTTCCGCTGGAGGTCGCGCTGGAGTTCGTCGGCGGCGGCGAGGGTCTGCACCATGAACTTCACGGTGGACAGCAGCTCGCCGGTGCGCGGGGGGCGGGTGGTGGGTGGTGGGTGGTGAAGTCCATCGCGGAGAACGCGCCGTCGTGGATGCGCAGTGCCACCTGCTCGCGGTGGAAGACGTCGAGCACGTCAAGGATGTGACCGGTGCCGCGTACGACACGGAACATCTCGGAGATGTGCACGGTGTCGCCCGGCCGCGCGTACGTCAGCAGTTCGCGGAACTTCGGGCGCTGAAGGGGGTGGAGGCGGCTGGAGGTGCCCGGGTCCTCCTCGAAGACGACCGGGTCCTCGATCCCGGCCTCGTGAAGGACGAGGTTCTGCCGGGCGGTCGACTGCTGGTCGGTCGAGACCCGCTTGTAGACCAAATTCGCCGCCGAGGGCCCCTTCCGTACGGAAGGTCGGACCCTACCTGTCGTCAAACCCCTGTCAGCAATCACCATCGGATCTGATGGGATTCGCGCCGCCGCGAATCCCCGGCTCGCACGGGTTCATTGGACGCGTCGGCCCCCTGTCGGCAAACGATCGTTGGCGACAGGCCGTCCCGGTCCGGGACTGGAGGCCGGCCAGGCCCTGCCGCGGATGGGTCACAAAATTCGCCCGCACCAGCACCGCGGAACTCCTGGGGCACGTCCCAGGCAAAGAGAGTTCCGCGGCAGATGATCTTGAAATTCGGGCGACTGCCGGGTCCCTGTCTTGCCGTGCCTGCGAACCGTCGGCGAGCGGGTCTGGCGGCCCGCCGCCGACGTTCCCGCCGCCCTCTACCAGCTGACTTGATAGATCGTCTTGCCGACAGTCGTCAGTACCTTCCCGATGGTGTTGAAGACTCCCTGGACCCCCTTCTCGAAGGGAGCGTTCTTCACCGCGGCGTTGTACTTGTCCTTGGACTGCTGGGCGTCACGGGTGAGGCCGTCCTGGCCGCCGGAACCGCCGAAGGCGGGGACTCCGGGGAGTCCGAACGCCTCCTGCGCGCTGACAATCTGAGGGCCCTCCTTGAGGAGCTTCTGAGCGATCATCTGCGCGGTGATCATCTGAGTGCCGTCCTCGTCACCGGTTTCGCCGGCCAGCCAGCTCAGGAACTTGGACGCGGCCTGGATGTCGGCAACCGACCACTCCTCGGTGCTCTCGTTCCCCTCCCCGTCTCCCACAAGATTCTTAAGGTCCTCACCCACGCTGGCCATGTCCGTTCTTCCCTTCGCTGGGGTCCGTTACGCCTGGTCAGGCGTACTAACGCTGTACCCCGTCCGCCTTCCGCCGGAGGTTCCAGCGATGAAGTTCCCTCGTACGAGTAGGTGGCTCCCCTCCTCGTGTTGCTGAAACGTCGTCGGTCGACCCCGCCTGTTGAACCCCTCCGCCCCAGTCCGCGCCCGATCATGCGCCGGGTTCGCTCCGGAGTGCGCTCCTCTGGTCGGACGAGGCGACAGCAACAGAGGCCATCTGACGGGGAAAAGGGGCGAAGTGCACCGCCGTGCGTATCGAACTTTGGGCGGGTCCAGCCCGCGGGACGGGCCGGCCACGAGCCTCGCTCGCCCGCCTCCCCAAGGCCGATCTCGGCATGACCTTCCCGCAGTGGCGCACCCAACTGCGCCTGTACCACGCCTTGATCCTGCTGGCTGAGAACACTCCGGTGACCACCGTGGCACACAGGTGCGGTTGGTCGTCCGCCAACGCGTTCATCGACGTTTTCCGCCGCACCCTCGGGCACACTCCAGGAACACATCAGCCCCGCTAGCGGACCGGGTGACTGGTCACATCGATCTCGCCAGGCGAATCCACGTCGGTAGCCGGTAGTTGGTCGCCGGTAGTCGTTGGCTGGTAGTCGGTCGCTGGTAATTGGTAGCCGGTGCCGGTTGCCAGGCAGGCGACAGATCGCCGCGTCGGTAGACGTCCCCCGCTTCTGCTCTGACGGCGTACGCGCCGTCACCACTCCTCCAATGTGGACAGCATCCACTTCTGTCGCCTAGACTGCCCCAAGATCACCCAGAAGGCGTGGGGCACCACACCTTCCGCATGTGGACGACGTACACAAATCCAATCCATATCTGCGCCCGCCTGGCAGCCGAGGCAGAAGACGAGGGGAAACAACGATGGGTGCGTACGTTCAGCTCGGTGACGTAAAGACCTGGTACGGCGAGGATGGCAAGGGCGAACCGCTGGTGCTGATGCACGGTGGCCTGGTGGACGCCCGGTTCTTCGAGCCGAACCTCAAACCGCTGGCCGAGCACTTCCACGTCTACACGCCCGAGCGTCGCGGACACGGGCACACGCCGGACGTGGCGGGGCCGATCACCTATCAACTCATGGCCGACGACACGATCGCCTTCCTGGAGACGGTGGTCGGCGAGCCGGCCGACCTGGTCGGGCACAGTGACGGGGCGTTCACCGCGATGCTCGTCGCGATGCAGCGGCCGGAACTGGTCAAGCGACTGGTGCTGATCAGCGGAGGCTTCAACAAGTCCGGTTCGGCGGAGCCGGCGGGGGCGGAGTGGGACGTCGACGCGATCGCCCAGTTCCTCGGTCCGGCCTACGGCGAGGTATCACCGGACGGTGAGGAGCACTTCAAGGTCGTCGCCACGAAGATCGGCGACATGGCGGCGAAGGAACCCGACCTTCAGGCATCGCAACTGGGTGCGGTCGCCGCGCGCACCCTGGTGATGTTCGCCGACGACGACCTGGTGACGCTGACGCACATGGTCGAGATGTTCGAGGCACTGCCCAACGCGGAACTCGCCATCGTCCCCGGCACTTCCCACTTCCTCACCCAGGAAAAGCCCGAGCTGGTGAACCACCTGGTCCTCGACTTCCTCACCCGGGAACCGGTGCCCACCATCGCCGCCATCCGCCGCGCCCCCGCCCCCTGAATCCGTCCCGCGCTGGTGTCGTCGGGTCTGGGAACAGGCCCTCAATACCCAGCGGACCGCCGGAGCGGCATCCCCGCCAGTCACTGGTCGTCCCGTGGGCATGGGCCCGGTGATCCGTGTGCGATGTCGCGAGCCACGGGCTGGTCCCATGCGGTGGCAGTCAGTACACGTTCGCTGCCAACGGACCATCCCGGTGGGAGGGGCCGGCAGCCGTCCGACGTCGACGAAGGTCGCGTGGCGTGGGGGCGTCACCATTGAGGTGTGGTGGCAGGGTGGTGTCATGTGCGGTCGATACGTTGCCACCCGTAGTCCGGGGGACCTGGCCGGTCTCTTCCACGTCAGCCGGTGGAACCCGGAGCAGGTCCTGGCGCCGAGCTGGAACGTCGCCCCCACCGACGACGTCTGGGCGGTGCTGGAGCGCCCCGACCGAGCGACCGGCGAGGTCCAGCGGCAGCTACGGCCGTTGCGCTGGGGACTGGTGCCCTCCTGGGCGAAGAGCGTGAACGTCGGCGCGAAGATGATCAATGCGCGGATGGAGACGGTGCACGAGAAGCCGGCCTACCGTCGCGCCTTCGTCAAGCGACGCTGCCTGTTGCCCGCCGATGGCTTTTACGAGTGGCAGCCGCTGCCCGGGGGCGGGAGGGCGAAGCCCCGCAAGCAGCCGTATTTCATCAGTGCCGAGGACGGCCAGGTCATGGCGATGGCGGGACTGTACGAGTTCTGGCGCGACCCCGCCGTGGCCGAGGACGACGACCCGGCGGCCTGGTGGACGACCTGCACCGTCCTCACCACCGAGGCCACCGACGCGGCGGGCCGGATCCACCCCCGCATGCCGCTGGCCCTCACCCCCGCCCACTACGACGCCTGGCTCGATCCGACTCACCACGATCCCGACGAGCTGCGCGCCCTCCTGACCACCCCCGCCGACGGCCATCTCAACGCCCGGGCGGTCTCCACAGCGGTCAACGACGTCCGCAACAACGGCCCGCACCTCTTGGACGACGCACCTGCCGAGTGAAGGCGACAACGCCCCACACCACGCCCGCAATCGCCGTTGACGCCGGCCGCGCCACCGTCCATCCGGCAGAGCACTCGCCGCGTTGTCGGCCTGAGCGGTTCCGCACGGTGGAGACGTGCGGTGCGGCGGCGTGCGGAGGCGTTGGGCAGAGGTGATGGGCGGCCGGAGCGCACCGACGTGCGAAGGACAGTGCGCTCCGGCCTCGTCCCGCCCATCGGAGGCAGGCTCTGGCACTGACGCTATGCGGCTGACGGGCGCGTCGCGACGTGACCTCGCCATACGAGCGGCCATGCGGTCTCAACGGCACCCCCGGACGCGTGAACTGCGTGCGTTCTCCATGGCGCGCGGAAGCCAGGGACGTTGCCCCTCGTGTGCGGCGAACGGAGTAACCGATGCCACGCCAGGCAGCGGGCGTCCCCCGTGGGTGGCCGGTGGCCGAACGGACGGCGCGGTCAGTGACCCCGCTTACAACCGCCCTTCACCTTGTCGATCTTTCCGGGATAGGCCCAGGAGAAGGTGTACTTCCAATCCGGCTTGATCCTCTGGCAATTGAAGTCACTGTGCTGCGACAGGATGACCTTCACGTTCCTGGCCTTCTTGCACCTGTTGGTGATGTACAGGTGGTCGGTGAAACCGGAGAAGTTGGTCTTGATCTTCACGCAGTCGTCCAGATTGACCCGGTCGACGGACTGGAGTACGTCCATCTCGCCGAGCCTGTGAGCGCTTTGGACGGTCGGGGCTCGCCCGCTTGCCCCTGTGGGCGCGTCGCCGGCAGAGGCCGGTACCGCCGCTGTGAAAACAAGAGCGGTCGCAGCGCTGCCGAACGCGAAGAATCGTGCGGTCCGCATGATGCTGTCCTTCCATTGGATGCTTGTCTGGATGCTTGTCTGGATGCTTGTCTGGAGGCCTGTCTGGAGACGTGCGTCGTGGGTTTGGCGGCGGCCCGTCCCTGGCGTTCTGCCGGCCGTTGGCACCACCGGGGATCGCGACCCTCTGGCCGCCCCTCGCGACTGCCCCGGGAACCCCCGAGACACCGCCCGGGGCAGTCGCTGTTCGTCCCCCCGTGCCGCCCTCGCTACTCTGGATGATTCGTTTGGGCGTTTCGCTGGACGAAGCTCTGGGCGAGGCACTGGTACGGGTGGACACACGCTATGTACACACACAGGTGGCCGGGTTCACGGGAGGGAGAGGTGCCGCATGGGGGACGAGCCCGCTCGGGAACCGCTGGAACCGCTGCATCCGCTGCGCTTCGAGTTGTTCGGGCCGATACGCGCCTGGCGCGGAGACAGGCCACTGGATCTGGGGAGCCCGCGGAGATGCGCCGTCGCGGCGGTGCTGCTCCTCCACTCCAACCAACTCGTCGGCAGGGGAAGGCTGATCCAGGCCGTTTGGGGTGAGCCCGCACCCGTATATGCCGTCAATCAGCTCCAGAAGTACGTCTCCGGTCTGCGACAGGTACTGGATCCCGGGCGGCAGCCGTGGGCCCGGTCGGAGACGTTGCGGTGGTCCGACGGCGGCTACACGCTCACCGTCACACCGGACGGGCTCGATCTGGAGACCTTCAAAGGGCGGGTCGCCCGGGGTCGCGCCGCTCGGGCCGAAGGGGACCTGGAGCAAGCCGCCACTCATCTGCACGAGGCGTTGAAGCTGTGGCGCGGACCGGTCCTGGCGAATGTGTCGAGTCTCTATCTGGACGGGGAGCGTGACCGGCTCACCGACTGGCGCGCCACGGTGACGGAGGAGCGGATCGAAGCGGATCTGGAGCTTGGACGGCACACAGAGGTGGTGGCCGAACTGGCGGCGCTCGTTGCCGAGTTCCCGTTACGAGAGCGAGTGGCGTGCTCCCCCCTCGGCCCACACGCCACCACCCGGCGGTCCGGGCGGGTGGTGCCCGCCTACACGGAACTGGACCGCCACAGCGCCGAACTCCGGTACCAGGCTCTGACCGAGCGTGAAGAGAAGACCACAATCGTGGCATGGATGTCCTCAGGCTGCTGGAAGCGGCTTCACTGCTGGTCCCGGAAGGGATTGCCACCGAGAACGACGTCACGGTGAACGACGTCTGGGAGTACCTCACCCACGACGAGTGGGAAGTGGCTCTCGATCTGCTGGAGGAACTCAGTGACGTCCACCCGCTTCCGCTCAGTTTCTGGCAGGCCCTCGCCACCGCCGCCGAGCAGATGAGCCTGGAGAGAAGCGCGGCCTGGTGTCACTGGCGGTGCTACGAAATCCAGCACGGCATCATCCGAGCCGACCTCACCCTCAGACCTGCCCACGAGGCCCGCCGACAGACACCCCTTCCGGGAGCCGGCGTCCTTCGACCACTGTGGAACATCGGGCGTCGAACCCCGACAGGCGAGCCGGACCTCTGCATCGCCGGCGTTTGGGTGGAGTTCGCGCCCTTCATGGGGCCTGGCGGGCGAGCCACGGTGCGTCTCGCCCCGCTGTCCCCGTCGAACTGGCAGCACCTTCAGCCCGGTCAAGTAATCACCATGCACGAGGACCGGACCGTCGCTGGAACGGCGGTCGTCCTGGACGTTCAGCGCCCGTCAGCCCCAGCAGCCGCATAGCAAGAGCTGCCCCTGATCATCGATGACCAGACCCAGGACTGCCGTCATTTCTCTTCCACAGTGGGGAGGCAGTTGATCACCAAGTGCCTCCCGAACTCCCCCCGAACCCCTCCTGAACCCGCAGACAAAAGCTGTTCCCAGACGGATCAGGCACACATTTCGTGAAGACGAGCAACGGGTTGGTGCCGGCGCCGTAGCGTCATCTGGAACCTGGTTGATGTTGAGGACGTGATCATCGAACCGGCCCTTGCTCGTCGACGAACACGGTGGGCCTGGACAAGAACACATCGGCCTTCACCGGTCCGTAGGCGATGTTGAACGTGTCCAGCCAGTACGACCAGTCCCGTATCCCTGCCATGCTGCTGAAGCGATAGTTGAGCTGCCAGCGCACCCACTGGCCGGGGACAAGTCGCACTGCCGGGGGCCGTCGCGGCCGGGGCGGCAGGGCGAACAAGGGCCTCACCCGGGGGAAAACCCGCAGTCGTCCGTCGGCTTCACGGAGCTGGACATCGACTTTGGCGAGGTCTTCCTGCGTCTCATGCGGCTCGAAGTCGTGTCGCTCATGCATGCGAATCACGTGTGCGGAGGAGGCGGCCTCCGCATGAGGGAGAGAAAACCCGACCGGAGCCGCGTTCCTGCGCGAGGCGGCCTCCCCTCCCCGTGACTCCTTCGTCCAGGACGTCCGTATCCACTGGACGGTGATTTCCATGGCGTACCCCCGCCGGCTCGTCGAGGAGCTCACTCTATGGCCGTGCGATTCGGCGGAAAGTACAGCGGAGCCGTGCGCCGCCAAGTCGGCGCGCACTTGAGCGAGATCAGTCCCAGTCGGACGGTGGCTGGTTGACCTTGCCGCCCTTGTGCGGCAACTGCACGTAGTCCTCGGCACCGGCGGGAAGGGCGGAAACGCAAGCTGCCGAGCAGGCATTGACCAGGAGAGGCAAGACATCGGTGGCCACCCGCCGAGAGATCCACACTTGGTGGAGCCCTCCCTGCTCGATCCGCCGATCGCAGACACTGCACCCTCGGATGACTGTGGTTCCCCAGCGCCGGGCATCAAGCCCTGTCAGGTCGAGATCAGCAGCGGAGTCGTGCGGGGGCTGAAGGCGGGGGAAGGGAGGACGGAGCTTGTAGTTCCCGAACAGTGCGCGGGTGCTTACCGTGCTCCGGGCCAGGTTGGAGCATCGGGTGATTTCGTAGGGGAACCAGTGCAGCCGGTATGAGGTGTAGGGGATGAACTCCTCCAGGCTGCTCATGGCACCGATCTCGGGCGGTATTCGGACCAGGTTGCTGCCGTAGAGCACGAAGCGCTTGACCGCCGTCAGTTTGGCGATGCTCGGCGGCAGGGTGATGACCTGTCGCCGTTCCTCGGCGCTGAGTTCAACCAGGGGACGGAACTCCTCCCGCCCGTCGTCCGCAGCCTCGTCGATCAGCTCCAGCAGATGTTGCCACCCAGCGGCCGAGGTGTCCTGGCGCTCGGTGTGGAAACCAACACGGGCACGTGGATGCGGCTTGGCCTGGTCGAAGCACAGGCACTCATCCCGGTAGGAACCGCGGCCCCCCGGTGCCGGGTGCGATGTGTCGCCCCACCGGTTCACGAAGAGTCTCGGTTCTCCCTCATCCACCATGGGCCCACGATACGGATCTTCATCCGGTCGGCCCAGTGCTTAATGATGCCCCCGACAACCGCGACGGCCTCGACACGCCACGCGACGCGACGCGACGCGACGCGACTACGAACGCCTCCCACCGCACAGCGACGCACTGATCACACGGGCGGCGACCACACTGATGACCCGCCGCGCGACCCGATAGCTCACCGCGTTATCGGATGGGGCCGCGACCGGAGCGTCGGGACCCGCGCACGGCGACGACGGCCACAGCGACCAGCAGAACCACGATGCCGATGATCAGCAGGTAGGCCAGCCCTTTTGCCACCGCTCCGACGATTCCCAGCGCGACGGCGACCAGAACGAGAAACAGGAAGAGAGCCATGACGCGAACACCTTCTTCTGACTGAGCTCGGGCGGTCAGCGGCGCGCGAGTTGCCTCTCGCCGCCCGCGCCCGGCTCGTACGGCAGGTCGTAGTGCCGGAAAACCGCTTCCTCTGCCTCGGCGGGCAGAATGTCGTCCAAGCCGATCGAGGGCGCCTTCTTCACCAGCGCCTTGGCGTAGGAGACCTTGATGTAGTCCGGCCCCAGGATCGCCTCGTCGAGGGGCACGAAGGCCAACTGCTGGCGGGTGGGCAGTCCGGTGCGGACCGTTCCCATGGCCGGTTCGTCGGTGGTGGTGTCCACATAGATCGCTTCGAGCACGCCGATCTTGTGGCCCTTGGGATCGACGACGTTGTGGTTGCGCCATTCACGGATATCGGCTGCATGGATCATGGCCTGTCCTCCTGAGCCGTTGATCCGGGCCGGTGCGAGCCGTCCCCACGGTCGGCGCAGCCCGCTGAGCTCCGGTAGCCCCTTGCCCTGCCAGGCTAGCGGGAACCTCTGCGTCGCGCCCTCGCGCGGTAAGGGTTCCGGCCGTGATAGTCGACTGGGATGCCGATGAAGCCTTCTGGTGCCGCGGACCGTTCGCCCTGGTTCGGACGGCTGCGCCGCGTGATCATCCGTTCACCGGTCGGGCGCGGATGGCGCTGGAGCAAGAATCTTGAGCTGTGGTCGCGTGCGCTGGGCTTCGCGGCGCTGGGGTTCCTCACGCTGGTACCACTGCTGATCATCGTCTCCTCCGCCGATCCCGAGCACGGGCGGGGGTTCGCGCAGTGGCTCGGCGAAGGGCTCGGCGTATCGACCACCTCCAGAGCAAAAGTCGAGCAGTTGTTCACGCGCCCCGGCCAGGGACTGCGGACCACGACCGCCTTCGGCATCGCCGCCTCGCCGTCTTCGGCCTGAGCTTCGGGGCTGCGGTGCAGACCGGCTACGAGAAGATCTCGGATCTGCCGCCGGCCCGCTGGTGGGCCAGGGGCGGCATGTGGTGTGGCTCGGCGTCCTCACCGGATACCTCTTCGTCTCCGCCACCGCCACGCTGCGGCGCGAGCCCCTGGCGGGCGGGGCCGTCGCGTCGCTGAGCGCCCTGCTGATCCTCTGGTGGTCTCAGCGATTGTTGCTGGGCGGGCGGATCCGCTGGCGTACCTGCTTCCCGGCGCTGTCGCCACGGTGATCGGGCTGCTCGGCCTGAGGGTCTTCTCCCGGCTCGTCTTCTCGCCGCTGATCGCATCCGACACCGTCAGCCACGGCCCCGTGGGAACCGTCCTGGTCATCCAGTCGTGGCTGGTCGGTGTGGGCGTCGTTGGCTTCGGCGGTGCGATGGTCGGCCGGCTGCTGTACGAGGAACTTCCCCGTGTCGCCACCGCCGACCGCACGTGACGGTGCGTCTCATGGTCTCAGCGGCTTGAGACGGACAGCCCCCACGGACAGGGCAACGGACAGGTCCGGCTAAAGGATCCTGGCTCGCTCGGCATCCACACGAACGGTCCGCATGAGGCGCAACTCCGGGTTGTCCTCTACCGCGACGGGTAGGCGGACAACACCTGCGTGCTTCGTACTTCGGCCTCCAACGTGGCACCGAGCAACAAGCGGTCTCAATCAGCGCCAGAAAGTCACTGTGGCGCGTCCGGAGAAGGGTGCGTGCGCCCATGGAGAGGGGGGCGTCGGGCCCTGGCAGCTACGGCCGGGGGAGGCCCGGCAGGCGTATATGCCGTCGGCGTACAGGCCACGGCATACACATTCCGGAGAGCCGTCAAAACAAGCTCTGACCTGCGAAACCACCGAATATGGGAAACGCGGGAACGCCCGCGCGACGACAGGAGCAGACCCTTGGCCGCCAGCCCTGCCACCCCCGCCACCACCCCGTCGGACCTCAACAGCCACGGCCCGTCGTCGCCGCTGCAAGACCTGATGTTCGGTCATATACACGCGTCGGCCCTACGCGCCGTCGTGCTGCACGGCATCGCGGATCTCCTGGCCGACGGGCCGCTCACCGCCGAGGACCTGGCCGCCCGGTCCGATGCCCAGGCCACTCCCCTGCGCCGCGTGATGAGACTGCTCGCCATGCGCGGACTGTTCCGCGAGGCCGAGGACGGCACCTTCTCCCTGACCGAGAGCGGAGCGACCCTGCGCACGGACGTGCCCGGCTCCCAGCAGGCGGCTGTCCTGCTGTTCACCGACGAGATGTTCCGCCGCTCCGCCGACGGCCTCACGGACACCCTGCGCACCGGGCAGAACGGCTTCGACGCCGCCTACGGAGTCCCGTTCTTCGACCACCTGGCTACCGCCCCCGACAAGAGTCGCCTCTTCGACGCAGCCATGAGCTCACTCACCTCCGGTGGAATCAACGAGGAGGTCGCCCGCGGCTACCCGTTTCCCGACAGCGGCACCGTCATCGATGTGGCCGGCGGCCGGGGTGGGCTGCTGCGTGAGGTGCTCACGCGGTTCCCCGGCCTGACGGGAGTCCTCTTCGACCGGCCGGAGACGGTCCGCGACCACCTGCTCGATGTCGAGGGGCTGAAGGACCGCTGGAGTACGGAAGGCGGCGATTTCTTCGCGGCCGTACCCGAGGGTGGGGATGTGTACCTGCTCAAGAACATCCTTCACGACTGGCCCGACGAGGACTGCCTGCGCATCCTCGGCGTCATCCGCCGCGCCATGGATTCCGGCACCCGACTGCTGGTGATCGACGCGGTGCTGCCCGGCGACGGCACCCCTCATCCGGCCGTCGCGCTGGACGTCGTCATGCTCATGATCCTCCAAGGGCGCGAGCGCACAGCCTCCGAGTTCGAGGACCTCCTGACCCGCTCCGGGTTCCGCCTGCACCGCATCATGCCGGCCCCACCGCTGACCTCGGTCATCGAAGCCGAAGCCATCTGATCCGGCCGCTCGGGAGGAGCGTCCCGCCCGCGCGCGGATGCGCCCCGGCCCCGAGGCGGACCCGACCCGGGGCTTTCTTCCGGCGCGGAGTACGGGAATTCGAACTCCGCGCTCGCGTGGGTTCCCGGATGCTCAGATACCGTCCACCGCATCTGGTACCTGACCAACGATTGCTTGGGCGGGGGAACGCGAGGTCGGCAGGCTTGCTCCATAGCCGTCTCCATAGCCATCTCCATAGCCGCCTCCGTAGCCGCCTCCGTAGCCGCCTTCAGAGTCCCAGACCGAAACCAGGGAAGGCTCCCGCTCCTCCGCGATCCGGCGTTGCTCCGCCTCGTCCATCAGAGCACTCGCGGTGAGGGTGCCCAGCGGGTGGGCGACCTCGCTCATGAGCCGGGCGGCTGTGGCCGGGCTGGTCTCCGGTGGAATCACCAGCAGGTCCCAACGGCCGATGCTGTAGGAGAGCAGCAGCAACTTGTGGGGATCTTGCTCGGCCTTGAACCAGCCGACACCCACCACATGCCCGTCCACGGGCACCTTCCGTGGGATGACCGGCCAGAGCGTGGGGTTCACCGTGACGTGGGTGGTCCGCCCCCAGAGCGGGTCGAGGACGGCCGTCAGAGCGGGAAGTTCCGCCGCGAGGTCACGGGACCGGGGCCACCACGCACCGTCGAGCAGAGCCGGAGCGGTGCCGGTCGGCGCCAGGATGAGTCGGAGAGGCAGTGAAGAGGTCCGGTCTTCCACCGCGGGTGTATCCAGAATGGTTGTGGTCATGACGCGGACCCTGCTCCGGGCCGACCGCGACCGGCCCGGTGTCGTGAATCGCCGAAAGCGACACGAGCGTGGAAGCTGGTGTATGGAGTGCTCTCGGTAGTTACAGCTTACTCCTGGTAAGGCCCGCCGGACCCAACGTAGGAGCGGCGGGGTGAGGGCACGGGAGCCCTTGGGGTGGCCGGTCGGAGAGTTGCCTCGTCGACCGGCTGCCGGCAGGGGCCCTGGCACGCGCAGGATGGCGTGGGTCGTGTGGTCAGCCGAGGAAAGACAGCCTGACTTGCCGTTCGGGGCTGTCCCGATCGGTGTTCACCAGTACGACGGACTGCGCGGTCCCCAGCTCCAGTTCACCGTCGACTACGGGCAACGTGGCGTGTGGTGGGACCAGCGCAGGGAGCATGTGGGCGCTGCTGTGACCAGGGCTGCCGTGGCGGTCCTGCCAGCGGGCGTCCGTGGGAAGAACGTCGCGGAGGGCCGCCAACAGATCGTCGTCGCTGCCCGCGCCGGTCTCGATGATGGCCAGGCCGGACGTCGCGTGGGGGGTGAAGATGTTCAGCAGTCCGTTACGCCCGTGAGCCGCCTCTCGGAGGAACGCGGAGCATGCGTTCGTGAGGTCGTGCAGGGTCTCGGTGGAGCCGGTCGTGATGTTGACCGTGCGGGTGGTGAAGGTGGCAGCCATGGTTCACCGGTACCCATCGCGGAGCGACGGCACTAACGGCCGGATGGGTTGTTCCTCCGGGACACCGCCGGTAAGGGCCCCGCTCTCGTACCGGACAGGTCCTCGTGCCATCCAAGCCGAGTAAGCAGCCACCCCTCCAACCCCTGGCACCGCGGCTTCCCAGTCCGGCCCAGCCCACCCCGCCCCTGACCGGCGCCGCCGTCCCGTCGTTGCCGCTCGCGGTGATGTGGAAACCGCCGCTCTGAAGCGTGTTGCGCAAGTGCCAGGCCAGCGCATTGGGGGGACGAGCAGGAGGGGGACCGCGCGCCGAGCGGACCGAACGGGCGTCCGGCTGTAGCTTCGGGCGGCATGGCGGAACCCATTTACTACGTTGACCGTTCGGACATCCGCGAAGGCAGACTCGCCGAGGTCAAGAACGGGATGCGCGACCTGGCCGCCTTCGTCGAGGCGCGCGAACCGCGGCTGATGGCCTACAACTTCTACATCGATGAGTCCGAGTCCACGATGACCGTGGTGGCCGTGCATCCTGATTCGGCGTCGATGGAGCTGCACATGCAGCTCGGCGGGCCGAGGTTCCGTGCGTTCGGTGCGCTCATCCGCATGAGATCCATCGACGTGTACGGACAGCCGAGCCCGGCGGTCGTGGACCAGCTCCGCCAGAAGGCCGAGTTCCTCGGCGGAGGCACCGTGACCCTCCACTGCCTGGAGGTGGGCTTCAGTCGACTGCAGCCGCCCCGGATCACCGGTTACGGGGCTGCGGGTGCCCCGTGACGGGACGTGCGGGAGCGGAGCGGTATGGGCCGTGGAATCGGGTCATCGCCTACCGGAAGAACGGGCGAGTCCTCGCCACTCACAGCGGTCGCCGCGAGCGCATCATCGACCCTGGTCGGCGGGTCAGATTCCGCGTTCGATCATGTCGATGACGTGCTGGCCGGCCTCGTGGCACTGGGTGGGGTGGAGGCCGCGGAGGGGGCCGTCTATGAGGAGGACGGCAAGGCCGTGGACGGCCGACCAGGCGAGGAACTCGGCGCCGGGGCGGCGCTCTTCGGGCAGCAGGCCGGTGGTCACGAGGTCGTCCAGGGCGGCGCCGAGGAGTTCGAAGGGGGTCTTGCCGCTGGTTCCGGCGGCGGTGTCGGCGGCGGCGTGGGCCATGTCGCCAGGGACGTGGAAGGCCGTGCGGAACAGGCCCGGCTCCTCCTGGGCGAAGCGGAGGTAGCCGGTGCCGACCGCGCGGAAGCGGGCTCGGGCGGCGGCCGCCGGGTCCGTGGTCGGCGGCAGGGCGGCCTGCTCCTCCTCCATCATGCGCGCGACCCTGGCCATGGCGGCCTGGGAGACGGCGTGCAGCAGGGCGCCCCGGTCGGCGAAGTGCCGGTAGGCCGCGTTGGGCACGACTCCGGCCTGGCGGGTCGTGGCCCGCAGCACGACGGCCTCCGGCCCACCCTCGCGGGCGAGTTCGAGGCCGGCGTTGATCAGCGCGTTGCGGAGGTCACCGTGGCGGTACGTCTCCCGCTTCGGCTTGCCTGTGTCTGCGGCCATCACCAACTCCAATGTGGACAGCATCCACTTAGTTCATCTAGGCTCCTGCGTGATCACTCAGGGGGCTCGGATCGCCGCGCCCTCCAGATGTGGACATCGTACACAAGGGCGCGCGACTGCCGGCCCGGACCCTCATGCACAAGGAGGTCGCACTTCTCATGGGCAAGATCACCCACTTCGTGCACCAGTCACTCGATGGCTACATCGAGGGCCCCAACGGCGAGTTCGACTGGCCCGTCATGGACCCCGAGCTCTCCGCCTACTCCCAGGCTCTCACCGACAGCGTCGACGTCTTTCTCTACGGCCGCGTGGTGTGGGACATGATGTCCAACTACTGGCCCCGCGCTGAGGAGTTCTCCACCCACGAGCACGACCTCGCCTTTGCCCCCGTCTGGCGGAGGGCGCCCAAAGTCGTCGTCTCCACGACTCTCGACGCGGCCGACTGGAACACCCGCGTCATCAAGTCGAACGTCGTCGAGGAGCTCACCGCCCTCAAGGACAGCGGCGCCCACCTGCTGCTGTTCGGCGGTTCCGCGCTCGCTGGTTTCCTCACCGAGCACCGGCTGATCGACGAGTACCAGATCTTCGTCCACCCGGTCGTGCTCGGCGGCGGCAGGCCCGTCTTCCGCGCTCCCCAGCGGCGGATCAACCTCACCCTCACCGAATCCAGGACCTTCGACTCCCAGGTGGTCCTCCTCCGCCACGAACTGGCCGCTCAATCTTCCTGAGCAGGTCTCAACGGGAGAGGTCTCAGCAGCGGGGGGGGGGGGGGGGGGGGGGGGGGGGGGGGGGGGGGGGGGGGGGGGGGGGGGGGGGGGGGGGGGGGGGGGGGGGGGGGGGGGGGGGGGGGGGG